>CAZOMV010000001.1:0-29620 GCA_964580995.1 uncultured Pirellulales bacterium
CTTTAGCCAGCGTAGGCTAATGTGCCTGTCAGATTAAGTAGTGACAAGTACATATAAGGAAGGGAATGGTTTATGTCGCAGGAACCTGTGGTGATGGAAACGACCGGATATGCAGATCGTTTTGAGAAAGCGGCTAGAGCCGTCGTTTTACTGCTTGGGGTGACGTATCTATTTTTCTATTTATGGATTGTCTGGCAGCGGATTTCCTATCCGTTTGAGCTGGAGTGGATGGAAGGGAGTTCTGTTTGCCATGTGCAGCGGGTACTGGACGGCCAGCCGATCTATGCCAAGCCATCCCTGGAGTTTGTGGCCGCGATTTACACCCCGTTCTATTATTATGTGAGTGCTCTGGCTGCGTATCTGATCGGAAATGGTTTTTTCGCGTTACGCCTGGTTTCTTTTTTATCTTCGCTTGGTTGTTTGGCACTCATTTATTTGATCGTTCACCGGCGGACGTCTTCTTCTTATGTGTCTTTTCTTGCGTCCTGTCTTTTTGCCGCCACGTTTCGCATCACAGGGGCCTGGTTTGATATCGCACGGGTCGATTCGTTTTTTCTTTTGCTATTGTTAGCGGGTGTTTATACCTTTGATTCGCCTCGTTATTTTACGAGATCCATTCTATCGCCAGCCATCCTGTTTCTTGCCTTTTTTACCAAGCAGACGGCCTTAATCGCGGGTATGGCTCTTGCCCTGGCCGCTCTTTTGTCCCGTACCCGCTCCGAGCGTATTTTGTATGGCATAATTTTCGGTGCATTCGTGGTGGGTTCCTCCTTACTGATGAATAGGGTTACGGATGGTTGGTATGGATACTACATTTTTGACCTTGCGCAGCAGCATGTGATAGATAAAAAGGTAGTCATCTTTAATTTTTGGGTGGATGATCTGTTGCGTAAGCTGCCGCTTGCTGCCTGTTTTGGCCTTGCTTCTTTTTTGTTCGTGTCGCAAAAAAAATGTCCGCATAGCAATCGCAAAAGCGATTTTCTTGTTTTAGGCAGTTTTTTGGCAATCTCTTTGGTTACCAGGGCGCATCCGGGCGGATACACGAATGTTCTCATGCCTGCCTACGCGGCTATTATTCTGTATTCGGGGATTGGTTTTGGTTTATGCCTGGAAAGATTGCAGGGTGCATCCTCCATAAAACTGATATTGTATTTTGCCTTGTCGGTTCAATTTGTTAATGTCTGTTATATGCCCCAAAAGCAGGTGCCTTCTTCGAAGGACAGGCAAAAAGGCGAGGAATTATTGCAGCAGGTATCCCGGTTTTCGGGCGAAGTTTTCTGGTCCGCGCATCCATGGTATTTGGAAATGATCGGGAAGGTTCCTCAAGCACAGGAGATGGCTATTGGTGATATCCTGCGCACCACAGGTTCTGAGGAAATAAAGCACGATCTTATCGAGGAGATTTCACGAGCTTTTTCTGAAGCAAGGTTCGATGCGATCATTCTGGATTTCGAGAAAATTCGCATGAGTAACACGGCTATGGATGAGAATTATGTTCTTGTGGATGCAAATTGGAGTGGAGATTCGCTTGAGTCATTAACCGGCTGGAAACGAAAACCAACATTTCTATATGTGAGACGATCGGGTAAATGATTCTTTCGTTGTATGGGTTTGTTACATGATGGCGGAAATAGGAAGGCTGGGGTATGTTAGGCGCGGAAAATCATGATAAGCATAAAGCCAGGATGGCGGTGGCACAATGGATTTGCCACGTGTGCAACAAGTTGCACACCCTACAAGAGCACGGCTGACACAGTCGTGGTGCGATTGATTTTGGTATGAAAGGAAAGTGGTTATGAAGAGTTATCGCAAGGAATTGTGGTTTGACGTAAAACAGCGGCGGGAGTTTATTAATATTACGCCGAATGTCGAGGAGTGTTTGCGGGAGAGCGGGGTGCGGGAGGGGCTGTGCCTGGTGAACGCGATGCACATCACGGCCAGCGTGTTTATCAATGATGATGAGCCGGGGCTGCACGGGGATTTTGAGGAGTGGCTGGAAGGGCTGGCGCCGGAGAAGCCCTACAGCCGCTACCGGCACAACGGCTATGAGGACAACGGCGATGCCCACCTCAAGCGGACGATCATGGGGCGGGAGGTGGTCTGCGCGGTGACGGCGGGGAAGCTGGATTTTGGGCCTTGGGAGCAGATATTTTACGGGGAATTTGACGGCAAGCGGCGGAAACGGGTGCTGGTGAAGATTATCGGGGAGTAGATTTTGTTTGCATTTTGGGGAAATGGTGGATATTTTGACGCCAGCGTCAAAAGCTCTTCGACCCCTTGTTATTGGGGAGCCAGAGCCGTTTTTGGATGTCAATATCGACTTTTGGCGGTTCCGTCTATTTTGGGTAAATCGACGGGTCATTTTAGAAAATCTAAGTGTACAGTTAAGGTCAGATAAAACTTTTTAGGGAAAAAGAAATGGAAATGCTGATCGTTCCTTTGATCCTTTTACTGGTGGGTTGCCTGGTGTCGGGTTTGGTGGCTTTTATCATGTGTCTGGTGGCGTTTTCGCGGCTGCGCGACCTGGAGCAGAAGATCCGGTGGCTGCAGGAGGCGCCGGTTCGCAGGGAGAAGGGGGTAGCGGAGATGAAAGCGGAGGTGCCGGTTCTGCCGCAAAAGCCGGTGGTATCGGAAGTGGTTCCCCCGCCGCCGCCGCCCGTGGAGGCTATCGGCAAGGTGAGGGAAGAGGTTCCCCTCTCGGCCCGGGAGATCAAGCCGCGGGTGGAGGGGGTGACGGAGGAGGAGAAGTCCACCATATTGAGCAATGGCTGGGCGGGGGTGGCCAGGGCAGCCGAAACGATGGGGCTGGAGCAGCGGATCGGGACCAAATGGGTGCTGGTGGCGGGGGTGATTACCACGCTGGTGGGGGCGGGTTTTTTCCTGAAATATGCCTATGACAACAATCTGATCGGGCCGCTGGGCCGGGTAATGATTGCGGCGGCGGCGGGGCTGGCGGCGCTGGGGGTGGGGGAATGGACCCGGCGGCGGGATTACGGGATCGCGGCGAAGGGATTGACGGCCCTGGGATTCGCGATTTTGTACGCGACGATTTTTGGGGCGTATAATTTTTATCATTTGATTGCGGCGGGTCCGGCGTTTCTGCTGTCGATCCTGATTACGGCGGCGGCGATGCTGTACGCGGTGAGTCTGAATGAGATCCTGGCGGCGTTCCTGGCGCTGCTGGGGGGTTATTTGAGTCCGGTTCTGCTTTCCACGGGTGAGAATCGGCCGATGGGATTGTTCAGCTATGTTACATTGTTAAGTGCCGGCGGGATGCTCTGCGCGATCTTCCGGAAATGGCGGGCGGTCAATGTGCTGGCGTTTTTGGGGACGTTTGGGCTTTATACGGGTTGGTTCGAGAAATTTTACCGGCCGATCATGGAAAAAACCGGAATTTTGCCAACAACGGAGTTGGATGTGGTGCTGGGTTGGCTGGGGGTGTTTTTTGTGCTGTTTCTGGTGCTGCCGGTTTTCTATGAACTGGTCCGGCGGGTGAAAGCAAAGGAAGAAGATATCTGCCTGATTTTGAGCAACGCGGCGGTGGTGTTTTATTATTTGTGCACGGTGCTGTATGGGCATTATCGGGAGGCTCTGGCGTTCGCGGCGGTGGGGATGTGTGCCGCGTATCTGTTTTTGATGGGCCTGGTCGGGCGGCGGTGCCGGCAGGATGTACCGTTGCGGCTGTCGCTGCTGGCGATCAGCATGTTTTTTGTGACGGTGGCGATTCCGCTGTATCTGAAGCTGTACGCAGTGGCCTGGGCGTGGGCGGCGGAAGGGATACTTCTGACGATTATCGGGTTGCAATTTCGCAGTCTCTGGACGCGGGCGGGCGGGCTGGCGGCGTTTACGCTGAGCTGCATCTGGCTGATCTATTATCTGCCGCTGCATCGGGCGGCGTTTGAGCTGGTGGTAAACCGGCCGTTTCTGTCGTGGTGTGTGACGGCGGCGGCGGTGGGGATCGGGCATATTATTTACCGGCGGAACCGAACGCTGGGAGAGGAGGGCCGGATGCTCTCGGAGATTTTGTATGCCTGGATGCTGCTGTTATTTCTGGCGGGTTTTGTCATGGAGTGGTATTGCCAGGTACGGTATAATCTGGCGACGACGGAGCGGTCCTATCCGGGGCATTTTGAAAAGGGGTTGGTCGTTTTGCTGACGGTGTTTATGCTGCTGTTTCTGGTCCGGCCGCTTCGCCCCGCCGGTTGGGTCAATAAGATAATTGCCCTGTTTCTCGGAATAATTGGGTCGGTGTATTTGCTGGTTAGTTTTACGGGATTTCATCATCAGAAGTTTGCGATTTTTGTCAATGGCAGTTTTGGCATCGGGCTGTATTTTGTTTTGGGCCTGCTGGCCGGCGGCTGGGTGCTGAAAAAGCAGGCGGCTGAGGCGGCGGCGGATCGGGCATTGGCCCTGGGATTCGGGTTGGGAGGGACCCTGGTTTTGTGGCTGCTGCTGACGGAGGAGATATATTATTACTGGCATTATCTGGGGGCAGGTACTGGCGAGGAGGCCCGGTATGCCTTTCTGGGGCAGATGTGTATCTCGGTGATGTGGGCGATCTACAGCTCGATTCTGATGGGGCTGGGATTCTGGCGGAAGGTGCCGATCCTGCGCTATATTGCGCTGGGGCTGCTGGCGGTGGTGTTGTTCAAGGTGTTTGTTTTTGATATGAGTACGCTGAAGAGTGTATATCGGATTGCGGGCTTTGTGGTGCTGGGGATCAGCCTGGTGGGGATTTCGTATTTGTATCAATTTGGTAAAAAGAAGGGATTTTTTAGCAAGCTATGAAAAGGCAACACTATTGGCAACTGGCGGCTATCGGTATGGTGATGCTGGGGTGGCAGGGGGCGGCGTGGGGTGAGAACTGGTCCTTGTGGAGCCATGAGGCGGAGGTAGTGCACGGGGCGGGCAGTGAGCCGTTTTGCCGGTTGACGCTGAGCGGGGAGGCGTATCATCTGAGCCGGGGGGATCTGGCGGATTTGCGGCTGGTGGGTGGATTGGGCGAGCAGATTCCCTATGTTTTGTATCAGCCGCGGGATCAGATAAAGCGGGAGGAATACCGGCTGGAGGAATTGAATCGCGGGATAACAGAAGACAGAGCGGCGGCGATGACGGTGGATTTCGGCAGCCAGGTCATGAAAGATCAGATTTCGGTGGAGACCTCGGGATTAAATTTCCGCCGGAAGATTGTAGTGGAAGGTTCGAACGATAACCGGGAGTTTATTATGCTGGTGGACGGTGCGTATGTTTTCGCAATACCCGGGGAAAGCGGCGTTCGGCGGTTTTCTACGCTGCGCTTGCCGCGTAATGATTTTCGGTATTTGCGGATTCGTGTCTATCCCATGGCGGGGGAGGTAGGGGCCATTACCATTGAGAGGGTGGCTGCCTGGCAGGAGCAGTCGAATCGGGTAGCCCGGCAGGCGGTGGCAATGACGCTGGCGGCCAGCGGGTTTGAGGATAAGACGAAAACCAGTTGGCAGGTGTATGATTTGCAGTACAACCATCTGCCGGTGGTGGGGATACGGCTGGAAGTGGCGGAGGAAAGGTTTTACCGGTATGTGACGATCGAAGGCCGGGAGCAGGAGAAAATTCAGGTGGAAATTCGCGGGGAGGATAATCGCCAGCGGTACCGGGAGGAAGCAGTGCCGTGGCGGCATTTGATCTCGGGTGTGATTTACCGGTATGGTTCGGCGGGTAGTCAGATACAGGAATCATTACGGATGAACCTGGGGGATGGAACTGTGCCGCGTTATATTCGGGTCTCGATCAGAAATTACAATGACCGGCCTCTGACGGTGGAATCGGCGGAGGGGGAGATGATCGCCCATGAACTGTTGTTTGGCCGGCAGGAGGGGGGCTGTTTGCTGTATCTGGGCAATCCATCGGCTTCGGCGCCCCGCTATGATCTGGAGCATACGTTATCCCAGCCGGGTAAAATCCCGGCGGCAGCGGCGACATTGGCGGGTATTCAGCCCAATCCCTCGTTTGAGATCAAGCCGGTCAAAGCGGTTCCCTGGACGGAACAGTATAAAATATTGCTGTGGGTGATTTTGATTCTGATGGTGGTGGTATTGGGCGGGTTTATCGTTAAATCCATGAGATCGATTCTGAGCCGGGAACAGGCATGAGCGATTTTTCCGGGTTCGTGTCAAAATTGTAAAATGCTTTACAATAAAGATTTATAAATTTTTACGGAAAACCGCAAGAAAAACGCTAGAACTGGGATAATATCATATTATGATTAGGTGCTGATTCGTTTTGTATTTTGGTTGGTATATTGAATTCTGATAAACAATAATATTAGCTTTATAGCGGAAGGACATATTCATGGCGAAAAAGAATCTGGCGAAGATTATCGAGAAGTACAAAGTGAAGCCGGCGGGGAAGGCGGAATCGAATGTGATCTATCTGGTGGCCAGCGGTGATTTGCGCGACAGTGCCAATGAAACCTGCTGGGCGGAACAGCAGAAGATGGAGAAGCAACTGGTCAAGATCATCCAGTCGCAGAAGGACAAGCGGGGGAAAAATTATAAGGTGATCCGGGCCCATAAATATGACCCCAAGCGTAAGCATGGTTTTATCAGCAGCCAGAAGATGGGGCATGAGGTGTTCCGGACGATCCCGCCGGAAGCGACGGTGGTGGTGGCGGAGTCGGTGTGGCAATATAGCCATCATGTGCTGGGGGCGCTGGTGGCCCATCAGGGTAAGATCCTGACGGTGGCGAACTGGTCGGGTACCTGGCCGGGGCTGGTGGGGATGTCAAATCTGAACGCCAGCCTGACCAAGCACGGGCGGGAATATTCGAGTCTGTGGAGTGTGGATTTCACCGATGCATTTTTCCTAAAAGGATTGCGGCAATTCCTGGAAAGCGGCAGGGTGAAACAGGACACCAGCCATGCCAGGCCGTTCGGTAAGGTGAAGACCAATGGGTATGCCGATGCCGTGGCGCTGGGCAAGACGCTGGCGGGGCACCTGCGGCGGAACCGGGCGATTATCGGGCCGCTGGACGAGATGTGCATGGGAATGGAAAACGGGGTGTTCCCGAATGATTTGCTGTATGATAAGGGGATGGGTAAGGAGAATATCAGCCAGTCGGAACTGGTGGCCCGGATGTGGACGGTTTCCGATGAAGAAGGCTGGGCGGTGATTCAATGGTGCATGGACCGGGGGATGAAGTTCAATATCGGGCCGGATGAGGCGAAAGATCTGACTGTGAAGCAATTGACGGAGCAGGGCAAGATGTATGTGGCGGCGGTTCGGATTGCGGAGAAGTATGGCCTGGATTGCATCGGGATTCAGTATCAGCAGGGGTTGATTGACTGTGCCCCTGCCTCCGATTTGGTGGAAGGACTGTTGAATGATCCCCAGCGGCCGGATGTGATCTGTGATGACCCCAGCAGTAAGCTGTATGGCAAAGTGATTCGATCCGGCGAGGCGATTCCCTGCTTTAATGAAGTGGACGAAGGCTGTGCGGTGGATCTGGTGTTGTCCGCGCGGGTGTGGAAAGCCTTGGGGATGGACCCGTCGGCGAACCAGGAAGATGTGCGGTGGTCCCGGCCTTATACCGGCACGATTGAGACGACTGGCGGCGTGCTGGAAGTGGAAAAGGAGGAAGTATGGGTGGAGTTGCTTTCGGGTTCCAGTCCCGCCAGTCATTTTGCGGGCGGGTATGCCGGTGCCAGCAGCGAACGCCAGCCGGCGATGTATTTTCCCAAGGGCGGCGGGACGCTGAAGGGGGTCGGCAAGTGCGGCGAGGTGGTCTGGAGCCGTAATTATATCGACGAGAAAGGCGATCTGTGTATGGACCTGGGGCGGGGCGGAATTTGCGGGCTGCCGGAAGCGGAGACCCAGGACCGCCTGAAAAAGACCACACCCCAGTGGCCGATCAAGCATTTGATTCGGTATGGTGTGACGCGCAATCAGTTCATGGCTAAGCACAAATCGAACCATGAGACGATTTTGTACGCCGATGACGCCGAGTCCGCCAATCAGGCGATGCTGGCCAAGGCGGCGATGGCGGATGAGCTAGGTATGAAGGTGTTTATCTGCGGAAGTTTCGATGTGAAAGATTCGCTGGAATACCGGGCGAAAGGGAAAAAGTGACGCCAGCATCAAACGCTCTTCGACCCCTTGTTATTGGGGAGCCAGAGCTGTTTTTGGATGTCAATAACGACTTTTGGCGGTTCCGTCAAAAGTAACTAATTTACGAGAATCCGAGTACTAATTTTCAGAAAAGAGAGGTATATGATGGCTAAGGTAAAAATGCCGCATCCGGCTCATGAAAAGCATCTTTGTTATCTGGTGAATGTCGGATTCAATAACCACAATGCCAGTGAGTTCCGGTCGATGGTGAAGGACGGGAAGTTTATGTGCAAATTGTGCGGAAGGGTGGCGGCGGAGAGTAAAAACCTCTGCAAGCCCGTGAAACTGTGATTTTTTTGTATTTCATTTGTATTTGTCACTGCGTAATCTGACAGTCACTTTAGCCTACGCTGGCTAAAGATGGGTTTGTCTGTCCGATCGGATTTTGCATTTTTTATTTGGCCAGCGGGATCAACTCCAAAAAAGTTGGTGAAAAGGAATCAAATCCTCCGCCTCATTTGGGAAAAATAAAGCTGGAGATATGGAGATAAAGGTCTGATAATAAAGAAATAATGAAAAAAATGCCAAGTGGGTAGTAATTTTAGGATTATATGTTATAATAGAGGTACCGAAAACTCTGTTTATCGGTATAGACAGAGGGTAAGCACTTAGATTCAAAAAGTGTAGAAAGAATATAAATTGACAGAGGAGAGAAAATAGGAATGAAGAAAAAGACATATGGTATAATTTTAATTATTTTGGCAATGGTTTTGAATCCAGCCTGGGGAGAGGAACCGGTTTATTTTCCTGACGCTCATCTGAAAGCGACCGTAGAGTCCGCGCTGGGGATACCCAATCCTACCCCAACGGATATGCTGGGGTTGACATCGCTCTTTGCGAATAACCAGGGGATCGCCGATATTACCGGGATTGGGTATGCCGTGAATCTGACGGATCTGAATTTGAATAGTAACCAACTGGTTAGCCTGCCTCCCGAGATCGGGAATCTGACAAATCTTGTGTGGCTGGATTTATCTACCAACCAACTGAACAGTTTGCCGGCGGAGTTCGGGAATCTGACGAATCTGATGTATCTGTATTTGGATTCCAACCAACTGAGCAGTCTGCCGGCCGAGATCGGAAATCTGACGAATCTGACGTATCTGTTTTTGGCATACAACCAATTGAGCAGTCTGCCGGCGGAGTTCGGGAATCTGGTGAATCTGACGTATCTGTATTTAGGTTCCAACCAACTGAACAGTCTGCCGGCCGAGACCGGGAATCTGGCGAATCTGACGAATCTGTATTTGGATTCCAACCAACTGAACAGTCTGCCGGCCGAGATCGGGAATCTGGCGAATCTGGCGTATCTGTATCTGGATTCCAACCAACTGGACCGGTTGCCGGCGGAGATCGGGAATCTGACGAATCTGAAGCGGCTGAATTTACATAATAATCCCTTAATCACAGAAGTATATTGTGATGTTTTGCCGGTAATCAAAACGAATAATCCGGGTATCAATCTAACCTACGATCCCAATCCCAATCCCCTCACTAACGACTGTTCCACCGATCTTCCGGATGTAACTGCTTTCAGTGCCCACTGGCTGGCAACCCCCTGCGGGGCGGATAACAACTGGTGTGGGGGAGCCGATCTAAATCATAGGAATGGCGTTGATCTGGAAGATTTTGCCGTCTTTTGCCGGTATTGGCTGGCGGAAGTGGAGCCGTAACCTTTGCCGGAGACTTGCGGCCGTTACATGGATTTCCGCCGCCGCCACCAGCCGACCAGTCCCAGGCCGATACCGCCCAGCAGCAGAGCGCCCGGTGCCGGAATAGGCACAGGCGTAGGTGTAAAGGAAACTATAACGTCGTGATAGCTCTCTCCTTCCAGGTCGTCAATGATAGTCACCTTAAACGTGCTATACTGAAGAGGGATATTCTCTTCTCCCCAGGTCCAATGGGGATTCCAGTTGGCTCCTTCCTCTGTGGCAATCCTGGTTTCCCAGTTCATGGTACCGGCGTAGGCAGTTCCTTCACCGGGTTGACCCCGCCAACCCATTAGATTCCAGCTATCGTTAGTAAACTCCAGAGTGTAATTCTCATAATCAAGTATATCCGGATCATACCACGTACCCCACGGTCCGCCCTGCGAATAGGCATCGTGGTCCGAACCAATGGTCCAAGTCTCAGGATCCATCCCCTCCACATAAGCCGTTCCGCCTTCTTTGGCATATACATCAAAATCAATTGTTGCTTCAAGGATTCCTGTGTAAACATAAACCCCACCCTGGCTTACTTTGTGTAAGGTGCCCATAAACCACATAGTGGAGGATTCCGTGGTATTCGAAAACGCGTTACTCGTTATTAGCAGCAAACCTGTCAGCGATAAAGAAACCACGATCTTTTTCATTTAAATTGCCACCTTTCCTGCGTTACGAAAAAGAATCGCCAGGCGGTCACCCCTTCGGCGACCGCCTGACGATCATTGTTTAGCAAGTTTTTACATTATAAACTCCTGCGCTTCCGCAGCCAGCCGACCAGGCCGACACCGATACCGCCCAGCAGTATCGCGCCGGGGGCAGGGATTATGGTCGTAGTTGTATCGGGCACCAGGATCCAGCCATTGACATTCATATTTTGCGGATCGAAAGCGGGTGCAGTGAGACTGTTGGCGAATCCCACGTTAGTGGCCTCCGAGGGGCCTGCCGCGGAGCCTCCTGGACCGTAGGTTCCGCGGACGTAGAAACTGCCCCACATCGGCGCTTGGGTACTGACAAACTCAATGATGCCGTCCGACAGCTCGCCCGCTCCTGTAGAGTCGAGATCATCCCCATACTTGACGATATTGAGGTAGTAGTAAGGAGCACTGGCCGCCGCATCCCATAGATGGAACCCATTATGGATAATAGGCGACAAGGAGACTTCGGTGCCGGTATTATCAATGTACGCATAATATGCGCTGGGGACATTACTGACCTCCAGTTTGATAAAGCGGGTAATTAACGGATTCAGCGATGATCCATCTGCGTTGGTGAACGTGTAAGTATAGGACCACTTGCTGTCGGCTCTCTGATAGACGGAGAAGGTCATCCTGAATCCCCCGTTGCTAACGCTCCATCCATCGTCCGCGACCAACTGCGCTAAATTTGCCGTAGAGCGCGTGCCTACGTATGTCGGGCCCGCTGACACCACGGTTGGCTGTGATAGGATAGGAAACAAACCAACCAAAACAACTAAAAATAGTAGTTTACTCTTTCTCATAACAATTCTCCTCTCCACTCTTTTAATTATTGAGTGCTCCTTTGCGGCGAAAAACTTCGCGCTTGTGAAATCAAATCGCAAGTCCAATAACTACGGCTCAATAGCCAGCCAATGAAACAGTCACCGAATCCGCTTCGCAGAATTTCGCCTGGAATCGGAATCGGGGGAAGATACTCAAACATTTTCCGAAATGTAAAACGATCCAGATTACGGCATGGTTCAGGCGATCACCTGGTGGTGACCGCCTGACCATTATTCCGTTTTAAACAATCGAAAATTACCTTACAGACTTCTGCGTCTGCGGAGCCAGCCAACCAGACCGATACCAATACTGCCCAGCAGAATCGCGCCGGGAGCGGGAATACGGACCAGCATGTCCTGCTTGTAACCGGTGTAACCATTTGTGGGTGAGTAGTTCGCCCAAAGGTTCACTACCCGGATATTGCCGATATTTGTCCAGTTGCAGTTAGCCGTAGCGTATTGAGCCCAGGCGTTGTTCACACCAAAGCCGGCACCCGTCTCATCTTCTAGGTACCAAATGGCCTTCTGCAGGCCTTCGGCGTCCGCATTGGAATCAATCGCCAAGGCACCGGTAAGATTACCATCCAAAAACTGGCTATACAGCCATGCCGTTTTCACAGAGATGGGATCCGGTGATCCGCCGCCGGTACCACCGGCTACGGCTTGCGTGTTGAGTTGGGCATAATATGTGCCACCGATGGCAACATATTCATTGGTTTCCAGGCAGAATGTCTCAAAAACGCCCGGTCCGATGCTTTCCGTTCCATCGCTATTGGTAATCACGTTGTTTAAGGTAATCTTGAAAAGACCACCATCACCCTTGTGATAGGTACCCCAATTCAGGGTCAAATCAGGGCCGGCCAGGGCTGGCGAGGCTA
Source organism: uncultured Pirellulales bacterium (assembly GCA_964580995.1). Taxonomy (GTDB): domain Bacteria; phylum Planctomycetota; class Phycisphaerae; order Sedimentisphaerales; family SM23-30; genus JAKJEP01. Next base: position 12,246 of record CAZOMV010000001.1, read on the forward strand.
TTACTCCAAGAGCAATAAACAAGATCAAAAGTTTTTTCATAAAGTTCCTTTCTTTGTCAAAGTTTCTTTCTTAAATCTTTTCCGGCTAAGCAGCCTCCATCGACTTAATCCTTAAAGTGTAAAAAAGAACTTTAAATTTTAGCTCACCTTACGGAACTGATCCGGCGGCGGCCCCCAAGGCAACCGCCTGATCCTGATTCCGTTTTACCATACATCCTTACAGGCTTCTTCTTCTCCGCAGCCAGCCAACCAGGCCCATCCCGATGCTGCCCAGCAGAATCGCGCCGGGAGCGGGAATATGTAGAAAACTTTGTTTGAGAACTTGATAATTTGAACCAACTTCATAAAGGTTAATAACTCTAACACCTTGAAGGCCGCTGTTTGATGCCGTCGCTACCCAATATTGTGCAGTAGGATCGTTCATGTAATCAGTGTACCAACTCGTAAAAGGAACAACTTCTTCTTCAATATACCATATGGCTAATTGCAAAGAATCCTGATCGGTCGCCTTTTGGTATGAGATACCATTTTCATCCTTTAGAGTTCCGGTTAGGAATTTTTTATACAGATCAGCCGTTTCGGCATCAAGAGGATCACCTCCAACAACTGGATCATAACCACCTATTCCACCTTTGATAGCATAAGTTTCGACGGTATATTCATAAAATCCAGTAGAAACAGTTTCATTTCCTTCTACACAGAAACTTTTATACGTAATCCCAGATACTGTTATGGCAACTTCGCCACCACCATGAGATCCGTTTCCACTGGTATTTATATAAAGAGTGGGATTTGCCACTACAATTGCTTGCAGAGCAAGAATTGCCATAATTGCATAAATTGCTTTTTTCATTTTTAAAACTCCTATTTTTTTATTCCCTTATTTATTAATAATACTTTGAATCTTCATTTATGGTTAAACCTCGGCGGGGCGCGGGAGATGTTGGAAAAGATAAAGGCAGGGGAGAAAACAAGATCGATTTCTTGTTCCCGGCCTGCCAAAAGCTGAACTAAATCAGCGGGGTATTCTCCTCCGTTAGTAATAAAAGAATGAGAGAGGGTGCTATTCGTTTTTTGATAGTTCGTCTGTCCCACCCCCAGCGCAGACAAAAACCCCTCTGCACAGCGGAGTAGTGGTTCCCCCGGATAGGAATGGTTTTTTTCCAGCCCGGCATCCTCCGGTGACCCCGCCAGCCGGTGCAGCAGGCCGATATAGTGCCGATTGGCGACCAGTTCCCCGGCGTTACTGGAATCGATAACATGCAGCGGATGGACGACCGCGGTGATGGTTTTCTTCAGGGATAACTTGTTAAGTACCAGGCGGGCGGATAATCGGGGTAAGGCATGAACGCCGAACTGGCCCAAAACAAAGATCAGAATGAACGCCGACGCCCAAACCTTGCGATCCCGTACCAGCGAGACGCACAGGAAGCCAACCAGACCCATCAGAATGGCTCCGGGAACGGCAGGTAAACTTTTCCCGATGTTATTGTTTGGCTCCGCGGCGGGATAGGAAAAGCTTAGCGGTGAGCCAAGATAGGAAATGGCGGAGGTCGGGTTGGCTGGGTTGGTCGGGTTGGCCGGCTGGCAGAGCGCCTGGCCCGCATCCGCAAAGGCCCCGAAGGCCGACTGGCTATAATCGCTTGCGATGTCAACCTTTATGGCATTCTGACAATCTGCTGGCACCTTGACGGAAACAGATTCTCCGTAACCGTTGATTGACGGCAAGGCGCTGACATGCGCGCAGAATAGCAGCAGAACAGCTAGTAGTATTAGTTGTTTATGCAGCGATAGTATAATCTCTTTTTCTCCATCGCTCTTCCTGATTATTTCCGGTCAAACATGTACCCGCGTGAAACAACTGGAAGAGTACTCTAGTAAAATAGAGAATCCTTTATCATCCCTGATAAAAAACCTAAAACGAAACATCCTAAAAAAACCTTCGTCCGTGGATGAAAATCACCTGCGAACAACCGTCGAGAAAGTTTTTATAGATTGCCTGAGAGGCAAAGAAGTGGAAGATTGAGTTTTCTCCCTTCCTGCCTCAGTCGTATTTAATCATTTTTTCGAGAATTTAAAACCTTCGTACTTAGAAAGTTAAGACACATGGCATTCCACGCTAAAATATATGCCGAACGCTATTATTTTTATTATAGCGGGACCGGAAACTAAGTCAATATAATTTTATTATTTTTATGGGGACCTAATAAAAAATAATGATTGTAGAATTTATGAAAAAAATAGTGGTTGTAATTTCTGTAGGGGATATTCCTTTTGGGCAAGATGGGTAAAGAATAACTCAATTGTATTATAATAATATTAGTCCTATAACTCCAACGGCTGTCTGTTCCTGAAATTCCAAACCCGATAGGGGGCATGAAAACGCAACTTCACGTTAAATAAGGGGGATAACCTTAAGTACGCTTATCCCCAGGGCGATAACAACTAATGGAATAGCGGTATGTCTATCCATAAAGAATTAGGATATATAAGGTGTATCTTCGCAAAAAAATATTGATAGGAAATATAACGCTGGTTTTGGTGCTGGGTTTCGTAGTGCTGAAGAACCTCTTCAGGGATAGTCCGATAACACAGGAACTTCGTCCCCAGTCAGCGGGTGCCAATCCAGTAGAACCTGCGGTGGAGCCATCGGCTGGCCAGCCGGACAATCAAAACACTCCGATACGCCCCATTAACTTATTCAAGACAGCGGAAGGGGGCGGTCAATCCCCCCCGGCTGAACCGGTGATTGCTTCCGTTGGGGAGGATTTGGGTCTGGAGTTGTGCGGCACCATAGCCGGCAGTCCCAGGATTGCCCAGGCGGTCATCCGGGATTTGGGAAAAAAGACTACCGATATCTATCGGGTTGATGACCAGGTGGCAGACGCCAGAATTCTCAGTATCGACAGGAACCAGGTGGTTCTGCTGAGGGGCAATCAGAGATTTTTACTCAAGACCAGGGCCTCTTACGCTTCCGAGGGTAAAAAAACTCCTGCGGACGGTTCGGCTGAGGATGCCTCCAGCCAGCCTGCGACAACTCCGGTCGTAACGTCATCAGTGCCGGTGGACCTGGGTCCTTCCAGCAAAGCACAGGCTTTCGAGAAAGTCCTGAATGTCGCGAAAATCGAGCCTTTTATCGAAAACGGGGAGACCAAAGGTTTGCGGATCGACGGGATTGAAGATGAACCGATTGCCCAGTTTTTAGGGCTGAAAAATGGAGATGTGATTACCATGATTAACGGCCAGATGCTAACCGACAAGCAAAAGGCATTCCAGGTGTACAAAAAAGTACGCACTCAGCCGCAAATGGAGATGGAACTTATCCGAGACAATAAAACGAAACAGATATCCATGCCCTTGCGATAAAAAGGGGTTAGGGAGAAATCGGTTTCCAGATAAGAGTTATATATGATACAAAAGCTTATAAAATATATTTCAGGTAATTCATCGGGTATTCAGCACCTGATTTTCCGGATGATTCTCCTTGGTGTATTGGTAGTAGGCTGTAAATCTCAGCCGGCTGAACCGCAAGGCTCCGTCAGCCCGGATTCCCCATCTGCGAATCAGCTCCAGCCGGAACCGGAGGATATGGATAATGAAACCACGCATGTTTTGAAAAGACATGGGATCGATATGCGTCAATGGGCCCAGTCCGGAGAAACACCATCGGTTGCGGCAGCGGAAGAAACTGCCTTTCCGGTACAAGGTTCGGAACCCATGCCGGCCTCTCCGTCGGGGGTGGCGGACCCTCGAGATCCTGCCGAGTCTCCTGCCGAGGTTGGGGAACCGAATTCTTCGATGCTTTCTGCGGAGGTTCCGCCGGAGGTGGACCTGGCAGAGGATCGTATGGATCTGCTCATGCCTGCCCTGTTGGACCCGAACCTGGCGGAGGAACGGATTCAGGTGGATTTTGCGGAAGCGGATATTCGGGATGTAATCAAGTCGGTCAGTGAGCTGACGGGTATTCGCATGATTGTGCACTCCGAGGTGAAAGGGATCGTTTCCGTCCAGTGTCCCCAGGAGATACGGCTGGGAGACTTGTTTCAACTGTTTGAATCGATTCTGGAAGTGAATGGTTATGCAGCGGTCCCGGCGGGGGAACTGGTCAAGATTGTCCCGCGCGAGCAGGCCAATAAGCGAAATGTTCGTATCCAGTTTGGAGCGGATCCGAACCAGATTCCCCAGGATGATTCGATCGTCCGGCAGATTATGCCGTTACAGTATGCCGATGCCTCCGAGGTGGCCACTATGATAACCCCCTTTGCCAGCGCCCAGGCGATTATTTCTCCCGATCCGCGTACCAATTACCTGCTGATAACGGATTCTTCTGCCAATGTTCATCATATGGCCCGGATCATCCGGAAGCTGGATGTTCCCTTTGCCCAGGAACAGCAGGAAGTGATTCCGCTGCATTTTGCTTCTGCCCAGTCCCTGGCCAAACAGATTATGGAAATCATGGCCGGCGAAAAAAGCGGGGCCAACCGGAGCCGATCCGAGTCCAAAACGAAAATGGACATTCCCGTAAAGGTTCTGCCCGATACCCGGACGAATTCCCTGTTGGTCATTGCCTGCCCTTCGGATATGCAAACCATTCGGGGATTGGTGCGAAATCTGGATATTCAGCGGCCGGACGGGGCGGAAAACTGGCACGTCGTGTATCTGGAAAACGCCCAGGCGGAGGAACTGGCCCCCTCTCTGACCAGTATTCTGGCGAATATGAATACCGCCAATGCCACAGAATCAAGGGACATTATCCAGGTTACGCCCGACGCCGGCACCAATTCTCTGATTATCAATGCCCTGCCCCAGGATTTTCTGGTGATTTCCAAAATTATTGAAAAACTGGATATGGTCCGCGAGAGAGTGTTGGTGGAATTGTTGATCGTCGAGATCGATGAGGACTCGCTGCAGGAAATCGGAGTGGACTGGGCCACTCTGGATCAGGCGGTTTCGGATAGTGTGCGCGGCTTCGGGAATACCGACTTTGGGATTCGGGCAGACGCGACCAGCGGGAATCTGGAAGGCCTCAGCATTGGGGCGTTCAAGAAGGTGGGGGGAGAAACCCAGATCGGTGCGATTCTGTACGCTCTGAACAAGGTTTCCGATGTCAATATCCTTTCCACACCCAGCATCACCACCTCCAATCATCGGAAGGCGAAAATCATTGTAGGTGAAAATATTCCCTATGTGAAGGGAGATCGGGTAACCGAGACGGATCCCAGCACTCCCACGATTATTCGGACCATTGATTACAAGGATGTGGGAATCAGCCTGGATATTACCCCGCATGTCAGTTATGAAAAACGGGTGCGGCTGGAGATTGCCAGCGAGTTTACCCAATTGATAGACAGTGTGACCGGTCTTTCCGCCGATACTCCGACCACCGCCAAACGGCAAATCGAAACGGAGGTTACGCTCGATGATGGGGCGACCCTCGTGCTGGGGGGGCTGATCCGGGATGATAAAACCACGGTGGAAAAGAAAATCCCCTTATTGGGCGACCTGCCTCTGATAGGCGGGTTGTTTAAATTACAGCGGGATCGGTTGCAGAAAACAAACCTGTTGTTATTTATTACCCCGTATGTAATTCAGAATGAAGAACAGGAACGGCAGATCACGCAGAAAAAAAAGGCCGAGTTGGTTCCGGAATTGGAAAGGAGAATTCAGGAAGACGCTCTGCGTAGTAACGAAATCCGTTGTCCTTGATAAAAAAGCCGGTACATGACCATGACTGAACCAACGAAAGTAAAACAAGTAGCGCAACCGTGGGATTTTCCGCTTCTGAAAACAATCGCGGATGACCAGTTGGCCCCGGACCTGGTGCAGAAGTTCCCTTTGGGATTTCTGAAAAAGCACCACATGATCCCGATCCTTTATCAGAAGAAGCCGGCGCTGGTTTTGGCCGACCCCTGGAAGCTGGAGCCCTACGATGATGTTTTGAACGTATTGCAGCAATACTGCCCCCGCCTGCTTTCCTCTCCGCAGGAAATCGAGCAGGCGATCAGCCGCTGTTATTATCAAAATCAGGATCCGGATCCCGGCGGAGAAAATCGGCCGGCAGACGGGGAACCTCTCAGCCAGCAAAATATCTACGCCCCGGGCGCACCGGAAGATCTGCTCAATGTGGCCAATCAGGCGCCCATTGTCAAACTGGTGAATACCATCTTTTTTCAGGCTGTCGGCCACCGGGCCAGTGATATTCATATCGAACCGTATGAACGGGAAGTCAAAGTCCGTTACCGGATCGATGGGGTCCTGCACGATGCCATGACCCCTCCAATGCCCTACGTGGCTCCCTTGATTTCCCGGCTGAAGATTATGGCCAATCTCAATATTGCCGAACACCGGCTGCCGCAGGACGGCCAAAGCCGGATTCGCATCGGGCAAAAGGAAATGGATATTCGAGTTTCCATCGTGCCCATCTCCGGCGGCGAACGGGTGGTACTGCGGCTGCTGGATAAAGGGGACCATTCGCTGGGGCTGGAGCAGATCGGTTTTACTCCGAAAATTGAGAAATGGTTTAGAAAATTGATTCACCTGCCGCATGGCATTATTTTGCTTACCGGCCCGACCGGAAGCGGGAAAACCACCACGCTGTATGCCGCCATCAACGAACTCAACAGCCATGAGCGGAACATTCTGACCGTGGAAGATCCGATTGAATATCAACTGCCCGGTGTGGGCCAGATGCAGGTTAAGCCGAAAATCAACCTCACCTTCGCCAATTGTCTGCGCCATATTCTCCGCCAGGACCCGGACGTGATTATGATCGGGGAGATTCGCGACCGGGAAACCGCGGATATCGCGATCCAGGCCTCCCTGACCGGCCATCTGGTGCTCAGTACCCTGCACACCAACAATGCCGCTTCCGCCCCAACTCGGCTGATTGATATGGGGATCGAACCGTATCTGATTGCCTCCTCCCTGAATGCGGTGATGGCCCAGCGGCTGCTGCGGGTGATCTGCCCCGATTGCAAGGTTCTCTGCAAACCGGAAGATGACATTTCTCATCTCTGGCCGAACCAGGCCGCCACGTCCCTGCATGCCCAGTTTTATCAGGGGGCGGGCTGTCCCCGCTGCCTCCACACCGGTTATCTGGGCCGGACGGGGATCTTTGAATTGTTGATGATCGATGATGAAATGAAAGAGTTGATAACCCGGCGGACCGGTTCTCATTTGATTGAACAGCAGGCCGTGCAAAAAGGGATGATCGCTTTGCGGGAAGACGGCCTGTATAAAGTGCTGGCCGGCGTTACAACGGTGGAGGAGGTACTGCGGGTCACTCAGGACAATTCAACCGCGGATATCAGGAAGCAGGAACATGTTGGAATTTAACCAGAAACTACCGGATTTATCTTCTGATATCCTGATTACCAGGGTTCCCGAAGATCCTCCGGTTACGGAGTGTCCCCGTCGCCGGGCAACGGATCAAACCGGTTTTCCGGCCCGCAAAGGGGAGGAGCCAAAAAATCCGGCCCGGGATCGGGAACGGCTCAGCCGCGTCAAACCCAGAGAGGTATCTCTGGCCATCCGGCAGTTGGCCACCCTTTTGCGTGCCGGGATGCCGCTGGTCCCTGCCCTGGCCGCTTTGGTGGAACAACTGCAAGGCCAGCCGCTGGCGCCGATCATGCAGGATATTCAGGATCGTGTGAATGCCGGGGCCTCGCTGGCTTCCGCCTGCCGCCAATATCCGGGACTATTTTCCGATCTGTTCCTCAGTATGGTTCATGCCGGGGAAAGCAGCGGTACACTCGAAGCGGTCCTGCTGCGTTTGGCGGAAATGATGGAAAAACGCACCCAGCTTGCCGCCAAAGTGCGGGCCGCACTGGCTTATCCGATCTTAATGACGCTGGTCGCGGTCGGCGTTGTGCTGTTTCTGATGAGCTTTGTAGTCCCCAGCCTGACCGGTATCTTTCTGGACATGAATCAGCAGTTACCCTGGCCGACCCGGCTGTTGATCCGGATCAGTTCGTTTCTGGAAAACTATCTGCTATGGATTTTGCTGGCCGGGGTTGCCTTATGGGGGGGAATTCACAGCTATATAAAATCCGGTGCCGGAAAACAGCAGTGGGATCGAATCAAGCTGAAACTGCCTTTGTTTGGTCCGCTGCTGCTGAAAGCGGAGGCGGCTCGTTTTACCCGTATTCTGGGCATTATGCTTTCCAGCGGCATTTCCATTCTGGATACCCTGACGATTGCCCAGACGGTGATCCAGAACGGCTTTCTGGCGAAGTCGCTGGATTCGGTCAAGCAGGCGGTTTCCCGGGGGATTCCGATTGCCCAGTCGATGCGGATGACCGGGCTGTTCTCACCGATTGTGTATCACACGATCGCGATTGGCGAAATCAGCGGCAACCTGGAGGAACAACTGGCCGGGATTGCCGATTCCTACGAAACCGAGCTGGAGACCTCGACCCGGGCCCTGATGTCGCTGCTGGAACCTGTCCTTCTCATGGTAATGGCGGCCTGGATTGGATTTATCGTATTGGCGATTCTGCTGCCGATTTTTGAAATTAATCAGATGATTTAACGGAGTGCGTGATCCATGAATCGAATAAAAATGAAACATGCAAAGGGTTTTACCCTGATCGAGTTGATGATCGTGATTGTGATTTTGGGGCTTTTGGCCACGATGGTCATGCCCAAAATTCTTCATCGGCCCGAACAGGCACGCCGCACCAAGGCCGTGGTAGAGATTCGGCAAATCGAGTCGGCCCTGGCGTTATTCAAGACCGATACCGGCCGCTACCCGACCACCACCGAAGGTTTGAAGGCTCTGGTTACCGATCCCGGCATTAAGAATTATGATGCCGAGGGGTACCTTCCGAAATTGCCCGTGGATCCCTGGGACAAACCCTATGTGTATGTCTGTCCCTCTTCGGAAGGGCGCGATTACGATCTGATTTCGTACGGCAAGGACAATGAAAAGGGGGGTACGGGCGATGATGCGGATATTGAAAGCTGGAATATGGAATAATACGGCAGGAGAACCGGTGGGAATAACCGGGAAAAAACGGGAATACCTGAGAATGATGGAGACCATGAAAAAAAGACCGGCTTTTACCCTGATTGAGGTCCTGGTAGCCTTGTCGGTGGTGGCGATTGCGGTGATCGCGCTGCTTCGTCTCCAGTTGATCAGTATCCAGATGGCGGATCGTTCCCAGGGCAAGGTGCAGGCCGCTTCTCTGGCGGATCAGAAGATCGCGGAACTGATGATGGCCGGAATCCCGGCGCCGGGGACCCAAACCGGCACCATCGAACAGGATGGCCGGAATTATCACTGGCGAACGGAAGTGACCGACTGGAAACTGCCGGATTCGGTGAAGGCGGAAGTAACGATGGTCCGCAGGATTTTGGCGGAAGTGTACTGGTATGAGGGGAAAAAGGAAAAAAGAATAGAGCTGGTAAGCGGTGCGGCAGACAGGAATATGCCATGAACCATCGAAATAAAAAGACCGGTTTTACGCTGATCGAGATATTGATCGCCACGGCGATGATCGTACTCATCGTCTCGATTGTGTATGGAACCTATAGTGCCACCCTGCGCACAGCGCAGCGCGGTAAAGAAAAAGCAATGCTCGCCCAGCAGGCCGGTTCCCTACTTACCTGCATGGCCCGCCAGATTTCGGGTGTGTATCCTTTTGTGCATTCCCATCCGGCCGGGGCGGAGCGGATCGGGAATCAAGTGATCGAGCCGGTCGAGAAGCCATGTCTGATTGGTGAAACACCAGATCGCAGCGGGAAGATCCTGTCTTTTGTAACGACCTCAGGAATCGGCAGCCAGGCTTCGCAAGGCGGTTTACTCCGGGTGGAATATCTCTTCGATGCCGCCACCGGGCTTCTCTCGTATCGACAGCAGCGTTGGCTGCCTTCGGAAGAAGCCCTGTCCGAGCGGGGCGGGTATCTGCCCCTGGCCCGCCATGTGAAGGCAATCGAGTTGGAATTTTTCGATGGCAAAGACTGGTGCGACCGGTGGGCGAACAGCGAAGTGCCGGCGGCCGTCAAGATCAAGGTGGATTTCCAGGGTGAATTTCTCCATCCGCTCCACCTGGAAACGGTAGTGCCGGTTCCCTGCTGGAACGCGAAGGAAACCCATGGGTAAGCCTGTGAAACAACAAGGTTTTATTCTGATGACCGTGCTGCTGCTGATCGTCCTGATCGCCGCGGTCCTGCTGGAGTTCAACTACCAGTCCCGCCAGGGTCTGCACGGTACGGATGATTTTTACCGGCAACTGCAAGCCCGCCATACCGCCCGAGCCGGACTGCAGTTAGCCCAGGCGGCCCTGGGTCAGTACCCCGATTACCTGGAGCAGGAGGGCCTGCGCCAATTATTCAATCAGGAAACGGGGATTCCCGTCGGTTCGGGCCGGTGCCGGATCCGGGTGATACAAGAGGGGGGCAAGATCAATATAAATAAACTCAAAACCAACGGCCAGTTGGAACGGGGGAGTATCGACCAGTTTCTTTTGCTGATCGATGTACTCAATCAGCAGGTTCCTTCCGCGCGGGCGCTGGATTACGGGCTGGTCCCCGCCCTCATCGACTGGACCGATGCCGATGATCAGATTACCCAACTGCCCTTTGTCAGCCATGCCAGCCGCGGGGCCGAATCCGATTATTATCGTCGGCAGATCCCGGCCTATTCCTGTGCCAACCAGCCTTTGGATACGGTGGATCAATTGCTCCTGGTCCGGGATATGACGCCCCGGCTGCTCTACCATCTGACGGAGGAGGCAAAGGAGACAGACGAAACCGGGCTGGCGGATTATCTGACGGTTTATGGGGATGGGAAAATCAACATCAATTACGCCTCCCTTCCCGTGCTGCGCAGCCTTTCCCTGTTAATCAGTGACGGACTGGCCCGGCAAATGGTGCAGTACCGGACGATTCGGCCTTTTGCCGCGATTGGTGAATTGCGGGATGTGCCCGGTATGACGGATGAAATCTTTTCTGCCGTCCGGGACCGAATCACGATCGCCTCTGTTGAAACCTACTATCGGGTAACCGTCTCCGCCGAGTCGGAGCAGGCCTCCTGTACGGTTACCGCGATCCTGAAGAAAAACAACGGCTCCCGCCGCATGGAGATGGTCTATTACCAGGAATCCTGAATATGCCCAAACGCTCGATTGGTATTGATATTGATTTGACAGCCGTTCATGCGGTGCAGTTGGCCCGCGCCGGGAACCGGATCCGCATCGAGAAGGCCTTCACGCACCCGATGCGCCGCAGTACGGATAGTCCCGAAAAAATCCTGATGTCCCTGGTGGCCAAACACGGTTTTGACCGCCGGGCCGCCGCCGCCGTTACCCTTGCCCCGCAGGAATTCTGTTATCGGACGGGTTCCTTCGAGAAGGAATTATCGGATCTGGTGGATGAATTTCCGCTGGACTCCGGCGAGATTGTGTCGGATCGCCCGGCTGCCAAAACCGGGGCCGAAAAGGCCGCGACCTTGTTGGTTGCCGCCAGTCATACTAGATTGCAGAGCCGGTGGGAAACTCTGGATCAAGCCCGGATGCGGGCGGCCCTGTTGGATACCCCCGTTTCCGCCCTCTATACCGCCGTCACCCGCCGCCAGCCCGAACGGTTCCAATCGCCGACGTTGCTGATTTATTTGAATTCAACCCGGGTGCTTTTTGCGATGATTCGCGGCGGTGAAATCCTGATGACCCGGAACCTGCCTCTGGGCCTGTTCTCCGATCCGGGCGGAAAAAACATCGACATCGATTCGGATGCCTGGTCCATCCTGCTGCTCGAAATGCAAGTAACCTGGCAGAAGGTGTTTCAGCAGGATTTAACGGCGGAGACGCAACTGGTGGTAACCGGGCCGCTGGCGGAGCGAACCGATATTCTGGAAAAAATGGAAAAAGAATTGCCGGGCAAAGTAATGCGCATCGATCCTTTTGCGGATATGGATCGGGCTGCCGATGTCCATCCCCATTCCGGTTTTATCCTGGCGCAGGGGCTGGCGCTGCGGGCTTTGGATCCCGCCCATACGTTCGGGGTCAATCTGTTCCGGATGGTAAAAAACGCTTCCCAGGCAGATCAGAATCTGAAACGGCAAAAACTTATTTTCGGGGTTCTTCTGGTGTTTCTGGCGGCGGTTTGGCTGGCGGGTCTGTTTCTCCGCCTGCAGCGGCTGGAATCCCGGTATGATGCCCTCAAAGCGGAAATCCTTGCCGCCGCCCAAACGGTTCTGCCTGCTATTGATGATATCGAACTGGCTCTGCCTATGGTGATCCAGCAGAACAATACGTTAAAGAACGATTCCACCTGGGATCCGCTGGCGGCCGGCTCGCCGCTGGAGGTTTTAACCATTCTGGCTTCCCATACCCCCGGCTCGCTGGGCATCACGATCGAATCCCTGCATATCGACCGGTCCATTCAGTTGGCGGGCACCTGCCCGTCGTTTTCCGCCTTGCAGGAGTGGAAAAAGAATCTGGAACAGATCCCCTCGTTCCGCGCTGTGCAGATCCAGAAACAAAATAAATTATCAGACCGCCAGGAGGTGCAATTTGCCATCCTGATCGAACGGTCCCCGGAGGTTCTCCCATGACGCTTACCCGCCGTGAAAAGACGATGATGATGGCCGCCGCCGCTTTGGCTGCCGGCTGGGGGCTGTATGGTTTTCTCATCCGGCCCGCCTGGGATCGAACCGATACCCTGGAACGGGTGATCGCGGAGAAAGAGAATCTGCTCTGTGAACTGACGGCCAAAACCGGTGAATGCCGGCTGCGGCAGCGGCAGTTCCAGGCATTCCGGGACCGGATCGCCGCCCAGCCGCCGGATTTCCGCCTGCTGCCCTATCTGGAATCCCTGACCGCTCGTCTGGGTTTGCAGGTACAATCTCTGGAACAAAACGAAATGCCGCTACATGACAATTACCGGGAATCGGTAGTCGAGCTGAAGATTGCCGATCTCCGGGAGTCGCAACTTACGCAATTTCTGTCGAATCTGCAAGCGGCACCGGCCCTGGTGCAGGTCAAGTCCCTGGATATCCGCAAAACCGCACAGGATCTATTGGAACTGACCGTTCAGATCGGCCATATCACTATCGCATCAGATTCACCACAGACCAACTGAATTAAGATCGAATTCAATTCAGGAAGATCCTTCTGCTTCGGAGGGTCAGCAATCCGATGGCCAGGATGAGATAGGGCAGGAAGAAGCTGACGATCTCCTGCCAGCCGTTTCGGCCGCCGTTTTCATAGTGGCTGAGAGAGCATCCTCCTCCACCGCCGCTTCCACCGCTTGACGAGTCTTGCGTATCGGGTTGGTACGCCAGAACATATTGGGTAAAGTGGGTGGTCTTGTACCGGATGGCATGCAGGGTTGAGGAGAGGACAATATGTTCAATATTGGAAATAGCAGACTGGCTGAACTGGCCGGTGTCCATATTGTACCAGAATACCGACGGATTGGTATATTGCGAAACCAGATAGGGAATCGTAATGGTAACCGGTTTATTGAATTCCAGATTACTGCTGGGTCCAAACTCATAGGAGGAGATAATATCCAGCGGCACGGGGGGTATGGAGGCGGGCGGATTTTCCACCTTGTAGATGGATATCTGGGTATCCATCCGGAAGGTACCGGCCGGGATTTCCAGGCAGATGTCATTCACGCTGGTAATAGTCCCCGGTTCCGCATTTACATAACCGCCTTCCGCCGCGGTAATCAGCTTGGTACTGATCAGTTCTTGGTTGATAATGGTGGTGCCGGCATAATGAATATACGGATTCTCGCTGGCGGCATCCACCCAGACCAGGTACGGATTGGCCTTGAGGCTTAAGGCCATGGCCGGACGGGACTGGGTGGAATTGCTGGTATCGCTGTCGGAGACCCAGATATTGGTCCCGAACTGGCCGTCGTCCTCGGCTTCCGAGAAATAAATGTCGCTGTCACCATTATTATTCAGCACGTTTCGATTATCCTGCCAGCAGGCAAAGATCTTCAGGTTGGCGCCGGTACTGCCGGAGGTGGTAATGGCCGGGCAGAACTGATCGGCCCCGGAGAGATCCCCGCTGTCAATAATATAGGTTCCGGTGAGCGGCGTACCCGCCAGTGCCCCGGACGTACCGGCATAGTAGATATCCTGATCGCCGCCGGTATCATCCACCCACAGCAGATGCAGAATCGTTCCTTCCGCTTCCGCCGCGATAGCCGGAGAGGACTGGTTGCCGCTGCCGGTGACGATGGGTACATTGGTCCAGGGCCCCTGATTCGAAGCGGCACCGTAAATATCCGTGGAGCTGTTCCGGGTCTCCGTCCAAACCAGGGAAACGGTATTGCCGGAATCGATGGCTATAGCCGGTTCCGTTTGGTCGTAGCTGCTGGTGGTAATCGGGGTGATGGTTTTTGTAATAAAATCATCCTGGGAAACGGCCAGATAGATATCGCAGTTGGCGGCCCGGTCATCCTGCCAGGCAATATAGGCCTGGCCGGGCGACTGGGAGTCCACCGCGATGGCCGGCTGTGTCTGATTGGATTGCGTGTTATCCACCTGGGCCGGACTGCTCCAGGTGATGCCGTCGGTGGAGGCGGAGAACCAGATGCTCCCGTTCGGATTGGAATTCTGCTGCCAGGCCAGGTAGAGTTTGTCATGGTTGTCAATGGCCAGGGCAGGATGGCACTGGTCATACGGGCTGCTGCTGACCGGGATCTCATTGGCAAACACCCCGGCGCCGCTGGTCATCTTGCTGATATAGATCTTGCGCGCCCCGACCGCTCCCGCTTCCCAGGCTACCCAGATCGTACCCTGGCTGTCCCGCACGGTTACCGGGCAGTTCCCGGCCAGATTGCTCGTGCTGCTGATATTGACCTGCTTATTGCCGCCAAAACCGCGCATTTGGGTCTCGAACGAGGCGGAATACTTCGGCATAAGGTTGCCGTTCAGATCGCAGGCAGTGACGGTAATAGAAACGTTATGGTCAAAGTCGAAGATATCCGTCGGCTGATAGGTAAATACATAATCTGCTTCCGTCCCCTTGCGCTGGCAGCGCCCCATTTCACTGATATAATCGGTAACTCCACCCGTATAAACGATATTCCCTTCTACGGTGATTACTATGGAGTTCACATCCACCCCCACCCCCGTATCGGTAACATGCAGATTGAGCACGGTATTGAGCGGTACCTGTATATCATTGGGTTGCGGGGACGAACAGATGGCCGTCGGTGCGGTTTTGTCTTCCTGCGTTAGAGATTTAAAGGTGACCAGGATCGTGTGGTCCGCGCTGATATTGCTAAAGGTATAACTGGTCAGGGCGCCCAGGGAGATATCGTCGATCAGTACCTGGGAGATTTGATAGCCGGTCTCCGCCGCGAAGGTAAAGGTTTGGCTGCCGCCATAGCCAACCGGGATATCTCCCTGCGGCTGGATACTCCCCCCATTTCTGGCATCGGCCGTGACGATATAGTCCTGGGTGGTAAAAGCAGCGGTTACCGTTTTGTTGGTGTTCATGGTAATGACCGCCGGGTTGGCATTGCCGCTCAGCCCGCCGGACCAGCCGCTGAAGGTTTTTCCGGCGGCCGGGATAACGGTCAGTGTGACCGACTCACCATGATTGTAGCTGTTCTTGTCGGGATTTTTGGTTATGGAGCCGCCGCCGGCCGTGGTGCTGAGGGTATAGGTATTAACGGCATAGTTGGCGGTAATGGTCTTGGCGGCGTTTATGGTGATGGTCGCCGGATTAGTTGAGCCGGACAAATCCCCGCTCCAGCCGGTAAAGTGATACCCTTCGTTCGGGCTGGCCGATAGAGTAACGGTGGTGTTGTAATCATAACTGGCCTGGTCGGGATTGCGGACTACCGAGCCGTTGGCGGCGTTGACTTGCAGAGAATAGGTATCGGCAGCACAATTGGCGGTGACGGTCATGTTTTCGTCTATGGTAATCGTGGCCGGATTGGCCGAGCCGGTCAGTCCGCCGGTCCAGTTGAGGAAACTGTAGCCGGTGTTGGGCGTAATGGCCAGGGTTACGGTTTCCCCATACGAATAGGCTTCTTTTTGCGGATTGATCGTAATCGCGGCGTTGGGCGCCGTGACGGAAAGGCTGTAGGTATTGGCAGAGAAATTAGCCGTGATGGTCTTGTTATCGGTCATGGTGATAGTAGCCGGATTGGCCGAGCCGCTCAGGCTACCGCTCCAGCCGGTAAAGGTATATCCTTCCGCCGGGGTGGCGGTCAGGGTGACGGTCTGGTTGTTCGGGTAGGTGCTCTGGCTGGGACTGCGGGCCACCGAGCCGTTGGCGGCGTTGACGGTCAGGCTGTAGGTCTTGAGGGCACATTGGGCGGTGACGGATTCATCCCCATCGATGGTAATGGTAACCGGATTCTCCGAGCCGCTCAGAGTCCCGCTCCAGCCGGTGAAGTAATATCCGCTGGCGGCGGTGGCGGTCAGGGTGACCACCTCCCCATACTGGTAGGTCGATTTGGCCGGGGATACCGCCACACTGCCGTTATTGGCACTGACGGCCAGGGCATAGCTCAGCGAGGCAAAGTTGGCGGTGACGGTCTTGGCGGCGTTCATGGTGAGGGTGGCCGGATTGGCAGTGCCGGAGAGATTCCCGCTCCAGCCGGTAAAGGTATATCCGGCCGCCGGTACCGCGTTCAGAGTGACGGAAGCGTTGTAATCATAGCTGGCTTGGTCAGGACTGCGGGTAACCGAGCCGTTGGCGGCATTGACGGTCAGGCTGTAGGTATTGAGGGCACAGACGGCGGCAATGGCCTTGTTGCCGTCCATGGTAACCGTGGCCGGGTTGGCGCTGCCGGTGAGGCCGCCGCTCCAGTTGACAAAGCTGTAGCCGGTGTTGGGGGCGACGGAAAGCTGGACGGTATCGCCATGCGAATAGAGGGCCTTCAGGGGACTCTTGGTAACGGTTGCGTTGGATGATGTTATCGAGAGGGTATAGGTCTTGGCAGTGAATCCGGCGGTGATGGTCTTGTTGGCGGTCATGGTGATCGTGGCCGGGTTGGCGGTCCCGGTCAGTCCGCCGCTCCAGCCGCTGAAATTATATCCTGCCGCCGGCGTGGCCGTCAGGGTGACGGTCTCGCCATGGTTGTAGCTGGTTTTACTGGGCGATTTGGCAACCGTACCGTTCGTTGCCGCGATAGTCAGGGTATAACTGCTCTGCGTAAAGTTAGCGGTGACGGACTTGTTGCCATTCATGGTAACATCTACGGAACTGACCGTTCCTGTGGCATCCCCGCTCCAACTGCCGAAACTGTAACCGCTGTTGGCGGTCGCCGTCAGGGTAACGGTTTCCCCATAGGCATAGCTGGTCTTACTCGGCGATTTGGTAATGGTTCCATTGCTGGCCGTAGCGGTCAGGGTATAACTGCTCTGCGTAAAGTTAGCCGTAACGGCCTTGTTTCCGTTC
>CAZOMV010000001.1:29720-116412 GCA_964580995.1 uncultured Pirellulales bacterium
GGTAATGGTCCCATTACTGGCCGTAGTGGTCAGGGTATAACTGCTCTGCGTAAAGCTGGCGGTGACGGCCTTGTTGCCGTTCATGGTCACCGTCACCGGATTGGTACTGCCCGTGGCATCCCCGCTCCAACTGCCAAAGCTATAGCCGCTATTGGCGGCCGCCGTCAGGGTAACGGTTTCCCCATAAGTATAGCTGGTCTTGCTCGGCGACTTGTTAATGGTGCCATTACTGGCCGTAGTGGTCAGGGTATAACTGCTCTGCGTAAAGCTGGCGGTAACGGCCTTATTACCATTCATGGTTACTGTCACCGAGGTGGTACTGCCCGTGGCATCCCCACTCCAACTGCCAAAGCTGTAACCGCTATTGGCGGCTGCCGTCAGTGTGACGGTAGCCCCGCTGGCATAACTCGTTTGGTTTGGTGTTTTGGTTATTGTGCCGTTACTGGCTGTAGTGGTCAGAGTATAGGTCGTAACGGGTGCCGCCGCGGTAGTGAAGGTATTACTGGTACTGACGGTCTCGTTCCCAGCCGCATCCCGGGAGCGGACCCGGTAATAATAGGTGGTACTCGGACTCAGCCCCGATAAAGCAATGGTATGCGTCGTAACCAGTTGCTCATCCAGCGGCGAACTGCTGCCATAAGTGGGATTATGTAACCCATACTCCACCTGCCCCGTCGCCGCCTCACTGGTCGTCCAACTGATACTAGCCACCGCCTGCCCAACCCCCCCGGACTGGATCCCGGAGATTACCGGTCCGTCAGTATCCTCCAGCACGGTAATCACCACCGTATCCGTCGCAGTCGCCCCGTCATCATCCGTCACCGTCAGCGTAATCGTATGTACCCCAACTGTCAATGTCACGGTCGGACTTACTCCCGTCCCAATCTGACTGGTCCCTTCCTTCCAAACATGACCTACAATCGTCCCATCCGGATCCGACGACCCGGATCCATTTAATTGCACCTGCTCAGTACCATTTCCATCGGTATCGGTGAGACTTTGATCCGTTCCTGCCTTGACTGTGGGGAGTTGGTTGTCGGAAACTAAAACGGTATTTTCCAGGGCGCCAATTGAAGGAGGATTTGCCCAGGAATTTCCATTTAAATCCTTTGTAAAATCATATTCCGGAAACTTATCAACTATTCCAAGGCTTAGTAGTGTCGAATAAACTGATTTTCCACCCCCTTTAGCGGGACCACCTTTTATTGGCGTATAGTCTCCTTCTGGGTATGTTGGGTTTTGAAAAATATCCGTCAAATTATTGTTCCGGCAATCGTACTCACCGGAATTGAGAGACCAGTGGCAGCTACTGGTTTGATAAATACTATATCCAGTGTAAATATTATACGACCGGTCCTCAATAGTTTCTTTAGTTGGATCGGGACTCCAATAATTGTCGGTATCGGTTGGATGCCACTGTCCCAGTAAGATTCCATCAAAAGCATTATTTATAATATAATGTTTTGGAACCAAGCCAGTTCCGTTTCTTTGCCCATTCAAAACTAAAGCATATCCTACAGAACTAATAGGAGCTGTATTGTGCATCCAAACTTGATACTCATCATAACCAGTCGTAACCCAGGGACGTAAACAATCCGTATCTGCATCAGGATCTTGAATAAAAAGATTTCCAAAAACTACTAATCGTTTGCTTCCATGAAATGCCGCTCTTACTCCAATGAAAGTGTTTCCAGCGCATAACGTATCTGTATTATCCGGATTTGTGCTACCGTACATGGCACTTCCCTCTGAGTGAACCCCGCGGACCGGACCAATGGAATTGTAAATCATAAAACTATTCTGCGTTAAACCTAAAACTACCGCCGAACGACCGGTATCTGCAACATTATTACGTACGATAGCAAAATTGTTTCCTGTACTAGCATAAATACCAAATCCACCGACTCGACGAATGTAATTATTTTCAGCCCTTACATTATTGGCGTATAGGTAATTAATAGCCGAATAACCACAATCAACAATAGTACAGTTTTTAATGGTGACATCTGTTACATTTCCACCAGTTGAATGACCTGTAAAACTAAAAGCATTGCCAGTGCATCCAAAAACGGAAATTCCTTCAATATTCAAATACATTCCGGTTCCGATGTTGGAATTGGCCCACAAGCAATTTGCTCGAACCGCCATTCCCATATTGCCGCTTAAATTATCCGTGTCATATGGCCAATAATAAATTCTTCGATATTCTGTCCCATCTATAGTCTCGATGGCTGAAAGGTAAAACTCGCCCGCACTATCTAGTATATGAGGATGATTTACGATACGATAGCTATCTTGGCGAGATTCGTCATATCGTAAATTAGCAGGCATATTGGACGCAAAGATTATTTTCGCATCAGATTGTATATAATCTGTAATAACACGATGTTGAACGTTATTGTTATAATTATGTAAATGTACTTGAATGAATGCACCATTCCAATAGTCATCTGCTTGAGTTAGATTATGATCGATCATATAGATAGCCTGTCCATTGGAAGCAGAGCCAACTATTTTGAATTCTGTTTTGTCTTCTCCAAATGGTTTTGATTGGTCTGGATCGTCTGCCATCTTGCACCGCGAACGATTCTCAAACAATAATGTGGAAAATATATCAGATGGAAACTTTGATGATAAAACTCGTGTCCAATAAATATTGGTGTAGTTTGGATTTACTATACTTTGTACAGAGAGGTAAGGATCATCGGATTGAGCTTGTGTCCAACTAGTTAATGCTTCTGTCCCATCAATAATGGGTGTTTCTCCTGGATAGTTTTTAATGGTAATTCGATTGTCAACCGTACCAAATTTTACAATTCGTGCATTTTCTTTATATGTGCCACCTCTCAGATAAATGATATCTCCAGCAACTACCGGTGAGGTGCTTCCTAACGCATAGGTTAAGCTCTTCCAAGGCTGGCTTTGTGTTATACCTGAATTGGAGTCTGATCCAGATGGTGAAACATAGTAATTAGTTGTTAATCCTATGTTGGGCTTGATTATGAAATTTACTAGTATGAATAACCATAACCAGCGTAAATAATCATTTTTAGTACTAAGCTGAGTAGTATTAAAGGTCATGACTAGTTTCCTTCGCCTCACATAAGAAATTACGAATTACGAGTTACAGAAAGAAATTATGAATTACAAATTACACAATTTAGTTATCAGGTTTCAGTTTTTACTTATCAGTAAGAATTTAGTTATTGGTTAACATATAGGATTGCCTATATTATCTCGCTTATCTAATTTATAATACAATTCCGCAATGGGCAAATTCACTGACTGTTAATCAGGTAAAATTTTCCATCCAGCATATAATCTGTAACGATTATACCTTTTCCTCCCCTCCCTGTTATTTTCCTTTCCGATCCCCAAAAACTGATAACAATATATTTTGAAATTCGTAATTCATAATTTGTAACTCGTAATTTCTTCTAATCACCGATAACCCTTTTATTCCCGATAACTACATTGTAATTCGTAATTTGTAACTGGTAATTTCTTCTATGTACTTCGTAACTCTTAATTTCTTATATGACCTTCGTGGTAAAAGCTTATTTTATTAAAATTTATGGCTGATAACCAAAAACTGATAACTGATAACCATTTATGTAATTCGTAAGTCGTACTTGCCGCTTTGGCTGATAACCGGTATGGCGAACCGGATTGCTGTTGCTTCATAAAATAATTATAGTCAGCCCGCCGCCGGGAGTGGCAATTTTTTTTATATATGATATACTCCTAAAGGATTAGATTTTTTAGTGCAATACTATAGGCATACTTATCGGACATATTGATAACTAAATTTGTTACTGATAACTGCTAACCGATAGATGATAACTAGTTTATTACCGCTAACTTATAACGGATAATTGATCACTGTTTACTTCGTATTCTTCGTGATTTATGTGGTAAATGCTTATTTTATTGAAAGTTACAACTGATAACCGAAAACTGATAACTTATTGTATAATTCCTATTTTCTTACGGATAACTGAAAGCCGATAACCGATAACTATATTGTACTTCGTAATTTGTAACTGATAATTTCTTAATGTAACTCGTAATTCATAATTCGTAACTTATAATTATTTTTTTGCAGAATAAGACCATGGCAGAAACAAAAAAAAATACTCTCCTCCGCCTCTGGGCCTGGCCAACGGTTATAGTATTAATAGTGGTTTCCGGCCTTACCTACCGCATTCTGGCCGGTTCATTGCAAAGGGATGTCCTCAGTCCCATAACCCTGCCGGTCCCTTTAAGTGAATTTCCGCTGGCGGTTGGCAAGTGGCAGGGCCGCGAGGTTCCGATCCCAGTCAATATCCAGAAGGTTGCTAGAAATGACGATTTTTTGAGCCGGCTGTATGTCAACCAGACCACCAACCAATGGGCCAGCCTCTATGTGGCCTATACCGCCCGTCCGCGGACCATGCTGGGCCACCGGCCCCAAGTCTGCTACCCCGCTAGCGGCTGGATCCACGACAGCACCGACCATATTCAGGTGGTCTCCGCGGGCGGTTTGCCGATCCCCTGCCTGCTGCACCGGTTCCACCGGCCCGCACCCGATTACGAAGAAATCCTGATTATCAATTTTTACATTGTGAACGGCCAGTTGACCGACGATGAAAGCGTCTTTTCCGGCATCGGCTGGCGTACCCCCAACATTGCCGGCAACCCAGCCAGGTATGTGGCCCAGGTGCAGATCAGCTCGGTCCTGGAGAATTCGATCCACTCCGCCGCCCGCGACCTCACCGACCTGACTCTGACCTGGTTCCCCTCGTCTTCAGCAGTTGATAAACAGTAAAAGAATTTTGTAAAATATTATTTTATAGGTATTTATGTCAAGTAATTTGTAATTTATGCTTCGTAATTTCTTACGTATAACTCGTACTTTCTTACGTGTAACTGATAACTATTAACTAATTTATAACCGATAACAACTATAATATATAAAACGCTCTAATTTAACTTCATGAACTTCGTGTTCTTCGTGGTTAAATATTTTTAAATCAAGCGGTTACGCAAATTCTCCGATGTAACCCACGGGGACGGAGTACAGACGGAGATAGTTATCGGTTAGATCACCACGAAGTGCACGAAAAACACGAAGTTTTTTCCTTTACCTTCATAACCATTGTTACCTTATTGGTTTAGCACGAAATGAAATTCGATCGATTGTCTAATCAGGTCATTGATTATTGAGCTTAAAAGTGTTGATGAAATAACAGGAATTCACAAGGCTCAGATACTTACATGAAGCTTTCCGAGGTAAAAATCGGTCTTTTAATCAACTTTAATGTGACAACCCTCAAGACCGGGATCAAACGTTTTGTCCTCTAAGTTTAACTTCGCGAACTTCGCGTCCTTCGTGGCGTAATTACTTTTTAGAGTTGATATTTGATAGCCATATCATTTATTTCTTCGTAACCTTATTATTATTCACAGTTTACATTCTTTTATTGAAGAACTGACCTCGATTACCAAAATGCTCCAGGCCCTGATAAATTCTCTTAAGTAATTTGTGCATATCGATTTACAGATCACAATAAACCGATAACCGATAACTGATCACTGATAACCTATTTTCCCAAACAAACCCATTTGTTAATTTAGGCAAACTTTATAAAAACCTCCCAGAAGCAAATCGCCGCCAATCGTCGCAACGCCGCCCAATCCACTGGCCCCCGGACTGAGGAAGGTAAGAAGATTGTCTCTCAAAACGCCCTCAAACACGGCCTGCTGGCCCGGGAGGTTGTCGTTCCCGTCGGTGACGGCGCTGAGAACCGGTCGGAGTTTGACTCCATGTTACTGGACCTGAAAGACCATTTTGCCCCCCAGGGTGTTCTGGAGGAAATGCTGGTCGAAAAGATAGTGGTTGCTTATTGGCGGCTCCGGCGTGCCCATCGTTTTGAAGTCGGTATTATCAGGGATAAATTGGATAACGCTGCCGACGAATATTATGCGGCTAACTCTTTTGGTGCTCGCGAACATAAGACTGACGAACAGATAGACAAAGAAATCCAGGAAACCGAGGAAGTTCTTCAGGAATGGCGGTGCGACAAAAATCTGTTTTTACAGATGTCCAGGGATGGCAAAGACCTCCAGGAAATCTATTCTTACGAAGACAACTGGGAATGGCTATTCGATAAAATTACTGAAACCCTGGAAGAAATCACTTACGAATCGCCAGCCGCCCTGCGAAAGTCTCTCAACCAGGCCGGCTGGAGCGACGCTGACATTTGGCAATCCCATCTCCAGGTTTGTGATGAAGCAAGCAGCCTGCAAGTTCAGGAAATTCAGAATCTGCAGAGGGAAAAAGTAAAGAACCAGCATGCCCTCCAGGTCCGCATGAACGTAAGCAGCATCCCCGCCGGCCTGGAGCTGGACCGCCTGTTGAAATATGAAGGCTCCATCGAAAAACAGTTTTACAAGGCCCTGCACGAACTCCAGCGTCTCCAAGCCGCCCGAAACCACCAGCCGGTCCCCCCGCCGGTAGCTATTGACATTGACGTCACCGGCCTGGATTCCAAGGATTCTTCTTCCTGAAATTCTTATTTATGTAATTTGTAATTCTTAATTCGTACTTTCTTAAAAGTAATTCGTACTTCGTAAATCATAATTTCTTTTTATCACTGATAACCATTATTTAATTTGTACTTCGTAACTCGTAATTTCTTCCAAATGCTCCGCTGGGTCAACACCCGCGGCGATAAAGGCCCGTGGTCGGAAACCATTTCCGCCAGGATTGTCGGATAAGATCAAATGCTGCGAAGTACAAAGGTCAAAAGACCTTTGTACTTCGTATTTTATTATTTGTCTTTTGTAATTCTTAATTCGTAATTTCTTCCTGTAACCAATAACCGGATTTTAATTCGTAATTCTGAACTCGTAACTTGTCATTGCCGTTTTGGCTGATAACCGATAACTGTTTATAATTTGCTTACCAAAATTAAAAAAAACTTTTCCGGCAATTCCCTCAAAGCCCGGTTTTTACGGGGCAGTGCCTGGCTGGCAGTGGGGAATATTATAGAGAAAATTCTGGCGTTTGTCAGCACCATTATCTTGGCCCGGCTGCTGATGCCGGAAGAATTGGGTTTGATTGTACTGATTGCCTGCATTACCGGGTTGTTTGAATGTCTGACGGAAGTGGGAATCAAGCAGTCTATTATTCAAAATAAAAAGGGTGATACCTTTGATTTCTTGAATATGGCCTGGTGGTTCCAGGTGATGCGGGGTTGCGGGCTGTTTTTACTGGCTTGTTTCATTGCACCGTGGGTTTGTCGATTTTACTTTGAAGGCCAGGAACAGGTATTGGCCCGTTATGACTGGCCGACGCTATTTGCAATGGTGCGAGTGGCATTTCTCAGTGTGTTGTTTAATGGTTTTGTCAGTCCGCGGGCGTACCTGCTGGAAAAAGAGTTCAAATTTGCCAAAGTAGTCGGCTATATGCAAAGTGCATCACTGACCGGAACGATTCTAACTATCATCCTGTCATTTGTCCTGCGGAATGCCTGGGCGATGGTATTGGGTTTTGTCTGCCAGGTATTTATACGAATGGTGATATCGTATGTGTTCTGCCCGTTCCGACCGCGGATCCGGTATCACCGGGAGAGTTGGCATGAAATTCTGCGTTTTGCCCGAGGAATGTTAGGCGCTCCCTTTTTTTCTTATATCGCTTATAAGATCGATATATTGGTGGGGGGCAGGGTGCTGGGGCCGGAATTGATCGGCCTGTACGGCTTTGCGGTGGGCTTGGCCTGTATTCCTCGTGAATTATTTGTACGAATTATTAATCCGGTACTGATGCCCACTTTTGCCGAATGGCAGGATAATCCCGATAAATTGCGCAAGACCATAGGTCGGTTAACCGGTTATCTGATCCTTATTTTTTTACCGGTTATTGTGCTTTGCTTTTTGTTCCATAGACAGATTGTGACTGCTCTTTATGGAAAATCGTTTGAACCGGTAATGCTGGTGTTTGCTGTTTTCACTATAAATGTGCTGCTGATCATGCTTAGCATGATATTTGTCAATTTATTCATAGCCTTGGGGAGACCGGAGATTAATCGGAACTATACTTTTATCCGGTCAGTTATTCTGATTTGTTTGACTATGCCGGCAGCTAAAATATATGGTTTAATGGGTATGGTGGTAATACAATTGATTTCCAATTTTGCTTTGGTCATATTATTTATGTACTATACCAGAAAACTGATTTCATTGAGTATTACTGATATGATACCCCCTATTTTTGTGAAAAATGCATTGATAAAATGATAAGCGAAATTGCCTACTATTTTTATCGATTCAAAAAATTACGGCCGAGCGTGCTGTCACTGATAAGAAAACTGGAAAAAGGGGATTTTTATTCTGTCACATTAAGAAAAATATTCAGAGATTATCATAAGATTGATATAGGAATGTATAGTTATGGTTGTTTTGCTCCCCATAATATTAATCCCTTTACGTGGATCGGAAGGTATTGTTCTTTTGCTGAGGGTGTTTGCATTTTCAATGGCAACCATCCATTGGATTATCAGTCTTTGCATCCCTTTTTCTATAATCCAAAACTTGGATATGTCAAGGAGGAAAAGATTGTTCGGAGACACATTGAGATTGGTCATGATGTGTGGGTGGGCAGGAACGCGATTGTAACACCATCTGTAAAAAGAATTGGAAATGGAGCGGTTATTGGTGCTGGTTCGGTTGTAACTAAAGATGTACCTGATTTTGCTGTGGTTGTTGGGAATCCGGCTAGAATCATAAAATACCGGTTCGATCCGGAGATAATCGATGTGATTAATCGATCCCAATGGTGGTTGATGGATATTGGAGAATTGGTGAATGGGATGGATAAATTTACTCAGCCATTTAGCCACAGAAATACATTGTGAGAGGAAAGGAAACATTTTAAAAAGGCCATGGTTACAAATTACGGTGAGTTTCCCAATTGCTAGCAACTAATAACAAAAGAAAGATTGTTATTCTGGGTACCAGTTTTGATACAGGTAATCTGGGAGTATCGGCTCTAGCCTGGTCCGCCATAAGTCTGATCCAGAAAAAATGGCCGGAAAGTGTCATTAATCTAGTTGGTAATAGTTCGGAATATAGACAGATCAATATTTCCAGCAATGTTAGTAAAATATCAATTGGTGTATGGCCGATACGGTTTTCGCCAAAAATCTTAATTAAAAATCATCTGCTAGGAATCTGGATAGGCATCTGTCTGGCCAAATTATTCCCTTTTATGGCCGAATATTGTAACCAGAAAAACAATACGCTGCGTGTTATTTTAAATGCTGACTTGATTGTAGATATAACCGCCGGTGACAGTTTTAGTGATATTTATGGTATCAAGCGGTTTGTTCGATTATGGCTGGAAAAACGGATTGTCCAAATAACGGAAACCCCTTTTATCCTATTGCCGCAGACATATGGGCCCTTTAAGTCAATGCTGGCACGCCTTTTGTCCAGACGGGTGCTGAATAAAGCGGCTATGATTTATTCCCGTGATAAGGAAGGGCTGGCGGTAGTGGAGAACCTGATTGGTAAGTCGGAGAAGGCGAAGTTATCTCCGGATCTAGCGTTTATTCTGGAGTCAAAGAAACCAGTTTCTAGTTGTCAGCCTTTAGTTGTTAGTCCTCAATCTCCTCAATCTCCTCAATCTCCTGAAGCTCGAAATTTAAAACCAATAACTAAAAACTATGAACTGGTTGGCTTAAACGTAAGCGGGTTGCTTTACAGCGGTGGTTATACCGGCAAAAATGAATTTGGACTAATGGGTGATTATTGTGAATTGATGAGGGAGATTGTTGAGTATTTTATTGTCCAGGAAAATACAAAAGTCCTACTGGTGCCGCATGTAGTACCGCAGGGGTGGGAAACGGAAAATGACTTGCTGGCCTGCCGTAAACTTCGGGATAGCTTGCCGGATGCAGCCAGGGGAAAAACGATGATCGTCGAATCGGATAAGGGGCAGCCTTTTTTTGACCAATGCGAAATTAAATATCTGATCGGCCAGTGTGATTTCTTCCTCGGTAGCAGGATGCATGCCACCATTGCGGCGATCTCGCAGTGTGTACCCACGGTAGGTCTGGCCTACAGCAGGAAATTTGCCGGAGTCTATGAAACCGCCGGTGTGGAAGATTGTGTGGTGGATATGCGAAGTATGACCAATGATGAAGTGATGGGTAAGATCAGAACTCTCTATGAAAACAAATTTACCATAAAAAAACGATTGGAAACAACTATCCCGGAGGTAAAGGGGAAGATTTATAAAATTTTTGAGATGTTTTAATAAGTTATCAGTGGTCAGTTTTCAGTAAAGATTGGTTTGGGTGATGCAGGCAAAATCAAGGCAAACAAATAATTGAAAACTAAAAACCATCGATTAACTATTAATTTCTAATGACTAACAACTTAAAACAAAAAACTATTAATAACCGTTTACGTTCTGTGGATAATGTCGCTGCCTGGCAGTTATGCTGTGGGTGTGGGGTGTGCGCTTATGTCTGTCCTGACGAAATTGAGATGATCGATACCCTGGAATATGGCCGTCGTCCGCGATTGCGTAACGGCAAACCACAAAATAATTCATGCCCGGAAGCATTGCAGGTATGCCCGGGTATCGAATTGACACGCAATTGTGATCCCAACACACCGGGATTGATCAAAGAGCTGCTACCGGCATGGGGACCGGTACTGGGTGTCTGGGAAGGGTATGCTGCCGACCCGCAAATCCGCTTCGAAGGATCCAGCGGTGGACTGGCCACCGCCTTGGCGGCGTATGCGATTGAAAAGGCGGGTATGTATGGTGCCTTACATATTACTGCTCGGCAGGATGTTCCTTATCTTAATCATACGGTTCTGAGCCGAGATCGCCAGGGTTTGCTGGCAGGCGCTGGCTCCCGATATGCCCCAGCCAGCCCATGTGACGGTCTGCCGAAAATCGAGGAAGCCGCAGGACCATGTGTTTTTATCGGCAAGCCCTGCGATGTGGCGGCTGTTCGCAAGGCGGCAGTGTTACGGCCTTCGCTAGGGGAAAAGATTGGCCTGACCATTGCCTTTTTCTGTGCCGGAACCCCTTCTACTAACGGTACCCTAACCATGCTCAAGCAGATGGGAGTGAATAATCCTTCCTGTGTTCGCAGCTTGCGGTATCGCGGCCGGGGCTGGCCGGGGCTTGCCACGGTAGAATATCAAGATGAAACTGGCAAAATTCAGCAACGACAGTTGACCTATGAACAGTCATGGGGGGATATTTTGCAGAAGTATCGTCAGTGGCGCTGCTATATCTGCCCGGATCATATCGGAGAATTTGCCGATATTGCCGTGGCGGATGCCTGGCACCGCCCGGTTGGTGAACATCAGCCCGGCCGTTCGGTACTGATAGCACGGACTGAGCGAGGAAAAAATTTTATTCAAAAAGCAATGCATGATGATTATGTTAAGATTAAAGCTGTTGGTTCTGATATTTTACCAGCTTGCCGTCCCGGTCAGGCGGCCGCGCAGGGAAACCTGTGGGCCAGAATCAAGACTCTCAAGGTTCTGCGTATACCGACTCCGGATTATAACGGTTTCGATCTACTTAAATTGTATAAGTCACAGTTGTCCACCCGACAGAAAATTCAGTCGGTAATAAGTACGATTAAACGAATATTTATAAAAAAACTTTATCAAAAACGAATGATATCTCCGTATCGATTATTACCATTCAATGAATAAAAACAGCAGTTTTTAAGTAACCTATAATATGGAATCATTTATCCGAGAAATGCCCGAAGATTTCGGCGTCAAATGGCAGAATATTACTAATATTCACCCGTTGGGTTTGGGGATGGTTATTATCCTTGGGATTACTATGCTGGTAGTCCCGAGACGCTGGTCCATAATTCCGATGTTAATAATCGCCTGTTTTATCCCTTCAGCTCAGCAGATTTCGGTATTCAGTCTGGATTTTAGCCTTTTGCGGATTATGGTTTTGTTCGGTGTTGCCCGGATGTTTATATGGCAGGAATACCGGTTATTTATCTGGAAGAATATTGACAAGGTCATACTTTGTTATACTGCCAGTGCGGCGATTATTTTAACCATTCAGGAAGGAACTTTTAGTACTTTTGTCAATCGCTTGGGATTTTCCTTTGATATTTTGGGGATGTATTTTCTTTTTCGCTGCCTGATACGAGATTGGAAAGATATTGATTATCTGGTGATGGGTATTCTTGTTATCAGTGTTCCGGTAGCACTTTTTTTTCTTCTGGAAAATCGCACTGGTCATAACTTGTTTTCCGTTTTTGGTGGTGTTCCTGAACTTACACGGATACGAGAGGGGCGGTTGCGCTGTCAAGGGGCTTATTCACATGCTATTCTGGCTGGTTGTTTCTGGGCGGCACTTTTACCGCTGTTTGCCGCCTTATGGTGGAAGTCGCCGAAAGGAAGGATTTGGGCTGTTACTGGCTTAGTAACCTCATGTACCATTGTAGTTTGCTGTGCGTCGAGTACGCCGTTGATGGGGATAATTGCAGCAGTAATAGGGGGGTTGATGTATTATTGCCGAAATCATATGCGGGCTATTCGCTGGGGAATCGTATTAATGCTGATTGCTTTGCATTTGGTGATGAAGGCACCGGTCTGGCACCTGATCAGCCGCGTTAGCGCTGTGGGCGGTTCAACAGGACACCATAGATATGCATTAATTAATGGCGCTATCACTCATTTCTCTGAATGGGCGATTATAGGAACAAAATCAATAGCGCATTGGGATTGGGGTGCTCAAGATATAACCAATCAATATGTTATGGAAGGTGTATGTGGTGGTTTTATAACGCTTGTTCTTTTTATTGCTATTATTGTGTTGGCTTTCCAGGGAATTGGCCGTTTATGGCGGCTATATAGTCATGACCCTTATTATCTAGCGTTGTCCTGGGCAATGGGAGTGAGCCTTTTTGTTCACTGCATTAATTTTATTGGAGTTTCCTATTTTGGTCAGATTCATATTGTCTGGTATTTGTTATTAGCAATGATCGGCGTTATGAGTCCGGTAAAAAAACGATTCTTACCTCCCATGCAATCCATTGCCTACAAACAGTGTTTTCCTGCCAAGCATGAGGTAATAAACGTTTCCAGGAATATAAGGAGTTAATTTCTTATGGTTATTGAAAAAGCAGCTATTTTACCAGATGGCTGGAAAACAACGATTATCAGTTCACTGGATCAGGTAGAAATTGTTCGGCCGATTTGGAAGAAAATGCAGGCAGAAGAACCATATCCGGTCATCAATGCGGATATTGATCGTTATCTTTCTGTCCTTCAGGCGTTGGAGGACAAAGCCTGTCCATTAATCGTTCTTCTGGAACGGAATGACCAGCCCCGGGCTATGATTATCGGACGACGGGAAAAACACATTGTGCCCATACGGGTGGGATATAAAATCTTGTTTAAGCCAAAACTCGACTGTTTGGCTGTTGTTTATGGTGGTATTCTGGGCCAGCCCGACGAACAGATCAATTCTGTGTTAGTTGTGGAATTGATGAGGTTATTGAAGCGGAGAACCGTAGATGCTGTTTATTTCAATCATTTATGTGTGGACTCGATCTTTTATAAACAGATATGCAAAATCCCTAATTTCCTAGTGCGCAATCATTTTCCCTTGATCCAACTGCATTGGCGGGTAAATATATCTAAAAGTAAAGGTGTGGAGGAATTTTATGCATCACTTTCTCAAAATCACAGGAAACATATAAGGAAATATTTTCGGATTCTTGAGGAAACATACAAAGGTAATGTGGATTTCCGTTGTTACCGTAAACCTGACGATGTGGCACAGGTCTGTAAAGATGTAGCTTATATCTCCCAAAGGACTTACCAACATGGATTAGGAGTTGGTTTTACAGAGGATTCTCAGAATAGTAACTTATTACGAGCTGCTGCTGAGAAAGGGTGGCTGCGAGCTTATATTCTATATATAAATGAAAATCCCGTCGCCTTTGAATTGGCTTTAAAATATAATAATATTTGTTTTGGTGAAACAGCAGGGTATGATCCTAAATGGGGCAAATATAATGTTGGTACAATTACACAAATAAAAATACTGGAATCTGTATGTAATGAACAGGATGTCGATTATTATGATTTTGGTTTGGGACATGCTGATTATAAACAACGACTTGGTAATAAATCTTGGCAAGAAGCAGCGTTAACTTATTTATTTGCATGTAGACCTTATCCACTTGTTATAAATACCTTAAATGCAATGAATTCCGGATTTGTATTGGGATTAACATGGTTGCTTCTGAAGACCAAGATCTTTTTGTTAATTAAGCGGATATGGCGAAGAAATTTACAGAAAATAAACGGATGAAGAGATAGAGTATGTCATTTTGAGGAATTAGAGAAAATGTTTGATAATGACCATACAATTAAGGAAATGCACTACCAGGTTGAAGTTGCCAGAGTAGAAACGTATCAGAAGTTATCCAGAGACTGGAACGATCTTTTTTCAGTTGCAACGGATGCCCCTCCTTATTTAAGCTTTCCTTGGGTGGATTCATTCATTTGTCATCAGCATATCCGCGGTGAAGTATGTATCATTATAGTTCGTATGGGGGAAAAAATAGTAGCTCTTTTACCTCTAGCTATTCGGAAAGTATGGGGTATAAAGATTGCCGAACCAATAGGTACCGGTGAGCCCTCGTATTTAGGGTTATTACTCGATCCCGATCATATCTCTGCCGTTGATACTCTGATTGGTTATATTATTGAAAATAAAATATTTGATTCTTATTGTACAAGTGATTTATCATCAGAGGATAATGCGACGAGTTTATTACTTAAGGGTTTTGAAAAAAATAAATTTCATTCATTTTATTGTAAAAGAAATCCTTGCTATTTTATTAAGTTGGAAACTGACTTTAACAATTATTTACAACACAACAAATCATCCCGCTCGAGGCAAAACTTGCGAAATCAGGAGAAGAAGGTTTTTTCCTCGGGTCAAGTTGAAATTCAACGGTATCGGGGTAATGAGATTACGGAAGAAGTACATCGCCGTTGTATGCTTTTGCAGAAAGAAAGCTGGATGAATCGTCGGGGGGCAGCGGTTCTAGGACAAAAGTTTTATCGGCATCTTTTTTTAACCATGTCACAAATGGGGTACGGCCATGCCTGGTTAATGACAATTGATGGCCAAGACGCTGCTTTTGGATATGCGTTGATTGATAAAAATAAACTATTTTATGAGTGGACTGCTTTTCATATGAAATACACCCCAAAGCTTTCTGTTGGCCGTGTATTGTTGCTCAATCTAATTCGCGACGCCTGTACAGAAAGGATTGATCATTTTGATTTTGGTCACGGGTATGGAGAATATAAAGCATTTTTTGCGACGGGTTCATATTGGGTAAGTCGTGTAATTGCTGGCCGGGGTATTAAGGGGTATGTTCCTGTTTTAGTGTATGGTACAATATGGAAAGCTTACCAAAACGAGTTAATTCGATCTGTGTATAAGAGGATTAAAATGTTATGGGCGTATTTCAATCCCAAACGAGCTTCTTTTAATTGAAAATAACACGCCAAGTGTGAGGTAATGTATTAATATTTTATGGAATGTAGTACAAGTTTAGCTGAATGGTATACAAGATGCAAATATTTCTCAAGGAAATAGGTAAGAATGTTATAGTCCGCAGGGCGACATTTGATGATATTGACCGTCTGTGTAAAATATCCAAAGAGTGTTTTCAGAATGATATACAGGATCAGGGTTTGCTATTTATAGCCCGTAAATGGTGGCAGCTACGCATAAATTCAGCCGAGATTGAAATAGGGGTAGTTGAAATTGACAATCAAGTGTGCGCTTTTTGTATAATCGTTTTAAATGAGCATCAATGGAAAAAACAAATCCAAAAAAAGAAAATATTAAAAATACTTTCAATACTTTCATTGTGTAGGCACCTATCTTTATGCAGATTATTTATAATTAAATTATCAAGAAAGATATCTTCTTTTTTCGCTGGTAAAGAGGAGAATGTAAGTATTAGGACTTTACCCAGAGAAAGAATCAGGATCGAACCTATTGCGGTGGCAAAACGGAATCGCAAATGTGGTCTTGCGAAATTGCTTTTGCGATGGGCGGAGAATAGGGCATTTGAATCGAATAGAAGGACTATTTGGCTTACTGTGGACAAAAGCAATTATTCTGCCCAATGCCTTTACGAATCTTTAGGGTATCAACTATTTATGACAACAAAATACCAAGGTTTTTATATGAAACAGGTTGAAAAAAAGTAAAATTGGACAGTGTGGAAAATATACAGGCAGGTGGTCGTACATTTTGATCCAGAATGGCCATAGCCGGTTGGGTTGGGTAGATGGTTTTTAATGAGATGTGACATATTCTGTGACGGTAAGAATTAAATGTTTGTTGCTTCCTGGTACATTTATTTTCTCCTTTTGTTTTTTGTACTTTTCGTGTATTTTGTTCTCCCGTGGTTTTGTAGCCGCTGCCAAAGGAGAACCCTGGCCGCCAAAGCAAAAGTTAATAGAGTATTGGTCTTAAGTATAGATGATGGTCCCGGATGTAGGCTGACACCAAAGATATTGGATATTCTGGCCGAGAACGGTATCAAAGGATGTTTTTTTCTTTTAGGAAAAAATATTGATGGCCGTGAGGCACTTGTCCGTCGAATTGTAGTAGAGGGGCATGAGATAGGTTCGCATGGATACGATCATCTTCATGCTTGGAGAGTTTGTCCTTGGAAGTGCATACAAGATATCAAAAAAAGCTGGCAGGTTATTGACGGTGCCCTTGGAATTCAGCGAGGCGTATATCCTTTTCGACCGCCTTATGGAAAACTCAACCTTGTAACACTGCTATATCTTTGGTATAAGCGAGTACCTATTGTTTTCTGGACAGTGGATAGCAACGATACCCGTGATTGGAACAACGACCAAAATTCCTTAGAGATATTGGCAAAGCAATTGGATCATGGGGGTGTTCTTCTGGTACACGATTTTGACCGTTCCACAAATCAATGTGAACAGTATGTTCTTGATGTGATAAAATTGGCCATTGATATAGCCCAAAAGAATAATCTTAAGATGGTCACCCAGTTTATGCTAAAAGATAAGTCTTCATGAATATACTCGATGTCTCTATCATTATCGTCAACTGGAACACCCGGGATATCCTGCGGGATTGTCTGCGTTCGGTGTATAATCAAACACATAATATTAAATTTGAAGTAATTGTTGTGGATAATGCCTCTGCCGATGGCTCGGCGGAGATGGTTAAGTCCGAGTTTCCGCAGGTGATTTTGATCAAAAACCAGGAAAACCGCGGATTTGCCGCTGCCAATAATCAGGGAATGAAAATTGCAAAAGGGCGTTATATCCTGTTGCTTAATAGCGATACTGTTGTTCTGGATGGGGCGATACAAAAGACGGTTGCATTTGCAGATCAACATTCGGAAACTGCTGTGGTAGGGTGCAAAGTATTAAATCCGGACAAGACTCTTCAGCCAACTTGCTTTATGTTTCCATCTATTTTGAATTTATTTTTATCCAGTACCTACTTATATAAATTATTCCCTAAAAGCCGTTTCTTCGGTCGCGAACGGATGACTTGGTGGGATCGAAACGATGTCCGTGAGGTTGCTGTTGTAACCGGTTGTTTTATGCTGGTGCGGCGTGAAGCTATAGAAAAGATAGGATTAATGGATGAATCCTACTTTATGTATGCGGAAGAAACCGACTGGTGCTATCGGTTTCTAAAGAATGGTTGGAAAACCCTTTTTTTCCCAAATGCGAATATTATTCACTTGGGGGGGCAAAGCAGCAAGCAGGTACAAATAAAATCTATAATTCAGCTTCGCCTGGGGATACTTCAATTTATTTGCAAGAACAGGAACACGGTTTATTTTTGGCTTTCCGGAGTTCTAATTTCGCTATTTTTTTTATTTCGCATCCCCTTGTGGTTATTGATGAGAATTGTAAAACCTGTTGATTGCGATAATCGAAATCGAGTTAAAGCCTATTTATCAGGATGGTATCGAGTAATAAAAGCAACCTTTAACCCTAAGCCGGAGAATTTTAAGTCATGAATTTTAAAGTTATGGCGCAAGGGGGTGTCAATCTGATTATTCGTAGATATATGGGGCCATTCTGGTATCGCAGAAGATGGCTGGAAAAAACCCAATGGTGGAGTCAGCAGGAATTGGAATCGCTCCAACTAATTCTGCTTAAACGGTTAATTTCACACGCATATAAAACTGTGCCGTATTATCGGATACTGATGGATAAACTGAAAATCAGAGTCGAGAATATAAAAACGCTTGATGATATAAAAATGTTTCCTGTGTTTACGAAAGAGAGTGCATTGAAAGCGGGTAATTCTATTGTTTCCAACAAATACCCTTCCTGGTTACTTCGAAAAACCCACACCAGTGGGACTACGGGAACTCCTTTAATGCTCCGCAGAGATATTTTTTCGATCGAAAATGAACATGCCTTTGTCAGACGTCAGTGGGATTGGGCCGGATTAGGTATTAATGATCGATGTGCTTATCTCAAAGGTAGGGTACTTGGGGAAAAAGACACAAAGAGTGGTCGTCTTTATGCGTATGATCCAATCATGAAAGAATTACATTTGTCTACCTTTCATCTAACGTATAAAACGGCTAAAGAATACGCAGATATAATTAGTAGTTACGGTATAAAAGGCCTTGTGGGTTATCCATCTGCTGTTAATATACTCGCCAGAGGGTGTTTAGATTCAGGGATTAAACTAAAGTTTCAGTCGGTACTGGTTACTTCTGAGATACTCACCCAATCAACTAGAGATATAATTAGTAGAGCATTTGATTGTAAGGTATACGATTTTTATGGATCTGCCGAACGGGTAAGCTATATCCATACCTGCGATTACGGAAGTTATCATATAGTACCGGAGTACGGCCTTCTGGAACTAATTCCAATTGAGAACAATAAGGATGGAGAATGTAGGTTAATTGCTACTGGTTTCTGGAACATGGCGATGCCGTTAATTAGATATGATACCGAAGATCTTGTGTATCCTTCCAATGAAACTTGCCAATGCGGTAGGGCATTCCCGGTGATCAAATCTATTATTGGTAGAGAAGGTGATGTTATTATCACACCTTCTGGCAAAGAGCTAGGTGTGTGCATTATTTCTTATATTGTATATGTTTTGTGTGGCGTCAATAACATTATTGAAAGTCAAATCATCCAGGATAATCAAGATCATATTATAATTAACTATGTGCCTGATCAGAAATTCACTTCGGAAGACTTGTCGGAATTTAAGAATCGTTTAGCCAAATATTTACCAAATGACTTAAAGTTTACTCTACAAAAAGTAGATTCGGTTCAAAAAACAAATGCAGGAAAAATCAAGCCTGTTATATCCTTAATCAGTGGAATGGGAAAATGATTTTATTTTTGGCTCTTCTGAACAATTTGTGGGTAAATAAATTCAGCGAATTTAACTCAGCAAAATCGTTCGGGGCCCAGACTGCCAAATTGCCCCCCGTTAGTCCCAATTTGCCAGTCTGCCCAAGCGATTTTGCTGAGAATATCAAGCTGAATTTATTTGAACTAAAAAAATATCAATAGAAAACGCCATACGTCATTATGAGTCAATAGGTTACGAGCGAAGCCTCCTAAATTCACCCACAAATTCTTTTGAAGAGGCAATAAAATATGCATCCAATGGATTCGCTTGTATCATAAGGTAGTATAAAAACAAATAGTTTCTTGAAGGGCCGTAGAATGTGAATTTTTAGTGGTTTAAGGTAAATCCTATGGGCAATTTTGAAAAATAAAGCCAACATTATGACTGATTAAGAGCCAATAGATGTTAAGATTCCTTGTAATATTAGTATATAAATATCTTAAGAAAAGAAAAATCCAGGATTTATTCGCGAAACTAATAGCCAGACTTGAAGGTGGGGAGATGTATTCAAAGACAATTCGCGAGATATATAGAAAATATCATGGCATTGATGTCGGAAAGTATAGTTATGGTTGTTTTTTCAATGATAGCATAAGGCCTGGTGTAACAATTGGCCGTTATTGTTCAATTTCCAAGAATGTTTCCATTATGGATGCAAACCATCCTCTCCACCATAAATCAACCCATCCCTTTTTTTATGAACCAAACTATAAATACGTAAAAGAATCTTATGTTCAGCATATACCAATTATAATTGAGAATGATGTATGGATCGGAAAAAACAGCATTATAGTACCCAATGTTAGGAAAATTGGAAATGGGGCGGTAATTGCGGCGGGGGCGGTAGTTACTAAAGATGTTCCGAGTTATGCCATCGTAGCAGGTAACCCAGCTAAAGTTATTCGCTTTAGATTTCAACAAGAGGTTATTGATAAACTACAGAAAGAGCAGTGGTGGCAATATGACATCGAAAATTTAGTGCCAGATATCACAAAGTTTACACACTTCGAAGAGTATATTTGTTCTGATTAAGTATATCTAATGGAAATAAAAGATTTAACTTCAAATTATGTAATTGTTACTCCAGCTTATAACGAAGAAAAATACATTCGTCAAGCAATTGACAGTGTGCTTGCTCAAACTATTCAGCCGTTATTATGGGTAATTGTGGATGACAGTTCAATGGATCAGACTGCGGATATTATAAAGCGTTATGCTGCTAAATATCCATGGATTCGCTATGTATATAGAAAAAAAGAAAGCAACCAGAGTTACTATGCCAGTAATGTTTATGCAATATTTAAAGGATTAAAAGAAATAGAATTATCAGATTATGATTATCTGGCGATTTTGGATGCCGATATCGAATTACCTGCTAATTATTATGAGGAAATATTTAAGCTATTTACTCAAGACAAGCGGTTGGGTATTGCGTCGGGTCATTGTATGGATCGAGTTGGGGATATATTAAAAAAAGGATTATACGATTGGAGGTCAGCGCCTAAAAATGTTATGGTTTTTCGTAGGCAATGTTATGAGGATATAGGTGGCTTCATTCCTTTAAAATATGCTGGAGAAGATACTTGTGCCTGTTTTATGGCACGAATGAAAGGTTGGACAACCTGGGCCACAACAAATCTGATGGTGATTCATAATAAGCCAATGGGTACAGGTCATGTTAATAGTCGGATTAAAATTCGCTTTCGGCAAGGTCTCGGAGAGTATTTTTTAGCAACTCACCCATTATTTATGCTTTTAAAATCATTGAGACGCTGTGTAAAAGAGCCTCCGTATTTTACTGGAGGATTGGCACTTTTGACCGGATTTGTTTATGCTCATTTTATAGGCCAGAAACGACAAATCTCAGATGAACTTGTGAAATATATTCGAAAAGAGCAACTTAGGCGTATATTTAGGGGAAATCAAGTTCCGGTTGAATTTGAGATAAAGACGGAAATATGAACAACCGAAAATTTTGCCTGGTAGCCTCTGCCGGCGGTCATATTACACAATTACTTAAACTGGCAGATTGCTGGAGCGGCTGTGAGGCGGTGGGGATTACAACTACGGAAGTGGTTCGGGCGAAACTAGAGCAATTCGGTCCGGTATATGTTCTCGGTGAGTCGAATCGTGAACATCTCCTCCGGGTGATCCGGCAGATATTTCGCTGTTATCAAATTCTGTGTAAGGAAAAACCAAGTGTAATAATCAGTACCGGCGCTGCTGTTGGTTGTATTGCCTGTTTTCTCGGCAAATTCCTTGGTGCAAAAGTTATCTGGATTGACAGTATTACCAATGTGGAAAGATTGTCGCTTTCCGGCAGGATGGTACGTTATATTGCAGATCTGTTTTTAGTACAATGGCCGGAGTTGGCAACAAAATATAAAAGAGTTGAGTATGCGGGGGCGGTGATATGATCTTTCTTACTGTGGGAACGCAATTCCCTTTTGACCGGTTGGTAAAAGAAGTGGATCAGGCAGTTGATCGTGGGTTGGTGGGCGATGAAATCTTTGCCCAAATCGGCCAAAGCAGTTATCAACCGCGCAATTTTCCGGCGGTTTCAACACTGGACAAACACGCTTTTGATGGTAAATTTCGGCAGGCTTCTGCTATCATCAGCCATGCCGGGATGGGTTCGATTACTATGGCGCTGGAATACCAGAAGCCGATGCTGGTCATGCCCCGCCGCAAGAAATTCCATGAGGTCGTGAACGATCATCAGATCAGTATCGCCAAAGAATATGAAAAGTCCGGTTATATCCTGGTTGCCTATTCCGAAGCTGAATTAGCCGATAAACTTGCTGATTTGAAAACATTCATCCCGAAAAGACGAGTGGCCCAGCCGGAAGCGGTAGTCAGGCGGATAAAAGATTATCTTGGTTCATTAGGTTGAGATTCCTACTCTATGAATGTTTGTAAAAATTGTCGGTGGCATATCTGATGGAATAATGGTTCTATCCCGATAACCCTAGAGGTCCCCATGAAAAAACTAATCCACGTGGCGGGTGCCCGCCCGAATTTTGTAAAGATTGCCAGTATCATCAAAGCCTGCCAGGCTCGCCCGGAGCTAGACAATCTGCTGGTTCATACCGGTCAGCATTACAGTCCCCAGATGAGCGATTCTTTCTTCTGCGACCTGGGCATCCCGCAGCCGGATATCAATCTGGAGGTTGGCTCCGGCTCGCACGCCCAGCAGACGGCGGAGATCATGAAGCGGTTCGAGCCGGTCCTGCTGGAGCATCAGCCGGACGCGGTGTTGGTGGTGGGCGATGTGAATTCCACCGTGGCGTGCGTCTTGACGGCGGTGAAGCTGGGGATCCAAACGATCCATGTCGAGGCGGGCCTGCGCAGCCATGACCGGACTATGCCCGAGGAAATCAACCGGGTCGTGACCGACGCCATCAGCGACATCCTGTTTGTGACCGAACAAAGCGGCCTCGATAATCTGGTGCGGGAAGGCGTCGCCAGAGAGAAGATTCACCTGGTGGGCAATGTGATGATCGATACGCTGCTTCAGAACCGGGCGAAAGCCGATCAATCCCGGATTCGGGAAACACTCGGCCTGACCCAGGGTGAATTTGCGGTGATTACCATGCACCGTCCCTCCAATGTCGATAATCACCAGGTGTTCGGCCGGATTCTCGATGCCTTTGAGGTCATCCAGCGGGACATGAAAATGGTCTTTCCGGTCCACCCCCGGACCCTCAAAAACATGCAGTCGAACGGACTCTATGCCCGGATCAAGAGCCTGCCCAACTTTGTGCTGGCCGAACCGCTGGGGTATCTGGATTTCCTGAAACTGATGGCGGACGCCAGTATCATTATTACCGATTCCGGCGGGATCCAGGAGGAATCCACCATCCTGGGTATCCCCTGCCTGACGGTCCGCGAGAATACCGAGCGGCCCGTTACCATTACCAGCGGGACCAATCAACTGGTCGGGGTCCAGCCGGAAAATATCCTTGCCGGCTATCGCAAGGCCCGTGCGGGAGAAATCCCGGCCCGGGTGCCGCCGCTCTGGGACGGCAAGGCGGCCGAGCGGATCGCGAGGATCCTGGCGGATATGCCGGACCGCCATGTTGCCAAAGGATAAATAAGACGCCAGCGTCAAAAGCTCGTCGTCCCCTTGTTATCTATCCAAGATATTCATGCCCTTGAGAGGCATGGTGCCATGATGGACCGCATAGTGACATTCCCGGCAGAGTGTCAGAAGGTTATTTTCCGTATTATCTCCTCCCTGTGATCTAGGCTTAATGTGATGCATCTGGAGATGACGGTGGCTGCCGCAGAGCTGGCAGGTGAATTCATCCCGCCAGAGGATTTCGATCATAATCTCCTTCTGACGCCAGCGATACTGGGTAGGATCGGTGTTCCGGAATGTCTTGTGTCTTCTCATGGGCGAGCCTTGGTGGATGGATCCAATCCGATCCCAGCCAGATAATCGGCCGCGATCAGCTCGATGGCGTAGGTTTCACTTTCGGAATCTGTCTCCAGGTTGACGGCCTTGATGGCTTGGTTGATGACTACCCACTGGGAAGGAGAAAAAAACCATACTTTGCGTATGGTCTGGGCTTCCGGATCGGCTGGTTGCCCCAGCGCTATGGCAACTTGTCTTTTGACTTCTTTGAGCGGCAGATCCTCCTGAATGGTCTTTGAGACGAGCCTCTTGGCCTGCTCGGCATTGTCCAAACGAAAAATCTCCAGCCCCTTGGAAATATCGAGCTTGGCGACCTTCTGGGCAGGGATGTTGAATTTTTTGGCCTTGCGGACCATGCAGATCAGATAATTGGCCCAGCGCGGACTGACCCCCAGGCGGTCTTCCACATAGCGTTGGAAGTTAGGAAATCCCAACTCCCGATAGGCCAGAGACAACTGGATTTCGGAGAGCACCTGGCCCATCTGGAGCCAGTTACGACAAACCTGGTCTTTGATACGCATGACTTCCTGGTCCAGTTTCCGGGCTTGTTCTGAAGGTTGAGGTGGTTTGGCTGACATTTTCCATCGGTCTCATAAAAGGGAATTATCGCATGGGCTGTTTTAGGTGGCCATTGCGGTTGTCGGTTCGGTGGCCTGTTCGGCATCGAAGGTCTGTTGGATGTCCGCGAGTCCGTAGCGACGCAGAAGGCCTTTGAGTTGGCGGTGCCGTGCCGAGGTTTTGGAGATCCACTGTGGATCGCTGAAACGGGCCACGTAGTACGCAAAGCTTCGCCCCTGGAAGAGTTGCGAGGACAATGTGATGCTGCAGTCGAACAGGTCATTCTTGCCGGCGTTGATGACCTCCTGGCACATGGAAAGGAACTGACGGGCCGAGCGCAGGGAGTGGCCCTTGAGGCTGATCCAGAACGGCAATTCATCTTCTTCCAGAATGCCCAGAAAGCTCCAGGTCTCCTGGCACAAGGGCGAACAACGGCG
Organism: uncultured Pirellulales bacterium; assembly: GCA_964580995.1. Lineage (GTDB taxonomy): Bacteria > Planctomycetota > Phycisphaerae > Sedimentisphaerales > SM23-30 > JAKJEP01. Next base: position 54,601 of record CAZOMV010000001.1, read on the forward strand.
GCCGTCATAGAACCGCCAGGCCGCCAGCGGGCATTCGGGAACGAACCAGCCGTCACTGTTCCAGTGACCACAGGTTTCCGCCTTGGGCTTTTCGATGATATCCATGGGCCGGCGGCCATCATTGCTCTTGCAGGCAGGCAAAATGTCCTGGCCGTCTTCGAAGTAGACCCGTCCCCGCCGCCACAGGAGGATGTTGGCCCGGAGGCTCTGGTATTCCTGGCCGGAAAAGGTATTGCGGAAGAAGCCCGGCTGCAGGCCCAGCCGGCTGTTGGGCTGATTAAGCATAAAACGCCGGATGACTAGGTCACTTTCGTGCAATCGGTCGCCAGATGCCTTGCTCTTCATGGTTTTCTGTCCGTTATTTTTGGGTGACTGGTTCTTGTTTGGCTTTTTCATGGTTTTGCTCGCTTTCTTTTTGTCTTGGTTTACAACATGTTTCCTGGAAAGTTGCGTACTTTAAACGACCTTTTTGAGTGCCGGTGTCGGCAGATTCTCCTGTTTGACCCTGAAATTGGTGCCGCAGGCGTATCTGTACGGACACGCCTCGCAGCCGCCGTACAGCGACGACGGGTTCCAGAAAAATCCGCCCGCCCGGATGGCGGCAATGATGCGGGCTATGGCCTGGGCACCTTCCACCAGGTGATCACTGGTGACCGGGATGCAAATCCGAGGATCGCCGCGTAGATCGCCGGCTTGATATTTGCTGCCGTCGCCGTGCCGACCGGCTCGCTTGTAGGGAATCAGATTGACAAGCTTGTACAGCACGCAGTTTTGCAGGTAGCCCGGCAGGATGTCTTTGGCCGGCCGCCATTGGTCATCTACGAAGACCTCCCCGGTTACGGCACACCAGCAGTACAGGCAGAGTTGAATGTTTCGTTGGAGGCTGGACAGCGCTGGCAAGGTGGCGCTGGTTTTGAATTCATAGATCTCATACCCGCTCCCGTCGGCGGCAGGCCGAACCTGGTCAATGATGCCCTCGACGGTGTACTCGCGGCCTGAGCGGCTGCGGAGGACACCCCGGACGGGCAGTTCGGCAAAAAGGATGCTGGATTCATGCTCCTTCTCGACGTAGTTTTCCATGGCCATACGCCAGTCCTGGTATTCCCGGTCGATCTCCTCGGTTGTGGCGTTAATGGGTGGGCCGGTGCGGCTGATTTCCTCGGTCCAGATATCCTCGAACAGCAACTGCCAGCTATTCCAGAGTCCTTCTTCGTGGAGGCAACGGATGATGCGGTGGATGGCGGCACCGCGGGTTTGGCTGAGGCTGCGGAACTGGGGTTCGGTCCCCTGGAGTTTCAGCAGCAGGGCCTGGGGACAGGCCAGATAGTCATTGATTTGCGATTGACGGTAAGGGCCTTCGAGTCGTACCATAATAATTCTCCTTTTCTTTTCGACTGCAAAGTTTGCAATTGACGTTTCATAAATCCTTGACAATAAAACATTTAAAAATTAAACGAATATGCTTTTTCCAATGGAGCCTGAAGCATTTTGCTGAAATAGAAAGTCAAATATTCTCACAATTTTTTCCTTCAAAAATCAGTAGCTAAAAATAACTGACATATTAAATATATACTGTGAGTTACATTTGTCAAATAAAAAATGTTAAAAATAATTACTTTTTGATATTATTGACTTATCCGTCGTTATAGGCTACATTTAACATGTACTTCTCATAACCCGGTGACAGGAGATTACCAATCAAGGATGAGCTATCCGAAAATCTGAAGAGGCTCAGGAAGTATAAAGGCCTCACCCAAAACGACTTGGCTGACCAAGTTGGCTGCACCCGTGCTTATATTAGTCGCTTGGAAAGTGGCGATTGCGCGGCATCGATGTCCGTTTTGGAAAAGCTCTCTGAGGTTCTGGAAGTATCTTTTCCGGAATTGTTTGGTCCCTCCGAGGCTAGTTCAAGTTTGACCGGAGATTCGGCAAAGACGGTCATTCTCAATGATCCTGCCTTGCCCAGTTTGGTTTCCCCTCTTAACAGGGAAGCAGGTCGCGATGGTTTCCAGATGCCCAGCCTCCAGGCCCGTGATTCCTTTGCTCTCTATCTGCCGGACGACTCGATGGCCCCGGAGTTTGCCCGGGGTGATTTGGTGGTTTTTTCCCACAGCCGCTCGCCGGCCGATGGGGACGCCTGCCTGGTCGAGGATGGCCAGGGGCAGATTCTCTTTCGCACCGTATGGGCCTTGCCGGGAGGGGGCTGGGGCCTTAAGGCCAGCCATCCCCGGTATGAGCCGCTGGTGGTCAAGGGCAAAGGCGTAAAGCTCTGGCCGGCAATAGGGCATTGGCGGAAGCTGGGAGAAAAACGCCGGCGGTCATAAGTCTCAGACGAAAAAAAGGATACAGCATCCAAACCGCAGGACTCGGTTAATTTTTTTGCAATAAAAATTATTTCTCTTATTACGATCTGGCTTGCCAGTTTATAATAGATAATAGAGAAGTTTTTTCGGTCGGCGAACGGACGAAGCGGAAATCTTGGGATCGGGATAGGTGGTTACGCCGGCGCTAAGGAAAAGGAGTAGCACGAATGATTTCGGAAAGGCAATTGAAAGCAAACCGGAGCAATGCGATGGCGTCCACGGGCCCGAAAACCGCATCCGGCAAAGAGAAGGTCTCTCAAAACGCCCGCAAGCACGGCCTGCTGTCCCAGCATGTCGTCATCTGTGATGAAAGCCAGGCCCAGTTTAACCGCTTTCGCCAGGAGCTGCTCGACCAACTGGAGCCGGTCGGGTCCCTGGAGGAAGTCCTGGCCGACCGGCTTGCCGCTTCTGTCTGGCGGCTCCATCGGGTCGGGCGCATTGAGGTGGAATTGTTGCAGGATATTTATTTGAGCGAAATCAGGTCCGGAAGCGATAAAGACTCTGAGCTCCCCACCTTGGGCGAAGCGATACGTTCCGATTTGGTTAATCAGAGCACGCTGTCCAAGTTTCATCGGTATGAAGCCCATATCGAACGAGGTCTTTTCCGCACTCTGCACGAGCTGCAGCGGCTCCAGGCCGCCCGCAAGGGCCAGCCGGTAACGGCGCCCGCAGTCCTCGATATCGATGTCACGGGCATACCGGAAGAGTAAAGAAATATTCATAAATATTTGATAATAAATTACTTATATTGACTTTGGAAGCTAGAGATAGGTGGCAGGTCTTTTCCGATTCAAGGTACGAGCGCCGTTTTACCCGCTGGTAAAAACAGGTGGTTTCCGGTGTGGATAACCAGCCACCACAGCGATGGACGCCGATCCAAAAATTACCAAACAAACCCATTTGCGAAGTCAGGTATTCTTCTGTTGTCTGACACCGTAGATTACCGAGAACAGAACTTATCACACATCGGGTACTACTTGTAAAAGATGGCTCATCAATCCCATAATATTACGAATATCCAGGCGATCATCCTGGCCGGCCGGTCGGATTTCGGGCGGCGGCCTTTGCCGTCGCGGTTACCGCCGGCCCTGTGGCCGGTAGGGGGGCAGCCGGTCTTGGAGCGGCTGCTGCGGCATCTGGACTGCTGCGGGATCAGGCAGATCTCGATCTGCGGCAACAGCGACGGGGCTATCCTGCGTCAGGCGGTAGAACGCATGGATGGGATCCGGGCGGCAGTGCGGTTTTCGCCGGAAATTTTGCCGCTGGGGCCGGCCGGTGTGATCGTCCGGACCGTTCAGCAGGCCCCGCATTCCCTGATCCTGCTGTGCAATGCCTGTACGGCCTGTCCGCCGGACCTGCGTTTTCTCATACAGGAGCATCAAAAGGCCCGAGCGGCCATGACTGTGGCCCTTAACCCCAAAGCCGCTGTCCTTAGTTCAACCGAGGCCGCCGATCTCTATCTGCTGGAACCGACGGTCCTGGAACAGATCCCCCGGGCCGGTTACTGTGATATTAAGGAAACCTTGATCCCGGCCCTGCTGCGGGCCGGCAAAACCGTACATGCCGTCCGGCTCCCCCAGCCGGTCGGCAATTTCCGCACCTGGTCCGGCTACCTGCGGGCTATGGCGGATTATCTGGAACAGCACCAACCCGACCAACCCGGCCAACCCGACCAACCCGACCGGCCCGGCAAAAACTTCTCCGCCCCCCAGTCCCAAGCTCGCGATGGGGTCTGGGTCAGTCCGCGGGCGGAAGTCCATCCCAGTGCCCGGCTGTACGGACCGGTTCTGGTCATGGAGGGTGCAATGGTCGCGGCCGACGCGGTCCTGGTCGGCCCGTGTATCCTCGAAAAAAATGCCGCCGTTGGTCCCGGCAGCCTGCTAACCGGCAGTGTGCTCTGGCCGGAGGCCCGGATCGGCAGCGGCTCTCAGGTGCGGGACTGTGTCGTGGAACACCAGGCGGTAGTGCCGGATGGAAAAATTCGGGAGGAACAAATGGTACAAGTAGAGCGAAAAGGTGTTTTACCCCAATGGATCAACCGGGCGGCCGAAAATATGAATAAAAAGATAAACAAGATTTTCTCGCTGCCGCCGGAGGTAAAAGACGCAAAGGGTCTGAAACCACTGTACGGGATTCCATCGGGTGCGTTCAGCCGTTCCCGCTGGCCCCTCCTTTGGGTGGTTCCGGTCCTGCTGGCCTTTCTGTGGTCCCACTGGCCGACCCTGACGGACCTCTGGAAAATCTGGATGCAGAGCGATGAGTATTCCTGCGGACTGCTGGTCCCCTTCATGGCTATTTATATCGTCTGGTCCCGGCGGGGCCAGTTGGCCCAGTGTCTCTCCCATCCTTCCTGGTGGGGCTTGGCGGCCTTCCTGGCTGCCCAAAGCCTGCGGTATTTTGGCTTGTTTTTCATGTACGGTTCCGCGGAGCGGCTTTCCCTGGTGGCCAGTATCGCCGCCCTGGTGTGGTTCCTGTTCGGCGGGGCGGTATTCCGTAAATTGATTCCCATATTTATCTTTCTGGGCCTGATGCTGCCCTTACCCAAAACGCTGGAGGCCGCCATCACTATGCCTTTGCAGAGTATGGCCACCACCTCCGCGGGCTTCTGTCTGGAAATGATCGGCTATGATATCCGGATCGAAGGCAACATCATCCATCTGGGCCAGACCACCGTGGCGGTGGCGGAAGCCTGCAACGGCCTGCGGATGGTCACCTCCTTCTTCGTGATCAGCGGGCTGGTAATCCTGCTGGTGAACCGCCGCTGGTGGGAGAAAGGGATCCTGCTGCTCTCGGTTCTGCCGATCGCCCTGTTATGTAATACGATTCGTCTGGCGATTACCTCCATCGCCTTTACCATACTCAAGGGGGAAAAATGGGAACAACTGTTTCATGATTTCGGGGGCTATGCCATGATGCCGCTGGCGCTGGCGCTGGTGGTTCTGGAATTGTGGATACTCAAAAAAATCTTTACCGTGCCTGATGAAGAAACCAATCAGGAAATCCTGATTACCTCTGCCAGGTAAATAACCTCCATTTTGCAAAACCTTACTAATTCATTCAGATCAGGAACTATTGAAAGGGAGAAATAAAACCATGGATCATGTAACCAAATATAATCCCCAGGCGTACCCTACGGATTATCCATCTTTGGAAGGCCCTGCCGGCTCTGCCGCACCATCCCCGCTGGGGGTGCTGCGTGCCCTAAGCCGCCGCTGGTATATCGTTTTGCTGACTTTTGTGTTGCTGGCTGGGGCGGGCCTGCCGGCGGTCTGGTTTCTGGTGAAGCCGAAATATCAAGCCGCCGCCGCGATTCGGGTGGCCCCGATCATCCCCAGTATCCTCTTCAGTGACAAGGATTCGGAAGGGGTCATTCCGATGTACGAAAGTTTCATGAATACCCAGGCCGATATTATCGTCAGCGACCAGGTGGTGCAGCGGGTGGCGGATGAGCTGGGGGATAAAAAGCTCTCTTTGTTTGAGGAAAACGATCTGATTGCCCGTTACATTACTAAAAAAGAAGTCAAGACCATCAATCCCGTGGTGGCCCTCAAGCAGGCGGTCCAGGACGGAGTGATTGCGGTCATACCCGGCCGCAAAAGCGAGCTGATCAAGATTACCATGGATAGCCTCAATGCCAGAGAAGCCGAGCAGGTGGTGGATGCCTTTGTCCGGGCCTATATGAACATCGAAGGTTCCCGCTCTGCCCAGGGAGGCAATCAGAATATCGAGGTTCTGGAAAACGAACGCAAGGTGATCCAGGAGAAAATTCAGCGGCAGCAGGAAACGATCCGGAAAATGGGGGAGGAATATGGCACGATCGCCCTGACCGGCCGGCAGGATATGATGCTGGCCCGGGTTTCTGACCTGCGCCAGCAGTTGACCCAGATCGAATCGAGGAAACTGGCCTTGCAGTCGCTGGTCCAGCTTTCCGAACAGACCAAGGGCCAGACTATTCTGCCGGAGAAACTTTTGGAACGGCGTTATGATTTTATTAATAGCGATCCCACCTTACAAATGCTGACCCAGCGGGTGGCCCAGCTCGAAGAGAGCCTGGTAATGGCCGAGCAGACCCTGGCCCCGACCAATCCGGAAATCCAGGAGCAAACGAAGATTTTAGAGGCTTTTAAGGAACGGGCCAAAAAACAGCGCGAGGATCTGGAAAAAACCTTCGATGACATGGTAGCCAAGGAGCTTACCGAGAACAGCCAGATGCAACTGGATAAGGCAAAGGCCGAACTGGAACAGATTGTCGTGCAGGAGAATATCCTGCGGGATAATCTGGCCAAGGAAAATGCCGACACCATTGAAGTGGGGCGGAAACAATTGGCGATCCAGGAACAGCAGGACCAGCTGGCCATGAATCAGGAATTGTATGAAACGATCCGCCGCCGCATCCAGGAATTGGAGGTGGAGCGGAAACGGCCCGCCCGCATTTCGGTGGCCTTTAATGCCTCCAGCATGCCCATGCCGAGTAAGCGGATCAAACTCCTGGCTGCCGTACTGTTCGGGGCCCTGGCCGGCGGGATGTTCCTGGCCTTCTTACGCGACAAGGCCGATAAAAACATGTACACCCCGGAGGATATTGTTCGCTCGATTGGGGTGGCCGTGGTGGGTACCACGACTGCTCAAATGAACCAGAAAGACAAAGCGGCGGCCCGCCAGCAGATCGTCAGTGATTATCAAACCATCCGCTCCAACCTGCGATTGCTCAGCGACGGCCGGATCCCCAAAATCCTGGTGGTCACCAGTCCGGGGATGGGGGAAGGGAAAACCACCCTGTCCACCAACCTGGCCTTGAGTCTGGCCCAGGCCGGCGATAAAGTTCTGCTGATCGACGGGGATTTACGCAAGCCGGATATCGCCCGTTTATTGAAACTGCCGGAGTGTTTCTGGGGCTTGCAGGATGTCTTGCTGGGCTTGCGGAAGTGGGAAGAGGCCATCCATACCCTTCCCGAAAGCGGTTTGCAGGTAATGATTGCCGACCGGCGAAATAATGGCCAGGCCATAGAGCAGCTTTCAAGACCGGAGACCGCGGATATTATCCGGCAGATCAGTCAGAAATACGATCATGTGATTATTGATACGCCTCCGGTCCTGGCTATTCCGGATGCCTTGCAATGGTCAAGAATCGCCGATGCCGTGGTTATCAGCAGTTTGTCGGGTCGGTCCAACCGTGCGGAGTTGCAGGAAACCTTTCAGCGGCTCTCCCAGATCCATGCCCGGATCCTGGGGAATGTTCTTGCCAATGTGCCGTTCCGCCACAGCTACAGTCGGTATGGATATGGCTATGGGTATGGACACGGCGATAACAACCAGACCCCTCCTGACGACAAACAAATCGATATGAGACAACTGATGCTCTTACTCCAACCGCAAGAGCAGAATTCGGATGCTCCGGTTTCCCGATAGCCAAACGTCTTGTCCAATGCAGCAAATTGTAATTCATAGAAAAGATTTCCCTGAATCCCCCAGTGGTATCCTGCGCACGGTTTTGTCCAGTGAATCCCTGGCCGCCCTGACTCTGGCGGGTCTTCGAAAACTGCATTCTCTGGATGGTTTCCCCAAGAACCCTCTTTTTGTAATACCTCGGCAATGGCAGGGCAAACCCGTCTCGGATCAAGCCCGAATTCAATATTACGAGCAAACGATACCTGTTATGCCGCCGGGGAGAAAGCACGGGAAAACCGGCCCCTGGCAGATCATCACCAATGGCCGTTATGTTACGGATATCGATGCCCAATGGCTTTTTGATATGGTCAATGATTTGGATGCTCCGGTGCTGGCGGTCCAGGCCGATTCGGAACTAACCGCCTTCCGGGAAAAAATACGTTTTACTTCCCAGGGTACGATCGCGGGTTTCCGCCGCTGGTATGCGGATACGGCCAAAGAATGTGCCGTGCCGGCGGATTGGCCGCCGCATTTTCTGGTGAAGGCCGATATCCTTCCGAAATTGCTGGTGGATGGAACCCTTCCCCTGCATTTCTCCGAGGTTGTATCCCGGTGTACCGCCCAGTCCTTGCCCCTGCGCAGTATTCGGCTGGCTGGTGTTACGCTGGATCTGGAAACCGAGGAAGGTTTTCTTGCCTTGATCGATCATTACTTCAGGACTGCCTGGCCGAAAATAGCGCGGCGAATTCCCTCGCCTCCGGCAAACCAGGCAAACATAGACGATTCGGTGCGTATCTTCGGTAATGTCTGGATCGGTCAGGAGGTGTGCATTCGTCCCGGGGTCATACTCATTGGTCCGGCGGTGATTGGGGATCGGGTGGAACTGGGCGCGGGTGTTACTATCCAATCCTCCGTAGTAGGCCCCGGCCTTACGGTGCCTGAAAACTATTTTATAAAGAACCGGGTCCTTACCCGAGATCTCCCCGTCGGGGATAAACTCTCCCCAGCTTCTCCGGTACGGGGATCCCGCCGATTTCACCTTCTCGCCCGGGCGTTTAACCAAAAAAAACGGCAGGATACCTTTCGTACCTGGCCCCGCATTTCCTATGCCGCTATCGGGAAACCCGTGCTTGATAGGGCGGCGGCCCTGCTGATCCTCCTGCTCTTTGTCCCTGTTCTTCCGTTTATAGCCCTGGCCGTGAAACTTTCCTCACCCGGGCCGGTCTTTTTCCGGCACAAGCGGCAGGGATTGCACGGGAAAGAGTTCGGCTGCCTGAAATTCCGTACCATGATCCAGGGGGCGGACGATCTCCAGCGAAAACTCCGCAAGATCAGCCAGGTGGACGGCCCCCAGTTCAAAATAGACGATGATCCGCGGGTCAGCCCGGTCGGAAAATTTCTGCGGGATACCTATCTGGATGAGATTCCGCAATTTTTCAATGTTCTGCTGGGCCAGATGAGCCTGATCGGCCCCCGGCCCTCCCCGGTCCCGGAAAATACCTTGTGCCCACCCTGGCGCGATGCGCGGTTATCCGTGCGGCCGGGTGTCACCGGTCTCTGGCAGATATGCCGTACCCGCCAGGACGGGCAGGATTTTCAGGAGTGGATCCATTACGATATAAAATATGTCAAAAATCTCTCCTTCCGTCTGGATGGGTGGATTTTTTGGCAGACCGTCAAAAAAATGGTCAAAGAATTTGCCCGGCAATTCTGAAAAACAAGCGATTGGAAAAATTTTACTCATAGAATAGCGAGGTTTGTTATGGCCAAAAGGCGCTTGAATTGGAAATTTGTAATAGTACTGGTCCTGGCTTTCGCGGTGCTCGGAGTTACCGCCTATGCCCTGCGGCAGTGGAACCGCAGCCGCCGGGCGGTAAAGGCACTCGAGTTGGGTACGAAAATGTATGAAGAGGGAAACTGGGAACAGGCAGCCCAGAATCTGGGACGCTGTATTTCCGTTATGCCGGACAATGTTCCCATATTAATGAAATATGCCGATGCCCAACTGAATATCCGGCCGTTGAAGCAGGCCCATATTCAGCAGGCCATCGGGGCCTACCGGCAGGTGATACGTGTGGATAAAAGCAATACCGAAGCGGCGGAAAAACTGGTGGATATCTATTTGCAGATGAATGTCCCGACCGAGGCGGAGTTTATCGTGCGGGAGTCGCTCAAAACCAGTGATACCCCCGGTTTTCGCCGCCGGCTGGCCGTGGCCCTGATTCAGCAGCGGAAGTTTCAGGAAGCGGCGGCGGAATTAACGGGGATCATCGAAAAATACCCGCAGGAAATTCTGGCCTATGAAATCATGGGACAACTGGCCCAGCAGCGGCCGCAGGATGTTTCTACTCCCTCCGAAACCTACTTCCAGAATGCCGTCAAGAACAATCCGGAATTACCCTATGCCTATATCATCCGGGCTTCGTATTATCTGCGGCAACAGGACCGGGACCGGGCACAAGCGGACCTGGCGGCGGCGGAGAAAATGAACCTGTCCGATCCGCAGGTGAAGATGCGTTTGATTCAGGAATACATTCTGTTAAACGATCTGGAAAAGGCGAAAGGATTGCTCTCGGAACTGCAAGCGGAAAATCCAAAAGACCCTGCCTTGTGGCAAGCCTGGTCCCAGCTTGCCCTGCGCTCCGGTTCGAAGGAGGAGATGGTGCGGGTTGCCCAGGAGGGAGTACAGGCGCTGGACACCCGGAAATGGGATTTTCTGCCCACCGCGATTGATTTGCTGTTCCAGGCGGAGCAGCGGGATCAGGCTCTTCCCTATATGGAGATGCTGCGGGAAAAAGAAGTATTCCCGGCCGTCCTGGCCTACTTTGATGGTGTCAACGCCTCCCTGCAAAATCAGGACTACCAGGCGATTCAGTATTGGCGGCAGGCCCTGCAGTTGGGGAACAATTCGGCCCAGTTGCGGTTTCGGCTGGCGGATGCCCTGGAACGAACAGGCAACCTGCCGGAGGCTCTCCAGCAGCTACGGACTCTGGTGACTGAGCAGCCGGATTCGTATCAGGCGCACTGGCAATACGCCCAAATGCTGAGCCGGGCGGGCAAATGGACCGAGGCGGCCGAACAGGTGCAGTTGGCACAGCAGATCACACCGGATCGCCTGGATGCCGTTATTTTGGCCATCCAAATCAAAATGCAAATCTTACTGCAGGGTGGATTGGAACCCGGTGATCCGCAGTGGCAGACGCTGGCCCAGCAATTGCAACAGGTAAAACAGGCCGCTCCGGAATCGCAAGCCGTGCAACTGGCGGATTTTCGGCTGGCGGTGATTTTACAGCAGTATGACCGGGCAAAAACTATCCTGGAGGACATGAAACAAGCGGATCCTGCCAGTATTCAGGTGGCTATGGCCCAACTGGAATTGCTGAGCAGCCAGGGCCAGACCGAGCAACTCGAACCTGCTTTGCGAACCATCGTTCAGGAGCATCCCCAATCCCTGCCCCCCGTCAAAGCCCTGGCGAGTTTATTGTTCCAACAGGGCAACCAGGCCGCCGGAGAAAAGGTGATTCAGGAGGCACGGGGCCGCATCAATTCCACGCAGGCCCAGCGGGAACTGGGAATGTTGCTGGCGGATTTATACCGCTCTCAGGATAAAAAGGATCAGGCCGCTGCCGTACTGAAGGAACTGTCCGGCCAATTGCCCCAGGATATTTCCATCCTGCGGCAGATGCTGAATGATAAGCTGAATGATAAGCTGAATGATAAGCTGAATGATAAGCTGAATGATAAAGAGACCCGGGATAACCTTTCCCAGGCACAGGATCTGGTGGACAAGATTAAAAAACTGGAAGGCCAGGACGGCTGGCAATGGCGCTACGAGCAGGCAAAACTTTGGCTTGGCAGCCAGGATTTTTCGTCCAATTATGCCGCTACGGTTTCCCTGTTAAAAGAAAATCTGCAAGCCCGTCCGGATGATAATGCCAGCCGAATTCTATTGGCGACCGCCTATGAACAGGCGGGCGACCAGCAATTGGCGCTTTCCACCTACCGGGAGGCATACAATCGTTCCCCGCGGGATTTGACGGTCATCGTGCCGACGGTGGCCGCCCTCAATAAAGCCGGGGAATTCAATGAGGCCAATGAAATACTCAATCGTACCGCCCAGCAGAAATTTAACCATCCGATTCTCTCTACGCTTCGTTTTCAAAATTATATCGGTCTGGGAGAACTGGACTCCGGTGTGAACATTCTGCAGGATTTGCTCAAAGACGATCCCGCTAACCAGAAAATCCGTCTCCAGATCGCCTTGCTGAAAATGCAGCAGGAAAAATGGCAGGAGGCGGAAACCCTGCTGAATCAGTTGCGAACGGATACCCCCGATTCGCTGCCGGTGCTGGCGGCCCTTATCGAATTGCGCATTAAACAGGGACAGTCTGAAGAGGCTATCCGGTTCAGCAACGAACTGGTTGAAAAACAAAAGGATGCCACTGCCTATCTGGTGCGGGCCCAGACCTATGCGATGCTCCAAAAACCGGATCTGGCGGAAAAAGATTTCCAGCAGGCGGTGGCTCTGGACCCTGCCAATGTGGATACCCAGATCCTCCTGTGCGAATTTTACCGGTCCCAGGGGAAAGGACCCCAGGCTATCGCCGCCATGGAAAAAGTTCTGTCCCAGGAACCGGACAACCTGAGAGCTAAAAAACTGGCCATCACCCTTTTGAGGAGTTCTCCGGATTCCCAGCAGGCCCTTCGAGGAAAAACGCTGCTGGAGACAACCCTGGCGGCGAATCCCGAGGATGTGGAATTGCGCCTGTACAAGACCTCATCTCTGTTGGCTGCCGGCACCCAGCCGGCCATTGTCGAGGCAACCGCCATCTTGCAGAAGATTACCGAAGACCATCCGGAATCGGCGGACGGCTGGCGGCTTCTGGGAGAACTGGCCTTCCAGCAGGGGCAGCCCGACAAGGGGATTGGTCTGGCGTTGCGGGGTCTGGCTTCCTCTCCCAACCATAAAGAACTTCTTCTGCTCAAGGCCCGCTGCGAAGGGTATCAAACCCCTTCTTTGGCGATTCCTACCCTGAGCAACTTGCATCAATTGTATCCGAAGGATGCGGACATTACCTTATCCCTGGCCCGTGTCCAGATGATCTCCGGCAGTCCCGATCAGGCGATCACCCTCCTCGAAAAGGAACTGGCCGCCTGTCAGGAGTCCGACCGCCGCAATCTTACGATCGCCCTCTGGGAGGCCAGATATCACAACGGGGATACGGAGAATGCCTTGCAGCAGTTGGATGCCATGGCCACCGCCGAACCGGACAATCCCATTCCTCTGCTGACCCAGGCCCGCTTGCTGCGGGAGGATCAGAAGGGGGACGAACTGGCGGCCAAAGCAGTCCGGTGGTATGAGTCCAGTCCAAAAGGAGCGGAGTTGTTGCTGACGATTACCAACGAACTGAGGGCCGCTGCGGGGGAAAGGAATCTCAAAACCGCCGAGCAAATTCTGCGGTTTTTGCTGAGTAAAGAACCTGCCCAGGCCGTTGCGGTCGAGTCCCTGGCAACCCTGTTAAATTCCCTGAACCGGATTGACGAATCGGCGGAATTGTACCAAAGGCTTCTCGATCTTACCCCCGATAATGCCATCGCCATCAACAATCTTGCCTGGATTCTGAGCGAATATCAGAATAAATACCAGGAGGCCCTGGCGCTGGCCCAGCGGGGCCTGCAGCTCAAACCGGATTATCTGGATCTGATGGATACCCGCGGCGTCATTTATTCCCGGCTGGGGGAATACGACAAAGCCATTCTCGACTTCAATAAATGTATTGAGTTGTATCCGGCCCAGTCGCAGGGAATTGTGGGGTCCTATCTTCATCTGGGCCGGGCTTTGGCCGCTCTGGGGCAAAAACAGGAAGCCTTGCAAAAGATACAGCAGGCATTGGAATTAAATAAAACCAATGGTGGGTTATCTCCAGGGGATGTTACAGGAGCTCAACAATTGTGCGATAAACTATCGCAGGGAGAATGAGTATGACCCAATTCCGCCATCACCTACCAAACAATCCCTTTTCCCAGGAATCGGCCCCCAAGCAACCTCAGATCTCGTTGCTCACCGAAAAACAATGGGCGCAGGTAAAAAAACGCTTCAAGATGACACCCAGAGAATACCAGATCGCCCGGCTCGTATGCAGCGGTATGGGAAACGAAGAAATCGCGGAAAAATTACAGGTAATGCTGGGTACGGTGAAAACCCATATCCGGAATATCTATCGCAAAACCTGGGTTAATAACAAAATTTCCATGCTCTTGCGATTTGCCGAAGAAACCCCGGAAATAGATATTGTCTCACAAGATGTTCGCTGTTAATAAAACCAGCGGTTCTCCCTCAGTTTTTGGGGGTCCCCACTAACCTTCCCTTTTCCCGGAGAGGCTGGTTTCGCCACTCTCCAATCCCATCCCACCACAGGGATATCCAATCGATGGCAGGCTCTGTGCCGCAAGTTTTTCGCAGATGCTCCCGCGCCATCTTGTGAAGCTGCTGCATGCAGTCCAGCCCTCCCATCTGCCAGGCCTGCACCCCAATATCAACCACTTCACCCTCTCTTTCCTGCACCTCATTTCCATTCTCCAAAATCAGCTCGGTAAGCTTACAGGAGAGAGGCTCCAGCTTTTTCTGGTAGTCGCTCTGCAATTCTTTTTCCTCCAGGTCAATCTGTTGCAGTAAAAGCTGCTTCTGCTGCTGTTCTTTTTCCTTTTCCCGGCGGGCCGCTTCCAGGCGTTCTTTGCGGAGCCGTCGGCTGGCTGGCAGGGTAGTTTCGATCAGGCCCAGAGTGGGATCAAGAAGGATCCAGACCACAAACGTCGCACCTATGGAGCCATAGGAAATCCCCAGCAGGCACTGGGTGATATCATTCATGCCGATGATTCCCGCTATCCCTGCCAGACCGCCCAATAAAGGGGTCATGTAATAGAATACGATATAATATTCCGTGCTGGTCAGCGGATGTTCCAATTTGATGATCTGGCTTCTTGAGGAAGACCGGTAAATCGCGACCAGATACAGGCTCACCACCAGGAAAAACAGGACTGCCGATTGGCCCGATAAGGAAAAAATCACCCACCACTGCACCCCCGCCTGGCGCAGGGCCAGGATCAGGATATAACCGACACACAGCCCAAACCAGACGGTGTTAAGCAGGTGAATCAATTTTAGAAAACGCTGTTTTTCCATGGACAGATATTGCCTTACCGATTAGCACAACCTAAATTATACTAATTCCTGCGTGATTTGTCAAGAATTTAGTTTTGTGGAAAGGTACCATTAGGGAACCATATCCGACTGATCGAACGTATCAAACCGGATGCCGAAGGTTACCGGTTCGGATTGCCAGCCGATCGTGGCATTTTTTACCAGAATCTTGAACGTGCAATTGACCAGATCCAGGATGGCCTGATCCACATAAGATACCGACGAGTTCACCAGGGTTTCGGGTCTTTTGTACACGTATTTGGTTCCATTCGGAATGAGTCCTTCGCTGCCGGCCGGGATGATGGCTTCAAAAGATCCCCATTGGACGATTACCTCCTGTCCGGTCAGGTCGGTCAGGGGGTCTTCCACCGCCATAGCTCCGATAACCAGCAGGGAGTCCGAATTCGTAATGGAATTTTTCCCCGGTTTGTATTGGTATTTTTCTACCCGGACCGAATCCGTATGCCCAAACAGAAACTGGAAAGGAACATATTTTTTTTGATTGAGGATATCCTCCCCGACGATCGAGGCGGATTGATAATAACTGCCGATCTCGATTTCCACGGGTACGGGAGCCTGTAATCCCGATAGATTGATTTGTTTGGCGGTGATGGAAAAGGTATCTTTTACCAAATCCAGGTTCAGAGAGGTTATCCCGCCGGTTTCATTTTTCCCGAATTTCCGCTTGTATGAATAGAGGGGTTTTTTGGCATTCTTGGTAAACAGATCCGAATTGGTATCAATGGTTTCTTCAAAAGTCCCATCCTGAAGGATCAGGCGGACCACAATTTCTGCATGGTTCAAATATTGCTCCGCGATATGAATTCGCCCCATCATGGCGAAAGAGTCTGACTGGGTTGGCCGCGTTCGATCCGGATTTACCTTGCCGGCTTTCACCGCCAGCTTGGAGACTTGCAGATCGCCGGATTCGTAGGCGCCCATATCAATGACATCATGGCTGATACGATTGGCACCGGCCAGATCAAAGTCATAATCAACCATCAGGCTGGTATTGCCCTGATCTACGCAGGGGGAACTGTCCAGGAGCCGGTAATCCCCATCCGTCCAAAAATCATCGGTAAGGTCCTCCGAGGTGCCGTTGGTGTTCCGGTATCCCTCTTGCACAAAATACGGGTCCGCATCGAGGTTGGTGCTGGTATCCCAGTTCAGGGTACAGCCGGTTTCCAGGTAAATGCCCGTGGGACTCCCCGACTGGTCCTGTCCGATCTCTACATCGCTATAGGAAATGGTCAGTACGGATTCGGTGCCGATTGCCATTTCCGCTCCCTGCCCGCCGGTATAGTGGATCTGATTGTTCCAAAAGATACAGTTGGTAATGCTGGCTTCGGTGGTATTCCAGCTGCGAATCCCACCGCCATACCAGGCGGCGGTATTGGCACTGACCGTACAATTGGTTATGGTAAGGAGACTGTCGGAGGTGTATATGCCGCCCCCAAAACTGTCAGCCGTGTTCCCGATCACCGTTGAGTTGATGATTTGGGCGGAGCTGGAATCGCAATAGATGCCCCCTCCCTGATTTTCAGAGATATTACCGTTTACCATACTGCTTACAATCTTCAGATTGCTGCTGCTTTCACAGCAGATTCCTCCCCCCCGGTAACTGTCCGGAGTCAGGTTATTCCGGATGGTACAATTCCGAATCTCCAGGTTGCTTTGGTAACCATAAATACCGCCGCCGTCATTGGCGGTATTTTCGCGGATGACACAATTTTCGATAACCGGATCGGCATAATCGCACGCGATCCCGCCCCCTTTCCCCTGGCTGGAATTGAGTTCAATTATACAATTGCGGATGGTCGGACTGCTGTTCACGCAATACATCCCGCCTCCCCAGCCAAATCCATGCGTAATCGTGAATCCATCCACCACCGAGTTCGTCTCCAGATAAAAGGCCCGATGGGGATCGGAGAGGCTGCCTTCCGGATCGAGAATGCAGGCATCCGGTCCATTTTTGCTTTGCACCGTGATTTCTTTGCCCAGAAAAACAATATCACGATTCCCCGATCCCGTATAAGTGCCATCGGCCACCAGGATCGTGTCTTGATCCGCCGCCATCTCAATCGCCGCCTGAATGGTCATTTTGGGGCCGACCGTGCCATTCTGAAACGTCGCGGAACTCCCATCCCAAAGATCGTCGCCGGTAACGGCGTTGACGTAATATACAGATGCCTTGGTAGTACCAATGGAAAAAAAGAGTATCCAAATAATATATAGGGCCGTTTTCTTCAATAATATATGTTCCTTACTGGTACGCCAGCCTAACCTCATTTTTGTTAAACGCCAGTAATTTATTATCGGGCGTTGTAATCCAGATTCTTTAGTTCTAGTTCTGGCGATTCCAAAAAGTAGGGCCATATTAAGAAGCCTTTGGCGATGGAAAACGCTATTTGCTTCCCGCCAAATGGATTTCTTTAAAATGACCGCCCTTCCGAGTTGCGATATAAATACCTGCCTAAATTGTAGTTAGATTCCAAAAGATAAAAATTCTGCCTCCTTGACAAAACTCGATAAGATCGATTAAATTGCCGATATAGATAAAGTCTTTCCCAGTGGTTCGCTGTTACAGATTTACCGTATAATAAGGAGTCGCATATGAAGCCAGCCCGCCTGTTGCTGCTGCTGAGTTTATTGATGGTTCTTGCCGGTTTTTCCGGTTGTTTTTCTTCTTCCGCAAAAGATATTGAGGCTTTTGTCAAACCCTACCAGCAGGATGTGACGGCCGAACAGTATGTTTTGCAGCCGCCGGATGAAATTGAAATCCATTCCGCCAAAATACCGGAAATCAACCTCCAGCGTCAGCGAATCCGTCCGGATGGCCGGGTGGCCTTCGAAAATCTGGGGGTATTTAAGGTAGCTGGCAAAACCCCGGAAATGGTCTCGGATATGCTGCAGGAGAAAGCGGTCACACTCTATTCCCTGAAAGGGGACGATCCCATCGAGGTCCGGGTTACGGTTTTCAAAAGCAAAGTGTATTATGTAGTGGGAGAAGTGCGTACCCCCGGTCCCAAGGTTTTTACCGGACGCGATACCCCCTTGACCGCGATTGCCGAAGCCAATCCGGAGGTTACCGGCTGGACGGATAGAATCCAGGTGGTCCGGCCTTCGGTGGATCCGAATGTCAAACCGAAAATATTTGAAATTAAATATAAAGACATGATCAAGCGTGGAGATACCAGCAAGAATGTGCTCTTGCAGGAAGGGGACATTATATATGTACCGCCGACCCCGCTGGCGGCCGTTGCCATGGTCATTGCGGAGTTTGTACGCCCGATCGGTGCAGCCCTTTCTCCGGTCAGCCAGGTATATTATCTTCAAAGAATGGGAGAATAAATAGTTCCAAAACCGCATAAGGATAAGGATCGGAGAATAAAAGATCAGGCAGTTCTGACCGGCATAATCGAGCTGGTTTTAGTACTGGCCGGAGTGGTGGTGTTGCGGTTTTTTCTGAACAGGGTATTCCCTGTTCACTGGCACTGGTGGGCTTGTCCGGTCCTTTGGGTAGTTGCGGCAGGAATTCCCACGATCCTGGGCGGCCGCAGCCGGCAGGATTTAGGATTACATCTTACCCGGATCGGCTTTTCCCTCAAAATCCTCGCGATTACCTGTCTGATGATTTTCCCGGTCACGTATGTCGGTTTGTATCTCTTGAAGCTGCTGGGCCTCGCATGGGAACCTCTGTCCGGAATCCCGCCGGATGCCTGGCTTTTCTGGCTTTTGTATCAATTTCTCTATGTCGCCGTGGCCGAAGAATTATTTTTCCGCGGTTATATCCTCGGTTTACTCCTGCGGTTCCGTACGAATCTTTCCCTCAGGCGGCCTGGCGTATGGCAGGGAATGAGTATTTTGATCTCTGCCTTGGTTTTTGCCCTGTTTCATGTCATGCAAGGTGGGGGGGTGGTATCCGTATTGACGTTTTTCCCCGCCCTGGTTCTCGGCTGGCTGTTGGTACGTACCCGCTCCCTGGTGGCTCCCATTTTGTTCCACGGTCTGGCCAATACCTTCTATGCCCTGGTCGCAACTCTGCTGTCTTGATGAGCATCTGCTCCTGACTAGCGGCCGGAATACATCTGCTCGTAATATTTTTCGTAATCGCCGGAAACTACATGGCCCAGCCATTCCGGATGGGATAAATACCAGTCGATGGTTTTTTCAATGCCCTGTTCAAAATGTACGGAAGGACTCCACCCCAGCTCCGTCATGATCCGGGTCGCATCAATGGCATATCTTCGGTCGTGACCCGGACGGTCCTTTACATGCCGGATCAGGCTCTTCGGCTTTTGTAATCTCTCCAGAATGATTCCGATCACTTCCAGATTCGTCTTTTCATTACAGCCGCCGATATTGTAAATCTCTCCCGCCCGGCCTCCGGTTAAAACCTTCCATACCGCCGTGCAGTGATCATACACATACAGCCAGTCCCGGACATACAGCCCATCCCCATAAACCGGCAGCTCCTTGTCATGCAGGGCGTTGTGAATCATCAGCGGCAGCATCTTCTCCGGAAACTGATATGGCCCGTAATTATTGGAGCAGCGGGTAATATTATAACGCAGCCCCCAGGTATGCCCGAACGCCCGCACCAGATGGTCCGCCGCCGCCTTGCTGGCCGAGTAGGGGGAATTGGGCTGGATGGGGCTGTTCTCGGTAAATTTCCCCTCCGTCCCCAGCGAGCCATACACCTCATCCGTGGATACCTGTACATATTTCTCCACCCCGTGGTCCCGTGCCGCTTCCAGCAGTTTCAGCGTCCCCGTGACATTGGTGTCAATAAATACGCTCGGTCCTTCCAGGGAACGGTCCACATGGCTTTCCGCCGCGAAGTGTACGATCGCATCAATGGCGTGTTCCTTTAAAAGTTTTCCTATTAACTCCCCGTTGCAGATGTCTCCCTTTACAAAGATATGGTTCGGATGATCCAGAAACCCTTCCAGATTTTCCAGGTTCCCCGCATAGGTGAGCTTGTCGAGATTGACCACCCGGTAATCACGATGTTCCTGCAAAACCATCTGTACAAAGTTGCTGCCGATAAATCCAGCCCCGCCGGTTACTAATAGATTCCTCATATTTTCCTCATACATTCTTTAAAAATTGTTCCAAAGGTACCTGCCACGGCTGGATGGCCTCCTCCAGCACCGACTTGATTTTACGGCAATCAAAACAACTGTTCAGAGGCCGGGCCGCCGCACACGGAAATTCACTGGTTTTACAGCGGACCAGCGAAACAGCCATCCCCAGCTTCCCAAAAACAAACTCCGCCATCTCATAGCGGCTCACATACCCACCACTGGCAAAATGAAACAAACCTTCCTCTCGCTTTTCCATTAAATTGCATATCGCCTGCGCCGCCTCGGTCGTGGCGGTGGGGGAACCGATCTGGTCCTCCACCACTTTGAGTTCCGGATTCTTCCCAGCCAGCGAAATCAGCTTGCTGACGAAATTCGTGCCGCCGGTGCCATACGTCCACTGCACCCGCAACCGGCAATGCCGGCAGCCGCTTTCCACCAGGAGCCGCTCCCCCATCCATTTGCTCCTGCCGTACACGCTGATCGGGTTCGGCGGGTCGGTTTCGTCATACGGGCCGTCCTTGGTCCCGTCAAAAACGAAATCCGTACTGATATGCAGAACCCATTTCCCCGCCTCTTTTGCCATCCGGCCCAGCCGTCCCACCGCTTCCCCATTCACCTGATAGGCCGCCTCCGCCTCGCTTTCCGCCTTTTCCACATTGGTATAAGCTGCGCAGTTCACGATTACTTCATAATCGTTCATAACCATCCGGAGGTGGTCCGGGTTGCAGATGTCGAATTCCGGCCGGTCGAAAACCGCGATATTCCACCCTTTTTTTTCACAGAATATGGCCAAATCCCTCCCCAGCATCCCCCTGCCTCCCAAAATGGCAACAGTAGAAATGTTTTTTTTCATCACACCTTCTTAAAATGCGGCAGCCGGGCGGCTGGAATATCTTTGAGCCTTGTATAAGCGGCATCCTTGGCTGACAAAATAGGCTCCCGGATCGGCCAGGCGATGCCAATATCCGGATCGTTCCAGAGTACCCCGTTCTCTGCCGAATGACTATAATAATCGGTACATTTATACGAAAAAATCACCGTTTCACTCACAACCGCAAAACCATGAGCAAAACCGGCCGGGATATACAATTGCCGGTGATTCTGCTCGGATAGTTCCACCGACACCCAGTCCCCAAAGGTCGGGCTGCCGACCCGGATATCCACCGCCACATCAAAAACCGCCCCCTGTAAAACCTGGATCAGCTTGCCTTGGGCCTGGGGATTTTGAAAATGCAGGCCCCGCAACACTCCTCTTTGGGAAAACGAAACATTGTCCTGGACAAAATCTTCCGTCAGCCCCATCTCCTGATACCGCCGTCGGCTCCACGTTTCAAAAAAACAGCCGCGCTGGTCGGAAAAAACATCCGGCTCAAAAATCCTGACCCCGGTCAATTTCGTCTGGATCACCTGCATTATACTTTGCCCTCGATCAGCGACAGCAAATACTGTCCGTAATTATTTTTGGCCAGCGGCTCTGCCAGCTTCAGTACCTGCCGGGCGTCAATCAGCCCCATGTGCCAGGCAATTTCCTCCGGACAGGCAATCTTCAGCCCCTGCCGCTGTTCCACGATCTGGACAAAGTTAGAGGCCTGCAGCATCGCATCCACCGTCCCGGTGTCCAGCCAGGCCGTCCCGCGCCCCAGCAGCTTCACTTTTAATTGCCCCTGCTTGAGGTACATGGCATTCACATCGGTAATTTCCAGCTCCCCCCGCGCCGACGGTTTGATCCGGGCTGCAATCTCCGTAATCTGGGAATCATAAAAATACAATCCTACCGCCGCAAAGGAGGATTTGGGTTGGGCCGGCTTTTCCTCAACCGAAATCACCTTTCCCTGGCCGTCAAATTCGATCACTCCGTAACGCTGCGGGTCTTTTACCTTATAGCCGAAAATAGTGGCTCCGGATGTCTGGCCAGCCGCATTCTGCAGGGTTTGTGCCAGCCCCTGGCCGTAAAATATATTGTCACCCAGAATCAAACAGGCCGGGCCGCCGGCGAGAAAATCCCTGCCGATAATAAAAGCCTGGGCCAGCCCTTCCGGCCGGGGCTGCTGGGCATACTGCAGATGAATTCCCCACTGGCTGCCGTCCCCCAGCAGCCGCTGATAGAGTCCGATATCCTCCGGCGTACTGATAACCAATATCTCCCGAATCCCCGCCAGCATCAGCGTAGTCAGGGGGTAATAAATCATCGGTTTGTCATATACCGATAACAACTGCTTGCTTACCACCTGGGTAACCGGATACAAACGCGTGCCGCTGCCGCCTGCCAGAATAATGCCTTTTAAAACCATGAACTCTTCTCCTAACGAAACGAATCCAACTGGATTAACCTAACTATAATATCGAATACTATTTAAGTCAAGAATGCAATATTTTGTTTCGCTATGTCTCATAACCGAAAAACCGCATATTGTTCATAGGGGGCCGGAAGCCTGGGAATGATGGGAGCACAGGTAATCGCCAGAGAATCAAGCAGAGGAGAACCCTGTTTACATATCAGCCACCGGGCCCCGCTTTTGTCCCGCAGCATTTGGTATTGTTCCTGGGTATATTCATCCCGTACCAAGAGAGTCATTCGGGGTTTCATAACATACCCCATTAGTTGATAATCATTATCGTGGATTTCAACCATAACGGATTCATCCTGCGGAATCGGTTCAAACATCCGGGCCAGTGTGGTCCGCAATATTTTCTCCTCGATTCCTTGCTGGTGTAATCTCCACACCAGGGGCAGATCCATTATTATCAAAACAACTATACTCCCCACCAGCAGCATCCGTTTTGTGCTTTTTGACGGGAGCCAGCCAATTTTGTGGAAACCAATCGCAGCGCCAGCCAATACGGGCGGTATTGTCACCAGCAGATAACGGAATTGATTCTGGACCATAACGACGGTGATAAAATGCAGAAACAGAAGAAACGCGAATCCATGTCCGATCCGCCGCTCGATTGAGGATTTCTTTTTGAAAAATAGCACAACGGCCAGAACCGCCAGCAGGTTGAAAGGGGCATAAAAAACCTGTTCGGAAATATGGGAGGGAAAAAGATGATGCAAAAGATTATATGCGAATTTCCCTGCCATTCCTTGCCACTGGATAGGCATAGGGGAGAGGGTAAAATAATTGTACATATTATCGGTGACGCCGGGGACCGCGTTATTGAGCAGGCCGCTCCAGGAAATGGGTAAACTCTCCGGAAACAGAAAGTGTTGGCCCGCCGCCGCCGCCACTGCCGCCGCCAATAAGGCTGCCGCCTGTACTATAGTATTTTTGCGAACCGGCCGATTCTGCCATAGATAAGCCGCGGGCAGCAAAAATAACGGGATAATATAGGTGGACCGGCAATAGAAGGCGCCCAGGATAGCCGCCGCCAGTAAAATCCAAAATCTCCGTTTCGTCATCGCCCACCCATAGGCCAGCATCCCCAACGCCACAAAAGGCGCGATAGTCGCTTCCGCCAGCGGCTGGGCGGTCAGCCAGAGCGTCAGGGGAAGCAGCAGATACACCGAATATGCCCACACGGCCAGATGGATTCCGGTAATCCTGGCCACCAGGACGGCGATCAGGGCGGCGGTGAAAAGGGTGGCCAGAACATTGGTGATAACCCACCCTGCATAAGAACCTGTGATCCAGGCCGCCGGCAGTACCAGATACAGATTCAGGATGTTATGGATGAAATAGGGCTTCTCCTGCCCTGTCAGCATCACCTGGGCCGGAAATAGGTTATTCGTAACCGGTGGGCCGCCCTGCAACAGGGTCTCCACATCGGCCAGATACCAGTATTGATCGGACCCCCGGCAATCCGTGGCCGCCAGTATCACCAGAAATAGAAAAACCGCCGTCACTCCTAGTAAAGCTATGAGTGCGGTTTTATCGTTTCTTTCTGACAGTCTGTTCATCAAAGTGTACCGAACTTGAATTTTCGTTTATCTTTTTCAATCCCGGCTGCTTGCCAGCCGGATTCTTAACTCAATAAAATTGCATTACGGTTTCGATGATTTTCTCCTGCTCTTCCCGGGTCAACGTAGTAAAAAGGGGCAACCGAATCAATCGGCTGCTGATATCCTCGCTTACCGGGCAGGATGCGGTTTTGCCTGCGGCTTTTCTGCCCATCTCCGAAAGGTGCAGTGGCAGGTAATGGAACACCGCATAAATCCCGTGCGACCGCAGGTGGGCAATCATCGCCTGTCGATCGGCATGGGTTGGCATGATCAGATAAAACAAATGGGATGGATGTTCGCAAGAATCCGGTATGACGGGCAATCGTACGTTATGCTCTCCAGCCCAGGTATGCAATTGGGCATAATAACGCTCCCAGATCCTTCGGCGCGACTGCTGGATTTGGTCGCAAACTTCCAGTTGGGCGTACAAAAACCCGGCCAGCAGATCCGTCGGCAGATAACTGGAACCAATATCCATCCAGGTGTACTTGTTTACTTCCCCACGGAATAACTGGCTGCGATTGGTGCCTTTTTCCCGTATGATTTCCGCCCGTTCAATGTATTGAGGGTCATTAATCAGCAGTGCCCCGCCTTCCCCGCAGGTGATATTTTTGGTTTCGTGAAAACTCAGGGTCGCCAGGCAGCCAAAGGTGCCCAAAGGCCGGCCCTTATATTTTCCGAATAATCCGTGGGCATTATCTTCCACCACAGCCACACGATGCCGGCCGGCAATCTCCAGGATCACATCCATCTCGCATCCCACGCCTGCGTAGTGAACCGGCACAATCGCTTTGGTCCGGGGTGAGATACAGCCCTCCAGCCGGGTTTCATCCAGATTCAGGGTATCCGGTCGGATATCAATAAATACCGGGCGGGCCTGATGTAGGGCAAAGGCATTGGCGGTCGAGACAAATGTAAACGAGGGAATAATCACCTCATCTCCCGGTTGAATATTCAGCAGCAGGGCCGACATCTCCAGCGCATGGGTACAGGAAGTGGTCAGAAACACCTTGCGCACCCCCAATTCCCTTTCCAGAAATTCATGGCACCGGCGCGTAAACGGCCCATCTCCGGAAATATGCCCGCCGGCGACCGCTTCCGCCATATAGGCCAGTTCCCTGCCTTCCAGGGCCGCACGGTTAAAAGGGATCATTGGCTTAGACATAGAACGCCCTCCTTGCATAAACCGGCCCTTTCCGCCGTTTTTTTTGATTATTCATAATTCTCACCGGCATCAGAGTTCCTTCTCCCGAATCAAATATTGGGGGCCGCTGTAGAATCCCTGTAAAATCCGGTGCAGGTATTCCATTGTGAGCCAGAGGGAAAGAATAATAAAACCGGAAAACAGCGGCAGCAGAATAAACACCCATTTCCAGCCGGTTTCCATGCTGGCCGCCGTTTCGGGCCGCAGCCGGTAATAAACGCCCATTCCCAGACTCAAGCCGATACTGCTTAGCCCCAGCAGCAGCAGGCATTTCAACGGCAGCTCGCTGTGATAAATAAGCCCGTGCAGAAACTGCCGCAGCAGGATTCGCAGGTTATACGTGGACTGCCCGTTTTGCCGCTCATGATGATCCACGGTTACCATGCCGGTTTTTTCGGCTACCTGCAGGGCCAGCAAAGCCACAATGGGATGGGGAGTATGAAATTGCAGAATATGCTCCACAATTTGTTTTTTCATAATCTGGACGTTGCTGATCCGGATGGGGGTGGAACGTGTGGCCGAAGGTAAAACCGCCCGGCTGAAAATCCGGCTGCACCAGTTTCTCAGCCGCGAATGTTTTTTCTCGCGGGGAATCCCAAAAACCAGGTCCAGATTCTTGACCGTGATGGCTTCTATGAGCTTGGGGATTTCCTCCGGCGGATTCTGCAGGTCATCATCGATCGTAATGATATAATCACCCGACGCGAAGGAAAATCCGCACATCAGGGCATTATGCTGGCCATAGTTCCGCACCAGCCGGATGATCTTCACCCTCGGATCACGCTGCCGCAGCGATTGCATCACTTCCCAACTGCCGTCGCCGCCGGCATCCTCCACGAGGATTAATTCATAATCCGCTTCTATCCCGGCAAAGGTTTGATCGATACGCTCATACAATTCGACTAGTGTCTTGGCACTTCGATAAACCGGAACCACAATGGAATAGAGAGGTTTACAAGTAGTCATTGGCGCTATGGTTGTCCCCCATGTATTTCTGTAGATGCCTGCCTTTCAATTTTTGTGCTCAGCATATACCGGCGGGCCTCTTTCACTCCCACATTTAGTATCAGGTCAATCACGCTAACCTCGTGAATAAAAGGAGGGCAAAAAAGCTGGCGATATTCGGGATACCCGCTGTAATCCATCCAGACAACCCGGATTCCTCCTGCGGTAAACAGCGGCTCATTGATATACGGCCGGGCTGTTGGGCCGGATAGAAACTCCGCCGCCCCGACCTGCTGGCACAAATCCACCACCCGCTCGATTCTCCCTTCCGGCAAACGATAGTCCCGGGACCAGGACAGCGTCGTCCCGATCCCCAGCAAGCCGCAAAGGGCCGTCAAAAAACGATAATTAATTTCACTGAGATATTTCTCACGAGTGGTCAGATACAAATCCTCGAAAAAATCCTTATAGTCCGAAAAATACGCGGCCCGGGCATAATTCACCTCGATCGACCGCCAGTGTTTTCTCGGCCAGGAGTGATCCGCTGCCTCCACATCCTGTATCTTTTGCTGCAGCGACTTTTGCAAAACGGGGATGGTCAGCCACTGGGTTCCATCCCGGGTCTTGATCCGGTTCCGGTTTCTCCAGTTATATCGATTGAACTGCACATCGTCGTAAAGCACAAAATGATCGACCAGGGCAATCAGATCAAAGTACCCTTTCCACGGGATATAATTGGACTGAACTATGGCTATCCGTTTGCCGCTCATTTCCCATCTCATCCTTCCACACCAGGATCTAAAATTACTCTCTCGGAAAAGCGTGT
The DNA here is from genome assembly GCA_964580995.1 of uncultured Pirellulales bacterium. Taxonomy (GTDB): domain Bacteria; phylum Planctomycetota; class Phycisphaerae; order Sedimentisphaerales; family SM23-30; genus JAKJEP01. The sequence goes on from CAZOMV010000001.1 coordinate 81,555, forward strand.
GCCGCCTGATTTAATATCGACCGTATCACCTGATAAATTCTTAACTTATCATACAATTTTCGGTTTCCTTTTTCAAGAGTCTGCTTTTCGGTTATTTTTCCCCCTCCTGCTTTCTCTTTACACGAACCTTGACCCACTCATAACCAATACATCCTCTGCGAAGTCCCATAACCAATAGAAATTGCTTTACCCTAACCATCTCAATAAACAGATATTTGGGATGTCCCCCGGCCAGAACTTCTCCCCGGCCATCCTGCTGACATATCATTTCCCCCAAACAAATCCTGCAATTTCCAGCCAATCCTTACTGGGAGGCCTTTTTACGGCTCAAGCTCCGCCAGCCAATAGTGGACGAAGATGGCGACGTCTTCCAGATCGACTTCGCCGCTATGATTCAGATCCGCCCCGCCGCACCAGTTGTTCGACTCTTCACAGCCGGTCTCTAACCACTGAACACTGAAATCGGTTAGATCAGAAAGATCCGTGGAACAGTCCTCGGTGAGAGGATTGGGATTAGGGTCATACCAAATCTTGATGTCCGGATTATTGTTTAAAATGGAAGGTATAATTTCACAATATACATCCGGCAGGAATGATTCTTCACCCGGGTTTTTCCACAAATACAGGGTCGTCAGTTGGGTCAGTTCCGCGATCTCCACCGGCAGCGTGTGGAATTGATTATACGACAAATACAGTTTAGTCAGATTGGCCAGTTTTCCGGTCTCTTCCGGCAGAATGGTTAAGTGATTGGATTCCAGGCTCAGCCATCCCAGGCTGGTCAAATTCCCGATCTCTTCCGGCACACTGCTTAGCTGGTTGTCCGCCAGATTCAGCCGGGTAAGGCTGGTTAGATTCCCGATCTCTGCCGGCAGACTGGTCAGTTGATTGTAAGACAAAATCAGATTGGTGAGGCTGGCCAGATTCCCGATTTCCGCTGGCAGACTGGTCAGTTGATTGCTGGCCAGGTTCAGCGTTGTCAGATGGCTCAGATTTCCAATCTCTGCCGGCAGACTGGCCAGTTGGTTTCCCCCCAATCCGATCTCCGTCAGTTGATTCAGGTTCCCGATTTCTGCCGGTAAACTGCTTAGCAGATTAAAATTCAAGCTCAGGGTTTGTAGATTGACCGCATATCCAATCCCGGTAATATCCGTGATCCCCTGATTATTTGCTGCCAGATTGTTCAGGCCCAGCATATCCGTATCGGTAATGGCTGTGGGTGCGGGAATACCTAACTCCCCGCGAACGGCATTTTCAAAGTTGGGATCGGCAAAGGGAGTTACCTCCACCGCCGTTGCCATATTGACAAAATGGAATACGATACACCCCCAGCAAACGGCAATATGAATACGATGAATTTTCATGTTACTTTTTTTCTTTCCAAACTATGCCTAACCTCGATTTTGCAAAACTTCAGTTAAGATTGCCCACCAATCATATAAGTATAGCTAATAATACGCTTTTTGTCAAAAATTTCCCGCATGATCCCCCATTTCAACACTGCTATGGTACCACCCCTATTCGTTCGGATTTCAATAGTTATGGGAATTAGACGCCTCCAGCATGGTTTATAATGTTTTGGCAACGGCAATGATTCGGTTTTTATCGGACCGGAGTAGAACGACCGATATTTCCTGGTTCTTTCGCATAAAGAAGAATCTGGAAATTTCATAGGCAAAAACGATCTATTGCATATAATAAAATCGGCTATGCCGAGGTATTGCAGTTATGAAGTTTATAACCGGTATAATGATCGCGATTTGCCTGACCATCCTGAGTGGTTGCCGGAACAGGGTCTGTACCGGATTGGATAATGTCAATTCCTGCCGGTCGGTCTTTGAGAATAAACGGGTGGGTATCATCACCAACCATACCGCCTGTAACCGGGAAGGAAAATTCATTTTCGATATATTTCAAGAAATGAAGCAGGTTCAGGTTACCGCTCTTTTCACCCCCGAGCATGGTATGAAAGGCCTCGTCAAAGAGGGGGAGGAGATCGGCGATCAACAGGAGCCTCAGTACGGTGTTCCCATTTATAGTCTGTATGGGGAAAACCGCAAGCCGACACCGGAAATGCTGAAAGAGGTGGATGTCCTGGTCTTTGATATTCAGGATGTGGGGGCCCGTTTTTATACCTACATTTCCACAATGGCCCTGGCGATGGAGGCGGCGGCGGAAAAAGGCATCCAGTTTGTGGTGCTGGACCGGCCCAATCCGATTGGGGGCAAGCAGGTGCAGGGGAATGTCCTGGACCCGGCCTTTGCCACCTTTGTCGGTTTGTACCCGATTGCCACCCGGCATGGCATGACGGCCGGTGAGCTGGCAAAGATGTTTAACGGGCAGGGATGGTTGGCAGGTTCTGTGCGGGCGGAGCTTCTGGTGATACCGATGAGCGGCTATAAACGTTCCAACTGGTACGATCAGACAGAACTGGCGTTTATCAAACCTTCCCCGAACATACCGGACCTGCAGACGGCGGCGGTCTATCCGGGGATGTGTCTGCTGGAAGGGACGAATGTGTCGGAGGGCCGGGGAACGGATACACCGTTTCTGCAATTCGGCGCGCCGTGGATTGATGCGGAGCAATTGACGGCGGAATTGAATCACCTGCCTCTGGCGGGCTTGAAATTCGAGGCGGCTGCGTTCACACCGGCTTCGTCCAAATTCCAGGATGAAAAATGTTGGGGCGCACGAATTCTCGTGACCGACCGGGAGGAAATGGACCCCTGCTGGAGCGGGATTCTGATAGTGGCTACTCTGTATCGAATGTATCCTGACCGGTTTGCCTGGCACGAAAACCATTTTGACCGGCTTTGCGGCACCGACCGGGTCAGGAAAGCGATTATGGAACACCAGCCGCTGGGGGATTTAAAAGCGGACTGGCAAAAGGAAATCACCGAATTCAAGCAGCTACGGGCAAACTATTTGTTATATTGATAGAGAGCGGATACCCCTCAATCGGTTTTCGGGCTGTGCTCTTCCACCACCAGTGCCACGGGGGAAGGAACCGGCTGATTTTGTTCGCGGAGTTTTTCCACCCTTTCCATAGCCTCAAAGAGCAGCAGGCAGGACTGCTCGTAGCTTTTGCCGGTCAGTTCGCGGATCAGCCGAGTGCCGCGGTCAATCAGTTTCTTGTTGCTGGGCCAGACCCAGACCATCGCGTTGCCCTGAATGCGTCCCATCTTTGCCATGGTGGCGGTGGAAAGGGTATTCAAGGTGAGCTTGACCGCCAGATGATGCCACAGATTCAGAGGCGAGGGGCGAAGACGGCAGGGAAAATGGAAAAAGTGCTGGCCATTCGGCGTCAGCGGCTCATCGCCGATAAAAACCGTCAGGTAATGCCGGTAGCCGGACAAAGAAGAGAAAACTGCCTTTTCCAGAAGGCGGTGGTCATCCGTACCCGCGGCAATGGCAATCAAGGCGGAATCGGGCGCCTCGGTGCAGGAGGAATCCGGCTCCCTGCCGATGGGGAACTTGCAGATTGCCGTCCTGTCAAGGGCCGGCGGATTGGCCCGCAAATTTTGCGGGGCGTTTAACTGATCATACACCCGGCGGTCCCAGCTCAGCCCCCGCGGCGGTCGGGCAAAAACCCGCTCCCAGCTTTGCTCCGTCGGATAGAAGGGGTTTTTCACAAACGCCCAGGAACGCGGCGAGGTATGGTCCTCTTTCGTTCTGAACGGCGGCAGGGTAAACGTCGGGGAACGTTCGGTGGTATCGGTCAGGACGTCCAGCAGACAGGAATCCGCCAGATAGGTAATCAGCCCGCCCTGCTGATAGATGCCGGCCTCGAAAGCGATCCATTCTGCCAGATTCTGAACCGAGGTATCGCTGCCCAGATCCCGGAGAAGTTCACTAAAATTTTGCACGGTATCCGCCCCGCCCCGTTCTGGAAATTCTCCCGCCAGACCGCTGCCGTGCAGAAACTTTAACAAGGCAGTCTCCAATGCCGTTCCAACTACCAGCAGTTCAATCGTAACCGCCTGCATCCGCGTGGAACCCATCACCGCCATCGGCCCCGTGGCCAGTTCCAGCTTGCGAATCCGGCCTTCTTCCATCACTTCACGGGAACGTTGCACCTGCCGCTCCAGCAGGTCGGTCGGATTATTATAAACAAAAAAGACCTCCGCCCCCCGTTCCAGAGCTTCCCAGGCGGAGCCGATCACAAAAGGAGTCTCCCCGCCCTCGGTAATGGCAACCACCACATCCACTGCCTGTACCCCCGCCTGGGCCAACTGGTATCGTCCGAAGGCCGGAAAATCCTCAAAACCTTCCACGGATTTTATTAACGCGAAATCGCCCCCCGCCATAACACTGATAACCAAATCCTCCCAACCCGGATCGACCGGCGCGGCTGGCCGGAACTGCTGCCAGAATCGCCGCCAGGCCGCCTCCAGCAGGATACTCAAGCGGCCGGTAGCGCCGCACCCGGTAAAAAAGATGCGGCGGCGGTTTTCAATGGCTTTTCGCAGGGCGGCAACCAGTTCCTGATACACTTCACTCTCGAACACCCGCCGGGCAACCGGGATAATGTCCTCGTCCACGGAGAACAGCATCCGCACCGCTGCCGCCAGGTCACCGGCGGCGGCCCGGCTGAGCTGCCTGGTTTTGGGGTGCGCGGCCTCCGTCGTCAGGCTTCCCAGCCGGAAGGCCTGTTCCGACTCGACAAACTGTTTGGCTCTTTCTTCTGCGGTCGTCATGTAACAATCTTTCGTTTAACAACTCTTTACCAAGATTTGGAGAATAGTATAGAAACAGGCCGCCGGTTTGTAAATTTTTTCTTTCCCGCCATTGCCGGGGAAACTCGCCGGCAGTATAATGCCAGCCATCTGAACCATTACGAAAAACCGGTTGTTCATGGATGACGATGAAAGATATGCTTAGCAGGATGGCGAAAAAAGCACGATTGCGGGTAGCCGGATTAATGTCCGGCACCAGCGCCGACGGTGTGGATGCGGCGATAGTCGATATTAACAACAAAGGAGTTATCCTGCGGGCGTTTGCTACCTATCCATATTCCCGTTCCCTGCGTCAGAAGATTTTTGCGCTGTTTGATCCGGCGGCCGCCCGGCTGGAGGATCTTTGCTCCCTGAATTTTATCCTGGGTGAGGTCTTTGCCCGGTCCGTCATCCAATTATGCCATCAAGCCAAAATTCCCCTGGATTCTCTCGACCTGATCGGTTCCCACGGCCAGACGATTTACCATGATCCCCAAGGAGTCCGTTATCAAAAGCGTTTGCTTCGTTCTACCCTGCAGATTGGCGAACCGTCGGTGATTGCCTATCGGACCGGGATCACCACCATTGCCGATTTCCGGGTGAAAGACGTGGCGGCCGGCGGCCAGGGCGCCCCGCTGGTTCCCTATGCGGATTATTTCCTTTTCAGGCATAAGCACCGCATCCGGGCCATTCAGAATATCGGCGGTATCGCCAATGTCACCTATCTGCCGGCCGGAGGAAAAATCCAGGATATTATTGCCTTCGATACCGGCCCGGGAAATATGGTTATCGACCGCATCATGGAACGGCTCAGCGGTGGGAAAAAGAAATTTGACCAGTCCGGCCGGCTGGCGGCCGCAGGCGTGGTAGATAAAGCCCTGCTAAAAAGATTACTGAAACACCCTTATTTCCATCGTATTCCCCCGAAAACCACCGGCCGGGAGGTATTCGGTGCAAGTTTCAGCGACTGCCTCTATCAGCAGGTCTTGAAAAATCAAATCACCCCTGCCGATTTGGTCGCAACCGTGACCGCCTTAACGGCCCACACGATAGCAGAGGCTTACCAAAAATTCCTCCCCGCACTGCCCGATGAAATGATTCTCTGCGGCGGCGGCGCTCACAATCGGACCCTGGCGGGGATGCTGCACGATTGCCTGCCGATGGTAAAGATGGTCCCGATGGAGGAGTATGGCATCGGCGTGGACGCCAAAGAGGCGGTGTCCTTTGCGATTCTTGCCTGGGCGGCTATCCGGAGCCTGCCGAATAATGTCCCTTCCGCCACCGGTGCGGAACAGCCGGTCATTCTGGGAAAGATAGTGCCTGCCCTATGAAGCCAAAAGTATTACCCACCACGGAAAAACGCAACCACAAAAGCCGGAACATCGACCGGCTGGCCACGGAAAAAATCGTGCGGCTGATTAATGCCGAGGACCAGCGGGTCGCCCCTGCCGTCCGCCGGGAAAGCCGCCGGATCGCCGCGGCGATAGACATCATCGTCGATCGGATGCGGAAAAAGGGACGTCTTTTTTATGTCGGGGCGGGGACCAGCGGCCGGCTGGGCGTATTGGACGCCTCGGAATGTCCGCCGACCTTTGGGACCCATCCGGCCCTGGTGCAGGGCATCATCGCCGGCGGCCGAAAAGCTCTGGTCCGGGCGGTGGAGGGCGCGGAAGATTCTCAGGAAAACGGCGGCAAAGCCATCGACCGGAAAAAGGTAAAGCCCGCCGATGTGGTGGTGGGGATAGCCGCTTGCGGTTTGACCCCCTTTGTACTAGGCGCCTTGCAGCGGGCCGCGGAGCGGAAAGCCGCCACGATATTCATTACCTGCGCGCCGGAGAATGTCAAGAAAGTATCCGCCGACCTCATCATCAATCCGGTGGTCGGGCCGGAAGTGATTACCGGCTCCACCCGGATGAAGGCGGGCACCGCCACCAAGCTGGTGCTGAACACCCTTACTACCGGGACCATGATTAAGCTGGGCAAGGTCTATGGGAATCTCATGGTGGATTTGCGGGCCACCAACCAGAAACTGCGGGACCGTTCCGTCCGCATCGTCCGGGAACTGACCGGTCTGAGGCGGCCGGCGGCGGAGAAACTGCTGGCCCGCGCCGGGGGAAAAGTAAAGGCTGCCATCGTCATGTATTTTCGGGATGTGGATCTGGATGAAGCACTGGCCATACTGGAGCAGGGGAATCAATCTCTCCGTTATGCCATAGGGGAAACGCCATGATGGCTTTTTCCTCCCCGCCTTCGCTGCTGGCGTCTTTGAGCCTCCTGGATCTGGCCATAGTCGGGTTTGCGGTGGTGCTGCTGCTGGCGATTTCCTATATTTTCGGCCGGGAAGAAAAGGACACGAATGACTTCTTTCTCGGCGGCCGGAAGGTGCCCGGCATCGTGGCCTGCCTGTCTTTCGTCGCGACCGAGATCAGCGCCCTGACCATCATCGGCTTTCCCCATACCGCCTTCAGCGAAAACTGGCAATGGGTGCAGTTTTTTATCGGCTCCGCCCTTTCGCGGGTTGTGGTGGCCTTTTTATTCATCCCGGCCTTTTATAAATACCACTGCACCAGTATCTATGAATTTCTGGGCCACCGTTTCGGCCGGGAGACGCAATACACCGGTTCCATCTATTTCTTCGTGACCCGGCTGCTTGCCTCCGGCGTGCGTCTGTATGCCACCTGTCTGGGAGTGATGGTTATCATGGGCTGGTCTCTTCACTCTACCATTCTCCTGTTTACATTCGTAAGTATTCTTTTTATCGCCTTCGGGGGAATCAAGGCGGTGGTATGGGCCGGTACCTGGCAGGCGATATTTTTTGTTCTGGCCGCCCTGGCCCTCATCATCTATCTGATAATGCACATCCACGGCGGGATCACCGAGGCCTATCAGGTCGCCAGCCAGGCCAGCCGTTTGAGTATGTTCAATTTTCGCTTTGAGCTGAACAATCCCACCACCTTCTGGGCCGGCACCGCCAACGGCTTTTTTGTGGGTCTGACAGCCTTCGGCACCGATCAGGAAATGGTCCAGCGGCTGCTGACGGTGGAAACGCGGAAAATCAGCCAGCGGACGATTCTTTCCACCATCTTGACCGTCCTACCGGTGTACTGGATGTATCTCCTGGTCGGGACCCTGCTGTTTGTCTATTTTCAGCAGAATCCCGCCCTGCCGCTGCCGTCGGAAGAAAAGGAAATCCTGCCGTTTTTTGCCACCCATTATCTTCCCTCCGGTTTAAAGGGCCTGATCCTGGGTGCCATTATCATGGCCAGCATCGATTCCCCCTTAAGCTCCCTGACCTCCTCTTTCGTCAGCGACATTTACCGGCCGCTCATCCGGAAAAACGCCGGCGAAAAACATTATCTGCTCATCTCCCGGCTCAGCGTGGTATGTTTCGGGGTGCTGCTGGCCGGCATCGCTTTTTTGTGTACCCCCGTGCAAAATATCCTCTGGTTTGCCTTTCAAATCCTCTCCATCACCGGCGGCCCGATGCTGGGCGTGTTCCTTCTGGGTTTACTGACCAAAAAGAAGGTCAATCGGATCAATATTTTTACCATGCTCTTCAGCACCGCCGTAACCATTCCGCTGTTGATCCTGATCAATAATAACCAACTGGAACTGGCCTGGAGCTGGCTGATTGTCATTGGTACCGCCCTGACTTTCCTGGGTAGTTATGTATCCGCCCTGATGATTGAAAAAAAGACGGTGAGTAATCCATAACGGATAACTATTTCATTTATCACAGATTAGAGACAGGCAAAAAGGCAGGCCTTGCCTGGGGGCGAGAGCCTCTTTCTCACGCCGCGGTGCTAGCCGCACGGCAGATCGATGCGGACATTTTCCTCTTCGACGCTCCCGCTGTTCGCAGAACCGCTGCGAAGCCAAGAGACTTTCACTTATGGATCACATTTACCGGTTTGACACCTGATTACCTGGTTTTCTGCATTCCGGTAGAATTTCGAAATACTCGAATGCGAGTAAATGCCAAAGAGAAGATCAGAAGTCCCATGCTGCCCGGTTCCGGAACGATGGAAACGACCAGTTTGTCCATGGCACCCTGATTCCAGCCGATATAGGTCGGTTCTCCCTGAAAACGGGAATAAAGAGAAACGGTTGCCAGATCGGTAAAACTGCTGTCAAAATAAAACGTTTGAAAATCATTGATGGGGCCGGCTCCGTCAATGATTCCATCCAGCAGAAAAGTGGCCCGGACCAGTTTGCCATCGGTTTTGGTCCCATCGAATCTTATCTGTAAGATATCTCCGGCAAAAACCGTACTGTATTCCGACAGATCCACCTGCTCCAATCGGAAAGGGGAACCATCGGTCGTAGTAAAAGTGGCGACATTACTGACATGGGCGGTACCATTGTTCGGCCGAGCGGTGGATACCTGCGGGTCAGTATGGAAGATCTTGACATAGTCGGGGAATGTCGGCTTTCAGAATATGAAACCCTTCTCCGTCCACGAATTGATGCTTTTCGATCCGCCCGGTAGCGAAGGAGGATCGAAGGTGATCGTTATTGCGCCGGCTGGATGTGACAGACCGCCGATACCGATCGTAAGAACGACTGCGAACAGAATCCGATTCATTTTCATGTCTCCTTTGGCTGATAAAAAACCCGGCGCAGAACAAGACCCTCTCGCTCTCTCACCGGGTTTCATTTCTCAGTAATTCCCTTTATCCGGTTACTGTATCCGAAACGGAAAAGGATGTCAAGATAATTTTTTGGCCCCTTCTGCCTCGCCAGGCCGGTAACGGTGCCAAACAGCGAGAAAAAAACAGGCAAAAAAATTGAATTTACTGATTGACGATTGGATCGGTTTTTGGTATTCTATTTTTAGTCTGTGGCGGGTAGTAACCACAGAGAGGATTTTCGCTTAACAACAGAACCCGGTGAGAGAGACAGGATGTCTTTCTGCGCCGGGTTTCTTATTTGCCCAGTGGGCAGAAGGAAGGAAAAATGAAAATCACATGAATAATGATCTGTTTTTTACAAGTCCGAAGTTGTCTGGTCTGCTTATCTTATTTTGATTTTTGCATAAATTCTTATAGGTCGATAACGTAGAGGAGAAACTAAATATGAAATATCCAATAGTAAAGATATGCTTGCTATTCAGTTTGTTATCCGCTGATTTGTGTTATTCTTATGAGATCATCAACCTTACACAAGATTTGTCTTCCTACAATCGGAATCCAAAGTCAGACGGAAATATGGTCGCCTGGGAAACGAATTCGGGTATTTATTTCTATAATGGAAATTCCAGTCAATGCATCAGCAGCTTTTTTAGTTATTTGGGCGGCATAAGTGGCGATCATGTTGCTTTTAATAGTGGCAGTTCGTGGTCTTCTAATCCATATCACTATTACAATGGAACCACAAGCCCATTGTTGGTTGACAGTTTGCACCATTCTCCGCCAGATGTTTGCGGGGATCTTGTTGCCTGGCAAGGAAAAGGCACTTCAGCGCAAACGGATTATGAAGTATTAATGTTCGATGGCCAGCAGGTAAAGCAATTAACCAATGATAATTATGAGGACTTTCATGTAAGGGTAGGCGATGGGATCATCACATGGACAAAAAGAGTTCCCCAGCCCAGCGGATTTTCAAAAAGAATACTTTACAAATACGATGTCGCTTCCGATACCACGGAAGTATTAGGGGAAGGATTTCTGAAAATTGATGGACGAACTTGTGCCTGGGGAGAAGGATCTACTATCCAAGTCAATGATGACTCAGGAACATGGCAACTTACAGAATCACCTATTCCCAGCATGCATTTAAACATGTCGGTCATTGACATTTCTGGTTCCTATATAGCATGGGCCGAAAATAATATGTTTGACGACACTACCTCTATCAAAATTTATGATGGCCAAGAAATACATATTTTTATGGAAAATATAAATTTGGATAAGATTACAGCGTGTCGCGTTGATAATGGAAAAATAGCCTGGATTGATAACGATTCTTCCAGTTTATTCTTTCAAGATCTTGCAACCGGCTATACAGAGCTGATAGCCTCTGGAGATATGATGAGTTTAAATTTTAGTGATAACAATATTGTTTGGGAGCAACATCAAAATAATAGATACGATATCATGATGGTGACCATCCCCGAACCCGCTACCCTTTCCCTACTTGCTTTTGGAACGATGCTGGCAACTGGAAGGAGAAGAATCAGGATAATGAGATCCAATAACGGACTCTTGTAATTCATAACTCGTAACTCGTAATTTCTTCCGGTAATTCATAATTTCTTCTTTCACCATGAAGGATTCGTATTACAATAATACCTTGCTGTGGAAAGGTTCTTTAATATGGATCTACATACTATCTTTGAAACCAAACGACTTATTTTACGCCCCATGAATAGGAACGATGCGAAAGACCTTTTTTCTTATTTGAATGATCCGGAAGTAATGCGATTCGAAAATTCCGGCGTTTTGACATATACACAGATAAAAACCTTTCTAGAGGAAAAACAAAAGAAGATTATGCAGGATATGCTCCCTCTTGGCACAAGAGCGGTAGTCCTTAAAGAAAGTGGAAATATGATAGGTGAATGCACCTTACATCATCTTAAATATGTGGAGGGGCATCCTGTGGAGATTTCGTATAAAATTAACCGCCATTACTGGAATAATGGCTATGCCACGGAAGCGGCAAAATGCCTGATGGATCACGGTTATAAGGATCTAAAAATATCTGAAATGGTAGCGGCTATTCATCCTTTAAATTTGGCCTCCATGAGAGTAGCAGAGAAATTAGGATTTACCTATACGCGTGATATTGAATGGCCCCAGCAAGGGATGGTAAGATTATATTCTTGGGAATAAAACGATGAATCGAAACATACGAAAAAAAACAAAACAATCGGAAATTTCCGACAAGGAATGTTGTGACCTTGGCAGACAGGTGTCCGGAGTCAAAGCCGTTCGGATGGTTTCTCCTGCCGAGGTGGTAACGGCTCCCTGGGTTCGGCTGAAATGCCAGTTTGGTTGTGGAGGCTACGGCCAGTGCCTGGTCTGCCCGCCGTTTACGCCAACCCCTGACCAGATGCGTATGGTTTTGGATTCGTATCGCCGGGCGATTTTGATTCATTTCGATGCGAAAACCAGTGTGAAAGCCGCTATTGCCGATCTGGAGCGGACCATCTTCCTGCGTGGGGCCTGGAAAGCCTTTGGGCTGGGAGGGGGGCCTTGCCATTTCTGCCGGACGTGTGAACTGCAAACCAAAGAGTGCCGCCACCCGGATCAGGCCCGGCCTTCCATGGAGGCGTGCGGGATTGATGTCTTCTCCACCGTCCGGAAAGCCGGCCTGCCCATCGAAGTGATTCGAACCCGGCGGCAGTGCCCGAACTATTACGGATTGATATTGGTGGAGTAAAATTTCAATGTATTAAAACAGGGTCTCTTCGCTGTCTGTTGGCGTGATTTTGGCTTTGTGGGGATTGGCTTTCATTTTCAGGTGATGATACGCGGCGTCGGCAGCTACCCGGCCCTGGCGGGTGCGGGTAACAAAACCGATCTGCAGCAAATACGGCTCGACGACATCTTCCAGGGTGTCCCGCTCCTCGCCCAGGGTGGCGGCCAGCGCCTCAATGCCGGCCGGGCCGCCGTGGTAGGTGGTGATCAGGCTTTTCAGAAACGCCCGGTCCAACTGATCCAGACCCAATTCGTCAATTTCTTCAATCCGCAGGGCAGCTTGTGCAGCTTCCATGGTTAGTATCTTATATTGATGTACCTGGGCGTAATCGCGGACCCGGCGGAGCAGCCGGTTGGCAATTCGAGGAGTGCCCCGGCTGCAGCGGCTGATCAGGTCGTAGGTTTCTTCTTCGCATCGGATATCCAGCAGCCGGGCGGCACGCTGCAAGCACTGTTTCAAATGCTCCTGCGACCAGAATTCCAGATGATGCTGGATACCGAACCGGGCCCGCAGCGGTGCGGTGATCAAACCGGCACGGGTGGTGGCCCCAATCAGGGTGAACGGCTGGAGCGGGATATTGATCGTCTTGGCGTGCATGCCGCTATCGACGGTGAAATCAACCTTGAAGTCTTCCATGGCCGGGTAAATGAATTCTTCCACCACGGCCGGCAGCCGGTGAATTTCGTCGATAAACAGGACATCGCCGCGTTGTAAATTGGTCAGGATTCCCATCAGGTCGCCCGGTCGGATCAGGGCCGGGCCGCTGGTCGCTTTGAGATGGCTGCCCATTTCGTTGGCGATGACGTGGGCGATCGTGGTCTTGCCCAGGCCGGGCGGGCCGTGCAGCAGAATGTGTTCGGTGGGTTCGCCTCGCTGTTTGGCGGCCTGCAGCGCGATTTGGATTTTCTCCAAAAGCTTTTCCTGGCCGATACAATCCTCGATGCTTTGTGGCCGCAGAGTCAGATCGTATCGATTTTCTTCGAAATCCTTTTCCGTGGCATCAATGATTCGTTCGCGTGCCATATCGTTCCTTATCGGCCTCCGGCTTTCAGGCGATACACGGCCTGGACCAGGGCGTCCGTGGTCTTGATGGTTTCATCGGATTTGACAATTCGTCCGATGAACTCCTCTGCATCGCTGCGCCGTTCGCCCAGTTGCAGCAGGATTTCCAGGGCTTCCTGCTCAATGGCGGTCAGCGGCTTTTTCGCGGCGCCAGCGGTCGCCGAGGCGGCCAGGGCGAAATCACCCATTTTCCCTTTTAACTCCGCCACCACCTGTTCTGCTGTACGCTTGCCGATCTCCGGCAGTGTCGTCAACATTTTGGTATCGCCGTTTTCGATGCAATAGGCGATATCCGCCAGGGGCTTGGCCAGGGCTTTCAGGGCTTTGCGAATCCCGATCCCTTTGACGGTAATGAATCGCTGAAAGAAAATTTTGTCATCCTTTTGCGGAAAGCCGATGATGCGGGGGATCAGATTGCCTCCGACACTGCTGCCTTCATAATATTCCAGGCAATAGAGCGTGATATTGCGATTGATTTTCTCCGACAGATTGCTGACGGTGTAACCGGGCACCATGAGTTCATAGGCCAGCCCGCCTACTTCCAGCAGCACGGTGTTATGGCCGGTGTCCAGTTCAACCAGAGTGCCTGTGATTCGACCGATCATAAAGCAGCGACCTCCCGATTTTTTTCATTTAGGCAGCACATGGCTATGGCCAGGGCGTCGGCCAGGTCAGCCGGCCTGGGGATCCGCGCCAGGTGGAGCTGCGAAGTCACCGCTCGCTGGATTTGTTCCTTGCTGGCCCGGCCCTGGCCGGTAATCGATTTTTTCACCCGCGTGGCGGCATAATCCAGCACCTCGATCCCCTGCTCGGCGGCGGCCAGCAGGAACATCCCGCGCGCATGTCCCATCAGAATCGCGGTACGCGGATGTTTATAATGGGCGTATAATTCTTCCACAGCCATAAGTTCGGGTTGATTCTCCTGCAAAATCGACCGGATATCCTGATGGATTTGCCGTAGCCGTTTTTCCAGCGGCAGCTGGGTGTCGGCCCGGATCACACCGGCATCCAGAATTTTCACGTCGTGGCGAATCTGCTCGATAACCGCGTATCCACTTACCTGCAAGCCCGGATCAACTCCTATTACTTTCATCATCCATGACCATTCTTGGGATTATTCTTTATGCCAGTCCGTGCTGCCGTCGGGCCGGTCTTCCAGGACGATGTGGATCTGTTTGAGCCGGCTGCGAATCATATCGGCCAGGGCAAAATTTTTGTCTTTCCTCGCTCCCGCCCGCATTTCGATGAACAGTTCCATTAACTGACCGGACAAAATATCTCCACTCGCAACGGATTTTTCAATCGGCTCATGGAGCAAACCCAGAATCTGCCCCAACTGAGTTATCATACGGGCGCCTTCCAGGGCCAAAGTCAGACACTCTTTGTTGGCGTGGGTTTCCAGCCGCTGCTGATCGATATACCGATTGATGGAATTGCATAATTCATAGAGAACCGCGATGGCCCCGGCCGTGTTAAAATCATCGTCCAGCGTTTCCAGATAGTGCAACTGGGCCCCGTTGATCTCATCCTTGAAGGCTTTGTCCTCGTCACTGCGGGCCAGTTCCTCCATCGCCGCCACCGAACACTTGGTGCAGTACACCTCTTCCTGGCTCAAACGGGCAACCCGCTCCAGCAGCCGGTAAATATTCGTCATGCCTTTCAGCACCGACTGGATGGCATCGTCCGAAAAATCAATCGGGCGGCGATAGTGTGTGCTCAAGAGGAAAAAGCGAATCGCCTGGGGCGGGTATTCTTCCAGCAGTTCCTTGATCGGCTTGATATTCCCCAGCGACTTGCTCATCTTCTCGTTTTTCCATTCGCCGCCGGCCGCCTTGGTCCGCACCCGCGTCAGGCCGTTATGCAGCCAGTATTTGGCGAACGGCTTGCCGGTAGCGGTGACCGACTGGGCCACTTCGTTTTCATGGTGCGGGAAGACCAGGTCCATGCCGCCCCCGTGAATGTCAAACGTCTCCCCCAGATAATGCATGCTCATGGCCGAACATTCGATATGCCAGCCGGGCCGCCCGCGCCCCCAGGGAGAGTCCCATCCGACTTCCGAGTCGCCGGCTGCCTTCCACAAGGCAAAATCGCCGGAATTGCGCTTGCCGCTCCCGGCCAGTTGCCGGGTTCCTTCCGCCTGATCCTCGCTTTTCCGGTTGGACAGGCAGCCGTAGTTGGGGCAGCGGCTGATGTCAAAATACACATCGCCATTTACTTCATACGCCGCCCCGTTCTCGCCCAGCCGCTGGATCAATTCGATAATATGGCTGATATGTTCGGTAGCACGGGGAAAGATATCGATACTGTCCACACCCAGTTTGTCCAGGGCCTCAAAATATCCCTTGCTTACCTGCTGGGCCAGCTCATTCATGCTGATACCCAGCCGTTGCGATTCGAGGATAATTTTGTCGTCCACGTCCGTAATATTGACCACCAGCTTGACATGGTAGCCTTTGTAAACCAGGTATTTTTTCAGGGCATCGAAAATGACCGGACCTACTGCGTGGCCGATATGGCTGTCTTTGTACACCGTCGGTCCGCAGACATAGATACCCACCTTACCTGGTTCGATCGGCTCAAAAAGTTCCTTTTGATTAGTTAATGTGTTGTATAGCCGTAAAGCCATATTTCAACCACCTTTTTATTTGTTTTTACGCAAGGCTGCCACAGCCTGGCATGCAATGGCCTGGCCGGTTCCGATTTCTCCAAGCCCTTCATTGGTCTTGGCCTTTATATTCACCGCGTTCACATCCAGATTCAAGAGTTTTGCCAGATTTTCACGCATTTTCAGTTTATAATCCTTCAGTTTCGGCCGCTCCGCCAGAATCGTCGCATCGATATTAACCGGTGCATAGCCCTGCTGATGGACCAGAGCCAGGCTCTGCCGCAGCAATTGCCCGCTGTCGATCCCTTGATAAGCCGGTTCGGTATCGGGAAACTGCTCACCAATATCCGGCAGGCCGACAGCTCCCAACAGGGCGTCAATAACGGCATGGAACACCACATCCGCATCGCTATGGCCTATAAGTCCTTTATCCGACGGGATTTGCACTCCGGCCAAAACCAGCCTGCCGCCCGGACCCAGCCGGTGCAGGTCATAACCTTGCCCTATCCGATCTATGCTCATGCTATCCTTCAAAAACGCTAATTTCAAGCCGGATCAAGAGTAACAAAAAACAACGTAAAAGCAACCCCCTTGTTTTAACCCGGCTGGCGGTATGGAAAATACCATTAAACCGACCGCTTCTGCCTCTTGGCGGCTATGAATTTCCTTTTGCCCGGCGGTCTGCCGCGGGGGGAAACCGGTGTTCCCTGCAACCGAGCCGAAATCCCCTTTAAAACGACCTCTCCTCCAATCAGGACGATTGGTTGTAGGCCGGTTTGGGTATCAACGGCTTGGAAGCATTTCAAGAAGAAACGCATAAGGATCCCCATAAGTTGCCTAAAAAGCAAGGTTTATGACTTTTCGTGGCCGTAGGGACTTTTTTGTGCTTGTCTTGATGTGCTACATATTGTATCGTTAGTAGGTACTAAGGTTTTGCATAGTATGCCTAACCTTCATTTTGCAAAACTTCAGTAAGTATTGAAATCGACACAATATTCGGAGAAAAGCGGATATGTAAAACTTTAAGCCAAAGGGGAGTTACCTATATAATAAAAGTAAATATTTTTTATTTAGGGTAAGGGTACTTTGAAAACGAAGACCAAAAGGGAAGCAGTCAAACAAAATTCATGCATTCGGAGTAATTTTTCCATGGAACAGAAAATTTCATTTTTAGGACGATGGCGGGTGTCATTTTTGGCGAGTATGGTATCCTTTTGTTTTTTGATGAGTTTTGCTTCGCCGGCTATGGCGGAATGGCAGAACGGCATTGGCGATTTAACCTATGACTTGACGGAGTCGCTCTCCATATGGGATATCAGCGGATCGTATTCGGATGCTATTGCTACGGGAGGAATCGAGCTCGATTATGTAATTACCCAGGATGGGCGTGGGAAATTAACGGGTACCGGAAATGCCAGCACGTCGATGGGGGGTGTTGATCTTGATTTTCCAGTGGAGGTAAAGGGAACCGTAACGGTAAAGAAGGGCGTTACCTGGGTCAAGATGACTCTGAATGGGAAAGGAACGGCTTTATACGAAGGCAAATTGAAAAATTATATTTTTTCCGAGAAAGTGAAAGCGCAGGTCGATCCGAATAGCCAAACGCTCATGGGAACTGCCCAGGTGCGCGTATCGGCTCTGGGACATACGCAAAAAGCAACCGAAATCTTTGAGAAATCGTTGCCGGAGGATATGGACGGAGCGTCCCTGCTGAGCCTGAGTTGTGCTGCCAACGGTAAGAAAATAGGGGGGACGGCAGATATGACGCTATCCAATGGGGAAAGCTACGGGTTTTCCGTGAGCGGGAAATACAATGCCAAGACCGATGCCTGTACCCTTTCATTAAAAGGGAACACCCGGGGCCCCCGGCTGAAGCTCAAAGTGGATGGCAGCGATGGCAACATCAATATTCTAGTAGGAAAGGTGGCAGGGCAAAAATTGATCGGTTATAACATCCTGCCGGCCAGCGGCGATCCCAATGAGAATTTACCCGCGGATATGGTTCACATCCCCGCAGGGACATTTTCAATGGGGGATTCGTTTGCGGAAGGGAATCCGGACGAACTGCCGGTTCGTGCGGTAACGTTGGATGCCTTCGCGATGGGTAAATATGAGATCACCAATGGGCAGTACTGTACGTATCTGAATTCAGCCCTCGCCCAAGGCTTGATTGCCGTGACCGGCGGCGTGGTGTATCAGGCGGAAACCGGGACCAGTTTTCCGTATTGTGATACGTCAGCATTTAATACCCTCAGCCAGATTGCCTACGAGAGCGGGGTCTTTACGGTGCGTACCAAGGGGGGCCGCGATATGGCGGAGGATCCGATGGTAATGGTCAGTTGGTACGGGGCGGCGGCCTATTGCAACTGGCGGAGCCAGCAGGAAGATCGCCCGTTGTGTTATGATCCAAACACGTGGAGTTGTGATTTCAGTCAAATGGGCTATCGCCTGGCAACGGAAGCGGAATGGGAATATGCATCACGCGGCGGCTTGACCGGCAAACGTTTCCCGTGGGGGGATACCATTTCTCAAACGCAGGCCGATTTTTACAGCAGTTCTTCCTATGATTATGATGTCAGCTCGGTCAAGGATCAATTTCACTTCCTCTGGAACGATGAAGATTATCCTGCTACCGCGCCGGTGGGTTTTTTTGATGGTGGGATCAAATACAAGTCAAATTATCATTGGGCAGGCAGCGTCGCCAGCTATCAAACAGCCGATGGCCGCAATCCATACGGTCTATTTGATATGGCAGGCAATGTCTTTGAGTGGTGCAATGACTGGTATGATGGGTATGGTTCCACCCCGCAGACCAATCCCACCGGCCCTGCTAGTGGAACGAATTGTGTTCTGCGCGGCGGCAGTTGGAACAGCACGGCCGTCGTCTGCCGCGTGGCGTACCGCATCAACTATATTCCGTCCAACCGGGGCGTCAGCTACGGTTTTCGGTTGGTCCTGGATTTTCAGTAATCCTTTGCTCTTTTCCCCTATAAGCAGTACATGGGGTTTACTGAAAAAGTCACAAATTGGACGGAACCGCCAAAAGTCGTTATTGGCTTCCAAAAACGGTTCTGGCTCCCCAATAACCAGGGGACAACGAGCGTTTGACGCTGGCGTCAATTTTACCTGAAAAACGCGGTGGAAAATAGAATCCCTTCTTATGGGATTTCCTTTTGCCCCCTGGCGAATACGAGGTTAAAATAAAGTTGATATTTGTTACTTCATGGCAGGCTGATGTTTATGGATGGAAAGAATAAAAACAGGAAAAGGTATGACGCATATCATAGAGCAAAATAAACAAAAACTGATCGATATATGCCGAAAGTATCATGTCAATACACTGGATGTGTTCGGCTCTGCGGCAACCGGTGACTTTGATGAACGCACCAGTGATATCGATTTATTGGTCGAATTCGATAGTTCGGTGGGGACGAACCGTTTTGATAATTATTTTGCCTTGCTGGAGGAGTTAAAGAGCCTTTTTCAGCGCCCGGTTGATCTGGTTGAACCGGGAGGGCTTAGGAATCCTTATTTTATTGATTCGGTCAATGACACCAGGAGAACGATCTATGCCGCTTCGTAACCCCCAAAAGTATCTTTACGATATTGTGGACTGTTGCGAATTTATCCTGGATTTTACCAAAGGGAAAACCGTTGAGGACTATAAAAAGGATAGAATGTTCCGGTCTGCCCTGGAGAGGGAATTGCAAATTATTGGGGAGGCAATGCTTCAGCTCCATAATTCCAACCCGGAGTCTGCAAAGAAAATAGCTCAACATCGCAATATTATTGGTTTTCGGCATGTTCTGGTTCATGGGTATGACAGCCTGGATCCCGATACCGTTTGGAATGTGGTTGAGACAAAGTTGGATGATCTCCTTAAACAGGCAAAACAACTGCTTTGAGAGGGGATAAGAGGGGATGAGGGGGCCACAAGATAACATAAACTTTTGCGCAATTCTGAACGATGATATATAAATGGATTCTTTACTTGGCAGTAAAGATCGGTTATCATAATAAATTACATAAATTTTTGCGTTTGAAATACTTAGAGATGCGGAGACGGTGATGACAAACTATGAAAGTTTTGCCCAGGAAACCTGGCGGGTCTTCCGGATTATGGCGGAATTTGTGGAAGGCTTCGATGAACTGAGCAAGCTGGGACCAGCGGTTTCCATCTTTGGCTCTGCCCGAACGAAAGCGGATAGCCCATATTACATTCTGGCTGAACATACTGCGGCACAATTAGTTAAGGCAGGATACGCCATTATCACCGGCGGCGGTCCCGGCATTATGGAAGCCGCCAATAAAGGGGCCTACCAGCAGGGCGGACGCAGCGTCGGGCTGAATATCCAGATCCCGGAAGAACAGGTTGCCAATAAGTTTCAAAATCTTTCGCTGGATTTCCGTTATTTTTTCGCCCGTAAAATGATGTTTACCAAATATGCTCATGCCTTTGTCATTTTTCCAGGCGGATTCGGCACGATGGATGAGTTTTTTGAGGCCCTGACCCTGATCCAGACCCTGAAAATGTCGCGGTTCCCCGTTATTCTGGTGGGGGTCCGTTTCTGGCAGGGCCTGCTGGACTGGATTAAAAATTCGATGCTCCGGGAAGGTTGTATCCGCAAAGAGGACATGGATCTCTATATGTTGACCGATGATGCGGACGAAATTCTGGATATCATCGAAAAATCCGAAGGGAAAAAATGGGTGGAGCCTTCCGGTGTCGTCACGTACCGGAACAACCATGCCAAGTAAAATGGTTCTTGGTAGGGTGGGTTCTTAACCCACCAGAATGGTAGGGTCGGCAACTTGCTTGCCGACGCGGTTTATTTTTAAAACCCCGCCCGTAAGAGCGGGGGTAATTTGGATGTATTTATAAGGTTTAGTATGGATATCTTTCCCGCGATAGATTTACGGGCCGGCAAATGTGTGCGGCTTTTGCAAGGAGATTACGATCGGCAGATTGATTACCGGGATAATCCCCTCGCTCAGGCCCAGGATTTTGAAGCCGATGGAGCCGAATGGCTCCATGTGGTGGATCTCGATGGCGCCCTGCATGGCTCGATGCAGAATCTGGCGGTGATCAAAAAGATCGTCTCTGCGACCCATTTGAAAGTCCAGGTTGGCGGCGGTATCCGCGAGGAATCGGTAATTGCGGAACTGCTGGAAAACGGGGTAAAGCAGGTGGTGGTGGGAACCCGGGCGTTAGAGGATATTCAGTGGTTTGAGCATCTGGCGAAAAAACACGATTTTGCCCATCGGATGGTTTTGGGGCTGGATGCCCGGGATGGCCGGATCGCGACTCGCGGCTGGACTCAGAGCGGAAAAGCCACCGTATTGGAAATGGCGGCATTGGTCAACAAATGGCCGCTGGCGGCCATCGTCTATACCGATATCGCCTGTGACGGGATGCTCAAAGGCCCGAATATTGAGATGACCCGCCAGCTTGCCCAGAGCTGTTCCGTCCCCGTCATCGCTTCCGGCGGGGTCGGCTGCCTGACCGATATCGAAAATCTGGCCCAACTCCCCCTCCGCGGCATCATTGTCGGCCGGGCTTTATACGAAGGTAAATTCACCATGAAAGAAGCACTCACCGCCGTTGAAACGGCATAGTAAGGTGTTTAACTGGGTTGCATATCCGGGTATCGTAATTGTGCCACGGCCATTCTGGCCGTGCTCTTGGTAGGGTGGGTTCTTAACCCACCGTCCTTTCTCATCGCCTTGGCGCCTTCGCGGGCAAAAATATTATATCTCCTGCCAAGGCGGAAAGGAAAGAAGTGTTTAACGGAAATATATAAATAGAAACTGAAATTTATAAAAAAATAGTTGGTTACGAGAAGCTGGTCGAAATATTTGGACATTGGCCCTCTTTCCATGATGCGGAAATTATTACTATTTCCTTAAATCGAAGCGGAGAAGATAAAGGGGCAGGCCCCGCGGCTTTGATAAAAGTACATGTTTTCCAAATGGGACCGGACCAGGAAAATGGTGGAAAAGAATTTGTTTTTCAATGTCATACCGTGGTTACTTTCCGGTTTGCCAATATAAAGAATCTGGAACTCTGGGATTTCAATAATCAAAATGTAATCTTTAGTTTGAATATTTCTGAAAAAAAGGATGAAGAAAGAAAAACACATGTTTTTAACGTACATTTTGCATCGAGCTATGGTGCAGGTTGTTCTTTTGAATGTAATAGCATAGAAATTGTTGATTTAGAAAAAGGAATTCCTTTATATAGTGTATATAATGAGGGGTAGTGATTCGTTTGATATAATCACGAATATGGAAATCCTATGCGAGCCGTAATCCAAAGAGTATCAAATGCCAAAGTGGAAGTGGACGGTCGGACTGTCGGCGTGATTGAAGGGGGGCTGGTGGTGTATTTGAGCATCGGCAAAGAGGACACCCTCGATGATGTCGTCTTCATGGCTGAAAAAATCATCAACCTGCGTATTTTCGCCGATCTGGAAGGAAAGATGAACCTGAGTGTCCAGGATGTCAGTGGGGCGATACTGCTGATCAGCCAGTTCACTCTGCATGGCGATTGCCGCAAGGGCCGCCGCCCCGGCTTCGACCAGTCCGCCCCGCCCGAGCTGGCCCGCCGGTTGTATGAACAAACCATTGATTTAATCCGCCAGCAGGGTATAAAGGTGGAAACTGGCACCTTCGCCGCTCACATGCACGTAACAAGCACCAACGACGGCCCCGTAACATTCCTGCTCGACAGCAAACGGCTCTTTTAAGGAATAAAAATGACCTATTTGGCGGTTCCCATTTGTGCAAAAGACCAACAGGAAGTATCAAAGGCAATCGAGCAGGTCCGCACCGCTGGTGCCGAACTGCTGGAACTGCGCCTCGATTTTCTCGCTACCCCAACTCCCGAAACCATTCGCCAGCTTGTCACCGAAGCGGAAAAATCCAACCTGCCCATCATCGCCACCTGCCGCCCAGCCTGGGAAGGGGGCCAATACCCCGCCGACGAGCCATCCCGCGAGGCAATCCTTACTACCGCCGCCCGCGCCGGGGCTGACTATGTCGATATCGAACTGATCGCCCTGGAACAAAACCAAATCCATCGCGAGAACATACTCACCGATACCAACACCAAACTCATCGTCAGCAGCCACGATTTCCGCGAAAAACCTGCCGACCTCGCTGGCCGCTGGCGGCGCATCCAGCGGCAAAATCCCGACATCGGCAAGCTGGTGTACATGGCCAACCGCATCACCGACAATTTCGCCGCCCTGGATTTACTGCACGAGAATCCCGGCTCCATCATCCTGACTATGGGCGAGGCCGGCCAGCTCGGCCGACTGCTCGCCAAAAAGCTGGGCGGCTTCCTCACCTTCGCCAGCCTCACCTCCGGTGCCGAGTCCGCCCCCGGGCAGATTACGGCCCGCCAGATGCTGGACACCTTCCGCTGGCCCGCCGTCAGCGCCGCCACCCGCCTTTACGGCGTCATCGGCTGCCCCGTGGCCCATTCGATGAGTCCGGCTATCCATAACGCGGCCTTTGCGGAAACGGGGTATAATGGCATTTACCTGCCGCTGCGGGTAGAAGACACCCCGGATGAGTTTGACCGTTTTATCGAGGGAATAACCGATCGAAGTTGGCTGGATTTTCACGGCTTGAGCGTCACCATCCCGCACAAACACCATGCCCTGGCGTTTGCGAAAAAACAGGGCGGTTTTCTCGAACCGTTAGCGGAGAAGATCGGAGCGGTCAATACGCTGATTCTGAATAAAAATGGGCTGTGGAAGGGCTATAATACCGATTATGCCGGGGCGATGCAGGCGTTATCGGAGGTGCTGGGATTGGAAAGGCCTGATTTTTGCGGAATGCCTGCCGCGGTGATCGGGGCGGGCGGGGTCGCGCGGGCGATGGTGGCGGGTTTGACCGATACCGGCGCTCAGGTGACGATTATCAATCGCACGGTAGAAAAGGCCCGGCAACTGGCAGGTGAATTCGGCTGCCGGTGGTCTGCTTTGCAGGACCTGAACCGCCTGGATGCCCGGTTGGTGGTCAACTGCACCAGTATCGGTATGCTGCCGGATGTTGCCGGTATGCCGCTGCCTGCCGGATTGCTGCGAAAGGACATGCTGGTATTCGATACGGTTTATAATCCCATGGATACCATGCTGTTACGGCAAGCCCGGCAGGCGGGGGCGAAAACCGTAGATGGGGTCAGCATGTTTGTCAACCAGGCGGCGATTCAGTTTGAGCTTTTTACCGGCCAGCCGGCCCCAGCGGCCTTAATGCGGCAGGTGGTAATAAACCGATTGCGGCAATAATATGCCGGATCCGGTGGAATTGTGGGTATTGCCAATCAGGTCGGATAGGGGATTGACCATCCTAAATTTTCATGGTATAATAAATTATAGCCGATCAAGTAGATAACGTTCGATTCCGGGCGTGAATGAGAATGGAGAAATGAGATGTCAGGTAAATTTTATCAGAATCCTGCCGTGAGTGGTATTGTCGAACGTCAAATGCGGATGTGGGAATTGGCTAGGGAAAGTGAGCCGGTCCGCTTGAGCGACGGGCGCGAGATTGACTATATTACCATCAGCCGGGAACTGGGCAGCGGGGGGGAGGAAATAGGGCAACTATTAGCGGACCTGATGAAATGGAACATGTACGACAAGGATATTTTGAATTACCTGGCCGAAGATATGAATGTTCACAAAAGCGTAGTCGAATGCGTGGACGAACGGACTACCAACTGGATTGATGACTGGATTGAGTCTCTTTTTGCGACGGATTCCTCCCGTCATGTCGATCAGTTAAGTTATTGCCGCCATCTGACGCGGGTCTTGCTGGTAATCAGCAAGCTGGGGCAGGCGATTATCATCGGCCGGGCCGCAGGCCTGCTCCTGCCGCGGGAACGGGGGCTGAGCGTGCGGGTTACAGCCCCGTTCGAGGTTCGGTGCCAGCGGTATGCGGGCCAGCATAATATCTCCCTGAAACAGGCCCACTCAGCCGTCCAGAAAGCGGATAAAAAACAGATTCAGTTTGTCCGGGATTATCTGGACAAGGATATTCACGACCCCAGATATTATGATATCGTTTTCAATACCGGCAAACTGGTACCGCAGTCGGTTGCCAAACTTATCTGGAGGGCTTTCGATCAGCGGAAGCTGGCCGAACAGAAAAAGTAGTCGTTCCGAACCAATCGCGGGGAAATTATTTGACGAACAACCAGTATTGCGCCAGAATAATCAGGTCGGCAAGTGAGATATTGCCATCCGGCGGAGTAGATAGATCAGCCTGGGGATTCCAGAGCGGTTCTCCCGATTGCGTATCCCAGGCCGCCGCCATCACCGCGAAATCGCCTAAATCCACGTCACCGTCTTCATCAATATCCGGCGCAAACGGAGCGATGCTGACATCGTCGATACGCCACGATACGGCTGAGCTGGATTGATAGGAACCATCCGCGGAAAAACGCAGGGCGAAAAAAGGACTCCAGCCGTTGGCTGGTACCAGGTGCTGATAGGTATGAAACGTCGGCGAATAAACACCATTGGAACGGATCGAATGTAATAGCTTCCATTTCAGCGTGGTATCGAGATACTCCACCTTCAGATACCAGTTATTGAGGATATTGTTCTGGCTGACTTTATACGAAATCAGCGCCGGCTGGTCGATGTGAATCGGTCGGGTTCGAGCGGTTCCCATCTGAATATAGCCGTCGTAGCCTTTCCGCATGGTAATTTCGAGCCGTCCATAACTTAGCATGGCCTTATCCGCTTCGATCCAGCGGGCCGAATCGAGATAATATGAACCGCCGCCGGAACCGTAGGAAAAATCATCCCCAAAAGGCAGTTCCAGGCTGGTTACGGAAATCGTGCCGTCCGACAGGCAGGAACGGGTTTTTCCGGCATTGATCGTCTCGATGGAAAACGGGCCGAAGGAATGATAGCCACCCGAACAATCGCCCTGGGAAGGGCACATAATCCGGCACCAGTTTTCATACCCGTCGCAGTGGATCGCGCCGAAAACATGGGCGATTTCATGCGCTGCCACGGCGATGCGTTTATCGAGTTGCGTCGAAAAAGTCGTTTGCGACAGGCTGTACTGGCTGGAGTAGCAAACCTCGTCCGCAAAAGCCCGGCCGATGGTTGCCCCATCCAGGTCTTTGCCGGTAAACAAATGCACCATATCTCTCTGGATATCGTCATGATTCGTCTGCCATTGGGTTTTTAACTGGTTCAGCAGCGTACTGGAATTCGTCGAGGTATAAGGATCGGATGCATCATCGGTGCGGATGATGATGTGGGTGATCTCAAAGGCAACCTGGGTATCCATTTCGTAAATGAACGAGGCACCATTCATGATCGTTTCGATATCGGCGATCACGGCGTTCGGATCCTGTCCCTTGGCGGCATAATATTCATAATCCGTGTCACAGGCGATTTCGCAAATTCGTACATCCATGTCGTTGCTGGAAGTCGCCGCCTCCATCTGGATCCCCGCCGCCGGGTCGAGTTCCGTGTCCAGGCCGCAAACGCCGGGTTCTTCCGCCACATCATTTTGCCGATAGACAAGGTGGGCGTTAAGTTCCGCCGCCAGCCCGTCAGCCGGTTGGATGGAATAATTATTTTCCGGCTCCTGCCCGGTATAAATATCGGCACAGAGCCGTCCGTTACGCATCATGGCACTGATCCGGCTGTTGTCCAGGCCGCGCAGGTAGCCGCGATAACTGCACGAGGGTCCCACTGGTATCGGGCGTAAGGTACCGCCGGGTTCCTGAATAGATACTGAAAAACCCAGACTGCGCACCGAAAATGGATAAAGAACCATCTCCTGCCGCTGCTGTCCCAGTTGAACCGAAACCACAATTTCTTCGTTGGGATCTTGCCGGAATAGAAGTGATTGTACGGAAACTTCGCTGGCGCGGACCTGATTCAACAGGGACTCATAAACGCCGGTTGGCAGTTGCGATTGAATGACTTGGGCCGGACAGGGCGTGAAAAAAACAGCCAAACTAACCAGCAGCGAAATACCTGCAGAGACGCCTATGGTTTTCATAAATCTTTTCCTTTTCTCCTTTTGAACAAGACTATCCTACCCCAAATCGCATGGAAAGTCAAGTTTTATGGTTGCTGGATCATCAAAATCTGATAGGCAAATTCCCCTTTCTGCGTCTGGAATTGCAAGAGCGGCCCGTCGGCGGCAAAATCTACCGGCCGAATGGTTGTCTGGCCGGAATCAATTGCGGTTATGGATTTGACTTTCCGCTGGCTTTTCCCGGTAAGTGGGTCCATCTGTAATGTAATCGAAAACGGCTCCAGCGCCGGCAGGGGGGTAATCGTTATGATTCCCGGCTGCATTTCACAGCGAAAAGCCCCGCAGGTGGCCGCCGGTCCAAAATCCGCCGGGATTTGTTGAAAATTCCATCGAGACGAAGTATCGGTTGGCTGTGGGTACGCGATCAGCCGCACCTGGGTGATCTGGCTATCCTGTCCCTCCGCCACGATTTTCCCCAGGCGGTTGCCCCGGTCGCTGTCCTGGCCGCCCTCCAGCAAATAACGGTATCCGGTAGCCGGCTCATACAAACCGATGACAATTTCATACTCGCCCGGTCCCATACTCTCCGGTATTTCGATTACGCGATCAGCGCCGGTATGAATGGTGCCCTGCCAGGCGCTGGTGCCCGGCTGAGGATTCTGATCGCCCTGAAAGGCGATCGTATCACGGCGTTCCGCCTGGTTATTTTTAAAGTGCAGGAAGATAGCCGCATCTTTGGTCAGGGACTGGCTCACCTCCCAATCCACCAGCAGTTTGAATTTGCGACCGCCCAGATATTCCAGACCTTTCGCAGTCGGCCGAATCGCCAGTGCCCCGCCGGGATTGAATCCGCGGCCGTTCACGTAAAACCGGCCCGGCCCGCTTGACTGCTCCACAATCAGCCCCTGGATCTTTTCGATACTCGTCCGGATTTCCCCGTTGACGGCATAAAACCCATATTCCGGCAGTATCTTCCCAGCCACCGCCCAATCCGATTCCCCCCGGTTCACATACACCTTCGCCCCGTTGTTCCAGGTGATGATCTGTCGGTGCATATTGTTTTCATGGAATTCGACATTTTGAATGGTATCGGTAGCGATGCTCCGGATAAAATCCTGGGCCAGCCAGTATTTTCGCACCGCTCCCCGTCCGGCAAGATCCGGAGCGAATACCTCCCGGTCGATCATCAGGCTATGCCCGGTCAAAATTTCCGCGCTGAGATAATCATCGCTTTCGATGCCGTGTTCTATTCGCGATTTGTCCCCCTGGTAGCGATTGGAATAGCCGACCCCGTGCAGGCTGAACTTGTCGTGCAGCACCGCGTCATACCAGGGCACCCGCTGCCAACTGCGGCAGGGTATGTGGTAACAAAAGGGTTCTGACTCTGTTGTCAATCGGAGAAACTGGCAATCCGCGCCATCCAGATAACCCACCAACTGGTCATCTCCGGCTTCAGAGGTGGTCACCGCGCCGCCCAGGTAATCCTGAATCCAGCGGAAGGTTTCGCCCCAGTATTTTCGTGTTTCCAGCATGGAGTGAAAGGCACCCGTCCGGTCATAAAAATCAAACATGTCGATCGACGTGAACACGTCGATAAAATAATGAGTGGGTTTGAGATTTTTCTTGATGAGTTGCAGATTCCTCTGCACAAAGGGAGCAATATGGTCCGGCCGCCACCGGTAACTCTGGGCCTGGCGTCCTTCGTTATACCAGGCCTTAACCGGCTCGCCTGCTTCCGTAAAACTAATGTGGTCGTAGCTGTACTCCTCCGCGTCCGGATAAAAATCAATATAATTGTCATGCAATCCCCAGGGAATCCCCTCTTTCTCGCAGATATCCCCGATCTTCCGCATATCTGCAATCGTTCCCAGCACCGGAGTGGGTGGGTACACATCCGGAAGCCGGTAATCATATCCCCAACGCTGCCAGTCATGCAGGGTTAGCATCGAATCCGTTAATCCATACGCGATCATGTTTTTCATCAAATCCGCATTATCAGCATATCGTCCGCCCCAGATATCGAATACAAACCGGCCCGCCTTGTTCGAAAATCCCGGCGCCGGCCGCCGCGGATCAATATCCCGGTATCGGATCGCGCAGTCAAAGGCGCCCTGGTTGCCAGGGACCAGAGTTATCATGCCGTTCATATGGGTATGCAGGGTATATAGTTTTTCATCGGGCTGGACTTCCAAATAGTCCGGCGGATTGTCACATGCCGTCAATACGGACATGCCGTTTTCGAAATCAAATCCTACATGGCTGGTCGAAAGCGTATGCCCGCCGTACCCGACCTGAAAGGCCCCCGGATCCTCGATGCAGTATCCATGCCCGTAGTACACCCGCGGTGCCTTTTGATCGGCCCGGCCCAGGGCCAAATCCGTAATCCGCTGTGGGCATTCGCACCGGATTCGCAGCCCAGACCTCTCCGGCCAGATAATAACCGTCAAATCCACCGGTTCCGTTCCCTGCTTCATCGCATGCCGAATCCGCAGCGTTTTTGTGGCCGGATCATATTCGGTGTCCACATTTTCGATCTGGATTTGCGGGGGATACCCGCCCAGCTTCAATCCCAGGATCGCAACCTGCATCCCATCAAATAGTACGCATGGATCGGATTTTCCCAGGGCGATGGCCGCGTCAAGGATCCCATTGTTGCCCGGGACCACCGCTGCGGAATATCCATCCTCCAGCGCAAATACAAATTCATCCGTGTCATTCGTTTTGGCTCCGTTTACTATCTGTCTGGCCCGCTGCCGCAAAAGTTCCTTTTGCTGCTCCGTTATTGGTTCGGCCAGTTGTCCCGCAATCACCATCGGCTCCGCCCAAAACGAGGAATCGCAGGTGGTATCATTTTTGGGTCCCGGATGGCTCTCCAGCCGCAAAAAAATCTCCTGCCCCGCGAACCCGCTCAGATCCGCCTGACCCTCCACCCAGGTTTTGCTGTCCGTATGCCGCTCGAAAACTTTTTCCTCGCCCACCCACACCCGGAAGGTTACTCCGTCGCTGGGCGGTTCCGGGGCGGTATGATCCCGGATGGAGTTGGCAAATACCAGTTGAATTGGCTGGGCGGCCGGCAGCCGCAAATGATATTCCGCAAAAATGGTCCCCGGCCCGCCCCGCCAGGTTGGGTGCATGTTGATCGCCTTTTTCGTACTCCCCCGGCTCATCACGCATCGGCTAAAGCTTGCCCCACTTTCGGCCGCCGTTCCTTCCCAGCCCACCGGCATATAGATCATCGCTTGATTAAAATACTGCCAGCCAATCCTTTGCGTTTTAATCAAATCCAGACGTACAGCCGCTGACTCCGGTATCACAGTAAGAGGAATTTCTTCCCCGCTGGTGGAGGAGTTTACCGGTTTTGTAAAATTGCTTTCAAAAACTTGTATCGCATGGGCTGAAAACGAACGGCCGGCATCCGAAAAATCTGCGTAGATATGAACCGGATACAACGCAGAATAAGCCCCTTGGCCCGCCGCGATCCGGAAGGTCACCACTTCTTCCCGGCCCGGCGCAACTTCAATGGATTGGGCCGACTCACCCACCGCCTGCCATTCATCCACCAGCCCCGCCATTCGCAGTTTTACCGCCAGGGTATTATCTCCGCCATTTCGCACTGTCACAGCCACCTCCTGCGGCTGCTCATATTCCCGTACCGGTCCCACTTCCCCGATACTCAGCTTCAAAGGCCCTTCCTGTACGATATGCCCGTCAAAGCCCTCCACGGGAAGAACCAGAACCGAAAGAATAAGCAGAATGCAAATCGAAGGGCGTTTAGTAAAGTTCATGAGCGGTATCTCCTGTTTAAAACAACTAATGTATAGTTCAGATATCGAATCTCTGCAATGCCGGATTTTCGCGTAGTTCTAATTTAAGACTTTAATGGATCGGTAACGTTTGTTAAAATCTTATTTTACAGGCATTTTTGTATATGTTGTCTGGAAACAGGACTAAACTCGGAGAACCTGGCGCATGAAACAGTCTTTTCTACGGTGTTTTAAGTTGTTGCTGGTTATGGTGTTGGGGGGGTGCGGAGGTCCGCAATCGAACTGTACGATAGAGGTCCAGGAAGTGAATCCCTGGACGCATCTTAACTTTAAGAATGATCCCGGGAATTTTCAATTTGCTATCGTCGGGGATCATGCCGGCGGTCATCGGCCCGGTGTGATGGATGATGCGGTACGAAAACTGAATCTGATGCAGCCGGAGTTTGTTCTTTGTGTCGGCGATTTGATCGAGGGTTATACGGAGGATGAAGCGGCCCTGGACCGGATGTGGGACGAATTTGAGGGGATGGCCGATCAACTGCAGATGCCCTTTTTCTATCTGCCTGGTAATCATGACGATACCAACGAAACCATGCTGCGGAAATGGCAGCAGCGGTTTGGCCGTCCGTATTATCATTTTGTATATCAGGATGTCCTGTTTCTGTTTTTAGACAGCGAAGACCCGCCGCGCGGCCACGAATCCTCGAATTTCAGCCCCGAACAACTGGATTATTTTCGATCTGTACTGAAAAAGAATACCGGAAATCGCTGGACCATGATTTTTGTCCATAAGCCTTTGTGGGAGTCCGAACACCCCGGCTGGCTGGAATTCGAGAAGATGGTGGCGGATCGGAATTACACCGTATTTGCCGGCCACGCCCATGCTTATGCGCTGACCCATCGTCTGGATAAAAAATATTTCCGGCTGGGCTTAACCGGCGGCGTTCTGCCTGCCCCAGTCCCGGAAGCGGAATTGCCCGATGAGATTACCTGGGTCACGATGACCGATCAGGGGCCGGTTCTGGCCAATATCCTGCTGCGGGGCATTTTGGATGAAGAAACGCCCCCGCCCGTAAATACCGGCCAAAAATAACATATCATCTTATAAAACAATAATTTGCGGCAAAAACCGGCAAAATTTCACCTGAAATAGATTGACCGGCAAGCGAACC
This sequence comes from uncultured Pirellulales bacterium, assembly GCA_964580995.1. Taxonomy (GTDB): domain Bacteria; phylum Planctomycetota; class Phycisphaerae; order Sedimentisphaerales; family SM23-30; genus JAKJEP01. The sequence continues at coordinate 113,305 of CAZOMV010000001.1, forward strand.
TATTTTAAAATCATTAGGTAGCACGTTTCAAATTCGTAAATTTCGATATTCGCACAGCTTGCACTTGTATCATAACCGTTAGCAGCCGCTTAAACCGGGCAAGGTAAGGTAGTTATGAACCTGAATGAAATGGAATCCGTCAAAGAGCAATTGGAAAAATTGAAGCATATGGAGGCTGCCTGCAAAGCCAAATTTTCCCAGGGGGCGATTCCCGAAGAGGAATACCACAAGGCTATGGCGCTGATCGACCAGCAAAGGAAAAAGCTGGATTCCCAGATGGATGACTCGATTGTGGCGATGATGTTTATTAAAGAAGCCCAGCCGGGGGTTCTGGATTTATCCGATTCATTCGTCCAAAGGATCAAGTCGGGAACGGCTAAACAACCCTCGCAGGGCGATACGGCTGTGTCAGCCATGCGGATTACCGAAATCAAGCGGGGGATGATGAATAACGCCCGGGCGCTGGAGGTCAAATTTGAGTATCGGGGCAAGACCTGCAAGGCCATCATCGATTCGCAGGAAGGCCAGTGGCATTTTAACTCGGCGGGGGAGAAGTTTTATTTGTTTCAGTTCCTAAGTGCTTTGGAGAACAATGGTTATTTCGAGGAAGGGTTTGAAAAGGAGGCCCGGCGGCATCCGGAAGACTGGTATGAAGTGGTGGTAGAGGGGAAAACGTATTCGGAAAAAGGCAAGGAAAAGAATACCCGCGATAATTTTCCCGCTGTATGTAAACAGGCGATTTCCCAATATCTTACGTCCAAGCCGGATAAGCAGGGGACGGCGGCGGGTAAAAAAGATTCTGGTGATTTATCTGGTGAACCAATCATCATTTACAAAGTGGAGCACGGCGAATGGACCGAGATGGGCCGCAAGGACTTCGGCACCGGCGTGCAGGAATTTCCCCGGTTTATTGTGGTTACGCTGGACTGGGGCAAATACCGGCTCAAGGCCCGGATTACGACGGTTGACGGAGAGTGGGAAGTGGTCCCCCGGGAGGCGTCCGACGGCTATCCGAAGGAGATGCTGAAGAAATTTAAAAACGCTATCCCCTTTATGGTTCAGGAGTTAGGCCAGCCGCGCAATAAATATCTGGCCAATGCCATCCTGACGGAAATGCGGGTCAAGGAACATCGGCATCAGTGGCAGCCGATCGTCAAAGGCAGCAATGCCTTTACCTTCTCCAACGAATGCCGGTCCTTGTTTTCCTCTGCTGAGTTCGAATAAAAGGCAGGCTCTTGCCTGCCGTCTCGCCCGCCCCCCGTACCGCTGGCCTCCGGCCGGCTCTTCCCCCTGTACCGCCAGCCTCCCGTACCGGTTATTTTCCCCTTCGTACTTTGTAATTCATAACTCGTAATTTCTTATGCGGGAATCCATCTTCTCTTTCTCCGCTCTCATAGACTGTCCCCATATGCCATTCCCACGACCAAAGGTCATTCCTGCGAAAGCAGGAATCCAGGATTTTCTCTTATGTCCATCCCGTCCATTTATATCAGCAAGGTAAGATATGCTGTGCATACCATCTTCATTCAATTAGAAATAGGTTATTAAACCGTATTCTCAAAGAAATCGGTATCCACCTTTTTGACAACATACGTATCGGATGGAGCAACACCAACATTAAAATCGATCATCAAATCTGCCAATTCTTCCCCGTCGATCAGGCGAACCTTCACGGCTGCTTCTCTGGCAGCATTCCTCGCCCCATTCGTGTAAGTGCCGCTTGTGATAAATACCCCCTTGGTGGCCTTCTTTCGCATCAGGCTGCCCACAAACTTATCAATTTCACCCGGCCCTACGGAATTATCCCATTTCTTAGCCTGGATATAGACCATATCAAGGCCGAGTTTGTCCTCCTGAATGATTCCATCGATCCCTTCATCACCACTTTTACCGGTTACTTCAGCGCGATCAATCTGCCCTCCACCATATCCCATAGCGACCAGCAATCGAATCACTAAATGTTCAAAAAATTTGGGTGTGCTTTCCCGTATATGACTCTGCAAATCGTCGGCAAGCGTTTCCCGGAGCTCTTCATACGCAGATTCCAACTGTTCCGCAGGGGTAATCTCAGAAACACTGGATGGTGGTGATGGTATGGTAGGTCTCCTGGTTTTCTTTGTTTTAAATTCTCTGAATTCCGAAAACTGGTCGAGATAGTTAATATCGATACGAATCGGATTTTTCTTCAAAACATCAAAACCCCTTGAGGAAATTTTGAATCGTCCCCGACCGCATTTATCCAGCAATTGACTTTTGGATAAATAAGTAATTGCCCAGGCAACTCGGTTGTAAAGAATGGTTTGTGTACCGCTTGGCAGCAATTCTTTTTGATCTTCTTCCGATATCTTCATCTGAATTGGCAATACTTCAATCACTTCCGAGATCGTGTGCTCTTGCCCATCAGCAGCAATTTTAAGCAACGGAAGCATTAAATCCTGAAATCCTGGTACACCCATATAGTTCTCCCTTTTACATTATACATCCCGTAAATGCACCCAGGGTAGTTTGTATGCCCTTACGAATAAATTTTACTGTTACCATCAAGCAGCCGCTCCTTCTCCCCCCGAATGTAATCCTCTCGTCCCCGCCTGTCAATCATATCCTTTCTGACGGAACCGCCAAAACTCGATATGGACTTCCAAAAACAGCTCTGGCTCCCCAATAACAAGGGATCGAAGAGTTTTTGACGCTGGCGTCCTTTCTATCAAATTCATCCCGATCCTGAAAATCCGCCTTTCCGCCATCCAGGCTTACCCAGAATCTTTTTCTTCACGGGGGGGAAACCGGCATTCCATGCTCTCCGAACCGGGAATATTCCTCCAACCAATCGTCCTACCCCCCGACTACGAGGCGGTGAGCCAGTCTTTATCTTCGTCTGATTCGTCCGACTATTTTTCCCCTGTTAATTTGGGCAACTTCCTCATTCCCCTCTTCACTGATAACCGATAACCAATTACTGATAACCAAGGCAATCTGGGCAATCTTCCCATCCTATAATTCGTAACCCGTAATTCATAATTCGTAATTATCTTCCCCTTGCCACGTGTAACAATCATTCACTTTTACCACACTTTTACTCAACTTTGCGCGCCTTTTACTATACTTTTA
>CAZOMV010000002.1:0-104959 GCA_964580995.1 uncultured Pirellulales bacterium
TGTAAGTCATTGTAAACAAAGATATTATAGGGCGCCACTAAAAAATCTCACACACCGTGTAAAAACGTTTCACTTTTTATATCTGTTTTACTCAGGTTTTATGATGGTTAACTCATGTTTTATATCACTTCCTTCATCTTTTACTATACTTTATTCAACATTTACCAACTCAACCTAATCGTTACATTTTAACATTTATCCCCTACATCTTACCAAAACCATACCAAAAAATTAGATTATCATCAAAAATGAGTAAAATATTTCCCATTATTGTAAAAAAAATCTACTTTTAATTTGCCTGAATGTCGATTCTGATGTAGTATTAAACAGACTAAATAAGTCATTTTCCTCCTCCTTTGGGCGAGAGAGAGAGAGAGTGCTAAAGTTCTTTCTCTCGCTTTTTTTATCTACACATAAATAGATATAGAAGGTCTTTTATATATATTATTGACCTGCTATACCAATAATGTTATAAACCTAATTATTATAGATAATTAAATCGTCTGCCACCCCGCACGATACGTACGCTGCAGGAGCTGATTAGCCTCAGCCACATTCGATATCGTCATATTCTGGGCGTCCCATTCCAGCGTTTTGCCCGCCAACCGGTTCGCCACATTCCCCAGCAATACCGCCTCGCTCAGCGGTCCGGAAAAATCAAAATTCGTCGATCCGTTACCCCCGTTCAGACAGGCATTTACCCATTGCCCATAATGATCAACCTGCTTTTCTTCCAGCTTCGTCCGGTCGTAATCCTTAAACTTCTCTACCGGAAACAGTTGCGGACCTGCTACATGGGGTATCAACAGCACTCCTTCCTCACCAATCAGAATGGATCCCTGCGCTGGCATCGGCATATCGACCGGCATCTGTGCCAGCTCCCGCGGCGGCTGCTTGCCGCCATCATACCACGTTGCTTTAATTGTCTTATCCACCGTCATTTCCGTTCCCGGAAATTCATAATGTATAATCTCCCAGCCCGGCCAGGTTTCATCATTGATCCCCGATATCTCCGCCAGCACACTCGTCGGCGCGCCCACCTTCATGAAAGTAAACACCGGATCAAATATATGGCAGCCGAAATCCCCCATTGCTCCGCACCCGAAATCCTGCCGCGCCCGCCAGTTAAATGGCGCATAAACCCCTGTCTTATAAGGCCTCATCGGCGCTACCCCAATCCATAAATCCCAGTCTAGATTCGCCGGTATCGGGTCTTCCCCTTCCGGCCGGGTTAATCCGCCTTGCGGCCAGGATGGCGCACTGCTCCAGGAATGCCATTCCTTAACCTTCCCGATGGCACCATCCCTAAGCATCTGTACCGCCATACGATACGCCACATGGGAATGAATCTGAATCCCCATCTGCGTAACTACCTTCGCCTCCCGCGCTGCCAGCGTCATTTGCCGGGCTTCATATACCTCATGTGCCAGCGGCTTCTGGCAATATACATGTTTGCCTTTTTTTATCGCGGCCATCGCAATTGGGGCGTGCATGTGATCGGGGGTCGAGATATTGATGGAATCGATTTTATCCCCCTCTTTTTCCAGTAATTCACGCCAGTCACGATACTTACGGGCATTCGGCAAACCCGCCGCCGCTTGATTCAGATTATTCTCATCCACATCACAGATCGCTACGACGTCCAGCTTCCCGGTGGCCAGCAGACATCCCATATCCCCACCTCCCATCCCGCCCACACCAATGCAGGCGTGCTGCAACTTGCTGTTAGCAGACTGGGCAAAATTCAGCCGCGGCATAATCAGGGGAAACGCGATACTTCCGGAAATCGCCTGCTTAATAAACGTTCGACGGGTTACTTTTTTACTCATAGACACTACTTCCTTATAATTTACGTATATGATTCCAGGTTTGCCAAATTGCCTTAATTTCAGGGATATTCAGCCTTTACACTCGTGGTAATCCCGCCCCGCGCGGAAAAATCAGCCGTGATCTTCATGCGCCGGGGCAGGCAGGTTTTGACCAGATCATCCAGTATCTTATTAGTCACCGCTTCATAAAAAATCCCCTGATTCCGGTAACCTTGCAGGTAATATTTCAAACTTTTCAGCTCGATACACACTTGATCCGGTATATAGCAAATATGAATTGTACCAAAATCCGGCTGACCGGTTCGCGGACAGACGCTGGTGAATTCCGGGCAATCAATATTTATCTCATAATCCCTTTCCGGACATGGGTTTGCAAAAGTTTCCAACGGGCCGGCTGCACTCATCTATTGTTTGTGCTCCACAAACTGGTTATAAATCAATACATTCTTCTATATAGAGATATAGTTTAATCACCCAGGTTAGGAATGACAAGAAAATCAATAAATAAGATTATTTCACCTCCCCACCCCAGCGCAATCGTTCTGCTCAGCGGCGGGCTGGATTCTTTTACCACCGCCGCCATAGCCATTGAACAGGGCTTCCAGCTCCATGCCCTGACCGTATCCTATGGCCAGCGGCATAGTTGCGAACTGGATGCCGCCCGCAGAGTGGTGCAAAAGCTGGGGATTACCGATCATAAAGTCTTTACTCTCGACCTGCGTTTGTTCGGCGGTTCCGCCTTGACTGCGGATATCAACGTGCCTAAGGCCGGAAAAATTCTGGAAAATCATATCCCCGCCACCTATGTTCCCGCCCGCAATACGATTTTTCTATCGCTGGCACTGGGCTGGGCGGAAGTGCTCGGCGCCTTTGACATTTTCATCGGGGCCAACGCCGTTGATTACAGCGGCTATCCCGATTGCCGCCCGGAATTTATCTCCGCCTTTAAAAACCTGGCCAATCTGGCCACCGCCGCCGGGGTCGAAAAAAAAGGCACTTTCCAAATCCACGCCCCCCTGATCCGCATGACCAAAGCTCAGATCATTACCCGCGGGCACAAACTGGGGCTGGATTACTCCATTACCCATAGCTGCTATGACCCTGACGAACAGGGCCGGGCCTGTGGACAATGCGATTCCTGCCGGTTGCGGCTGAAAGGCTTCCAGGAGGCAAACCTCACCGACCCAATTACTTACAGAAAAGGGCAAGCCAATTGAATAGTTTCGAGCGTTATATAGGGATGGTCAATGGCCAAAAAGTGGATTGTGTACCCCGCATACCTATTTTGATGCACTTCGCCGCCAAACATATTAACGTCTCTTATGCCGATTTTGCCGGTAAATATCAGGTTCTGGTGGAAGCCAACCGCCGGCTGGTGGAGGATTTCGGCTTCGACCAACTGGACGTGATGTCCGATCCCTGGCGGGAGACTACCGGTTTTGGGGCTAAAATCGAATATTTGCAGGATACCGTGCCCCGCTGTGTTCATCATCCCCTTGAGGAAAGTAAGGATTTATCCCGGCTGACAAAGCCCGATCCTTACCACTCTGAACGTATGTTCAACAGTATTAAAGCCATTCAGGATTACAAAAAAATCGGCTGGCGGAAGTATTCCATCACCGGCTGGGTGGAGGGGCCTGCTGCTGAGGCGGCGGATCTGCGGGGTGTGACGAACTTTATGATGGACCTGTATGACGATGAAACGTTCGTCGGGGAATTGATGGACCTTTGTATCGAAAACGCTATAAATTACGCCCTCGCCCAAATCAAGGAAGGGGCCGACACCATCGGTATCGGTGATGCCATCGCCAGCCAAATCTCACCCCACATGTACCAGCGTCTGGTCCTGCCGCGGGAAAAACGGCTCGTTCAGGCCATTCAGCAGGCCGGCGGCCTGGCCCGGCTGCATATCTGCGGCAATATCAATCATTTACTGCCCTTCATCGCCGAACTGAATATCAATATCATCGATTGCGACTGGATGGTGGATATGGAACAGGCCCGTCATACGCTCGGCCCCCGCGTTACGCTGGCGGGCAATCTCGATCCGGTCAACGCCGTCATGCGATCCACCCCCGAAAAGATTCGCCAGGGCTTTCGTGACGTCTACCGCAAAGTCGGTAATCCCTATTTCGTCAACGCCGGCTGCGAAATCCCCGTCGGCACGCCGCGGGAAAACCTTCAGGCGTTATGTGACCCAATACCTGCCATGTAAACCATACAGGAGAACTTAACCATGAAATGTTATGTAACCGATGGTTCCGGGATTCAGAATCTCTCTTTGACGAATCGGCCCGAATCTACTGAACCGCCGCCGGGTGAGGTCCTGGTGGAGGTTCACGCCGTTTCGCTCAATTACCGGGATTTGATGGTGGTTACCGGCAAATATGGCAAAAAAGATCCTATAATCGCCGGTTCGGATCTGGCCGGTGTGGTAACCAAGATAGGCCGGGATGTTACGGAATTGAAGGCCGGAGATCGTGTCCTTAATGCTCCCTTTCGCAGCTGGCCGGCGGGCACGCTCCGCGAGGAATGGGCCAAGACCTTCGTCGGCGGCAATGGGGTAGATGGGGTACTAGCGGAAAAAATCACCTATCCTGCCGCCTCTCTGGTGAAAATCCCCTCTCATTTGAATTTCAAACAGGCCGCCACCTTTCCCATCGCCGCCCTGACCGCCTGGTCGGCAGTCGTTACGCATGGCCGGGTCAAGGCTGGCGACTGGGTTCTGGTCCACGGGACCGGCGGGGTGTCCATCTTTGCCCTGCAAATCGCTAAACTGCATGGCGCTCGCATTATCCTGAGCACCTCCAGCCAGGAAAAAGCCGCCCTCATTCGTGAGAAATTTGGTGTCCAGGAAATCATTGATTACACCGTCGAAGACTGGCCCGATCAAATACGGGAAATTACTACCAGCCAGGGGGCGGATATTATCGTGGAAGTGGCGGGCGGGGCCTCGCTGGCAAAATCCATTCAGGCGGCGGCCTATGGCGGCCGGGTGGCCCTGATCGGCGTGCTGGGCGGTACGGATAGTGCGATTAATATCCGGCATATGCTGGCCCATCAGGTAACGGTACGGGGCATCTTTATGGAATCGACCCAGGAGTTGCGTCATCTGGTCCGGGCGTGGGAATCCGCACAGCTTTACCCACACATCGACCGCAGCTTCCCCTTCGAGCAGGCTCAGCAGGCCTATGAGTACCTGCAATCGCAAAAGCACATCGGTAAGGTTGTAATCGAACTGAAATCATGAGCATACTGGAATATAGGTGCATGACTTTACGAATCAGTGAAATATTTTATTCCATCCAGGGGGAAGGCAGACTGGCGGGTGTCCCTTCTGTTTTCATCCGGTTAGCCGGCTGCGACCTCCGCTGCCTTTGGTGCGATACCCCTCATGCCCTTCGCGCCGAGCAGGGAAAAGGTTTTACCCTGGAACAGATCGTGAACCAAATCAGCGAATACGATTGTTCTCACATGGTAGTGACGGGCGGCGAACCGCTGATTTCACCGGAACTGCCCACCCTCCTGCAGGAATTGAAAAATCGCAATAAACATATCACCCTGGAAACCTCCGCCACCCAGTATCGGCCGGTGATCGCCGATCTGGTCAGTATCAGCCCGAAGCTGGCCCACTCGATCCCCCATACCGGCCCGCACGCCGATTTCGCCCCCATCCACAAAAACCGCCGCCTTAATCTCGAGGCCATCCAGTATTTCATGGACCATCACGACTATCAGCTTAAGTTCGTGGTGGGTGACCGGACCGATCTGGAAGAAGTGGATCAAATTCTGGCGGTATTGCGAAATGTCAGCCGGGATCGTATTATGCTTATGCCCCAAGCCCGGACCCGGCAGCAATATCACACCGCCGGTCCGCTGGTAGCGCAACTGTGTATCGAAAAGGGCTTCCGTTACTGCCCGCGCCTGCATGTGGAACTCTGGGACAACCGACGGGGAAAATGATTACTAAAGCTTTGCAAAACTTCAATAAATAATGTACGTTTGGATTTATGATTATGACTGAATATGTATTTCTTAATAACACATTGATCGACTCGGACCTGGCGACCGTCAGCGTCCATGACGCGGGCCTTCTGCACGGAATCGGCCTGTTCGAAACCATGCGCAGTTACGGCGGCAAAGTGTTTCGGCTGGCCGACCATCTCGACCGGCTCTTTCACTCGGCCCAGGTTCTGAATATCACCGTTACCCACCAAAAGCTGGAGATCGAAAACGGGATTGACGAACTGCTCAGGGCGAATCAACTAACCGATGCCCGCCTGCGTCTGACACTCACCCGCGGGAGCCTGAAAAATGTCACAGCGGAGAATCCCAATCCCTCTACACTTTTCATCACAGCGGCCCCGCTTACCCCCTATCCGCCGGAATATTATAACAAAGGCATGGCCGTTATCGTCAGCGACTATAAGCAGAACCCGCACGAACCCACCGCCGGCCACAAAACGATCAACTATTTCAACCGGCTGCTGGCGCTGCAGCAGGCCCAGCTTAAACACGCCGGTGAAGCTATTTGGTTCACCACCACCAACCATCTGGCAGAAGGCTGCATCAGCAATGTATTTTTGGTCCATAATGAGGTACTCCTCACGCCGCCGCTGGCGACGCCGGTGCTGGCTGGTATCATTCGCAAGCTGGTGCTGGAACTGGCCGGCCAAAACGGTATAAAAGCGGAAGAGAAACCCCTGACCATCCAGGATCTGCTGCAAGCATCCGAAGTGTTCCTTACCAACAGCATTATGGAACTCATGCCCATCGCCCGCATTGAAAAACACGCCGTCGGCAATGAAAAACCCGGCCCCCTCTATCAAAAACTGCATGGATTATATCGGGCCGCCGTAGCAACTGAATGTAACCAGGAACAGGAACCGTGAAATAGAATCCTATGAATTTTTACAAATATCACGCACTGGGCAATGATTATATCGTTTTGGATCCTGCGGAGGTGGGGGAGGACTTGACCCGACATCAAATCCGGACGATCTGCCATCGCAATTATGGCATTGGTTCGGATGGAATTCTCCTGGGTCCTTTTACTACGGAAAAGGGAGAAATAGCTTTGCGGATATTTAATCCCGACGGCAGTGAAGCGGAAAAAAGCGGCAATGGCCTGCGAATTTTCACCCGCTACCTTTGGGAAAAACAAAATAGCCGGCAGCAAAAGTTCACCATAAAAACCATCGGCGGCCTAGTTCAGGCAGAAGTCCATGCCAATGGAAAAATCATCTCGGTGGCAATGGGGCAAGTAAGTTTTGAAAGCCAAAAAATCCCGGTAGCCGGCCCGAATCGGGAAGTGCTGAATGAGGAAATGGAAGTACAGGGGGAAACCCTCTCTTTTTCCACCGCCACCATCGGCAATCCTCACTGCGTAATTTTACGGGAACATATTTCTCCGGAAGAAACCTGTAAACTAGGGCCTTTGATCGAAAGAGATCCGCGTTTCCCCAACCGCACCAACGTGCAATTCATGAAAATTCTGGATCGAAACAACATCCGGATTGAAATATGGGAACGGGGAGCCGGATACACCCTGGCCTCAGGGAGCAGCAGTTGTGCCGCCGCGGCCGTCGCCTGCCGCCTGGGTTTTTGCGACCGGAAAATCCATGTCCACATGACCGGCGGAATTATTGAAATTGTAATTGGAAATGGTTATCATGTGACGATGATCGGCTCAGTTACAAAAATCGCAGAAGGAATCTTTTCACATGAAATATTTGAGGAAGAATTGAAATTTTAATATGAAACTACAGGAAGTCACAAAGGTTTTGGAACAGATTGCCTCGCCGGAGCTGGCAGAAGACTGGGACAATATCGGCCTGCTGGTGGGGAATCCCCAGCAGCAGATAAAAAAGGTACTGCTCACAATTGATCTGACGGCGAAGGTTCTGGCGGAGGCCCAGGCAAAAAAGACCGATCTGATTATCGCCTATCATCCGCCCATCTGGGAGCCGCTGAAGAAAATCATTGCCGGCCAGGGTCCTGCCCCTCTGATCCATCAGGCCATTCGCGCCAACATCGCCATTTACTCCCCCCACACCGCCCTGGATTCGGTGAAGGGCGGGATCAACGACCTGCTGGCAGAAATCGTCGGCATCCACAATCCCCAGCCGCTCCAGCCGCTGGCGTCTGCCGACCCGGCTAACTGTAAACTTGTCGTGTTCATACCCATTGCCGATGTGGAAAAGGTCAGCGAGTCCATCTTCGCCGCCGGCGCCGGCAACATCGGAGCAGCCGGCAAGTATAGCAAGTGCAGTTTCCGCACCCCCGGCACCGGCACCTTCCAGTGCGGCCCCTATAGCAAACCCGCCATCGGCAAACCCGGCAGCTTCGAGCGGGTGGAGGAAATCAAATTTGAAACCATCGTGCCGGTTGCGAAAATCCCCGCTGTGGTCAAGGCTATGCTGGCCGCCCATCCCTACGAAGAAGTGGCCTACGACCTGATTCCGCTACGAAATGCACCGATGGAAGCAGGGCTGGGCCGTTTCGGCGATTTTGCGGAACCGACTACCGTGCCGGCGTTAATCGAAAAAATCAAAAACGTATTCAAGGTAAAGGTCGTTGGGATCATCGGGCCACAAAAAGGCCGAGTTAAACGGGCCGCTGTCGGCGCCGGTTCCTGCGGCTCGCTGCTGCGGAGTGTGATAAACAATCAGTGCAATTTCTATCTGACCGGCGAGTTGAAGCATCATCACGCCCTGGAACTGCAAGCCGCGAATGTCACCACTATCTGTCTATCTCATTCGGTCTCCGAGCGAATTATTCTGCCGCATCTCGCCAAATGTTTACAGCGCCAGCGTAAAGGGATCCAGGTGTGCCTCAGCCGCAAAGACCGCGATCCCTTCGTCTGGCAATAAAAAGGAATCCTCATGCACAAAATCATCCGTCTGCTTTTATTTATCCTGTCGGTCTTTCTTGCCGGTTGTGATTCGTCCTCCCCAAAACCAACCCGCATGATGCAAACGCAACTGCCGCAAAACGCCGATCCCGTCATCGCTCGCGTTGACGGTGTGGAAATAAAAAAGAACGAGATGGTGGATATCCTGCTGAACGGTCGGGGCAAAACTGTCCTGGACGAACTGGTCCTTCTGCAAATCGTTCGCAATCACGCCGCGAAAAAAAGTTTGACCAGTTCGCCCGAAATGATCGAATCGGAGATGGATTTTATTCTGGAAGATATGGCGCCGGGCAAAAATAAAAAGGAGCAGCTCGACTTGTTTCATTACATGCTGCAAAGTCGGGGACTGACCCGCCCGGAATTCAATCTGATTGTCGAACGGCAGGCCCTGCTCCGCCGCCTGGTCGATCCCAACCCGGCCATCACCGAAGAAATGATCCAGGCCGAATTCGACCGCCTGCACGGCCCGAAGGTCCAGGTGCGGCGTCTGGTAACCGGCTCCCGCCGGCAACTGGAGAGCATTCAAAACAAAATCGCCCTGGGCTACGATTTTGTGGAACTGGTCCGGGAAACCTCACAGGATGAAACCACGCTGCCGCAGGACGGACTAATGCCCCCGTTTTCAGCGCACGACGAACAGATCCCCGCCGAAATCCGGACTGCCGCCTTCTCCCTGGAACAGGAAGGCCGATTCAGCAACATCATAATTTATGCCGACGAACAGCATCGCCAATGGTGCACTCTGGTTCGTCTGGAGAAAAAGTTCCCGCCCGATGGAATATCCCTCGAACCCGTTCGGCCCGAACTAGCCCAAACTTTGCAGCAAAAAATCATCCGCAAGGAAATGCTGGATTTGCAGAACCAGTTGAAAGAGAAGGCCGATATCAATATCCTGGACTCCAGGTTCAAAAAATCATAATTCAGAGATACGTCATGGGAATATTTACCCAAGCCAAAATAGACCGCGATTTTACCGGCGGCATTTACCTGCCGCCCCTGGGGGAAATTCCGTCCCTGGATCAAATCGAAACTGTGGAGTATCGCGGTCCGCTGCTCCTGCCCCTGTACCTGGGTTCTGCTTCCCCGATGCAAATGGTCCTGGAATCCGGACAGCGAATTTCAAGAAATAGGACTATAGCACGTGGCGCTAGTGGCCAATGCCTGTTCGCACCACGGGCGGGTATCCTCGGCCCCCAAACCACCGCCTGGATTGGCCATCAGCCCCATCAGCCCGTCATTACCCTGCTGCCCTTGTCCCAATTGGATCGCATCGACGAACCGCAAAATAACGAACCGCTCAAAACCAATCCCTTCAACTCCCTGGCCGCCGCTCACTCCCAGTTACAGCGGAAACAGAAAGTCCTGGAAGTAATTTTAGAGGCTGGCCTGCTCGATCCTTCGCAGGGCCGGCTGTTCGCCGAAATCCTCCGAAACCTCGAATCCCATCCTGTCACCACCGTCATTGCCAATGCCACCCCGCTGGAATATGAAATCAACACCCCCCTGGCTATTTTGCGGCATTTCCCGGAACAGGTGTTCGCCGGACTGGCAATTCTCAAAACCTGGCTGGGTGCCGATCAGGCCGTGATGGCCTACCCCAACTATTTCCCGATCGACAAATCCATCGCCCGCCAATGGCAGGTTCGCTGTGTGCCTGTTAGTGAAAAATATCCCCAAGGAACCAGCCATTCGGTATTTGGCACTTTGAAAAAGCAGGGGGTTCTCAAACGAAGACAAAAAAACACCTCGGCGGTAGTTTTCTCCATCCAGCTTCTTCGCCAGATCGAACGGGCGGTCCTGGCTGGCCGCAAACCGACCGAACGTATCATTACCATCTGCGGCGACGGTGTCGCCAAACCCAGCCATTTTCTGGCACCCCTCGGCATGCCCCTCATGGAACTTTTACACGCCGCCCAAATCCATGATCACGCCCGTTGTGTCGCGTTGAAATCCTCGCTGACCGGCGATCCGATTGATCCGGAAAACGCCGTCATTTCCTCCCTCAGCGAATCGTTCATTGTTCTCCAGCAGGTGGTTCATCCCCAACCTCAGCGCTGCCTTCGCTGCGGCCGATGTATCGAATATTGTCCCGCCCAAATCGATCCGGCCCGACTGCTGCAACTGGCCGAAGCCGGACGATTCCCCCTGGCCGTCCAGATGGGTGCCCATTCCTGTATCGAGTGCGGCATCTGTTCCTACCTGTGCCCCTCCCATCTACGGATCATGGAACATATCCGCATGATCAAAATCCATGCGCATTCCACCCGTCAGGCCCCGCCGGAGCAAGAGGAAAACGCATGAACGAAAATCCCAAAAAATGGATTCTCTCTAACCCGCCCCATCGCCTGGTACCTGAATCCTCCCAGCATATCATGCGTGTCACCACCGCTACGCTCCTTTTGCCGATCCTGGCCGCCGGCTGCTTTTTCGGCTGCCAGGCCTTGAAGCTCATCCTGATAGCTGCCCTGGCCGCGGTATTCACCGAATGGATCTTCAATGCCCTCAAACATGAAAATATTTCCGGCAGTGTCTCCCACAGCCTAGCGATGGGGCTGATTTTCGCCTTCACTCTCCCCGCTGCCTGCCCCTGGACCATCGCCCTGATCGGTTCGGTTGCCGGAATTCTGATCGGTAAACATTTCTTCGGCGGTCTGGGACATTATCTTTGGCATCCTGCCCTGATCGGACGGCTTATCGTCCAGCTATTCTTCAAAAACCAGATCTCCCCCGAAACCGGTCCTTTGCTCCTGCCTGCCAAAATGTTCACAGGAAATATCAAAGACATCACAACCGCTACCGACTGGTTTTCCTTCAACTGGTTTGCTGGTTCGAAGATATCCGATGCCGCTGGTTACCTTTTACCCCAACCGCTGGAACCCCTGCGGAATTTCTCCGATCTACACTTCCTCGACACCATCCCTCAGTTCCAGCAATACCTGCTCGACAAACTCCCCTCCTTATCCCATTGTGTCATCGGCGCCGTCCCCGGCCCGCTCGGTGAGACCTCCGCCATTGCCGTCATCCTGGTCGGCCTCTACCTTTTCTATCGCGGCTACCTGAACTGGCAGTTCTCCCTGACCTTCCTAGCCGCCGCCTATCTGGCCGCCCTCTTGCTACCCATCCGCGTGGACCATCCCGATATCTCCATTCACTTCATCTACTGGCCTGTTATCGCCGAAAATCCCGCCGCCGGCTTTACCCTGGCCAATTATCAGCTTTTCAACGGCTCGCTCCTTTTCTGCGCCTGCATCATTGGGGCCGACATGACCAGCCGCCCCATCACCATCCGCGGCCAGATCCTCTTCGCTGCCGCCACCGGCCTGCTGGCCATGATCTTTCGCCTTTACACCCCCATCGCCATTCCCTCCTATGCCGCCATTTTGGCAATGAACTCCTTCGTCCCCACCATCGACCGCTTCACCCGCCCCCATGCCCGCCCCAGCCGGTACCAAAAACATTAGGGTTGATATTCCCCCCGGAATCAGCGATAATCTCGCCGACCCGAAAATGGAAACCTTAAAGGACCAACTGGAAAAAGTTTAGAGTTATGACCGAGAAAGAAACTACCAACGATTTTGACGATAATGAGTCGCCCTGGCGCCCGGAAGAGGCGCCCCTGGATGAGCCCGAACCCATTGAGCTTCAGCCGGTTCTCACGGAATTCGAAAACGCCAAACCGAACCCCGACGAAACAGTCCCGCCGGATTCCCCGCAAAAGAATGATGAACCTTCCGATGAAATCTCCCCCAATACTACCCCAGATGACCGGCCCGCTCCGCCTGCTGCCTCGGAATCCGCTGATAATTTCCCAATCTCCACTCCCGCCGTCATCGAAGCGGTACTTTTCGCCACCAATGAACCTATTACCCCTCAGAAAATCGTTGAGATTCTCGGTACCAGCGATGTCAAGGAAGTTCGCAAACACATTGACGAGCTGAACCATAAATACGAACAAATGAACTGCGCCTTCCACATCGAAGGCATCGCCGGCGGCTATCAGATGCTCACCCTCTCCCCATTCAATCCCTGGCTGGGCAAACTCCTCCACGTCCGCGCCGAAACCAAACTCTCGCCCGCCGCTTTGGAAACCCTGGCCATCGTCGCCTACAAACAGCCCATCATGCGCGTCGATGTCGAGGCCATCCGCGGCGTAGCCGCCGGTGAGATGATCCGCCAGCTCATCGATAAGGGCCTGGTCAAAATCGTCGGTCGCGCCGAGGAACTCGGCCGCCCCCTTCTCTACGGCACCACCAAAAAATTCCTTCAGGTCTTCGGCCTCAACTCCCTCAAAGACCTCCCCACCGCTGAGGACCTCAAAAAACCAGACTAATCCCGGAAGGCTAACGGTAATATGCCCAAACATCAGCCTCATACATTATATTTGATCCTCGCACTATTTTTCATTGCCTTGGTAATCCTGTTGTTCTGGTGGTTAAACCTGCCTCTGCTTTTATCCTATTTTCTCAGCATCAGCTCTATCACCTTTTTCTTCTATGGTTTTGACAAAAGCAGAGCGGGCAAAAACCAGGGCCGCGTACCAGAGATCATCCTGCATGGTTTGGCTCTGGCGGGCGGCACGCCCGGCGCCTTTTTAGGTCAACTCGTTTTCCATCATAAAACCCAAAAGCTCAAATTCCGCATCATCTTCATTTTAATCTTCTTGCTGCAAATCGCGGCTCTCATCTACTATTGGAAAAATCTCCGAACCTGAAAGGAATAATCCGCCGTTCGGAGTTCGGCAAGGCAGGATATGCTATGCATACCGTTTTCCTGTTTGCTTTTTGCCCTTTGTTTCTATATCTTAATTTCCGATGAAAACTTTACTGCTTATGCGCCATGCCCATGCCGGCCCCAAAAAATCCGGCCAATCCGATTTTGACCGTCAGCTCGACCCCCTCGGCCGGTGCGCCGCCGCTGCGATGGGCCAGTTATTGCTCCGCGAAAACCTCATCCCTGACCTCATCCTTTCCTCCGCCGCCCACCGGACCAAAGACACTGCCCTTCTGATCGCTCAAAATTGTCCTATTCAGCCAAATATTGAATACTCATCCGAATTATATTCCGCCCCGCTGGACGGTTATCTGCAAATCCTTAAAGAAAACTGCGACCATCAAAACACCGTCCTCCTCGTCGGCCACAATCCCACCGTCGAATCTCTCCTGGAAAAATTCACCCGCCACTTCCAACCGCTCTCTCCCGCCGCCCTGGCTCACCTTTCCTTCTCCATTCCTCACTGGCGTCATCTCCACACCAACTGCTCCGCCCAACTCCTCCACCTCTGGTTTCCTGAGTAGATACCATAAGAATGAGAAAGCTGACAACTACAAACCAGCCTGACCAAATCGTTTAGTTGAATTGGAAATACCTCTGTGGAGATAAATCTCTGGCGGGGACTGCAAGTGCCCATTTAACATCCTTCAATTGCAGTTATGGTTCCGTGGGCGGCACCGGCACGAAGGGATTTGATCTGCAGGTATTCCGGGCTGTGGTACCAATCCCTGGCCTGCTGGAGGGAAGGAAATTCGATAAGCACCACCCTTTGGGACTGGTCCGGTCCTTCAAGCAGGATGGTTTCCCCGCCGCAGGCCAGATACTTTCCGCCATACTGATTTAGAATACGCGGGACTTCCTTGAGATATTCCCGGAACCTCTCCCAATCCGTCACCTCTACCTGGACAATGACATAGGCGGCCACGAAGTTGCTCCTTTTCTCAGCTATCAAAAACGAACAGCCATTTAAAACAGCCAGGAAGCAGGATATAGCAAAGATGGTGAGAAAGGCAAGTGGGATTTGGGGGTTGAGTTCCTCACCTTCCTTCGGATGGTCAGTAGTTTATAGTGCCAATAGAGGTTTTATGGAGCTATGATTCTGGCTATTATTAGATAAATCGTAAATTAGTCATGACTATTTTATGATGGGTCGTAAAATGGTCGGACATTTTACCGCGGGTAATAAAACGAGATATTTTATATTATGTTGATAATAAATGGTTTATGGTAATCTTTGGCTTTGGAAAGCATCTATCGCAGGATAGCTGACAGCACAAACAAGTACAAAATATTGCCACCTTCATTAGGACCGCTAAATAGAAATTGTGAAAAATCGGGATTTTTGCAGTTGTATAAATATAATATATTTGTTCATAAGAGGTTATAAGAATTTTGGTATGCGGATAAAAAATGCTTGCCAAAGGCGGGGAAATCTGGATAATGTTCTCTTTTGACAGAATTTGTAGGAGTAATATACGTGTACGCAATAATAGAAGACGGCGGTAAACAGTACAAGGTCGAGGCCGGCCAGACGCTGTGCGTTGAGATGCGCACCCTAGCGGACGGCCAGACCGAGGTGATTTTTGACAAGGTTTTATTATACCGGGATGGCGAGACAGCATTGATTGGTCAGCCAATGGTGGCCGGTGCGAAGGTGGTTGGCAAGCTGAATGGTCAGGCGGACGGGCCGAAGTTATACCCGACGCATTTCCGCCGGCGGAAGAATTCGCAGAGCCGGATCGGTCATCGGCAGAGGTATATGGAAGTGGAAATCACCGATATCCAGAAATCATAGGATGAACAATACGGTACGGAAATCGAAAGCCCGGTTTACCCGCAGGTAAATTGGGCTTTTTTATTTATATAAGGCTCTTTTCGTGTAGGAGAAAAGAGGTTATAGTGATCTTAACTAATTGGAGAGGGGCTGATTAGGGCCTGGAGCAGGTGCAGATGGATATGATATTGTTGGAAACACAGGAGCTGGTCAAACGCTATTCCGGCCGGACGGTGGTGGACAAGGTATCGATTGCGGTCCATGAGCGGGAGATTGTGGGTTTGCTGGGTCGCAACGGGGCGGGCAAAACGACGACGTTTCGGATGACCATCGGGATGATCACGCCGGACGGAGGCAAGGTGGTGTTTGAGGGTCGGGATTTTACTAAGATGCCGATGTATCAGCGGGCGCGGCACGGGATGGGGTATCTGTCGCAGGAGCCGAGCGTGTTTCAGCGGCTGAGCGTGGAGCAGAATCTGCTGGCGATTCTGGAGACGATGAGTCTGACGCGGCGGGACCGGCATCGGCGGACGGACGAACTGATCAGCCAGTTTGGTCTGGAAAAGGTTCGCAAGCAGCATGCCCGGCTGCTAAGCGGGGGGGAGAGGCGGAAGCTGGAGATTGCCCGGGCGCTGGTGACGAATCCGTCGCTGATTCTGCTGGATGAGCCGTTCAGCGGGGTGGATCCGATCGCGGTGGAGGATTTGCAGAGGGAGATTTACCGCCTGCGAGAGAAGGGGATCAGCATCCTGATTACCGATCACAATGTGGAACGGACACTGGAAGTGGTGGATCATGCGTATATAATCAATGAAGGTACAGTTTTGGCGTATGGAGAGCCGAAAGAATTAATAAACGATCCGGTGGTCCGGAAGGCGTATCTGGGCCAGACGTTTCGTGGTGATGAGTTTAACGGTCACTAAAGATGTGGGAAACGATTCGAAATTATCTGGATTATCTGTATAATTCCTACCCGATATATAAAATCGTGATCGAGTGGCTCATGATCGGGGTGGTTGTCTATTCAGTGATCCGATTTTTGCGGGGGACGGGTGGAGAAAAGTTGTTGAAAGGGATCGTTTTTTTACTGCTGGGCTTTTGGCTGGTGAGCTGGCTAACGGACAAAATGGAGCTGGAGCGGATCGGATTTTTATTTAACTCTTTTCTAGTAATGGTTTTAGTAGTAGCAGCAGTGGCCTTTCAGCCAGAACTGCGCCGGGGCTTGATGCAGTTGGGTGAGACGAGTTTTAGCCGCACGGCAGCTCCGGAAATGGAACAGGTGATCGAGCAGATTGTCGATACAGCGGCGGCACTCAGTCAGGCACAGATCGGGGCGATCATAGCTTTGGAGCGGGAGGTAGGCCTGGGAGATATGATTCGCAGCGGAACCCTCGTGGACGGGAAAGTTACCTCGGCGTTGTTGAACACGATATTCTGGCCCGGTTCGCCGCTGCATGATATGGCGGTAGTGATCCGGCGGGGTAAGCTGGCGGCGGCGGCGGTACAGTTCCCGCTGGCGGAACATGGAGAATACGATCGGTTGCTAGGTTCGCGTCACCGCTCGGCGATCGGTTTGAGCAAGGCGACCGACGCGGTGGTGGTGGTAATCAGTGAGGAAACAGGTAATATCGGCATCGCGATGGGTGGGAAATTGAATCGTTTTCTGACGATTGAGCAATTGCGGCAACAGCTTCTGGATGTGATGATTCCCGTAACAACCACGAAACGAAGTCGGTTGGGCGGGATCAGGGGCCTGTGGAAGAAAAACCCTGCAACGGCTTACCAGGGGAAACCCCCAGTGAAGGCGGTCTCTGCTTCTTCGGAGAAAAAAACAAAATGAAAGCGAAGATCAAGACTGGGCTGGTGGTTCTGATATTGAGTATATTGATCTGGGTTTTCGCGGAGAATCAGGTGGTTCAGGAAGACACCCTGGAGATCAAGGTACCTTTAAAAAATGTCCGGGAAGATCTGGAGGTTTATTATCTGGATGAAGACGGAAAAGAGTTGGGGAAGGATCTTGAGTATGTGAAGGTAAAAGTGGCAGGATCCGGGGGGCGAATCAAGGCGATGAAAGAGAAACAGTCGGAAATAGAGATTCCTTTTGAGATTAACAAGCTGATTTCTGAGCCGACAGTGGTTGCCAAGGATTATGAGATATCGGTGGTAGATAAGCTGCTGGATCAAAAGCTGAACTTTGAAAATATTTATTTGAAGGTAGTCCAGTCGGATCCGGAAGTGATCCGGGTGCGGGTGACAAAATTGGTATCGCAGAGTTTGACGGTAAAGGTCAGCGACGACTATGGCAAAGAATTGGCAACAGAGGTTCTGGATCCCAAGAGTGTAAACGCTTTTGTCCGATCGGGTGAGAAACTTCCGGAGGTTCTGGTAACGTTAAACAATGACCAGCAGAAACGAGCCACTAAGGAAGAAATACCCTTTCCGGGTAAGGCGGCTTTGCCCGGTGGAACGAAAGAGATTCCGGTACGGGTAAAGTTGCGGGAAAGTGGAGGGAGCCGTGCCCCCCAAGTGATCCCACTGCCGCAATACCGGTATTTGATTCCCCCCTCGATGTTGGGGCAGTACACGATTAAAATAGAGAATGAGCAGGTATTGAAGGATCCGATCCAGTATCGAGGATCCCCTGGGGCGGAGGAGATGTTCCGAACCAAAAAATACCATCTGATTATCGAAATCCGGGAAGAAGATTTGAATCAACCGCAGCCCATATTACAACAACCCATATTACGACCGATTCGGTATGATATTCCTAAAGAGTATATTGGGGAGTTGGAGATTGTGAATCCAATCAAGGAACCGATTCAATTTTATTTGGAGAAAATCGTCGAAAAAGTAGAATAATTGCATATCAGGTGCGGTAGTTTAAAGCCGGGGGGGTGGAATGTCCGATAATAAATATGACTTATAGCAGGGCTAAATGGTCTGCGCGGATTGGTCCGCCGGAAGAATTTGTCGTTAAGTTATTATTTTATATGCAATTAGGAGATCTGCTCTATGGCAGATGTATTAGACCAAAACGAAGTCGACGCTCTTTTACAGGCGGTGGCAGAAGGGGAAGTAGGGTCCGGCTCATCCGCAAGTGCGGCGCCTACAGATACCGAAGGAGGTCCAGGGAAGAAAGCGGAGATGCGCAGTTATGATTTTAAGCGGCCCGAACGGGTCAGTAAAGATCAGATGCGGGCTTTGGAGGGTGTACATGAGGGATTTGCCAGGAATCTGGGAGCGGCTTTGAGCGGGTATCTGCGTACGATCATCGAAGTAAAAGTACGAAGTATCGAGCAGTTGACATTTGCGGAATTTACCTATTCGCTGCCGACACCGACATCCTTTTCGTTATTGAGTGCCGCTCCGCTGGAAGGGCAGATTTGCCTGGAGATCAGTCCGTTGATTACCTATCCGATCATCGACCGGATGCTGGGCGGGGGCAATTCGGAGTTATATATTCCTCAGCGTCCTCTCACCCAGATCGAGCAGCGGCTGGCAGATCGGATCATCGATCGGGCCCTGGCTGGGCTGGCGGAGGCCTGGAGCAATATTGCGGATATTACTTTTGAGGTGATTCAGCACGAATCGAATCCGCAGTTAGTTCAGATCGTCGCACCCAATGAGGTGGTCGTGGTGATCGGTTTTGAATTGCGGATGGGTAATCGGGCCGGATCAATGAATTTATGTATCCCGTTTAACGTGATCGAGCCGGTGGTGCACCGTTTGACGACACAGGACTGGTTCAGCTACCGGAAGAAGGGGATGCAGGAGGAAAGCCGCCATTCGCTGCTGGAAAATATCGGGGATGCGAAGCTGAAGATACGTACGTATTTAGCGCAAACGACGATCAAAGTGAAAGATTTGATTTCGCTGGAGGTGGGGGATGTACTCAAGACCCAGAAAGAAGCCAAAGAGGACGTTATTTTGCAAATCGAAGGGCACAGTAAATTCGCCGGTAAAGTAGGGCAGTTCCGGGGGAATCGGGCCTTCAAGATAACCCGGCCCGCCAAACCAGAGGAAAAAATTTAGGCGGATTCTTCAAGGACTTTCATTTCGGACTGCTGCATCAGTTCCATATATTCTTCCACCGTGTTTGCTTCGCGCAGTGCCTGAGCCAATTTGCCGTCGTGGAGCATCCGGCAGAGTCGTGCCAGGATGTGGAGATGATGCCGGTCGTCCATGGAACAGGTCATGAAAAAGAGGTCCGTGAGTTTTCCGTCCGGAGCACCGAAGCCGATTCCCTGGGGGGTGTTGGCCACGACCAGAATCGGCTGGGCAATCGCGTAGGGCAACGGGCGGCGCGGGTGCGGAATGGCAACACCGGCTTCCATACCGGTACTGCACAATTCTTCCCGCTGAAGGAGAGCTTCGAGCAGGGCTTCACCATCATAGAGCTGGCCGGTTTCCATGGCCAGGGCGACCAGTTCCTTGAGGACACTGTTTTTGGTGCGGGCGGCCAGGCGGGTACAGATGGCTTGGGGATGGAGTAGGGGAGTAACGATCGCTTCGTCGGGCAGGGCCTGGCGATGGGCGGTGATGCCGGCATCCATGGATTTCAGATTATTTTTTTCGAGAGTTCCCATCCGCTGCTGGAGCCACTCGGTAATTTTGGCCCGATTGAAACGCAGCTCACCGCCGACTTTTTGACAGGGGATCCCACCACGCTGGGCGAGTTTTTCGGCCTGGCGGATATCCATTCCCAGCATGGCGGAAAGTTCCTGCAAATTCATACTGCTATAAGGCATAAACAACCTCCGAAGGTTCGCTTTACCAGGAGGTTATAGATTTTCCGGACGGTTGTCAAGATGCTGCTTGATGAAAGGCCTGTTTTTTCTTTTGCAGCCAGTATCTCTTCTGGATTACATTGGGGATATGGAATTTGCCGTACCGCTAGTAGATAGTCATACTCACCTGCAGGATGAGATATTTGCGGGGGATATACCGGCAGTATTGGAGCGGGCGCGGAAAAAGGGGGTTGGCTGGCTGATTTGTAACGGGGTGAAGGAAGCGGACTGGCAGCGGGTACGGGAGATGGCGGGGCAATACCGGGAGATTGTGCCCTGTTTCGGTCTGCATCCGTGGTATGTAAAGGAACGCTCGGATCAATGGCTGGGGGTTCTGGAAGAATATCTGGAACGGGTACCTTCCGGGGTGGGTGAGATCGGGCTGGACCGCTGGGTGCAGGGCTGGGATAAAAATCAGCAAGAGGAGGTATTTCGGGCGCAACTGGAGTTGGCGCGGCGGAAAATCCGGCCGGTCACGATTCACTGTTTACAGGCCTGGGGGTGGCTGATGGATATCCTGCAGGAGGAAAAACCGCTGCCGGCGGGATTTCTGATTCATGCGTATGGGGGACCAAAGGAGCTGATTGAGCCGCTGGCGGCGCTGGGCGGGTATTTTTCTTTCGCGGGGAATGTATTGGATGAGCGGAAAATCCGTGCGCGGGAATCTTTGCGGCAGATACCGCCGGATCGGCTGCTGCTAGAGACCGACGCACCGGACCTGATGCCGCCGCCGGAGTATTGTGATTTTGCCACCGGGCCTGACGGAAAAAAGCGAAATGAGCCGGCCAATCTGGCGGCCCTTGTCCGGGCGGTGTCGGGATTACGGGGGGAGTCGGCGGAGGTCCTGGCAGAGAGTCTCTGGGAAAACAGCCAACATTTTTTTGGCTCGCTATTGACGAACAACATCTGAATCAGCATTTATATACCTATGAATAACGAACGCTTTTCCCGCATAGAACAAATGATCGGAGCCGAGGGGCTATGCAAGCTCCAACAGGCCCATGTGGTGGTGGTCGGTTTGGGGGCGGTGGGCAGCTATGCGGTGGAGGCTCTGGCGCGGGCGGGGGTAGGGCAACTGCGGCTGGTGGATTTTGACCAGGTGCGGACCAGCAATATCAATCGCCAGCTTTATGCCCTGGAATCGACGGTCGGGCAGGCTAAAGTCGATGTCGCGCGACAGCGGGTACAAGATATCAATCCCGCCTGTCAGGTGGAGGCCCTGAGCTGCTTTGCCCATAGGGAGAGTATGGATCAGATACTTGAGGGAAGTCCCGATCTGGTGATTGACGCGATTGATTCTTTCACACCCAAACTAGAACTCATTCAAGCGGTTTCTCAGCGGAAAATTGCTCTGGTATCCAGCATGGGTGCGGCACTGCGCCGGGAGGTCAATGCCGTGCGGGTAGGCCCGTTATCCGGGACGCGGCATTGCCCTCTGGCTCGCTTGATTCGTAAACGGCTGCGGCAAAAGAATATAAGTACGGATTTTCCCTGTGTGTACTCATTGGAAATGATAGCAAAAGGTCCGGAGCCGGAGATCGCAGCGGCGGATACCGGGGCAGAAGAATTTTACCAGAGAGGCAGAATCCGCTGTAAATTGGGTTCATTGCCGACCTTACCCGGCATTTTCGGTTTGGCAGCCGCGAATGAAGCCATTAAAATCTTGTTTGGTGAATCAGAGTAAATTTTCTAATCCGCCCGCGGCGGAACCGCGTATTTAAGCCTTTTGATTTTTTAGGAGCCGAGACATGAATAAAACTGTAACGATTATGCCCTGTCTGGATATGCAAAACGGCCGGGTGGTCAAGGGCGTTCATTTCGTGGATATTAAAGATGCTGGGGATCCGGTGCAGTGTGCCCAGGCTTATTGCCGGGCGGGGGCGGACGAACTGGCTCTGCTGGATATCACCGCCACCGTCGAGGGCCGCGTTACCATGCTGGATGTGGTTCGCCGGGTGGCGGAGGTAACGACGGTACCTTTTACGGTAGGGGGCGGAATCAGCGATGTGGCGTCCGCGGAGGCGGTACTCAAGGCCGGGGCGGACAAAATTTCCACCAGCAGTGCTGCCTTTCGCAAACCGGAAATTATCCAGCAAATGGTCAAGAAATTCGGGCCGGAAAAGGTTACGGTTGCCATTGACGTGGACCAGAATCCCGCCCTGCCTTGCGGCTACGAAGTTTATATCGACGGCGGGCGGACCGCCACCGGATTTGATGCGGTGGAATGGGCCAAAAAAGTGGATGGCTACGGGGTCGGGGTGATCCTGCCCACCAGCAAGGCCGGCGACGGAGCCAAAACCGGTTACGACCTGCCGGTCATCCGGGCTATGGCCCAGGTGGTATCGGCAGCAGTGGTCGCCAGCGGGGGGGCGGGTAAACTCGAACATTTTTATGAAGCGGTTCAGGCGGGTGCGTCGGTGCTGCTGGCGGCGTCGGTCTTTCATTTTCGCATGATTGAAATCCCGGAACTCAAGAAGTATCTACGGAGTAAAGGCGTTCAGGTAAAATAATCCTTCGCGAAAGGACCGTATTTTGGATATAGAATCTGGCTACCTTCCTGTTGACGGCACGCAAATATATTATGAAACGGCTGGTCAGGGAGAGCCGCTGGTCTTGCTTCACGGCAATATGCTGGACGGCCGGATGTGGGATTTTAATTTTTTACCACTGGCCCGGCATTTTCGTGTTATCCGGTACGATCAGAGAGGGTATGGCAAATCCGGCGCGTCCAACGGCCGGCTGGGGGCCGCAGACGGCGATCTGCTGGCACTGCTGGACCATCTCCAGATTCCCACGGCCCATGTTTGCGGCTCCTCAATGGGTGGGGTGGTAGCCACGCATTTTGCCTTCCGGCATCCGGAACGAACGGCGGCGCTGATTCTGGTCAATACCGATTTGTCCGGCTTTGCCGCTACCGGGGATCTGGCCGATGCGATTCTGGAGACGCGTTTGCTGCTGGAAAAGGCCGACAAGACTGGGGCCGTCCGGCTTTGGCTCCATCACCCTTTATTATTGCCCACCCAGCGTTATCCCCGGGCGTATGAACATATCCAGAAAATCGTGGCGGATTACAACTGGGAGAACTGGCTGGCGGGGAAAAGCTACCTGATTACTCCCCCGGTGCTGAAACGGCTCGGTGAGATACAGGCCCAGACGCTGGTGGTCACGGGGGAAAATGACCTGCCCCGTTTTTCCGCCATTGCCGACCTGCTCTGCCGCAAAATCCCGCGGAGCCAGCGCCAAATCATGGCTGACACTGCTCATCTAAGCTGCCTGGAAAAACCGGAAGATTTCAATAAACTGGTTATCCAATTCTTGCGATCCAAACTAACCGCAATCCATTAAATCAGCAGCAGAAGGGAGCCGTTTACTCAATATAAAATCTCCCGCCGGCGGTGAGTTTGGGAATTTGGTCCCGTTTTTGGATGAGTTCGTCGGCATCGAGGGCAAAAAGCGGGGAGATTTCCACCTTGACATCGATCGAGCCATCCGGATGACAGGGTACTTCCACGCCGGCCAGAGTCAGCCATTTGGCGGCCCGTTCGAGCTGCAACTGCCGGGAGCTTTCCATGCTATCGACACCGGTGGCGTTTTTGATGGGTGCGAACTGTTCCTTGCGGTCGATTTCCAGAATGATAGACTTTTTCGCCAGGGGCAGGGCGTCGAAAACAAAAGTTTCCAGCTTGACGGCGTTGGCTTCAGCCGGTTCGACGCGTTGGCCCTGTTCGTTGATACAAGGCACTTTTTTTACCGCCTGATGCCAGGGCAGGGAAAAGCCGTGTTCATTGATCCGTTTGACGAAATCCCGACTAATAACATGAATGGCGATGCTGCCATACTCCAGCATCCATCGGCCTTCTTCATTTTTCTGATGGGCCAGTTCATCCGGCAGGTCACTGTACTCAATCACCGCCACCTTGCCATCCACCAGGACAAAGTTGCCCACTTTTTCCAGCGGGCCGGTCTTGATCACTGCTTTGCTGGACATTTCCGCCCGGTCCAGCACGTGCAGGCCGATGAATAGCGGGTCCACGACATAAACCAGAGGATTATCCACCTGGAAATAGCTGATCTGCTCGACACCGCGTTTTTCCATGTCGGCGATTGCGCCGCTGGTAAACAAGGCCCGCAGCGACCCGCCATGTCCATCCGGCGAGGTGGAAAGCTGGCCCTTTTCACTCAGGAGAATCTTACCTTTTTTATCAAAGCACACCATGGTTCCCTGGGGAAAGAGAATCACGTCCGCCGGATTCAGGCCGAAATAATCATTCTCCTGAAAACTCCGCACGGTCTGGTCATGGTTGGGCGGGCTGGTCATGATATACCAGGGGATCCGTCCGCCGTAGCGTTTCTGAGTAGCCAGGATGGATTCGGCAAAAACCCGAAAGAGGGACTTTTTGCGGATGACCGTGGCGGGCACGTTTCCTTTCGGCCCGTCGAAATTGAGCCGGGTTCCCATGCCCCCCGCCACGGTGAACACCGCCACTTTATTGTCCGCAATAAATTGTTTGCCCGTCTGCTGGGCTGCTTCATATTTTTCCCGCAATTGGCCCTCCGCACAGGCGGGATAGACGGGGGGCGCGGCGATCTCGTCGGGCAGATGGAACCGGGGTTGGGCTGTCACATATTCGGGAATCAACCGGTCAATCAGATCGAAATCCAGTTCTTTCACCTCCTGTAACAGCTCCGCCTGTTGAGAGGGTGGCAACTGGCAATAGAATCGCAAGAGATGTTCCTGGCCATGTTTTTTTAGCTGATTTGTTATTTCCTCGATGCGGTTTGCCTGAAACGCCATAGAAAAAACCTTTCTTTTCTTGTATAAATTATCCTATAAAATATGTACTCTAATTATGCGAATTATCGGTCGTTTGTCCAGAGATTTACGAATTCCTTTGACCCCGGTGGTTTACCGTCGATCCTGATTATTTTTTGGCTTTATTTTGCCGATACTATATGATAATGAAGATAGTATGCACAAAACATCCGCTCGGTTTCTTCCCCGTGGTTTTTCTGTGGCTGGCCATCGTTGTTCCGGCGGAGAATCTCTGGGCTCCTTATCTACACCGCCGCGCCATTGACGACCCGCTGGGTCAGCAGAAAGCACAAATTTATGATGTGTATGGTGAGTATGTGATCCGCGGCGCAAAAATCCACCAGAAAAGCCTTCGTCTCATGCTGACCACCGGGATTAAGAAGATGACCGGGCTGGAAGACCCCGCCCAGGCGTGGCGTTGTTTTATCCATGACGATGAAGTCGTTGCCCTGAATTTTACGACCGTCAACGGCAAATCGCTGAGCACCAATACCAATCTGGCCGGTGCCTTGCTGGATTGTTTGTATCAGGCAGGATTCAAGCCGGAGAATTTTATGATCATCGGCCTGGCGGATCTGCCCAGCCAGGCGCAGAATACCCGCCCCTGGCATTATGGCTGGCAGGAGCAGCCCACGGATATCGGGACCACGGAGGTGCATCTGGCCAGTTGGCTCGAAGAAGTGACCGCAATTATCAACATCCCTTCGATTATGGATGACCATATCGTGGGGTTGCGCGGCGCTATGATGAATGTGACCCTGCCTCTGCTAAAAAGCCCCGCCCAATTATATATCAACGGCGGCGATCCGTTTATTCCGGAAATCTATGACCTGCCTCAGATTAAAGGCAAAATTCGCCTGCATATCGCGAATATGCTCCAGGTGCTCTATTATGGCGGGCCGCTGATCCATCCCTTTTATGTGTATGAATACGGCTCGGTCATGTTCGCGACCGATCCGGTCGCTCTAGACTGGGTCGCCTCCAAACTGCTGGGCAAACTTCGTTCGGAAGAAAACATCCCCCTGCACGTTCAGGCCGGCCTGGACTGCCCCTATCTGGATACCGCTTTCGCCATGGGTCTGGGTTACAAAGACCTCAATTGCATCGAATATCACCGCCTTAAACACGAAAGCCTGGAAACCCCGCCCCGTTAGAACTTTTTGCCCCGGCACCCGCGATATTCCCGATCCAGCCGGGAACTTTCGGCAAAACATTGACGAACCGGTGGGCTGGCCTCTATAATATCTCTTTTGATTCAATCCTGGTTGGAATAGGAGTATGTTTTGAGTGATATTTTATGTAAAAAATGCGCGGGGCTGTGCTGCCGGTATCTGGCACTGCCCATTGAAACGCCCACGGACAAGGACGATTTCGATGATATCCGCTGGTATCTGGCCCACGAGGGAATCAGTATTTTTGTGGAGGAGGGGGAATGGTATATTAACATCGCCAACCGCTGCAAACATCTGACCAAGGAAAATAGGTGCGATATTTATGAAACCCGGCCCAGGATCTGCCGGGGTTATCAGGATGAAACCTGCGATTATCACAGCGGCGATTACGGCTATGAGATGTTTTTTACTTCCACCGAAGAACTGAATGAATATATTCAGAAAAAAGGCATGATAAAACGGAACGGACAAAAGCAAAAGGAAACCAATAAGAAAACCTGACAGGGTGGTGATACTCCATGGAAAAAATTGCCCCGGTACGAGGAACACGTGACTTTTATCCCGAACAGATGGCGGTTCGCAACTGGATTATGGACGGCTGGCGGGCGGTGTCCCGGCGGAACGGCTTCGAGGAATACGATGCCCCGATTTTCGAATATCTCCAGCTTTACACCCAGAAAAGCGGGGAGGAAATCGTCAGCCAGTTGTTCGCCATGCAGGACCGCGGCGGCCGGGATCTGGCCATCCGCCCGGAAATCACTCCTTCCCTGGCCCGCATGATTAACCAGCAGATCCACTCCCTGCCCCGGCCGGTCAAATGGTTTTCCGTCCCGCGTTTATGCCGGGCGGAGCGGCCGCAGAAGGGGCGGCTGCGCGAATTCTTCCAGTGGAATATCGACATCATCGGGGACGACTCGCCGCTGGCGGACGCCGAATCCATCTTTACCGCCATCGATTATCTGCGCAGTGTCGGCCTGGCCAGCCGGGACGTGGTGGCGAAGATTTCCAGCCGGTCCATGCTGGCCGCCTGGCTAAAAGAATTGGGCGTACCCCCCCAGGAGCTGGACACCCTCTATGCCCTGCTGGATAAACGCGCCAAGCTACCGGAGGAAACCTTCCAGGCCCTAGCGGTCGAAAAAATTCCGGATGGTTCCTTGCGCACTAATATTTTAAGACTGATGAATATTCGTTCTCTCAACGAGCTTTTGGCGTTATCAGGCAACAGCCTCCTTCAGTCGGAAATATTTAAGCTGAAAGATATTTTTGATTATTTAAAACTAATGGGTGTTTCTGATTATTGCGAGTTTGATATTAACGTGGTACGAGGTCTGGCCTATTATACCGGGATGGTCTTCGAGGTCTTTGACCGCGGCGCCGAGTTTCGCGCCCTTTGCGGTGGCGGGCGCTATGATAATCTGCTGGCGGTACTAGGCGGTCCGGAGGTATCCGCCACCGGATTCGGCATGGGTGATGTAGTGCTGGAAATCCTGCTGCGTGAGAAAAATCTCCTCCAATCCGTCAAAAACGATCTGGACTTTTTTGTCATCGACGCTGGCAAGGAAACCAAAACTCAAGCTATTCAATTAACTTGTCAATTAAGAACAAAAGGATTTTCTGCCGTTTTTTCTTATAAAGTGCTGCCTCTGGGCAAACAGCTCAAACAGGCCTCCAGCCAGAAGGCCCGGTTTGCGGTGATCCTCGGCCAGGAAACCATCGACAGCCGGCAGGTAACGATCAAAGATATGGCCTCTGGGCTGCAAAAGACCGTCGCCCTACCGGAATTTCTGGCTGGGCCGGACAAAATTTTTACGGCAGGAACATAACGGTACGTGAAATTCGATTTTTTTCGCCGCCGGGCGGAAGGGCAGCCATGAGCAATCGGGGCTATCATTACGAGCAGGCATTCGAGGATTATCTGCAGCGCCGCCGGATTTCCTACGTTCCCATCAGCCAGGTGCGCAAGGCCCAATTTGCTGATGTAAAAATCAAAAGTTTCGACTATATCATCTATCCGAACCATAAGACCCCGATTCTGGCCGATCTCAAGGGCCGGAAATTCTCCTGCCGGGCTTTTCAGCAGAACCGGTCCGGCCCTTCGTGGCTGCCGCGCGAGGATGTGGAGGATTTGAAAAAATGGGAGGAGATCTTCGGCACCGGCCATCTGGCGATGTTTGTCTTCGCCTACTGGCTCCACGACAGCCCTCACCGGCTGGACCACCCGCAGGTACACTGCCACGAACAGCGCCATTATGCCTTCGTCGCGGCCGAGCTGGAACCGTATCTGCTTCATATGAAACGGCGCAGCCCAAGCTGGAAAACAGTTTATGTCCCCAGCAAAAGGTTTGCGGTTTTCGCCCGGCCTTTTGGCTCGTTTATCCGCCGCTAAACCTCATTTGCATTCGAGCCAGTTTTTCCCCCAACTGACATCCACTACCACCGGAATATCCAGCTTCAGAGCCTCCGCCATCTCTTGACGCACGATCTGGCTGCAGGTCTCGGCCTGTTTTTCCGGCACCTCAAACACCAGCTCGTCATGCACCTGGAGAATCATCTTCAAATCCAGCTTTTCCTTTTTTGTGCGCCGGTAGATATTGACCATCGCCACCTTGATTAAATCCGCCGCCGAACCCTGGATCACAGTATTGACGGCCATGCGCTCCGCCAGTTTTCGGCTGCCCTGGTTACGGCTGTTCAGATCGGGAATCAGCCGCTGGCGACCCAGAATCGTCCGCACGAAACCGTCCCGGCGGGCCTGGTCAATGACATGATCCATAAACTCCCGGATGCGCGGGTAACGGGCAAAATAATCGTCAATAAACCGCTGGGCCTCCTGAACGGAAATGCCGATCCCGCGGCTGAGGCCATAGGCGGTCTGGCCGTAGATAATACCGAAGTTCACCGCTTTGGCCTTGCTGCGCTGGGCTTTATCAACCTGTTCCAGCGGAATTCCGTTCACCTGGGCGGCGACAAACCGGTGGATATCCTGATTGGCCAGAAACGCCTCCCGCAGGGCCGCATCGCCGCTGTAGTGAGCCAGCATCCGCAGCTCGATCTGCGAATAATCCGCCGCCAGCAGTACATACTCCGGGCGACCCGGCACAAAAGCCCGCCGGATTTCCTGCCCCAGCTCCGAACGGATGGGGATATTTTGCAGGTTGGGATTGCTGCTGCTGAGCCGGCCGGTACTGGTCACCGCCTGATTGAACGAGGCATGGACTCGCCCGGTGGCGGAGCAGATCATCGTGGGCAGCTTGTCCACATAGGTATTCTTCAACTTGCTGAGCTTGCGGTATTCCAGAACCAGAGCCGGGACCGGATGCAGCCAGCGAAGGGCCTCCAGTACTTCCTGATCCGTTGACTGTCCCTCCTTGGTCTTCTTCACCGGCGTCAGGCCGATCCTGCCAAAGAGCACTTCGGATAGCTGTTTCGGGGAGTCGATGTTGAACGAGCAGCCTGCCTCTTTGTAAATTTCTTCGACTAGCTCTTCCATTCGATCCACAATCTGCTTGTTGAGTTTCTTGAGCCATGGAAGGTCCAGAGCCGTGCCGTTATATTCCATTTCCGCCAGTACGGAGACCAGGGGCATTTCCACCTGCTGGAACAGTTGCCGCAGCGATTCATCCGTAAACCGTGGTTCCAGAATCTGCCGCAGCCGCCAGGTAATATCCGCATCTTCGGCGGCATAATCACAAGCCTGCTGGGTATCGACCATATCGAAGGTAATCTGATTTTTCCCCTTGCCGATCAGCGACTCGATTTTGATCGTTTCGTGACCGAGCCAATCCAGCGCCAGAATATCTAGATTATGCTGATTCCGCAGCGGGTCCAAAAGATACGAGGCCACCATGGTGTCAAACTCCACCCCCGCCAGCTCGACTCCGGCACAGCGGAAGACTACCATGTCATATTTGATATTCTGCCCGGTCTTTTTGATTTGCGGATCGGTGAGGATGCCGTGCAGCCGCTCCAGCGTTTTCCGCGGATCCAGATGCCCCTGGCCCAGCGAGACCCGCACCGGCAGATAAAACGCCCGGCCCGGCTGCCAGGAAAAACTCATCCCCACCAACTGCGCCTGCACAGGATTAAGGCCGGTGGTTTCTGTATCCAAGGCAAACTTTTTCTGAGCCGTCAACTCCTGATAAAACGTTTCGAACTTCTCTTCCGTATCGATCAGATGATAATCCGGCTTTTCAATTTTCAAAACGGATGGTTCGGAATAGGAAAAAAGGGTATCCCCGGTTTCTGCGCTGGCTGCCTCCTCTGCCCCGGCGATACCTTCCAACTGCGTCAGCAGCCGGCTGAAATTCAGATGTTTGAAAATCTGGATCAGATCGGCCCGGTTCACCGGCTTGACCGCCAGCTCGGACCAGTCAATGGCCAGCGGTACCTGCCGGTTGATCGTCACCAACCGGCGGGAAAGATCCAGTTGTTCGGTTGCGGCCCGGAGATTTTCCCCGCGCTTGCCTTTAATCGCATCCTTGTTTTCCAGAAGTTTTTCGAGCGAGCCATACTGTTCAATCCACTGCAGGGCAGTTTTAGGCCCCACATCCGCCACCCCCGGCACATTGTCGGAGGTGTCACCCACCAGGGTCAGCACATCGATCACCTGCTCCGGTGTGATGCCCTTGTTTTCTTTCAGGGCTGCCAAATCAGTTACGGTTTCCGACTTCGGGTCATACATGGAAACTTTTTCGGTCATCAACTGCTCCAGATCCTTGTCCTTCGAACAGATAAAAACCTCACAGCCTTTTTTAGCCGCCGCCACCACCAGGGTTCCAATCACATCATCCGCTTCAAACCCATCCACCCGAAAAATCGGAATATTCATCGCAGTGAGAATATGCTCGATTCGGTCGATCTGCGGCGGCAGTTCCTCCGGCATCTCCGGACGATTGGCCTTGTACGGCTCGTACATCTCATGGCGAAAGGTCTTGCCCTTACTGTCCATCGCCACCGCCAGAAAATCCGGTTGGCGCTGCTTGATAATCTTCAGCAGCATTGTGGTAAAAATATAGGTTGCCTTGGTCGGTTCCCCATCCGGCGCGGTCAGGTTTCCCTGAATCGGCGCAAATAAAGCCGCGTAAATCTGGGCGTGACCATCGATAATATAGAACGTTTGAGACATAGGGTTCCTTCTATCCGAACAGGCTATATTCATCTTTCATCCCTGTCAAGTTAATCAAATATTTAAGCTGCGATTCCCGCGTTAAAGGCCCCTCTCAAGATTGGTTCTTGATATTATTAAAAAACCTGACGTGATAAGAGCCTAGCTGGTTCCCTTAGCACGTCAGGTTATTATTAACGATCCGTTCTATTTTGCAATTATATGACGAGTCAAACAAAATAGTCAAATCACAAAAGACTGTTTTCTTCCTGGTAACTAGTAAAAACCTTTCGGTTCCAAACGATTTCCCAAAATTTATCCGTCTAATATCGAAAATCTCAGATGAGTAATTGAATTCTAACAGATAGATTCATCGATGTAAAGGGGTTTAATTCTAAAATATGCAAAAACACAAAATAGCGTAAACAATTATATTACAAGAAATTATAACTTATTTATGCGGTTTAGTCAAAAATATTTCAAAAAAGGACGTGTAATTATTCCGATAACTCGACGATTTTGAGCTATTTTCCGCTTATTGCTCAGGCTCGCAGTTTTGCGTCAAACTCTTTATATAATACAGCTAATATTTTTTCCTGGCAGGCGTCCACCTGCTCGTGGGTTAGGGTTTCTTTAACGGACCGGAATTCCATCGATAAGGTCAGGCTCTTTTTGCCCGGTTCGATTCCCTTGCCCCGGTAAATATCCACAAACCGCAGGTTCCGCAGATCCTCTATCTGCCGGGCCTGGATCGCCTGCTCCAATTTGATCCATGGAACTTCATCATCCAGAACCAGAGAAAGGTCACGCACAATACCAGGAAACCGAATTAACGGTTGAAGGGTAACTGTACCACCTTCCAGCCTGAGCAGCTCGGTAAAAGACAATTCCGCCATACAGACCTCCCGGTTCAAATCGAACAAGGTCAATATCTCTTCACTGGCTATTCCTATCTGCCCGATTTTTTGTTCGCCCAGATACAGATGAGCAGCGGCATCCTGCCTGGCCCAGATGACCTTTCCCGGCTGACAGATTAAACTCTGTTGATTATCCAAAAAGGCAATAATCGATTCGATAGCCCCCCGCAGATCCCGAAACGAACCATCGGTAATCAGGCCCAGATTTATCGATTCGACCGGCAGAGAATCCTTATTCTGGCTGGGTCGATGGACCGCCGCCAGCTCGAAAAACCGGCACTCTTCGTTACCCGCATCCTGATTTCGCTTGCGGACTTCCAGCAGAGAAGGCAATAAACTCGCCCGCAAGGCGTTCTTGTTCTTCCGCGAAACGTCCTTCACGCGTACCGGCTCAAAACCCGGTTCACAGAAAGGAGGCCAATACCGGTCATCCAGAAAACCGACGTTAACCGCTTCAAAATATCCGCAGCTTTTGGCTGCCCCCGTCACTTTTTTTATGGTTCTCTGGTATTTATCTTCCGTCTTTACCGTGATTTGCAGTTCCGCTTTCGTGGGAATATGGCTATAACCATGAATCCGAATAATCTCTTCGATCAGATCCGCCTCCCGCCGGACATCCCCCCGCCAGGAGGGAATCTGACAAGTAACAATATCCTGATGGTCGTATTGCGGCTGAAAACCAAGCCGAGTCAGAATCATGACGACCCTCTCGGTTTCGATCGCAATGCCGAGTAGTTGTTTCAGCCGCGAAAGCCTCATCGGCACCGGCGGAACCTGCTTTTGTACCGGCCAGACATCTATGACTCCTGTCGCGACTTTCCCTTCGGCCAACTGCACCAGCAGTGCGGCTGCCCGCCGGGAAGCCCATTCCAACATCACCGGATCGACATTCCGCTCAAACCGGAAAGACGCCTCCGAGGCCAGTGTCAGCTCCCGCGAAGTCCGCCGAATACTCAACGGGTCAAAATGGGCACTTTCCAGCAGAATGGTTTTCGTGGTATCCACCACTTCGCTTTCCAGCCCACCCATAATCCCTGCAATCGCCATAGCTTTCTTCGCATCCGCTATAACGAGCATATTTTCTTTTAGTTCCAGGACACTATGGTCGATGCTGATGATTTTTTCGCCCGGCTTGGCTAACCGTACGATAATTCTGCCCTCATTTAAAAGATCATAATCAAAGGAGTGTAGCGGCTGACCGACTTCCATCAGCACATAATTGGTAATATCCACCACATTGTTAATAGCACGTTGTCCTATGGTCTCTAGGCGGCGGCACATCCAGTCCGGGCTGGGGCCAATTTTCACGTCAGCAATCATGCGTGCAGTATAGCGATTACAACTTCGGGGAGCTTCGTCCACCACACTTGTCCAATCCGCCACCGATTTACTCTGCTCAGGAAAGCTGACATCCGGTATTTTCAATTCCGTCCCTGTTGCCGCTGCTAATTCGCGGGCCAGTCCAATGTGACCCAGGCAGTCCGGTCGATTAGAGGTAATTTCTACATCAAGCATCCAGTCATTCCCCACTTCTTCGTAGTTTTCCACAGGAAACCCGATCCCTGTGAATATCTCCGCCAAGTGTTCCACACTATCCTGATAATTCACATATTCCCGTAACCATTCCAAGGATATCTTCATGTTTGTTATACCTTTATAAACATACCGAGAGCCGGGCCTTCCGGCCCTTTCAATAAACGGGCATGTTAGCTTGATCCGTCAGTTCTGTCAACAAGACCTCCGGGCGTCCGGCAAAATCCATTGGAATTGGAACAGACGTAAAAAACTTATAACTATTTGTAAAATAAGGAGATATTAAGTTTAAGATACCATTGCTAACAGCCGATAATATAATAAAGCTGCGTACATGGTAAACTTATCTCCTTAACAGGAAATCGCTTACTGCCATGCTGAGAGTCCCGCTCGAACAGGCAAAAACAAACATGGTGCTGGCCCGCTCGGTGTCGAATCCGGAAAAACCCGAGCATGTCCTGCTTAAGGCCGGCTACTCTCTGGAAGAGGAAACCATCTCCAGACTGCGTTCCCTGAAAATTAAGAATATTTGGGTAAAATATCCAAATTTGGACTTTCTGGATGAAATTCTCGATCCGGAGATAGTTCATAAACAGCAAAACTTGTATAGTACTCTAAAAAACCAGTTCTCAGAAACACAGGATCTCTGTTTAGCCAAGGTTGATTACAGTACCTACATCGAGAAAGTCAGTGAACTTTTTTCCCGATTGCTGACTCGTGAAAATTCGCCTACTTTATTTATTTCAGAACTACAAGGGGGAGCGGAAGATATCCTAGCTCATTGTACTACCGTATCTTACCTTTCTTTACTTATGGGTCTGAGGCTGGAAAGCTATCTTATCCATGAAAGACCCAAAGTTCCCACGCACATAGCAACAGATCTTACCCCTCTGGGTGTGGGTTGTTTACTGCATGATATTGGCAAACTAACTTTGCCTGAAGATTTAAGAGGGTTTCACCTTACCGCACAGGATTTGGGCAGTCCACAGTGGCGGGTGCATACCGAGGCAGGTTACGAAATGATTCAAGGTGGTCTGGAACCTAGCGCTGCTCAGGTTGTACTTAACCATCATCAGCATTATGACGGAAGCGGCTTTCCCGCCAGAAAACGTGACATGGGCTTTATACAATCTTTTAACTCATTAAAAGGAAAGGAGATACATGTTTTCTGTCGTATTATCACTATTGCCGACAGGTTTGATGGTTTACGCCATATGCCTGATGGTGAGATTTCCCCGGTAATTATTGCCCTTAAAAGAATGAAAAATCCTGGTTATATGAAGTGGTTTGACCCAGTTATCTATCCCTTTTTTATGCAAACCGTTCCCCCGTTTGCACCTGGGGATCAAGTCACATTAAATAACAGACAACCTGTTGTCGTTACAGAATTTAACGAAAAAGAACCCTGTCGACCGGTTGTCCGCCCTATTGATCTGTCACTCGCGGAAAAACCCGATGTTACAAATACAGTAAAAGAACCGGATATCAATCTTGCACTGCGTACCGACCTCTATATTAAAAATATTGGTGATCTCGATGTTACAAAATATCTCTTCTAATTTCTCTCCCTTTTAAGAAAAATCCATTGTTTTTTTCTGTGTATAACCTGTTATTTTCCCTCCTGTAACTCTCTTGTCTCTCACCTATCAGTACTGATAACAGGGGTTTTCCGTTCGTTCCCTACTTTTCAATACTGAAAAGGATAGTTTCGTCTCCATCTAAACAACAGGTTATCCACTATTCCTTCTGCCGCAAATCGCTTTCGTTAAGCTACTTACTGACTTCTTTCCAATAGTAAACACTTCTCACAGCTTATATGAATAATACTTCTATCTTTTATATATAAAGTAATAATAATAACAGAAGAGGAATAGTTCTCCGGGAATTTCTTTAGTATCTATGTTGCTTAATTTTTCTCGCTATATATAATAACCATTTAGTTATAATTCCGGATAATGTATTCTTAATCGAATAATAAAAGCGATCCTTGAATAATCGACAGGGAACTTCGCATATAGGAGACGTCATAAACATGAATGTGAAATGCAATCGGGCGGCATTGTTTGAAGCGGTTCAGCTGGCTTCTTCGATTGTACCATCGAGAACGCCCAAGGAAGTTCTTCGTTGTGCGAAAATCGAAGCTTTGCAGGATGGCCAAAAAGTGGTTGTAACGGCCACAGATAATGAAATAACCATCAAATATATCATTTCACAGGTACAGGTGGTTTCCCCGGGTTCTACAGTTGTGCCTGCGGATCGGATTACCGCAATTTTGAGGGAAAGCAGCGATGAAATGGTCAATCTGGAGGTCGAAGAGATGACTTGCCAGGTGGTCGGGCAGGACAGCCGTTTTCGAATCTATGGGTATGATCCTGCGGATTTTCCAGTAATCGATTCACAGGAAAAAGAGGGAGCAATCCAAATCCGTGCGGAAGTTTTGAAGAAAATGATACACCGGACGGTTTTTGCTGCAGCTCGGGAGCACACCCGGTATGCGATCAATGGGATCTTGTGGGAACGGCGAGGTAAAAAATTACGCATGGTTGGCACGGACGGACGGCGTCTGGCTCAGATCGATGGAGAATTAGGCAAGGCAGCCAAAGAAGAGGAACAGGCGGCGATTGTTCCTATAAAAGTCATGATGGTTCTGGAGCGTATACTACATGACCCTGAAGAGAAAATAGAGGTTAGCTTTACTGGGAATCAGGTTAATGTGTCTACGTCGCTGGTGGAAGTCTCCGGGAATCTGGTTCAGGGAAGGTTTCCCAAATATGAGGATGTGATACCCACCGATTGTGATAAAAAAGTGATTATTACTACCGAGCCGTTACGCAGCGCCGTGCGACGGGTGTCTCTCCTTACCAACGATCATTCCAAGGGAATTCTTCTGGAATTTTCGGAAGGGAAACTCTGTCTTTCTTCCAGTACGCCAGAAGCGGGCGATGCGGAAGTTACCATGCCGATAGAGTATAAATACAGCCAGGAAAAAATCGGTTTCAACCCGCAATATCTATTGGAAGTTCTCCGTGTGGTAGATGATACGGAAGTAGTTTTTGAGTTTTCAGACGGGAGCAGACCGGGAATCTTGCGCAGCGGCAGGGATTTTCTATACGTACTTATGCCTGTGGCAGTGTAGCAGTAAAATGGTACTGTGGGATAACAGAAGTCTGCAACGAGTATGGCGGCAGCGGCAGCGAGCGACAGCCGGGGGTAAATTGGGTACGGTTCTTCAGCAATATGTGAAGAAAACCCTTCAACCACGCTGGAAAAAACTCGCTCAGGTAGGCCAGGCATGGCAGGAGGTTTTACCAGAAGAACTGGTCCAGCATAGTTGTCTGGAAAAACTGCAAGCCGGACAACTGGTTGTGAAAGTGGATAGTGCTGTACATTTTTATGAATTACAGCAATTGATCCAAGGCGATTTACTCCATCAGCTTCGTCAAGGCTGTTCGGGCGTTACCATAACCCGGATCAAATTGCAGCGGGGAACCTGGATCGAAAGAGACCAGGACAAAGAAGCCAGAATAGATCGAGAATTATAAAATGGGATACGGGGGAAGCCGCTTTAACGAATAAAGCGCAGAAGGAATAGAAAATACATGACAGATGAAATCATTGAGAAACAGGACGGACCCAAAGAAAATTATGGTGCGGATCAAATTACCGTTCTGGAGGGAATGGCAGCGGTACGAAAACGGCCGGAGATGTACATTGGCGACCGGCAGGTACGAGGGCTGCATCATCTCGTCAGCGAGGTGGTAGATAATTCTGTGGACGAATCCATGGCTGGGTATTGCAACACCATTGATGTCCAGATTAATAGCGATGGTAGCTGCACAGTAGAGGATAACGGTCGTGGCATCCCCGTCGGAATCGAAAGAAGCACGGGAAAGCCGGCTCTGGAAGTAGTTCATACCATTTTGCACTCTGGTGGTAAGTTTGACAATAAAAGTTATAAAGTATCCGGCGGCCTGCACGGGGTGGGTGTATCGGTCGTAAATGCCTTGTCTGAGTGGCTGGAAGTCGAAGTCTCACGCGAAGGGATGGGATACCGAATGGAGTTTGCCCGGGGGATTAAAAAAGGAGAAATGCGCGAGTTAGGCCCCCGGAAAAAAACCGGTACCAAAACCACTTTCAAACCGGATGGAGAGATATTTCCGGAGACTACCTTTCGCTTTGATATTCTGGCCCATCGACTGCGGGAAGTAGCTTATCTGAACGCCGGGATCAAAATCACACTAACAGACCAGCGGGAAAATCGGCGAGAGGAATATCACTTTGAAAGGGGCTTGGTTGAGTTTGTAGAACACCTCAATGAAGGGCGCGAAGTCCTTCACAATCAAGTCATCAGCTTCCATAAAACCGATTCGGATACCAGTATGGAATGTGATCTGGCTGTGCAATACACCGCCGGGTACACGGAAAACGTGGTTGCTTTTGCCAATAATATACATAACCTGGACGGCGGAACGCATGTTAGTGGTTTCCGTTCTGCGTTAACCCGCAGCCTGAACAATTACGCCAAGAATAATAATCTACTCAAAACCAATTACACTCCAACCGGGGATGACTGGCGGGAAGGGCTAACCGCTGTAATTTCAGTCAAATTATCTAACCCCCAGTTTGAGGCCCAGACGAAGGTACGATTGATGAATCCGGAAATGGGCGGATTTGTCGAAACCACCGTCAACGAACTGCTCGGGCAATTTCTGGAAGAAAACCCCAGCGTTGCCAAACAAATCGTCAATAAAGGTCTCCAGGCCGCCACCGCCAGGGAGGCGGCGCGCAAAGCCCGGGATCTGACCCGACGCAAAGGAGCGCTCAGCAGTGGAAACCTGCCCGGCAAACTCAGCGACTGTTCCAGCAAGGAACGTGAGACTACGGAATTATATCTGGTGGAGGGTGATTCCGCCGGAGGTTCCGCCAAAGCGGGCCGCGACCGACGCTTCCAGGCCATCCTCCCTTTACGAGGTAAAATCCTCAATGTGGAAAAAGCCCGTCTGGATAAAATGCTCAATCACGAAGAAATTCGCACCATTATTTCCGCACTGGGTACCGGCATTGGTACCGATGAGTTCGACTTCGAAAAAAGACGCTATGGCAAAGTCATTATTATGACCGATGCCGATATCGACGGGGCTCATATTCGCACCCTGCTGCTTACCTTTTTTTTCCGCCAGATGAAAGATTTAATCCGGCGCGACGCGGTCTATATCGCCCAGCCGCCTCTGTTTGAAATCTCACACAACCGGCAGAAAAAATATGTTCTCAACGAATACGAAATGAATCAGCTCCTGGCGCGTCAGGGACTCAAGGGTACGGAACTGCGTATCCGGCAGGAAAATAAGCCGGATCGTGTTGTCACCGGCAGTGAGCTGGAATCCCTGCTAAGCTTGCTTGCCAACGTGGAGGAGCAGTTGCGGATTCTGCAGCATCGGGGTGTTAATATCCAAACGCTGGTTGCTTTGGATAAAGGCGGCCCCACCGGCCTGCCTGCCTATCGCATCATCATCGACGCACAGGAGGAATATCTGCATGGGGAAGAGGAATACAGCCATCGGCGAGCGGAACTGGCCGCTTTGGTGAATGCCGCGGAAGAACAGCAGGCGCCGGTCCCCGGAGTCCTTACCCAGGAACTCCATGAAGTTCATCGGCTCAATGAATTGCGCATGATCCTGGCGGAATATGATATTCATCCCGAAGATTACTTCCGCCGCATCGAGCAGACCGTGGCGGGAGAACTGCTGCCGACCCGGTTCGCTCTGGTGGATGCGGACGGCAATAGTACAGATGTGCCCAATCCGCAGTCGATTATCAAAGGAGTTCGGGATCTGGGCAGCCGTGGGATCGAAATCAAACGGTTTAAAGGCCTGGGCGAGATGAATGCCGAAGAACTGTGGGAGACCACCATGAACCCGCAGAAACGGACCCTGCTCCGGGTCAAACTGGAAGATGCCGCCGAAGCAGATCGGCTGTTTTCGATCTTAATGGGGGACAATGTTCCACAGCGGCGCAGCTTTATCGAAGAGCACGCCCTGGAAGTTAAAAACCTGGATGTATAAAAAGTACCTGCGAAGATCCCTGTGAGTCGTAGCTGATGTCTGAAATCTCTGGTGAGTCCATTAAACAGCTTGCCCGCCGGGCTGGCTTCGATCTGGTGGGAATCACTTCTGCTGAACCTCTGGGGCAAGAGTCCTTTTTTCGGAACTGGCTTGCGAAAGGCTTTCAGGGTGACATGCAATACCTCGAGCGAAATATCGAAACGCGCTGCGACCCCCGCCGGCTGGTTTCCGGAGCCCGCAGCGTCATTTGTACCGCCCTGAGCTATTATACCGAGCCGGAAAATCTCACAGGAAATCCCTCCTGTGGCCGTATCGCCCGCTTCGCCTGGGGAGAGGACTACCATGTGGTTCTGAAAAAGCAGCTTCGTCTGCTGATGGATGAAATACATGCCCTGACTGGCTACGCCTTCCGAATGCGTTCCTTTGTAGATACAGCCCCTGTTTTTGAGAAACTTCTGGCGGCCCGAGCCGGCTTGGGCTGGATCGGGAAAAACAGCCTGCTCATCCACCCGCAATTCGGTTCGTGGCTGGTGCTGGGGGAAATTGTAACCGATGCCGTTCTGCCCTGTGATATGCCCCTGCCCGATGGTTGCGGCGAATGTACGCGGTGTCTGGAAAACTGCCCTACTGGGGCACTAGTACAACCCCGGTGTCTCGACGCTCGTCGTTGTATTTCCTATCTGACCCAGGTAACGAAAAAACCGATCCCAGCGGAATTTTCGGACAAAATGAAGGGATTTATTTTTGGTTGCGACGTGTGTCAGGATTTTTGTCCCTATAATCAAAAACCAGAACGTCCGAAAGACCCCCGTTTCAACCATAATGGACTTGTCTGAATTCCGCGCAGCAAAAAACCGCCTTATCCTGTACCGAACAAGACGGCTTTTTTACGTATCACGCAGAACAACTGCGTTGGCTAATGGCTACATGATATAATTTTCACTTCGTTTCTTCGCAGAAGCCTCGGCGGTGCTATTCGGCAATTTGAATCTTATGTGCCTTGCTCTTTTGGTGTTTTTCCATGGTAACTTTCAAAATACCATCCGAAAATGCCGCTTCGACTTTCCCTTCGTCCACCGCTACCGGCAGCCGCACGGCCCGGGCAATCTTCCCCTGGGTGCGTTCACGAACGAAGTAGTTATTGTTTTTCTGCTCTTTGTCTTCGTTCCGCTGTGCTTCCAGCAGCAGCACATTGTCTTCCAGGGTAATATTGATTTCATCCCGTTTGAAGCCGGGAAATTCCGCGTCAATATGGAGCTTGTCATCGTCTTCGTACACATCGATATTCCCTATTTTGTGGCTGGGAAAGTCGCCGCTCCATAAATCGTCCAGCAATCTGCCAAGATGGTTCCATTGGGTACTGCGAGCTAAAGGATCAAAATTTCTGAGTATGGGTAACATAGTAATCACTCCTTTCAATCTTCTCAAAAATCTCTACTTTTTCCATTTCACTGCCTCAGTTGTGGCCACATCTGACGGCTTATATTCTTTCCGGCTCAGGCCCTTTGACCTTGCCAATTATCTAGTTAGCAAAAAGCGTGCCAAAAATCTAAAAACACGGTAAATCCAGTGGAAATAACGATTTAAAACAAGACTGACTATAAAGCTGCTACCCAAATAATTCATAAATACCCTGCCAATATGGCATGGTTTTGTCTGCTGGCGTATTTTTTAATCCAGTTCTAACCTGTTTTCCCTTGTTTGAATTCAAAAAATCTGTTACAAAATAGTATGAAGAGGCACCACTGCCTGTAAAGGATGATTTTGCCATGCTTGCGGCTCAATCGGCATTGGATTGTCAGGTCTTAGTCCTGAACAAACATTACATGGCCATTCGGGTGGTCAATGTAAAGCGGGCCTTCTCTCTGCTTTTTCGCAACATGGCCGAAGTGGTTCTCTATGAGCATGGCAAGTACAGTAATCACAATATCCAAAACTGGCTGGAACTGTCCCAGCTGAAAAGTCAGTTCGAGCCGGATGCCCACGACTGGATTCACACCATCCATATCAGCA
Source organism: uncultured Pirellulales bacterium (assembly GCA_964580995.1). Taxonomy (GTDB): domain Bacteria; phylum Planctomycetota; class Phycisphaerae; order Sedimentisphaerales; family SM23-30; genus JAKJEP01. The sequence goes on from CAZOMV010000002.1 coordinate 41,688, forward strand.
TCGCCGTTCCCCGGATCGTCCGGCTGCTCTTTTACGACCATTTACCCCGCCGTGATGTTACCTTTAACCGCCGCAACATCTACGGGCGGGACCAAAACCGTTGCCAGTATTGCGGTAAACGCTTCCCAACCAATGAATTAAGCCTCGACCACGTCATCCCCCGCAGCATGGGCGGCCAGTCCAACTGGGAAAATATTGTTTGTGCCTGCCTGAAATGTAATGTCAAAAAAGGCGGCCAGACTCCCACCCAGGCTCATATGAAACTAATCACCAAACCCCTCAAACCCAAACACAGCCCCGTCCTCAATATCAATCTGGGTGACAGCCGCTACCATTCCTGGAAGCAATTCCTCGATCATGCCTACTGGTCCGTCGAACTGAAATAATATTTCCCCTTCAGGATGATTTTCGGTAAAATCCACTATTTCGCGTTTAGAAAGGAATTGCCATGCGCAAAGCTGTGGAATTGGATCGCCGTTACCTGGCTCGCTTTGATACCCGTTCACTGGGTCACTTATATACCGATTGTCTGATTGTTGGAGCCGGAGTAGCTGGTCTCCGTGCCGCTCTCAGCGCCAGCCAGGCAGGACAGGTTCTGGTTCTGGTCAAGGCCCACGGCAGTGACAGCAATACCTATCATGCCCAGGGCGGGATCGCTGCCGCCTTCGATCCCGGCGACAGCGTGGCATCCCATGTCGCCGATACCCTCAAAACCGGCTGCGGATTGTGTGACCGGGAGGTGGTGGAACTGGTTATTGGGGATAGTGCCCATCAAATTCGCCAGTTGCAGCAGTGGTCCATGCCTTTCGATACCCGCGACGGCAAAATCGACGCCGGTCGGGAAGGCGGTCACAGCTATTCGCGGGTCTATCATGCCTTGGGTGACGCAACCGGCAAGGCAGTCTTTCTGACGCTGATGGAACAGGCCAAAAAAAACAAAAATATAAAAATATTCGAAAACTGTTTTGTGGTCGATTTGCTCACAGAGAATAAAAATTGTCTGGGTGTGGTTTGTTTTCATCCGAAGTACGGCTGGCAGTGTATCTGGGCGCGTAAAACCATACTCGCCAGCGGCGGCGCGGGCCAACTCTATCGCGAAACCACGAACCCCGCCAGTGCCACCGCTGATGGTCTGGCCATGGCCTATCGCGCCGGGGTAATCCTGACCGATATGGAGTTCATGCAGTTTCATCCCACTACCCTCTATATCGCCGGGGCTACCCGAACCCTCGTTACCGAAGCCATGCGCGGCGAGGGTGCGTATCTGGTTGACCGCAAGGGCAACCGGTTCATGAAGGAATATCACGAAATGGCCGAACTGGCTCCCCGGGACATCGTCTCCCGCATGATTTACAACCACATGGCCAAAACCAACGCCACCAATGTCTTTCTTGATGTCCGTCATTTCGGCAGCGCCTGGCTGGCCGAGAGATTCCCCACCATCAGCGAACTTTGCAAAAGCTTCGATATCGACGTCGATAATGATCTGATCCCCGTCCGTCCCAGTGCCCATTACATGATCGGCGGCGTGAAAACCGATATTCAGGGACGCACCGCGATTGCCAACCTGTACTGCTGTGGGGAAGCCTCCGCCACCGGATTGCACGGCAGTAATCGGCTTGCCAGCAATTCCCTCCTGGAAGGCCTGGTGTTCGGGCAGATCTGCGGCGAAAATGCCGCTCAGGAAATCGCCTGCACGGGCGGCAAAATCGAACACAGCCACCTGATTTCCGACGTCCCCGTTTCCCAACGGACGCGGCTGGATGTGGTGGATGTGACGAATTCGCTGCGGGCGGTGATGTGGCGGAATGTCGGCATCGAGCGGCAGGGCGACCGCCTGGCGGAAACCATCGAAATCATCGATTTCTGGCGCCGCTATGTTATGGACAAAGTCTTCGATACCCCGGACGGCTGGCAGTGCCAGAATATGCTGACGGTTTGTAAATGGATGGCAGATAGCGCTTTACTTAGAAAGGAAAGCCGCGGCGTTCATTATCGGATCGATTATCCGGAGCTGGATGAGCGAAATTTTGGCAGGCATCTGGATATTCCTGCCACGCAGATTTACGGCTGAAAATTTGGTGTAATCGGCCTTTTGTGGCAGCCGGGGGCCATAGAAATGAAGCCCAATTCATTCGTTGCCAGGGTCACGGTTTCTCCCGCACTGTCTCCAGAATATTCACCTGCCCCCGCCGCGCCAGATCAATCGACTCCGCCAGAATCCGCGCTGACTCCTGCGCCGCATGAAATCCCGTGGAATTCTCCGCCGATATATAATCCAGCCGCCAGAAGGCCTTGCGGTGAAAATCCCGCGCCGCCGCTAACTGCTCCTCGCTGGCCCCCGCCTTTTGCGCCGCTTCAATAGCACCAATTAAATCCAGCACCGCCTCTTCCGCCTGGCTGAGCAGCGCCGCCGTCTTGTCCTGGATCGCCTCCGCCCGGGCCTTCAGCTCCGCCTCCTCAAAATGGTGGCAGGTTTGACAGGCCCGGTTCACATTCAGCAGCGGGCTGCGCACATGATGGTCGCTCACCTTCACCGCTCCCACCCGCATATAAGGCATATGGCAATCGGCGCAGGCCACCCCGCTGCGGGCATGGATCCCCTGGTTCCACAACTCAAACTCCGGATGCTGCGCCTTCAGCAGCGGCGCCCCGCTGAGCTGGTGCGTCCAGTCCTGGAACTTTACCTCCTCGTAATACTTCTCACTCTGCTCCACTTTCAGCCCGTTATGCCACGGATAGGTCAGCGTCTTCTTCTCCCCCTTGAAATAATACTCCACATGGCACTGCCCGCACACAAACGACCGCATCTCCTGCCGGCTGGCCATGGTATTGGCGTCATACTCCCCTTTCTTCTCCTTCCGCCACCGCTCGATACTGGCAAACTGCGGCAGGGGATACTCACTATTCGCCAGTGCCAGGATTCCGTTGATAAAGCCCGGCCGCGTTACCCGCAACTGCATGGTCGCCGGATCGTGGCAGTCCAGACACGTAATCGGATGGCTCACCAGCTTTCGCGCCTCCGCATAGGGCATCGCGCACACCGCCTCAAAGCCCGCCATAATCTGCTGCGACGGCTGATCGTCCGGAATCCCTGCTTCTTTCCCCGCCTGCCGATAGGCCGGGATCACCGACGCATGACAATGCAGACAGGCTCCCGGCTGCTTAAACTCGCTGATCCGCCGGGTCTCATCCTGATCCGACAGCATATACGCATGTCCCCGCTCCTCCCGGTAATCCACCCCGAACCCATACCCCATGAACAGGGTTACCCACCGCGGGTCCGCCTCCAGCTTGCCGAACGCCTCGCTGCCGCCGTGCTTGGTCCGCTCGATATCTACCGTCCGGCGGTAACTGTCATACTGAAAGGAAAAATTCTTCCCCCATACCTCCGGGTCCAGCGTATTCTCATCAAGCTGCACCACCGGGAAATAATACTGCCGGGCCTCCTCCTTTCGCTGCCGCACGTTCTCCAGCAGCAGAAACACCGAAAACGTGACAACCACCGCCAGAATAAATACCACCAGCAGCACAAAATATTTCATACCGGACTTACGGCTTGTTTCAGATGACATTCGAAACTCCTTTTTTATCGCGACGGCCCGTGCCCGACTCCGTCGTGACAGCGGACACAGTTCAACTGGTCCAGATCCCCGCCCAGATGCGCGGTGATCCCGGAAACCATTTCCTGGTGGCAACGATAACAATTCTTGTTCAATACCCGATTATTTTTCTCATGTATCCGGATCGGCTCATGAAACTCCTGCAAGGTGAACGCCTTGGAATGATGATACCCGTTTTCGGCTTTACAAAGGTACTTCCCGAAAAACTCCGCCGGCAAATGACAATCGTTACAGTTCGCCGCCGCATGATGGCTGGCGTGCTGCCACCCCGCGTACTGCTCCCGCATAATGTGGCAGTTCACGCAAACCTCCGGCTCATCCGACATATAGGAAAATCCCTGCGCATAAAAAAACGTATATCCGCCCAGCCCGGCCGCCATTCCCAGCACCACGATCAGGCCAACCGACAGGGCCAACACCTTGTCTGCCCGCTTCTGATTTCGCTCTCGGCCCATAAAAAAATGTCCACACGTGTTAAGATAACGTTCCTAACTAATCGTCCACGATAGTACCACGAAAGCCCTCTTTGCTCAATTTATTTTATAGAAAACATAACAAACGGGATTTCCAACCCAAAATCACCCTTTCCGGCGGGTCAGAAATACAAAAACGATCAGGGCCACCACCACCACCACCACCACTTCACCCGGCCCCAGCAAAACTCCTACTATACTTTCCATCAAAACTCCAAAAAATCCTGTTTTCGCACTACCTGCCGCTTTATACTCGATTCTCTCCCGGTTGTATAGTCCCCATACGAGAGAACCCCGTTTTTTTGGTATTTCTTTTGACGGCCCAGCCCCAAACCGGTAATATACTATGTTTGTTTTGCCGCCAAGGCAGTTTAGAATACTCTATACCAAAACCGGATACATGGACGGAATTATGATAATCAAAGCATTCCAGGGTTTTCGCTATAATCCCGGCGTCGTCGGCGATCCCGGCCTGTGCATCGCGCCCCCGTATGACGTCATCGACGCCGACCACCAGCAGCGCCTCTACCAACAGGCCCCATACAATATCATCCGCATCAGCAAGGGAAAAACCTTTACCGCCGACAACCATTCCGACAATGTCTATACCCGCGCCAACGCCTTTCTCCGCGACTTCATCCGCCAGGGCGCCTTAAAACAGGACGAAAAAGATTCCATCTACGTCTATGCCCAGGATTTCACCATCGGCGATACCTCCTATCGCCGCACCGGCTTCATCGCCCTGGGCGAACTCCAGGACTACGGCGGCGCCGTCAAGCCCCACGAGCAAACTCTCGCCGGCCCCAAGGCCGACCGGCTCCATCTCACCCGCGCCACCAAAACCCAGATCGGCCAGATCTTCATGATGTACAGCGATCCGGCCAAAACCATCGATGCCATCCTCGAGCAGGTCTGCCGGGGCCAGGAACTCCTTCGCCATATCGACGAGGACCAGGTCACCCACCGCCTCTACGCCCTGACCGATCCCACTCACATCGCCGCCCTCCAAAACGTCATGGCCGAAAAAGATGTCTTCATCGCCGACGGCCACCATCGCTACGAAACCGCCGTCAATTACTACCACGAAACCGGCAATCCCGCCGCTGCCTTCCAGATGATGGCCTTCGTCAATATGCACAACGAAGGCCTGATCGTCCTGCCCACCCACCGCCTCCTCCGCGATCTGCCCGATTTCGAGCCCGCCCGCCTCCTCGACAACCTGAAAAACTTCTTCGACGTCGCCCGCCTGTCCTACGGCGATATGGTCGAAAAATCGGAAAAATGCCAGATGATGCAGGACGCCCTCACCGTGGAATTCGAAACCGGCCAGCACGCCTTCGGCATGTATTTCAACGACGGCGCCTTCTATGTCGCCACCCTCCGCGACCTGGCCCCCATGGAAACCGTCGCGCCCAGCTACGGTCCGGCCTGGCGGCAACTGGACGTCGCTATCCTGCACAAGCTCATCCTCGAAAATATGCTGGGCATCGGCGAAGAAGCCCTCACCAAAGAAAGCTACCTCGAATACATCAAGGATTTCGGCGACGCCACCGCCCGGGCCATCGACCAGGTGGACGCCGGCCAGGCCCAGGGCCTCTTCTTTCTCAATCCCACCCGCGTGGCCGAGGTGGAGGCCGTCGTGGCCGAAGGCGAAAAAATGCCCCAGAAATCCACCTTCTTTTTTCCCAAGATCTTCACCGGCCTGGTCCTAAATGTCTTAGGGTAAACCCGGTCTTCCGGTTATCATAAGGAATAGCAAGTTTTCAAAATTTTTACATGAGGTAAAGGAGATTAAACATGGCACGAATGCACAATTACTATGCAGGCCCCGCGGCCTTACCCTTGCAGGCGATCGAAGCCACGCGCGACGAATTGCTGGATTTTCAGAACAGCGGCGTAAGTGTACTGGAAACCTCGCACCGCTCCAAAGAATACGAACAAATGCACAACGAAACCATCACGCTGCTCAAAGAGCTGATGGGCCTCGGTGACAACTTCAAGGTCCTCTTCCTCGGAGGCGGTGCCAGCCTGCAATTCGCCATGGTCCCCATGAACTTCCTCTCCGCCGGCAAGTCCGCTGATTATATCCTCACCGGTGCCTGGAGTAAAAAAGCTATCAAGGAAGCCAAAATCCTCGGCACGCCCCGCGTCGCCGCCACCACCGAAAAGGACGGCGTCTTCCGCACCATTCCCAAACAGAAGGACCTCAGCCTCGATCCCAACGCCGTCTATTGCCACCTCACTTCCAACAATACCATCTTCGGCACCCAGTGGCGGCAGTTCCCCAATACCGGCTCGGTCCCGCTGGTCGCCGACATGTCCAGCGACATCCTCTCCCACCGGTTTGACCCGGCCCCCTTCGGCCTGATCTACGCCGGCGCCCAGAAGAATCTCGGACCCGCCGGCCTCACCGTCGTCATCATCCGCGACGATATGCTCGCCAAAACCAACAAGAACATCCCCACCATGCTGTCCTACAACACCCATGCCGACGAAAATTCCCTCTACAATACCCCGCCCTGCTTCGCCATCTATGTCATGAACAAGGTCCTCCACTGGCTCAAGGACCGCGGCGGCGTGGCGGCCATGGAAAAGGAAAACACCGAAAAGGCCAAACTCATCTACGGCACCATCGACAACTCCAACGGCTTCTACACCAACCCCATCCCCGCTGAAGACCGCTCCCAGATGAATATTGTCTTCCGCCTGACCACCGAAGACCTCGAAAAGAAATTCGTCTCCGAGGGCCTCAAAGCCGGTTTCGTCGGCCTCAAGGGCCATCGCAGCGTCGGCGGTATCCGTGTCTCCGCCTACAACGCCAACGGCCTGGATTCCATCAAGGACTGCGTCGCCTTCATGAAATCCTTCGCCTCCCAAAACAGCTAGTTCCCCACCGGGAAGGCCCCCCGTTTTCCCTTGCGTGTCCCCACGGCCCGGACCCAGTTTCCGGGCCGTTTTTCTTTCTGCGTTTTGTTCCCGCGGGAGTACCGGCTGGCCGTAATACGCAAAGATATATATGGGGACATTCAGCCACCATGCTGGAATCCACACCTTTTGGTCCATCATCGTATCCTCCTGTAAAAAAAATATTTACCACAGATTCGATCAGCCAAACCATCCGGTTTGGCTTCGCTATAGTTATTATAATATCATAATTTATTTTGCCGGCAGAATCCAATAGCTCCTCTATATAGGGGCCGATGTCCACGAATGCGCAAGGATTTTTCCATTTTTTTGGGAGAAAATGACGTAAACCCTTGTCAAAGCTCAACAAAATTTTTTTACGTTGCGCAATTTTGGCCATTCACCGTGGCCGTTATTGCGCAATTTTTCCTTATCCATTTGATTTCAACTGGTTATGGCATTATTGTATGTGGGTTGGGCAGGGAAAATGGTAAGCTGGATGGATTGGGTAAGATTGGTAAATGTTGAATAAAGTGTAGTAAAAGATGAATGAAGTGATATAGAAGTATAGAAAAACCGCATGAAGCCTGAGTAAAACATATATAAAAGCGAATGTTTTTTACGCGTGGCATCTTGGCTGCGGCAGAAAGGTTTGCGGGACAAAGTTGCCTATATTTCCTATTTTTTCTCTATTGAAATAACTGGAGAGGGAAGAAGAAATTTTATTTTCAACCCGACCAGATGGGGGAGGAAAAGGCGATTCGGCTGGGGTTCGGGGCAATCATTCTGATCGGGTAATCTGCTGGGGGCTGGGAGGTTGGGGAGGGGAGGCAGGAGGGGTGCTGACGGGGGGGCGGGGTCAGGTCCGAGGGCGGGAAGAATGGCTGGAAAATATCAAATTTATTATTGGTTTGGAGTTGAGGCAGGGGTAGAATGGGGGCAGATTGGGCAGCATGAAGTGACAGGCAAGGTTTTTAAATATGGGAATAAGCGAATAAAATTGAATCACGGATTACACTGGTTGCATGGATTAAAGAGAATGCATAATCAAGGAAATGAAAATGTTTAGCCGGATTGTAGGAATAAAATGCGTAAAGAAAATGATGTTAATGTATTTGATAGTCTGATTGCTGAAGCACCTAAAATTGCAGTTCTAAGTGATAATCCCATATCACTGGGAGAGATGAATAAAGATACCTTTCATTTAAGTTATCATCTGGGGCCGATCTACGATATTATACGTCATGAGGACACGCAAATGCCTCTGACAATCGGCGTCTATGGTAAATGGGGATGCGGGAAAACCACGGCCATGAGATGGCTTGATGACGCTTTAAGACTGTGGAACAAGTCCGCAGAATCAAAAAATAAAATAACAACCAGAAACAGCTGGTTTTACCCCTGGAAATACCATGATAAAGAAGAAGTCTGGAAAGGACTGATTAGTGAAGTAATATTAAATGCCATTGACTTTAAAAATGCCGAGTCTAAAACAGTGCTTAAAGCGGTTAAATTGCTTTCGTCATTTATTGGGAAATCAGCATTTGATATAGTTTCCGCTTGTGAATTTGAGGTGCCTGGGTTTAAGATAAATGGTGATATTGCAAAACAGATTAAAGATAATTTCAATACGGTCAACCATCCGGAAAAATCCTACCTTAACGAATATGAACGAGAACTGGACCAATGGATAAAAGATATACTATCGAATAACAAAAGAATGGTTATTTTTATCGATGACCTTGATCGATGTATGCCCGATATTGCCCTGCAGGTACTAGAGGCGATAAAGCTTTATCTTAAAATCGAAAAAATAATATTTGTTATAGGTATGGATAGAAATATCGTTGAAAAGGCGGTAAAAGCTTATTGCGAAGAAAAACATATTGATGTAGACGATGATTATGGAAGAAAGTATCTGGAAAAAATGTTTCAGGTTGAATTGCAGATGTCGCCATCCCAACGTGAGATGGACCTGTATCTTGATGCGCAACTGGAGACGGTACACTTTAAAAAATGTATTGACCGAAAGAGTAAAAAAGGAAAAAGCAGTTATGAATTGTTTAAACATTTGATAGCCAAATATGGCGGGCGAAATCCCAGGGAAGTAAAAAGGCTTATTAACAATTCATTAATAAGAGGGGCTGGTGCAGATAAAATAAGAATCAATTCAAAGAAATTAACTTTTGAACAGGGAGTTCAGTTATATTTTATTCAAAAGATACTTATCGAAAGGTACAATCGATTTGAAGTGGTTGGTGATGGAGACATTGGTGATGGATTTTTTACAAAGTGGTCAACAATCGTGCGTGAAAATAATCAAAAAAACGGATTTTTTCGTATTCTTAGTAAAACAACCATAGAGCGATATATGCCTGATAAAAGAGAAAAGGAAACGGATACTGTTTCAAGAAATAGTGAAAAGTTGGCAGATTATCTTGTAGATACTTATTCGCAGTATTACAGCACTATTCTTCAAAGTGAAGAATATTCTGATTTACTAATCCTGCTTTCCGATGAGGATCTTGGGGATCTCATGCAGATTGAATATTCGGCGGAAATTGCGGTATTTGCCAAGGAGCAACAGCTTGAGGTACCAGTTGCTGATGATGACAAAATTATTAATGCTGTGATTGCAGAAAAACTTGGGAAAGATCCACAGGATTTGACGGAGAAGGACTATGAAGTTATTAGCGATCTTGATCTTGCCGGCAAAAAGATATCTGACATTAAGCGACTTAAAAAGTGTGTCAATTTAAAAATATTAGACATGGAGGGTGCCGGCATCAGCGATATTTCACCACTTAGTCAGCTCCTACAGTTGGAAAGATTAAATCTAAACAATAATCAAATTAAAGACATTTCATCGCTCAGGGATATGGTGAATTTAACGGTATTGTCATTGTACGATAATAATATTGATGACATAAGTCCGTTGCGTAATTTGACACAATTGATGAGTTTATATCTAAGCAAAAATCAGGTCCAAGATATTTCTCCGCTTGAAAATTTAGTGAATCTTACGGAATTATCATTATATGGGAACAAGATAGATGATATTACATCACTCAAAGGGTTGACAAACCTGGTGGACTTATATTTATTTGACAATCAGATCAAAAACATTTCCGCGCTCGAAGCAATAACACATCTGAAAAGTTTACTTTTAAATCAGAATCATATTAGCGATGTATTTTCACTGGAAAAATTAGTAACCCTTAAAACTCTACATTTGGAAAATAATCAGATTAAAAATATTTCGCCCCTTGCAAAACTAGTAAATTTGACTGAATTAAATTTAAGTGATAATCAGATTAGTAATATCTCGTCTCTCAAAGATATGAAAAATCTTGGAGGATTACACTTAAGCAAAAATCCTGTCCAAAACATACATCTGTTATGTGAATTAACGAACCTAAACGCATTAGATCTTTCGGAAACTATGGTAGAAGACCTTGCACCTCTGGCGATGTTAAGTAATTTGAGCCGGCTTTGTATTCGCCGCACACAAATCAATAATCTTGAACCGATAAAAATACTTGTAAATCTGAAAAGTGTATTTCTGGAGGGTTGCACGAATATTACTGATGAACAGATTCGCGATCTGCAAAAGACTTTGCCGAATTGTGAAATTCAAGCATTTATAAAAGAAGTCACTCTTCTAAATAGAAAATACAGATTATTTTTTAACCCAAAGATAAAAGGAAAATCCAAAATTATGCAGTTTGGCGCAAATGGGGTGATACTTGAAGGCAAAAACAAGAATGAGTCGTCTTGGCAAATTCGTAATGGTTTTCTTGAATTGCTAAATTCTGACGGACAGGTGCATAGCCGTTTTTACTTTATTCCCAAAGATAACCGATTCAATCATACCAACGATGCGGACACACATTCCATCCGAGGGCAATATATTGTGCTGGAGGAAAATTAAGATCGATTTTGTTTTGATTATCACAGGGAATGAATGGACATACACGGACATACACGGACTGGCACGGACGGTCACGGACAAAGAAGATGGGATGAAAGAAAAGAAGAGAAGAGGAAAGAAATTTCAGAAGAAAGAAAAGAAAATAGATTCCTGCCCCTGATCGGGTCAAGGGCAGGCTTTTGCAGGAATCCCGATATATTGGGAACGGACGAGAGGCGGGGCAGGTGAGTTTGGCAGTTCAGAAAGAGATACTGACTGAAAGGAGGATATACAATGGCAGAACATGAGAAAATCCTGGTCAAGCATGGAGGGTATCGGAAACTAAAGAGTTTCCAGGTGGCGCAGCTTGTTTATGATGTTACGGTGCGTTTTTGCCAGCGGTATATCGATCCGTACAGCAGGACGAAAGACCAGATGGTCCAGGCAGCGCGGAGCGGGATGGCGAATATCGCGGAAGGATCGCAGGCGTCGGACATCCAAAAAGACAGAATTGAAGCTGACCAATGTGGCCCGGGCGAGTCTGGAGGAGTTGCGGCTGGACTATGAGGATTATTTACGACAGCGGGGGCTGCCGGTTTTCGAGGCGGAGGATCCGATATTAAAACGTTTTAAGGCCCGAAGGTGCAAGACGATTGCAGAGGTGAGCGATTGGATTCAACAAGAACGAAAGCAAATTCCAGACGGACAGGGATCCACACCGCCGAGCAAAGATCCCGATGGTTTTGCGGTGGACAATGGCAATCCGGGGAAGCCCTTTTCTTCGGCGGAACTGGCAGCCAATGCGGCTTTGTCGCTGCTGAATCTGGTGTGCTATCTGCTGGGCCGGCAGATAGCGACCCAGGCGGAGGCCTTTGAACAGGAAGGAGGATTTACGGAACGGCTGCACCGGGTCCGGAAACAAAGACCGGGGAAAACATGAAGTGAGCGGGGAAGGGATGGGCGGGTGCGAGGAGCGATAAAGGTCCGATAAGTTGTTGGGAGGGGGGATAAATTGGTGAGGAAGGGTTGGAATAAAGCCGAATTATATTGTATGCTTACGAGGAGTCTTTCTGAATTAGCGGAAAAAGTATGGATAAATATCAGGAACGAGAAATAGTACGTCGGCATGTTCGCGACAAGCATCTGACGGCGGCGGCCGCGGCGGCGGTGCTGGGGGGGCGTCGTTCGAGCGGGGATAGTCTGAATATTATCCGGCTGCTGGGCAATTCCGATCCGGAGGTCCGCAAGGGGGCGATCCGGAATCTGGCGGGGGTAGGGGGGACTTCCGCCCAGACGGCGATAGCCGGTCGCGTGGGTGATTCGGATCCGGGGGTGCGGGTGGAAGCCTGCCGGGCACTGGGGCGGCTGCGGGCGCACCAGGCGAAACGGCAATTGTACGATGTGCTGGGGGATCGGCATGGTGAGGTCTGTTGTGCGGCGGCGGAAGCGCTGGCGGCCATGGGAGACAAGCACGGGCTGCCGTATGTGGCCCGGCTGGTCTGTACCAGCGGGATCCACCAGATCCCGGCGCTGCGGTGTTTCTGTCAGATCACGGGGCAGAAATTTCCGCTGAATTCCCGCGGGCTGGCGGAGGCGATTGGCTGGATACGATTCCATCAAAACGATATCATGAAATTTTGACGCTGGCGCCGCGGCCTCAGGGTGCACTGATATTGGTTACGATGCTGCTGGTTGTGAACGTGTTTGTCAGCGTGCCGGGTGTATAGGTCCCACCCTGATACAACCCGTCGGTTTTGGTCCCGGTCGAGCTCCCGCCGTTATACAGCTTGTAGCTCGTACCCGATAGGAAGTTCGGCGAAGAAAACACACACGATCTATAGGCTTTTGCCGGTGCAAAGGTCAGAACATCCGCGCCGGCGGCGGTTCTAATATGGATCAGAGTTCCGGCCGTCTTCCATTGGCTGTAGGTAATCTTCACGGAACGCTGCGTTGACGTGGAGCTGAGGGCCTGGGCCATCTGGGCACTGCCCACCCCCACCAGGAATCCGCCGCTGATATTGCAGGTGCCGTCAAAGTCCACGGCATTGTTATCATTCGCGGTCGGACCGTTGATGATGACGGTCCCGCCCGTCATCACGATACTGCCATTGGCATCGATGCCGTCCCCGATGGCATTCACCACGATGTAGCCGCCGTTCACGTACAGGAAATAGTCGCTGTTGCCGCTGGGGGGAAAAGGCGGATGCCACGGATCGACGCCGCCGGAGCCATCGCCCCCGGCGATGTTGATCCCGTCATCGCTCGATGTAATGTGGAAAGTCCCGCCGTTGATGGTGATAATCGCACCCTCGAGGCCTTCGTAGGAGCTGGTAATGGCCATCGTTCCGCCGTTTATCTCGACCGTGCTGTCGGAATGAACGGCGTCATCCCCGGTGGCAATCTCGAATGTCCCGTTGTTGATCGTGATGGCCTCGTTGGTATGGATCGCATCGTCGGCACAGTCCATGTCGAACGTGCCGCCGTCAATTACCACGCTGACAAGACCTTTGATGCCCTTGGCCGAAAAGTCATCGGCAATGCTCGCCGTGTGGCCGCCACCGGAGAGGATGTTGAATTCGCCATCGTCGATGTCGATGGTGGTTTCGGCCGTGATGGCGTCCTCATCAGAAGTAACGTCAATATTACCGCCGGTGATCGTGATGGTTGAGCTTTCGATTCCCTCGTAGCTGTCCGTAATGGTGATCGTGCCGCCATCGATTCCAATGGCAATGTCCGCATGGATTCCATCGTCGCTGGAGGCGATGGTGGCCGCGCCGCCGCTGATTGTCACGGTATCGCCGGAGTGGAGTCCGTCATCGGCGCAATCGAGGTTGAGCGTGCCGCCGTTAATCACCACGCTGACAGGCCCTTTGATACCCTTGGCTGAAAAGTCATCGGCAATGCTGGCGGTGTGGCCGCCGCCGGAGACAATCGTGATGTCGCCCGCCAGCACGGTGACATTCGTCTCCGCCGCGATGCCGTCTCCACCGGAGGTGATGTCCAGCGACCCATTCTCTATCGTGATGTATCCAAAATTGGGGTCTTCAGCGTTGGTGGATTTCAGCGCATCCCCTACGGCCGTCAGGGTGATGTCCCCATCCTGGATCAGCAGATAGTCCTTGCCGCAAATGCCGTCGTCAACCGAGATGACGTCGAGGGTGCCGCCGTTGATAATCAGATCGTCCTTACTTACGATGGCGTCGCTGTAGTTCCCGTGAACGGTCAGTGTGCCGGTACCGGATATCGACATCGAGTCCTTACTGAACAAACAGCCGCTGGGTTCGTCCTGGTTCGGATCTTCGAACACATATTCATCCGCGTCGAACAGGTAGTTCTGGGTCTGATCGGCCAGCACGAACGACGTGAACGAGGCGTCGATCACATGGATTGCGGCGCTCGTGGAGTTAGTGATAGAAACACCGGCCAGGATAATCTCCACCGTACCGGCTGAGGGAGAATTCACGGCGAGCTGCCCATCGTTGAGCGTGCCGCTGACGTTGTAGGTGCCGGCGGCCGTGATGGTGGCTGTCGTTCCATCCACCGTGACGCCGGTGCCGTTAACGGTGATCGAATCCCCGTTCAAGAGGATCTGCGTGGGGCCGGAAGCCTCCGAACGGCAGCCGCACAACGGTTCGGCGGGAATGCCATCGCCGCTGTAACAGCTCGCGAAAACGGCGTAATCGAGCATATCCACGTCGTAATCCTCATCGGCATCCGCCAGGACAATACCGTTTTCATCGGGGGTCAAGCCGCACGACGGGTTGGCCGAATTGTCTGTGACGAGGTAACAGCTCACGAAATTGACGAAGTCGTTCAGATCCACATCGCCGTCCATGTCGTAATCGCTCAAGGCATAGCCCACGATCCGGCCGGGACTGGCGATATCGCCGCCCGCGGAGGTCCGCGAACCGAAGATGTCCCTGACCGCGGCCAGGCTCCAGTCCGTCTGGGCAATCGTCTGGCCGTAATCGGAGGCTGGAATATTGCAACTGGCATACTGGGTGCGCGGCGTGCCGGGGTAGTTCTCGTCGCCGTAGCTCAACTGGTCCACCAGGACATCGCTTGAATCGTAGAGATTGATCTGGCCATTCCGGTCTATGTTGGTAGTGGACTCGCCGATGATGGTGACGCCGGTTAGTTCCCAGGCGGCGGCGAAGTCCGCGGCCACCGCTTCGGTCAAAATGACTGATTCGCCAGGATCGACCACGCCGAAAGCGCTCAAGTCCACTGTACCCGGGGTTTGGCTGCCATCGTCGAAACTCCACCCGGACATATCCACCGGGACTGTGCCGACGTTCGTAAATTCGATAAATTCTCCGTCCGTCCCGCTGTACATCCACTCCGTAATGGCCATCTGGCCGGAAGCGACCTGGGCGAGAATCACGATCAATCCGAATAGTAGCGTGCGCTGCATACGAAACCTCCTTGGGCACAAAAACTCATCCACGAATAATTTATTGTCAAATATACCTGTCAGGCACATTCCTAACAAAATCCAAACGGCATAAAACTCTTTCCTATATAGTAAGTGCTTGCTTTTGGCTAAAAGTAGCAACGGGATTGGAAAAAATTGCATCGAGGCCGCATAATTTTAAATAGGATAGATTGGGCCACTCCAAATTCGTTGGTGGAAACGATGTTTAGTATTGATATAAGTGATTTAGATTTATTGCTTTATGCCGCCGGCAGGGGGCGGTATTTCACGATACCGCCCGTATGTACTCCTGCCGCTGCTTATGCCGGAGGTTTTCATGCGATAAATCCATCTCCTGTAACCATCCAGAAATGACGCCAGCGTCAAAAGCTCGTTGTCCCCTTGTTATCGGGGCGCCAGAGCAGTTTTTGGAAGTCGATATTGACTTTTGGCGTTTCCGTCAGAAATAAGCAATTTTTTGGAGTTGAACCTTTCTTGCAAATTGCATGACCGGCGGTTATTGTAGGGCCTGACCAGGAGAGTGGCAGGCGGAGTATGGCCTGCCGGACTGGTTCGGAAAGAGAAGATGGATTCCCGCCTGCGCGGGAATGACAGAGAATATGGAGAAGATGCGGCAGGTATGATTACGATTAATGAGAATTTTATGAAGTTGAAGGCGGGGTATTTGTTTCCGGAGATCTCGCGGCGGGTGGCGGCGTATCAGAAGGAAAATCCGCAGGCGCGGATCATCCGGCTGGGGATCGGCGATGTGACGCTGCCGCTGCCGGCGGCGGTGATCGAGGCGTTCCACAAGGCGGTGGCGGAAATGGGGGAGGCCCGTACGTTCAAAGGATACGGGCCGGAGCAGGGGTATGATTTTCTGATTCAGGCGGTGATCGAAAACGATTTCCGGCAGCGCGGGGTGGAGCTGAAGGCCAACGAAGTCTTTATCAGCGACGGCTCGAAATGCGATACCGGCAATATTCAGGAGATCTTCGGGTTACAGAATACCATCGCGGTTACGGACCCGGTGTATCCGGTGTATGTGGATACCAACGTGATGGCTGGACGGACCGGCCCGCAGAACAGCCAGGGCTGCTACGAAGGAATCGTCTATCTGCCCTGTACGCCGGCGAACCAGTTCACGCCGGAGCCGCCGGGTAAGCCGGTGGATTTGATTTATTTGTGTTATCCGAATAATCCGACCGGGGCGGTGGCCACGAAAGAGGCGCTGGGCCGGTGGGTGGAGTATGCCCGGGCGAATAAGGCGATTATTCTGTTTGACGCGGCGTATGAGGCATTTATCACGGATGCGGCGATTCCGCATTCGATTTACGAGATACCCGGGGCGAAGGAAGTGGCGATTGAATTCCGCAGTTATTCCAAGACGGCCGGATTCACGGGGACCCGGTGTGCCTATGCGGTGGTGCCGCAGGAATTGCACGCCTATACCCGGGCGGGCGAGAAGGTGGCGGTGAATCCGATCTGGCACCGGCGGCAGACGACCAAGTTTAATGGGGTGTCGTATCCGGTGCAACGGGCGACGGAGGCGGCGTATTCGGCGGCGGGCAAGAGGCAGGTGCGGGCACTGGTGGATTATTATATGGAGAATGCCCGCGTCATCCGCACGAGCATGGAGCGGTTCGGCTATTGCGTCTATGGCGGGGTGAATGCCCCGTATATCTGGGTGAAGACTCCCAATGGGATTACCAGTTGGGGGTTCTTTGATAAGCTGCTGAAGGAGGCCCATGTGGTGAGCACGCCGGGGGCAGGTTTTGGCCCCTCGGGTGAGGGATTTTTGCGGCTGTCGGCATTCGGCCAGAAGGAAAATGTGCTGGAGGCCATGGATCGGATCGGGAAACTGGCGTAAGGAATCGAGCATAACCATTTGTATTTCAAGGGATTACTGCAAGCCGCCGGGTGCGGCTTGCTTTTTTGGCAAATTGTGTTATCTAGTACGGCATGACCATGAATACTCAGTCGAAAACGGAATGGACCAACAAGCGTCTGCTGGAGTGGACGGCGGACTATTTGGGTAAGGCGGAGGTGGAGCAGTCGCGGCTGTGCGCGGAGCTGCTGCTGGCGCATGTTTTGAACTGGCAGCGGATCAGGCTCTATACGGATTTCGACTATCAGCCCAGTGCCGAGCAGTTGGCGGAGTTTCGCGGGCTGGTCAAACGCTGCGGGCAGCACGAGCCGGTGGCGTATTTGACGGGGCATGCCCATTTTTACAGCCTGGATCTGGAGGTAAATGCGAGTGTTTTGATTCCGCGGCCGGAGACGGAGGTGCTGGTGACGCATGCGCTGGATTTTCTGCGGCAGGAAACCAGCCGGCCGACGGCGTATGTGCTGGATTTATGCACCGGCAGCGGCTGCATCGCGATTGCGCTGGCGGCGAATGTGATGGAGGCGGACATACTGGCCATCGACAGCAGTGGGGAGGCGCTGGAGGTGGCGCAGCGGAATGTGGAAAAGTACGATTTGCAGGGGCGGATTCATCTGCTGGAGGGGGATTTGTTTGCGACGTTGGAACAGGCTCCCTGTTCGGTCTTCGATCTGATTGTTTCCAATCCGCCCTATATTGCCGCGGCCGAATTTGACAAGCTGGAGTCGAATGTCCGGAAATACGAGCCGCGGGGCGCCCTGCTGGCGGGTGCGGATGGTCTGGACTATTACCGCCGGATCGCAGGGGAGGCGGGGGAGTATCTGGCGGATGGCGGGGTGTTGATGGTGGAAATTGCGTATAATCAAGCGAAAGAGGTTGCCGGTCTGCTGGAGCAGATGGGAACATTCAAGGATATTACGATCTATAAGGATCATCTGGGCCATGGCCGCGTGGTGAAAGCGGCGAAGGCTTGAAACGGTTGCCGAACCAGGAAGGAAAACGGTAGTATGGATTCGTTTGTGATACACGGAGGTACACGGCTGCGGGGCGATATTCAGGTGAGCGGTTCGAAAAACGCGGCGCTGCCGATTATGGCGGCGTGCCTGCTCACGAATGAAGAGACCATTCTTCGCTCGGTCCCGGATTTAGCGGATATTCGCCATTTGTGCACGCTGCTGGAAAAGCTGGGGGCGAAGGTCTGGCGGGATGAGCAGAATCACATGCATATTAAGGTGCAGGACGAAAGCTGCTGCCTGGCGGATTATGAAAGCGTGCGGCGGATGCGGGCCAGTATTTGTGTGCTGGGGCCGCTGGTGGCGCGGCGGCATCATGCCGAGGTGAGTATGCCCGGCGGCTGTGCGATCGGGGACCGGCCGATCAATCTGCATGTGCAGGGGATCAAGGCCCTGGGGGCGGATATCCAACTGGAGAGCGGCAATGTGATTGCGGATGCCCCGGAGCTGCACGGAACGGATATTTTTCTCGGCGGGCCGTTCGGCAGTTCGGTGCTGGGCACGGCCAATATTATGAGCGCGGCGTGTCTGGCCAAAGGCAAGACCGTGATCGAATCGGCGGCGTGCGAGCCGGAGATTGTCGATCTGGGCAATTTTTTGATTTCGATGGGGGCGCGAATTAGCGGCCACGGCAGCCCGCGGATTACGATCGAGGGGGTGGCGGTTTTGCATGGAACGGATTATCAGATTATCCCTGACCGCATTGAAGCGGGGACATTTATGGTGGCGGCGGCGATTACCAACGGCGAGCTGATTTTGCGCAACTGCCAGGCGGAACATTTGATGGCGGTGATTGACCGGCTGAAACTGATTGGTGTTGATATCGAAAAAGAAAATGGCGGATTGCGGGTCAGTTCCGCGCGGCGGCTGAATCCGGTGGATATCACGACCCAGCCGTATCCGGGTTTCCCGACCGATTTGCAGGCCCAGTTGATGGCCCTTTTGTGTCTGGCGGATGGCAACAGTATTATTACGGAGAAAATTTTTCCCGACCGGTTCATGCACATCGCGGAGCTGAACCGGATGGGCGCGAATATTCGCAAGGAAGGCCCCACGGTGGTGGTGCAGGGGGTGCGGGAACTGGTCGGCGCGCCGGTAATGGCATCGGATTTGCGGGCGTCGGCGGCGCTGGTGCTGGCGGGGATGATCGCCAAAAGCAAAACGCAGATCCTGCGGGTCTATCATATCGATCGCGGGTATGAAAAAATTGAGGAGAAGCTCAACCGGGTGGGCGCGCAAATCGAACGAATCAAGGAATCAGACTAATTCCGGCTCGGGCACGGCGTGCAAGCGTTCCTGGGCGAACAAGGTTAAGGCAGCGCCCAGGACGAGAATCACACCGCTGAGCCATTGGCCGGCCGTTAGCTGCTCGGAAAAAATCAGCCAGGAAAAAATCGCGGTGAAAAAGGCGGTACCAAGTAAAGCGGTTTGAGTCACCATTACGCCCATACGCTGAATGACCCAGTAAAGTCCCATATGCGGCAGATAGAGATTAAACAGGGTAGAAACAAGAATCAGAAGATGAATACGGCCGGTTTGATGAATCAGGCTGAGCGGTTTTCCCAGGCAGAAGGAAAGCACCAGTAAACCGATAATGCTATAGGTCGTTACCACCGTATAACTGACCAGGGGGGCTGCCGAACGAGTGATGATGCGGATTCCCAGGGCGTAACCCGCCCAGGAAATAGCGCCGATGGTGACAAAGAGAATCCCCAGCATCTGCGTATGAAAACCGCCCTTCTGCTGGAACAGAATCACACCCAGTGAGCCGCTGACGGCACAGAACAATCCGATCCAGAAAAATTTATTTTGGAAGAGCCGCCGTTCTTCCCGGTGGAAGAGAACGCCCAGCAAGACCGCCCAGATGATATACTGCTTTTGCAGCAAACTCATCATGCCCGGTTCGGCAAAATAAACCGACCAGGGATAAAAAATCTGACCGCCGAGATTGGCCAGGGCGGGGATCAGACCCAGCAGCCATACCCGGCGGTTAAAATGATGGAGAAAACCGGTTTTTCGAAAGCGCAGCCAGACGGTGATCCACAGCCAGAGCAGCAGCCAGGCGAAACGCCAGAAATTCTGATCCCAGATGGTGATCCCCTCGCGGAAAAACTGACGGATAAACAGCGGGGCGGTACTCCAACTGAGAAGGATACCCAGCAGCACGGCGGAACCTTTTACATCCGGTCGGTTAGGCAAAACAGCTCCTGTTGTTTTATGTCCAGTTAAAAGCCGAATCATCCCCGGTGGGATTTTTTTCGTCAAGATAAAAATCCGGATCGCCAGAAAACCGGCGGAACGATTTTGATTGCGGTTTGACGGGAAATGGGGTATGTTTCCTTTTTGTATGCGGTACTAGTTTATAAGGAGAACTATTGTGAAATATCTTAGATTTGCGGCTGGGGATGATCGTATTTATTCGGGGATTTTGGCGGCGGATGGCACGATTCAAGTCATTTCGGGAAATATACTGGAGGAGCATGAACCGACAGGCAAAAAATTCCACCTGAAGGAAATCCAGCGGTATCTGCCGCCGGTGGACCCGCCGAATATCATCGCCCTGGGGCGGAATTACGCCGAACACGCCAAAGAACTCAAGCACGAGCTGCCGACCGTACCGCTGCTGTTTATGAAAGCCACGACCAGTCTGACCGGCCATCAATGCCCGGTAGTCCTGCCGGCGATTGCTCCCAAGAAGGTGGATTATGAAGCGGAACTGGTGGTCGTGATCGGGAAAAAGGCAAAACAGGTCCAACCGGCGGACGTGGGCGAATATATATTCGGTTATACGATGGCCAATGATATCTCGGCCCGGGATTGCCAGTTTGAAATCGACAGCCAGTGGATTCGCGGCAAATCATTCGATACCTTTGCGCCGCTGGGGCCGGTCATTGAAACCGACCTGGATCCTTCTGCCCTGCGTGTCCGGATGATCCTGAACGGGCAGTGCATGCAGGATGGAAATACCCGGGATATGATATTTTCCGTAGCGGAAATCGTGAGTTTTATCTCGAAAAACATGACCCTGCTGCCGGGAACGGTCATCTTAACCGGAACCCCCTCCGGCGTCGGGTATGGCCGGGAAGTACCTGTTTTTCTGAAGCCCGGCGATCATCTGGCGGTCGAGGTGGAAGGAATCGGCCGGCTGGAAAACACGGTCGCAGCCGAATCCGCTTGATCGGATTTTTACCCAGTCCGGGTGTAAGGGTGCCTCCCCTTCAAGGCACCCTGGAACCCATAGCCATTTATCTTCCTGGTGATAAACGGCTGTTCTGTTTCGTTTAATCAGGGACTTTGACTTTCTGGGGATCGGAAGCGGTCTCTTCGTCCCAGCGGATCAGGCCGGTATCGTATTTGTCCACCAGATCCGGATGGTGGGGAATGATGCGAACGGCAAAGCCGCATTGGCCGCTATAGTGGCAGGGGATGTAGCCGCGGAAGATGTGGTATTCGCCGTTGGCCGAGCCGATGCTCTCCATCGGGACCGCTTCGCCGCGCTGGATATTGCCATCGGAATCCACCAGCCCGTAATATAACTCCACCAGCACTTCGCTGGGATCGATACTGCCGAGTTTGACCTGGCTTCGCACCTGCAATTTTCCGCCGACGCTGAGTTCGCCCTGGCTGACAAATTCGACTTTGCCGGTCGTCACTTCGGACCAGCGGTCGCGTATGCTTTCCTTCCAGTCGGCCAGGGATTTGATCCGGTCGAGAGATTCGACGACAAAGTCATGCCAGCGCTGGCTGCTGGGCAGATAGAAACCCTGGGCATATTCGGCCACCATGCGGGCGGTAGAAAATTGGGCAATGAGATTGCGCATGGAATTTTTCATCAAGTCGGTCCAGTGCCGGGGCAGCCGGTCCGAGGTGCGGTCATAGAATCGGGGAATGACTTCTTTTTCGAGCAAATTATAAAGGGCGTGCGATTCGACTTCATCTTCATACACTTTATCCTGGTAGCTTTCGCCCTGCCCGATGGCCCAGCCGGTGCCGGGCGCATATCCTTCGCACCACCAGCCGTCGAGAATGCTCAGATTGAGTCCGCCGTTGGCCAGTACTTTCATGCCGCTGGTGCCGGAGGCTTCCATCCCGCGGCGGGGCGTATTCAGCCACACATCGACACCCTGTACGAGGTAGCGGGCCACATTGATATCATAGTTTTCCAGGAACACCACGCGCCGGCGGAAAGGTTCTTCGCCGACATAATGCACGATTTTCCGGATAAATTCTTTTCCTTCGGTGTCTTTGGGATGGGCCTTGCCCGCGAAAATGAGCTGGACGGGACGATCTTTGTTGGAAATGATTTTTTTGAATCGTTCCATATCATGGAACAGCAGGGTTCCTCTTTTGTAGGTGGCAAAGCGCCGGGCGAATCCGATGGTCAAGGCCTCGGGATCGAGGACTTCTTCGGAAATCGCGATTTCGGCGGGACTGGCGCCGCGCCGAACCAACTGGGCTTTCAAGCTTTTCCGGGCAAAGGCGACCAGCCGTTCGCGTCTTCGTTCGTGTGTGCGCCACAATTCCTCATCCGGGATCTGATCGATCTGGCTAAAGATGGCGTTGTTACTGGGCTGATCGGCCCAGCCGGTTCCCAGATACCGATCGAACAGTTCGTTCATTTCCCGGGAGATCCAACTGCGCACATGAATGCCGTTGGTAATAGAGGTAATCGGCACTTCATCGACCGGAACGCCGGGCCAGGTATGCTGGCACATCTGACGGGAGACTTCGCCATGCAACTGGCTGACCCCGTTGCGATGGCTGGATATCCGCAGGGCCAGTTCGGTCATGCTAAAGGATTCATTCGGATCTTGGGGATTGGTGCGGCCCAGCCCCAGGAAATCCTGCCAGCCGATTCCGAAGGATTTGCTATAATCGCTAAAATATCTCTCCATCATCACCGGTGAGAAAGAATCGTGTCCGGCGGGCACGGGGGTATGGGTGGTGAATACATTTCCATTGATGGCCGCTTCTTTGGCCTGGGCAAAATTCAGTTGTTTTTCTTCCATTAACAAGCGAATCCGTTCCAGGGCCAGAAAGGCGGCATGCCCTTCATTCATATGGCAAACATACGGATCGATTCCCAGCGTTTTCAGGGCACGAAAACCGCCAATTCCGAGCAGGATTTCCTGCCGGAGGCGCATTTCGTTATCCCCGCCGTACAACTGGGCGGTAATCTGCCGGTCTTCAATGCGATTGCAGCGCATGTTGGTATCCAGCAGATACAGTTCGATCATGCCGACCAGGATCCGCCAGATTTGCACGACGACATCACGACCGCCGACATTGACATGAAAACGGATCGGTCGTCCATCTTCGCGCAGCATCAGCCGGATGGGCATATTGTAAAAGTCATTTTCCGGATAGGATTCCTGCTGCCAGCCGTCGGCGTTTAAATACTGTTGAAAATAACCTTGCCGGTAAAGCAGGCCGACGCCGACCAGGGGCAAGCCCAGATCGCTGGCGCTTTTGAGGTGATCGCCGGCGAGGATTCCCAAGCCGCCGGAATAAATCGGCAGGCATTCGTTCAAGCCGAATTCAGCGCTGAAGTAGGCAATGGTGCCCGGCTGCTGTTTGTAATCGATGGAATCATACCAGCGGGGCCGGCGCATATAGGCGTCCAGCTTTTTACTGATACGGTCCAGATGCGATAAGAAACCGGCATCTTGTGCGACCTTGTTGAGCCGTTCCTGGGAAAGCTGGCCTAGCATTTTGACCGGATTGTGGCCGCATTTTTCCCACAGATCCCGGTCCAGCCGGCGGAACATATCGGTGGCGTCATGGTCCCAGCACCACCACATGTTATAGGCGATATCTTTAAGACTCTGCAAACTCTCTGGTAACGAGGGAACGACAACATAGGTTCTCACTGTCCGCATAACATTAGCCTCTACAAATAATTACGGTTATTATTGCCTTGGTTTTTAACCAAAATAACAACTCCAGACGTACATAACACTCTGTTTCTTCGGCATTTTAAGAGTGTCAATCCAGAACAAATACCTGGTGTTCACCTGATAATTGCTATTTTGCCAATTTCAAATAGTAAAAACGCATCTTATTTTATCGGTCTAAAGGCGGTAAAACAAAAAAGTCTATTTTATTTTTGGCGGAAATGGTACCGTCAAAAGGAAAATGATTGTAACTATTTAAACGGCAGATATTTACGGTAAGTCCGATAAAAGGGCAACTCAGGAATGCCAGGGTATAAGGCATTTTTCGGTCAAAAGGCTGCAATAATTTTAGCTCTGGGCCGTTAAAATAGATAGAATAAGACATCATGGGACGAAATTTGCTGGAACAAAAAATAAAGCACTGCCAAATGGGCAGGCCGGATGCTTTTGCCTGGCTGCTGGAAGAATATGGAGCGCGGCTCTATGGATATTTTTTCCGGACCACCGGATCGGCTGGTGTTGCCGATGATTTAGTGCAGGAGTTGTTTGTTCGGCTCCTGGAAAAAATCGGTGAATATCGTCATGACGGCCTTTTTGAACACTGGCTTTTTCGGATTGCCGCCAATTTGATGCGGGATCATTTCCGCCGGCAGAAAAAAGGACCGATGCTCTTTTCGGTTTTGGAAAAGAACAACAAAGATTCGTCCTGGCCGGAAGGATTGGCTGGAAAGGAACAGGAAACCGAAAGCCCCCTGGAACGCCAGGAACAGATGGATCAGTTGCAGGATGCCTTGAAACAATTATCGGACCTGGATCGTGAGATTATCCTGGCTCGCCATTATGGTCAGCTTAGTTTTGACCAACTGGCCCGGCAATTCCAGATGCCGATCGGGACCGTTTTGTCCAAGGTCCACCGCGGCTTGAAAATGCTCAGAAGGATATTGACTGAAAATGAAAAAGAATAATCAGGAAGAAATAAAGGATCTATTGCATCAGCTTTCTATCGGCGAAGAAGAGGCGGCCGAAATGGTGCGTGAGATCGCGGCTGGCGATGAACTGCTGGACCGGTACCGGGATCCTTCTTTGCCGGGTGAGGTGAAGGACCGAATTTTACAAACCATACGGCAATCCTGTTCTCTCCGGCGGCCAAGAAACCGGGCTATGCGAATGACTGCTCTGGCGGCCAGTGTGCTGCTGGTGATGGGTATCGGGCTGGCTCTTTGGCAGGACGGGGCGGCCAATCCATCGGGGAAAGCTGTGGCCGCCAAAGGGGAATGGGAATGGCTGGATCATGAAGATGTGATTTTCGAGACGGTGTTGGCCGAAGATGAATATGAAGCTGGTTATGACCTGGATGATATCAGTTTGACGGAATGGATGTGGACCCAGGTGTATGATAATGAGGGGGAAGGCAGTGTCAGAAAGGAATATCGTTATGAAAATAACGTTCGGAATAGCGGTCGCTCTTTTATCTCTCGTTTGGTATAGCGGTCCGGTCATTCTGGCTGTGGAAGAAACGGGCGAGAGCGGGGAGGAATGGGAATCTCTGCTGGATCAGACCGGAGAGGATCCTTTGCCGCCCGGGGAAGGGGAAGCCGCTCCGCTCAATCCGCGTTCGGAAACCAGGATGGAGAATCCGGAAAAACGTCCGGTTCAGGAAAAGGAACATCCGGCGCCGGCAGAAGGGCGGGGACCGGGTTTTGGACCGGGCAGGGGAATGGGGCGTCCTTTTTTTGCACAAACGGACCCGGAGGTTTTGCTGGAATTTCTCCGCCAGCATGAGCCGGAACTGGCAGCCAGGCTGGAAGCGATGAAAGAGGAAAATCCCCGCCAATATCGACACCGCGTCCATATGCTGGGACGGATGTACGGACCGGTCATCGAACAGATGAAACTGGATCCGGAAATGGCGGGACTGACCCTCCAGCGAATCAAGCAGCGATTGAAAGTGGAGAATACCCTTAAAATAATTCATACGGAAACAAAATCCGAAAGTTCAAAACAAATGACGGGCCAACTGAGGAGTCAGGTTGCCGGTTTGTTTGATATCATTCTTCAGCAGGAGCAGTTACGGCTGAGCCAGTGGCAGAGCCAGATTACCGAATGGTCGGTTCCCGATGAGTCCGGCGGCAAGGCCGATCCGAATGAGGGGAAAGACAAGGGGCCTGCCCGGGGGATGGCGCAGGAGCGGATGCGAAAACTGCAAGAACGCCTGAAGGAACACCAGGTAAGTCTGGAAAACTGGAAGAGCCGCCGCGAACTGATTATTGATGCCCATATGGAAGAGTTGCTGAATAATTACCAGCCTTTCCCCTGGGGCAGATGATAGCGGGTCAATCTCTTTTGGCCTTCGCGTCGAGCAATTGGCCCACCACCTGCGGATTGGCCTGTCCTTTGGTTTTCTGCATGACCTGGCCGAGCAGGAAGCCGCGGGCTTTGCCGGCTTTTTTGCCGCCGGATTGAAAGTCCTCAAAGGCTTTGGCATGGGCGGCGATTACTTCGTTCACCAGAGCTGCCAAAGCGCCGGCGTCGGACTGCTGAATCAGATTATGGTTTTGGGCGATTTCTTGCGGATCCCGGGAATCGGCCAGCATCTTTTCAAAAATGGCCGCGCCGGCGGAGGCATTGATGATCCCGTTCTCCAGCAAACTCGCCAGCTTCGCGACCTGATCGGGGGTGACTCCCAGATCATTGATGGCGATATTCTTTTCATTGGCGATTTTCAGACCGAATTGGGTGATGATATTGGCGATCCGTTTGGGAAAGCCCCCTAAGCGGATGGCGGTGTCAAAATAATCGGCTGTGGCCCGGTTGCCGGTTAAGACGCTGGCGTCATATTCGTTCAGGCCATATTCTTCGATGAAGCGTTTCTTCATGGCCAGCGGCAGCTCGGGCATTTCCGACTGGATTCGCGTTAGCCAGGCATCGTCAATCTCCACGGGGACCAGGTCGGGTTCGGGGAAATACCGGTATTCGTGCGCTTCCTCCTTTTCCCGCTGAAAGACGGTTTCGTTTTTATTGTCGTCCCAGCCGCGGTTCTGCTTGCCGTGGTTTTCCAGCGTGTAGCCGGGGTCATGCTTCCATTCTTCCAACTGCCGCCACTGCTCGTACGCCACCGACCGCTCCAGGGCGCGGAAGCTGTTGAGATTTTTCACTTCGCAGATCGGCGTGCGATATTCCTGGCCGTGCTCGCGGATAATCAGATTGATATTCGGCTCGAACCGCATATGCCCCATCTGCATGTTCGCCTCCGAGATCCCCAGGAACTGCACGAGTTTCTGCAGTTCGACGGCCAGGATGCGGCATTCTTCCGGGCTGTTCAGGTCCGGCTGGGTGACGATTTCCAGCAGCGGCGTGCCGGCCCGGTTCAGATCCACCTGCGAATGGTCCAGCCCCTCGTGCAGATTCTTGCCGGCGTCCTCTTCCAGATGGGCGCGGATAATCCGGATGGTCTTCGTCTGGTCCTCCTCCAGCGGAATGTCCATATACCCGTCAAAACTCATGGGCAGATCGTACTGGCTGATCTGGTAGTTTTTGGGCAGATCGGGATAGTAATAGCTCTTGCGGTCCCATTTGGTAAAACGGGCAATCTGGCAATTCAGCGCCAAACCGGCCTTGACGGCGTATTCGTAGGCTGTCTTGTTCATGACCGGCAGCACCCCCGGCATCCCGATGCACACCGGGCAGACATTGCTGTTGGGCGGATCATTAAACCCCAGCCTGCACCCGCAGAACATCTTCGTCTTCGTCGCCAACTGCACGTGTATCTCTAATCCTACCAGTAATTTGACTTCCATAATATTACTTCTTTACTTCATGATTTCTATCAGACAATATATACATAATATCATATAAAATAATAACTTACAGCATATCGGGGGCTTTCATGTATCCTTCCAGTTACATCGTGTTACATAAGATTTTAGGCCCAGAAGGGTGGACTTTGGGCAGTTTTCTTCGTCCTCCCCATCCGGAACTTGTCATCGCAAATTGCGATTTCAAATTATTATATTCTGGCCGGCTATAATCTTTGGTTTGATTCTGTACCATATTTTTTATTTGAGGTCACAAATTGTGACCCCATATCTCTACAATGCAGGTTGTTTCATGTGATAATCCGTCTTACTCTCAAACATCCGGGCGATCCGCAGCAGTTTATCTTCGGTAAAGGTCGGGCTGAGGATTTGCAGGCCAATCGGCAAACCATCCCGGTTGAAGCCGCAGGGGATGCTGAGGGCGGGGATGCCGGCGAGGTTCACGGCAATGGTGTAGATATCCGAAAGGTACATCGTCAGCGGATCGTTGATCTTCTGCCCGATCTTGAAAGCGACTTCCGGGGCGGTCGGGCACATCAGGCAATCGACCTTTTCAAAGGCGTTGGTAAAATCCTGGCGAATCAGGTTGCGGACCTTCAGGGCCTTGAGGTAATAGGCGTCATAATAGCCGGCGCTGAGGGCGTAGGTGCCGAGCATGATGCGGCGTTTGACTTCGTCGCCGAAACCTTCGGCGCGGGAGGAATTATAGACATCGATATAATCCTTCGGCTGGGCGGTGCGGTGGCCGTAATGCACGCCATCGTAGCGGGCCAGGTTGCTGGATGCCTCCGCCGTCGCCACCAGATAATAGGCGGCGATGGCGTATTTCATATGGGGCAGGTTCACCTCGATACATTCAGCGCCCAGATCCTGGTACACCTGGATCGCGTCGCGGATCGATTTTTCGACCTGGCTGTCCAGGCCTTCCACTTCGAAAAATTCTTTGGCGATACCGATTTTGAGATTTTCCATCGGTTTGTCGATATTACTAAGATAGTCGGGGATGGGAGCCATATCCTCGGTAACGCTGGTGCTGTCGCGTTCATCGTGACCGGCGAGGACCTGCAATAGCAGCGCGGCATCGGTCACATT
This sequence comes from uncultured Pirellulales bacterium, assembly GCA_964580995.1. Classification (GTDB taxonomy): domain Bacteria; phylum Planctomycetota; class Phycisphaerae; order Sedimentisphaerales; family SM23-30; genus JAKJEP01. Next base: position 70,711 of record CAZOMV010000002.1, read on the forward strand.
GGTGGCAAAGGGGCCGATCTGATCGAGACTGCTGCCGTAGGCGACCAGGCCATAGCGGCTGACGCGGCCATAGGTGGGCTTGAGTCCTACGACGCCGCAGAAGCTGGCCGGCAGGTGGATCGAGCCGCCGGTATCGCTGCCGAGGGAGGCGTAGCACATGCGTGCGGCTACCGCCGCGGCGGAACCGCCGGAACTGCCGCCGGGTACCCGGGTATGGTCCCACGGATTGACGGTTTTTTTCAGGCCGGAGTTTTCGCAGCTCGAACCCATCGCAAACTCATCCATATTGCATTTGCCGATAATCCCCGCATCCGCCGCCTCCAGCCGGTCAATCACGTGGGCATTGTAGGGAGCACGAAAATTCTCCAGCATCTTCGAGGCACAGGTTGTCGTGCCAAAGCGAGTGCACATGTTGTCTTTGACCGCGATGGGGACGCCGGCCAGCAGGCCGACGGATCGGCCGGCGGCGATTTTTTCATCGACCTGGCTGGCTGTGGCCAGGGCGGCTTCCTGGGTAATACTGATAAACGCCCCAATGGAACCGTCCAGCCGCTCCATCCGCCCCAGCGCCGCCCGCGTCGCCACCACGCTGGTGATTTCCCGCCTTACTATCTTTTCCCGCAGTTCCTTTACCGTTATGTTTTCAGGTATCATTTTTTATTCCATTTTTCTCTGTGTCCCTCTGTGTGCTCTGTGGTTAAATATATTTTAAACCACAGAGATTACAGAGATTCACAGAGTTTATAACACAAATCTTTGTACACCATCTTTTTCCCGCCTACTTTTTCTGTTGCTCCATCAGCCACTCATACAGTTCCGGATTGTTATACGTTTCCGTCCAGGCATCATGCCCCGCCTCCGGATACACCGTGAATTGGACGTTCCCGCCGCACGCCTTCAGGGCATTCACCATCTCTTCCGATTTCGCCAGCGGCACCGCCGTATCCTTGGCCCCGTGAAAGGCCCAGACGGGAACATTTTTCAAGTCACACGCCCGCCAGCTCTGGCCCCCGCCGCAAATGGGAACCACCGCCGCAAACCGGTCCGGATAGGTACTCCCCAGCTCCCACGACCCAAACCCGCCCATACTTAAGCCCGTCAGATACACCCGCGCGGGGTCCACATCGTAGCTGGCGATTATCTCATCCAGCAGGCCGATCAGCGATTCCGCCTTATTGGTCCACGTCTTCCCCTCCGGACATTGCGGCGAAACCACAATAAAGGGAAAGGTTTTATCCCGTTCGGCAATCATAGGCGGCCCATGCACTTTCACCTTCTCCAGATTCTCGCCCCGCTCTCCCGCACCATGCAAGAACAGAATCAGCGGCCACTTCTTCTCTGCCCGGCTATAATCCTCTGGCAGGAACAGCAAATATGGCATCTCCACCGAAACCTGCTTCGCAAAAGTCATGGCCTGCTGCCCCGTCTGGATGGCAGGCTTCTGAACCGGTTTCGATACCGTAGTCTCGCAGCCGGCCAAAACCACCGCCAAAACCAAACAAATAACAGAAAGTCCTTTTTTCATATCTTCGTTTCCTTTGTTATCTTTTGTAAAAAATCTTCACGCCCCCGCCTCGCCCAGCACCTTGGGCACCGAGAAAAACGCCCCATCCCGCTGCGGGGCATTCTTCAGCGCCTCCTCATTGCTCAGCGATGGCCGGATCACATCCTCCCGCAGCACATTATGCACCGGCAGGCAATGGGCCAGCGGCTCCACATCCTGCGTGTCCAGCTCATCCAACTGCGCCACATAATCCAGAATGGCGCTAAGCTGGCCGGTGAACAGGGTAATTTCCTGGTCCGTGCAGTTCAGCCGCGCCAGCTTGGCCACCTGCCGCACCTGTTGTTCTGTCAATCGCTCACTCATCGGCTTCCTCATATTCAGATTTCTAACTCGGTCCCTGACCCCAGCAGGACAGGGAATTCAACAGACTATTCAATTAATCCAACATACTATCACAGCCAGAGAGGTTTTTCCAGAAAAGAATAAACTCCCGACCTTACGGCTCGACCGATTATAAATGCCGATCTGACATGGAATTATATTTGCCCCCTGCCTTTCCCGCCGGTTCCCGATTTCCACTTTATACAACACGGCCCGACTGGATAGCCAGCCGGGCCGTTTTTACCTGATAAAAGCTGGTTTATTCACAAATTGTATTACTCTGGTCATTGCAGTCCAGCCAACTCTGGGCGAAGATAGCAAAATCTTCCAGATTCACATAGCAGTCCCAATTAAAATCCATCGGAAGCTGGGTCGTACAACTGTCACTGATGGCAAAAGAAACGGCATTCCAATCCGTATTAGCCAAATCTGCCGGGCCATGCGCACAGACCATCACATCGATTGTATCGCCGGCTGTCACCTCGCAGGTATCGGAAAACGCCATGGGGCTTTCGGGTGTTACACCTATTTGTTCCAGCAGGACCGTGCGCTGATTGGGATCCGCGGCAACACTTTTCACGATGTAAGCATCTACCAGGCCTCCCTGGCTCAGATACATGGAGGCATCTATGGAGACGACACTGGGAGCAGCAAACGAGGCAGGAGCGGTCCAGCGGATCAGGGCAGGGACTTCCACGGCAGGCCCCGTAGTAGTATAACCGGGTTTCATGCCATGCACTCCGGCTGGCACGCCGACTTCGGGTCCAACCCAAAGATGCGGTGCAGCCCCCTGCCATTCCTTCAACCACAATATGTTAGCCCCTACCCTTACCCCACTATCCTCCAACAATCCCTCATAGATAGGAATTCTATTGGGATCGGTGGGATCGCCTACAGCGTATCCATAGGACCAGATGCCATTGTCATTGATAGAGGCATTCATATCGGTATTTACATTCCAGACATCCGCCGAGGCAAGACTGCATACAGACACATTTACCACGGTGATCAGCGTCCCTATAGCCAGGAAACATTTTAAACTTATTTTCGTTTTCATTTTTATTATTCTCCAAAACTATTTTTGTACCACATTCTAAATTCAAAAGCGGACGACTATCCGTGAGCCGGATACTTTCCCAGATCAAATCAGGATCTGCTCTTTCCACCAACTTCTTCTCTTTGTTCTTTTCACAACATTTCCATTGTGGATCATTCGAACCGGCCGGATACCTAACCCGGCCGGTTTTACCGGATGAAAGTTGGTTTATTGACAACCTGGATCACTGATGTCATTGCAGTCCAGCCAGCTTTGGGCGAAAATGGCAAGATCTTCCAGGTTCACATAGCAATCCTCATTAAAGTCCATGGGAAGGTAAGTCACACAGGTTAGAAAACCTTCGGATATGGTAATCGAAGTAGCCGTCCAATCGCTCACCGCCGCACCTGCCGGACCAAGCATACAATCAATGGTGTCGCCTGCTACAATCGTGCATTCCGTTTTAGACGCAAAGGGGGCTGCGATGGATACACCATTTTTTGCATCCAGGATCGTTTGCTGATTGGCATCCCCGGCAATGCTTTTCACTACTTTAACATCTACCAAGCCACCGGGTCTGGTTGGTTGAAATGATGCTTCAATTATGATATTAATAGGAGTAACAATGGCGGCAGGGGCGGTCCAGCGGAATATGGCTGGTTCACCGCCTGCACCAGGGTGCATACCATGCATGCCACGGGGCACATCAACACCTGCGCTGCCTTTCCAAATGTGTGGTCCCCCGTGAGTGCCTTCTACCCAAATAAATCGTTCTCCTGCTACCGCACGAACATCATCGATCAAGCCTTCAAAGACAGTAAAATTGGGATCGCCGTATCCATAGGACCAGATGCCATTATCATTGACAGAGGTATCCATGTCTGTATTCAGATCCCACGGGGTAACACCAGGATCTTTTGGCGCATCGGTGATGGTAATAGCTGTCGTAGTCCAATCATTAGCTGGGCTGCCTGCCGGGCCGACCATAAAATCAATCGTGTCGCCTGCTGCAACCGTGCAGGGAGTTGAAAACGTAACGCCGTCTGCGGAGGTTATACCTGTTTCACGCAGTAAAAACGTTTGCTGATTGGGATCCCCTGCCACGCTTTTCACGATAATAACATCTACCACGCCAGAGTTGACGGGCTGAAACCATCCATGAATTGACATATTAGTAGGAGTAACGATAGTGGCAGGAGCGGTCCAGCGGATTACGGCTGGGACATCACCTCCAAGGGTTTTCACACCGCCATTCATGCCATGGAATCCAAGGGGCACTCCAACAAGGGATCCAACGAAAATGTGTGGAACCGCACCATTCACGTCCTTGATCCAGATATTATTTGTTCCTCCGGATGAACCCCCATTATCCAGTAACCCTTTATAGGCAACTATGTTAGGATCGTTTGGATCAAATTCCGCATATCCATAGGACCAGATGCCATTATCGCCTATGGATGCGTTCATATCCGTATTCACATCCCAGGTAGTCGCCGAGGCAATACTGCCTAGAGACACACCCAGCATTGCAATCAACACCAGTACCTTTTTCATCTTACTTTCCTCCGATTGGCAAAACGGTTTTTCTCGCTTTGTCAATTTGTAAAAAAGACCATACAATAAAACACACGCACTTTCGTGCACATATACAGAAAACTACGTACGGATGAGATTATGATTTGCACACGTAACAAGAAGAGAACACAGACAAAATCCAAGTGAAGCGTTTTCTCATCCTTTGAATTTATACGTTAATCATAACGACATGATAACAAGTTGTCAAGCGAAAAGTAACAATAGCATAAGGGATAAATATTTTATAAATAAGAAGTTGCGCTAATTTAACTTCTTATTTCATAACAATTTAACCCATGTCGTCGGTGGTTTTCCAAGACTTGATTGAAAAAAAACGAGGCTTGGGGCCTCGTTTTATAAAATCGATTCATATTTTGGTATAATTCGTTATGCGGTTGCTTTTTCTGGTTCGCCGCTCCAGTTCCGTTTGGGGGATTTAGTGACCATACCGTTGCGAATGGCTTTGGCGGAGACCCGCAGGCGGACAATCTTACCATCCACCAGGGCCCGGACCTTCTGGATATTGGGTTTGAACTTGCGTTTGCTGATCCCGGTTATCTTGCGACCGACTCCGCCTAAGTATTTGGCTTTACCGCGCCGGGAGATGCTCCGACCAGCCCGGGTTCGTTTACCTGTTATTTGACATACTCGCGACATATATAACTCCTTACTTTCTTTAAGACCGGGTAATCTAGCCTCTCATCAGGAAATATGCAAGTATTTTTTTTAATAATCAGGGTAAAAAAACCATAATTTACCTTCGCCAGGGAATCATGGTATGGAAACATATTTTCAATTGTATAAATTGTTATTTAGTTATATATACATACAACATACAATACGATTTAATATTATGATTAAACGGATCGGCTGCCGCTACCCCCGGCTGATCTGCCCATCTCCGAATCCCTGATGCGGAACCACTATGGACGGAAACGCCAAAAGTATGAAACAGGATCGGGTTAGTGCATCATGGCCGCTATCTGGCTCACCAGGAGATAGGTCAGGGCCGAGAGGGCCGCCGCCGCTGGAATGGTCAAAATCCAGGCCCAGACGATGTTCCCGGCGACGCCCCAGCGGACGGCGCTGAACCGCCGGATGGATCCGACTCCCATGATCGCTCCGGTAATGGTATGCGTCGTGCTGACCGGAATCCCCCAGGCGCACGAACCCAGCAGGGCCAGGGCCGCGGCTGATTCCGCGCAAAAGCCGTCCACTGGTTTGAGTTTCGCCACTTTTTGGCCCATGGTCTTTACGATTCGCCAGCCGCCCGACATGGTTCCCAGGGCGATGGCAGCCTGGCAGGTGATAACCACCCAGAAGGGAATATAAAACTCCGGTCCCAGCCAGCCGGCACTGAACAGCAGGCTGGCAATGATCCCCATGGTTTTTTGGGCATCGTTGCCCCCGTGCCCCAAACTATATAATGCCGCCGATACCAATTGCCCCTTGCGAAAAATATGATCCACCCGGGCCGGCGAACTGCGCCGGCAGATCCAGTACACCACAAATCCGAATACCCGCCCCATCAGCAGCCCGAAGAGCGGCGAAATCACGATGAACGCCACCGTTTTTAGAATCCCCTGCCAGACCAGGCCATCCAGTCCGCCTTTGACCAGGGCCGCACCCACCAGGCCGCCGATCAAGGCATGAGAGGAACTGGTCGGCAGCCCGAAATACCAGGTGAAGATATTCCACCCGCAGGCCCCCACCAGCGTGCCGAATATCACCGCCCGGTCCACCAGCTCAATGTCAATGATTCCCTTGCCGATGGTATTGGCCACATGCAGGCCGAAAAACAAAAAGGCGATAAAATTGAAAAAAGCCGCCCAGATCACTGCATGCCGTGGAGTCAGCACCCGCGTCGAAACTATCGTGGCTATGGAATTGGCCGAATCGTGAAAACCGTTCAAAAAATCAAATACCAGCGCCAAAACGATCAGGAATATAATACTGCATGTCATCATTAGGCTTGCTTGACCAGAATCGAGTTGACTACCAGGGCCACATCCTCACAGACATCCAGGACCGTTTCCGCGTCCTGATAGATATCTTTCCATTTGATTACGGTAATGGGATCGGTATGATTGTTGAACAGTTCCGCCAGGATCCGGTCCCGCATGGCATCGCCGACATTTTCCAGGCGATGGACTTCCACGCACGCCTCCTCTACCACCGGAACATTTTTGAGATTCCGCATCCCTTTGATCGCGCAGGCCACCGCCTGAACCGACGCTTCGATCACCACGGCGAATTCCACCAGATTTTTGTCCACTTCACAAATATTATAAATCCGCAGCCGGCTCACGATCGAATTGATCATGTCGATAATATTGTCCAGCTCCATCGCCAGGGAATAAATATCCTCCCGGTCAAAGGGCGTGATAAAGGTTTTATTCAACTGATTGATAATGGTGTGCGCCACTTCATCCCCCTCATGCTCAATCGACTTGATCTTGCTTAACGTCATATCCGTAATCCGGCCCTGCGAAACAATTCCCCGAAAGAATTGCGCTGCCTCAACCGCGTGACCCACCTGTTTTTCAAAAAGTTCAAAAAAATTACAGTTCCGGGGGAAAAACTTGAAAAACATCGCTTCTCCTGCATCTGTTTGGGCGTGTTTCCGCATAGATCATAACGGGAAACAAACAGGCCGGCTCGTGACCGGGCTATGACTTTCTAAAAAAACTCGTATAATTCTGGAAATCTATAATCGATATCCCCCACCCTGTCAAGTGAAAAAAAACCGGCTTTTTTATGCCGATGATGCCTGTTGGCTGGAATGCTTCGCCTGGTGCTCTTTCCACCCGCAGTACAGGACCGGCACGATCAGCATGGTAATCAACTCGATGGTCATCCCGCCCAGGCTGGGAATCGCCATCGGCACCATGATATCGGCGCCCCGGCCCGTCAGGGTCAGCACCGGCACCAGCGCCAGGATCGTGGTCGTGCCGGTCATCAGGGCTGCCCGAATCCGCCGCTTGCCCGACCGGATGGTGGCCTCCCGGATCTGCTGGACTGTTGCCGGATTGGTGTCCCTGAATTCATGCATCAGGAACGTCCCCATGACCACCCCGTCGTCGTCGCTGATGCCGAACAGGGCCAGAAAGCCCACCCACACCGCCACGCTCAAATGGATGGGATGCACCTGGAACACTTCCCGCAACTGGCTGCCGAATACCGAAACATCCAGAAACCAGCTCTGCCCGTACAGCCAGATCAGCAAAAACGCCCCCGACCAGGACACCAGCACTCCCACGAAAACCATCAGCGTCATCCATACCGAGCGAAACTGAAAATACAGCACCAGGAAGATCGTGAACAGCGAAACCGGCACCATGATCAGCAGCGTCCGGGCGGCATGGATCTGATTTTCATAGGTCCCCGCAAAGGTGATATCCACGCCCGCCGGCCGCACCCATTCGCCGCCGGCCTCTTTCTGCCGGATCAGCCCGCGCACCGCCTCCACCACATCCACCTCCGCATACCCGTCCTTTTTATCAAACAGAACATACCCCACCAGCGAGGTATCTTCGCTTTTAATCACCTCCGGGCCCCGGACATACCGGATCTGCGCCAACTGGACCATCGGGATCTGCGCCCCCTCGCTGCCGGCCACCAGCACCTGGCTCAGCGACTCGATACTGTCCCGCAGCCCCCGCGGGTAGCGCACCCGCACCGGAAACCGGTAGCGGCCCTCCACCGTTGTGGTAATATTCACGCCCCCGAGGGCAATTTCCACCACGTTCTGGAAGGCTTCAATCGTGATCCCGTACCGCGCCAGCGCCGGCCGGTCCGGCACGATTTCCAGATACGGCTTGCCGATAATCCGGTCGGCGATCACCGTCGCCGGCTCCACCCCCGGGCATTCCTTCAGGAGCTTTTCCATCGCAAAGCCCACGGCTTCGATGGCCGCCAGATCCGGCCCCTTGATCTTCACTCCCATCGCCGCCCGCATCCCGCTTTGCAGCATGACCAGCCGGGCCGCAATCGGCTGCAATTTCGGGGCACTGGTCGTCCCCGGTATTTCCGCCGCCGCCAGGATCTCCTTCCAGATATCCTCCGGCGACTGGATATGGTCCCGCCACTGCCGGCAGGGCCGGCCCGCCGCATCCTCGATCAGTTCCCCATTCGCATCCCGGACAAAACGTTCCTGCTGCCGGTCATACCGGAAATTCACCCGCCGCCCGGCCTTATCCGTGATATATTCCGGCTTGTAGTTAATGACCGTCTCCACCATCCCGATGGGCGCCGGGTCCAGGGCCGAATCCGCCCGGCCGATCTTGCCTACCACCATCTCCACCTCCGGAATCGACCGGATCGCCGCATCCTGCTTCTGCACAATATCCAAAGCCTCGCCGATGGAGGCGTGCGCCATGGTCGTCGGCATATACAAAAACGAACCCTCATCCAGCGGCGGCATGAATTCCTTGCCCAGACCCGGGAACGTATGCACCGCCGCCGACCAGATGCGATTGGTCCGCAGGCTGCCGGGCACAAAAGCAAAAAGCCGTTCCGCCCCAAACCAGATCATCACCCCCAATATTAATAAAACCGCCGGCAGGGATAAAAACAAAACCTTGTGTTTCAGGCACCACCGCAAAATAGAAGCATAAAAATATTGAAACAGCAGAACCAGCCCGATTAATATCCCGATCAGACCGCCCGCGAAAATCAGGTTCCGCCCCAATCCTTTCTGGGCGCCCAGCGGTTCCCAGTCCGAAACCAGCAAAAACCCCACCAGCGCCAAAATCACCAGATTGGCCCCATACGGCGCCAGCTTCTGAATTTTCGGCGGCAGCCAATCCCGGAACAAATAATAACCGCTGAAAACCACCACCGCCAGGCCCACCGGCACGCTGAACCAGAGGGCCGCCGCCGCGCCGCCCGCCGCCAGCATGAGGTAGAAAAGAATCCGCAAATAACTTCCCCGCCGCCGCCCCGGGAAAAACAACAGATGCGCCAGGGGCGGGATCAGCGTCAAACTGATGACAATCGAGGCAAACAGGGCAAAGGTCTTGGTGAACGCCAACGGTTTGAATAGCTTGCCTTCCGCCCCCGTCATGAAAAAGATCGGCAGAAAACTGATGATCGTCGAGGCCATCGCCGACACGATCGCGCTGCCGACCTCGGAGGCCGCCCGATGGATCACTTCCGCCCGCGGCATATCCGGCGGCTCCTCCTTCATGTGCCGCAGAATACTCTCGCAGATGACAATCCCCATATCCGTCACCGCCCCGATGGCGATGGCGATCCCCGACAGGGAAACAATATTGGCATCCACCCCGAAAATCTTCATCATAATAAAGCAGCCCAGCACCGCCAGCGGCATTACCGAACTGATCAGCAGGCTGCTCCGCACATGCATGACCATGATAATAATCACAATGACCGTCACCAGAATTTCCTGATAGATGGCATCGTTCAGCGTGCCCAGCGTCTCATAAATCAGGCCCGTCCGGTCATAAAAAGGCACGATCCGGACCTGGGAAACCGTGCCGTCCGCCAGCGTCTTCTGCGGCAGCCCCGGCGCAATCTCTTCGAGCTTCTTTTTGACGCCCTGAATCACCGCCAGCGGGTTGGACCCGTACCGCGCCACCACCACGCCGCCCACCGCCGCCGCTCCCTCTTTGTCCAAGGCCCCCACCCGCACCTGCGGCCCGGTCGTCACCTTGGCTACGTGCTTGATTAAAATGGGCACATTATTCGTGACCCGCACCACACTGTTTTCCAGGTCCTCCACATTCTTGATAAACCCGATACTGCGGATCAAATACTCCACCCGGTTGATCTCCAGCGTCTGCGCCCCCACATCCAGATTCGACTGCCGCACCGCCTGAAACAGCTCCTCCAGCGTTATCCCATAAATCCGCATCGCCTCCGGGTCCGCGTCAATCTGGTATTCCCGCACAAAACCCCCGATGGAGGCCACCTCGCTTACTCCCTCCGCCGAACGCAGCTTCCAGCGCACCTGCCAGTCCTGAATCGTCCGCAGCTCCTCCTGGTCCCACCCGCCCGTCGGCTGATTATTCTTGTCGCGGCCCTCCAGCGTGTACCAGAAGATCTGCCCCAGCGCTGTGGCGTCCGGCCCCAACACCGGCTGAACCCCCTGCGGCAGCGTCCCGCTGGGCAGACTGCTCAGCTTCTCCAACACCCGGCTCCGCGTCCAGTAAAAATCCTTCCCTCCCGCCGCCTTTTCATAAAACGAAAAATCCTTGAATATAATGTAAATCGTGGAAAACCCGAACATCGAACTGCTGCGAATAGTCTTGACATCCGGTATCCCCAGCAGCGCCGTCGTCAGCGGATACGTTACCTGGTTCTCCACATCCTGCGGCGAACGGCCCGGCCAGTCCGTAAAGACAATCTGCTGATTCTCCCCGATGTCCGGAATCGCATCCACCGCCACCGGATTACGAGGAAAATCCCCCAGCTCCCACTCAAACGGCGCTGTGTAAATTCCCCACAAAATCAAAAATCCCGCCAGGATCCCCACCACCAGTTTATTGTATATGCAAAATCCCAGTACCCGGCCCACCAGCGATTTCTGCTCCGGGGTCTGCTCGTATGGCTTTTCCTGCATCACGTTTGCTTGCCTTTTCGTTAGGGGTGCGGATTCATCATGCTCGGTTTGGCCTGAATCTGCAGCGCCGCGTCAATCTTGAAATTGCCCCGGGTCACCACCTTTTCCCCCTCCCGCAGGCCGTCCTTGACAAGGTAATAGTCACCCGCCCGCGGCCCCAGCCGGATTTCCCGCCCCTCATATACTCCCTCCTCGTCCGCCGCCACATACACAATCGCCTGCTTGCCTGTCAGCAGCGGCGCGGTCGCCGGGATCACCAGCGGCGCCTGCTGGCCCACCTCGTCCGGACCCACATAGCCCAGCGACTCCGCCGTCACCAGCGCCATCCCGCAGGTATCGCAGGCCCCCGGCGCATCCTTCACAATCTCCGGGTGCATCGGACAAATCCACTTTCCCGCCAGCTCCGGCCCCACCACATAACCGTCCTCCGTTAACGGTACCCGCACCCTCCCCCGTACCAGCATCTCCGGCTTCAGCTTGCCGGCGCTGTTATCCACATTCACCCGTACCCGCGTCGTCCGCGTTTGGGGATCGATCACCGGATCGAGGAACGCGATCTTCCCGTGAAACAGCTCCCCCGGATAACTCTCCGTGGCAAATTCCACTTCCTGCCCGTATCGAATCATCGCCAGGTCGGATTCATACGCCTCCAGTTTCACCCATACCCGGCTCAGATCGGCCACCGTATAGATTCGTGTCCCCGTCTCGATATAATCCCCTTCCCGAATCAGCTTTTCAATCACAATCCCGCCGATCGGCGCATAAATCGTGATATGATCCGTCGGTTCCGCGCGGTTTTCGATCGCGCTTACCTGCTCCTCCGTCAAGCCCCACCGCCGCAGCTTCTGCCGCGCTGCCGTCACCGTCTGCCGCGCGGTTTCCCGGATGCCTGCCAATTGGCTCTCCTGCGTCTTTTCCACCGTCTTCAGCGCCTGGATCAGTTCCTGCTGTGCCGTCAGCAGCTCCGGGCTGTATAGCTCCGCCATGTGGTCCCCTTTTTGCACCGGGATCCCCGTATAGTCCGCATACAGCCGGTCGATTCGCCCGCTCACCCAGGCCGTTATATACGCCAGCCGCGTCTCGTCAAAAGACACCTTGCCCACCATCCGGATTTCCGCCGTCACATACTTTCGCTCCACGACTGTCACTTCGATTTCCGCCAATTTTTGGGCCGCCGCCGACAACCGGAGCTCCGTAATTCCGATTGCCCCTTGAGAACTCTCGCTATAGACTGGCGTCAAATTCATCCCGCACACCGAACATCGCCCCGGCCCATCCTGCTTAATCTGCGGATCCATCGAACAGGACCAGAATAAAATCTTCCTCTGCGAATCCGCCTTCCCTTGCTCTACCGGCGGACGGATCGCCGCTTTTCTCCCCCCCAGATAATATCCCAGGCCAAAAACCAGAATCCCAGCCGCCGCCAGGATAAAATATTTCCCTGTATTTCTCATGGTCTTCATCCCAAACGAGAACCGGTTACGATTCGAATCCGCTGACTATTATTGTGCCGGGGTCTTCTCCAGCTCAATCCCTTGATCTTCCATCTGTTTCACAAATTTGGCCGGTTCTTTCAAAAAAGGTTCCTTACAGGCCGGACAGCAGAAATACACCCGCTTGCCTTCATAATCGGCAAAATATTGTTTGTCAATCTTGCCGCCCATCACCGGGCACTCGGTCTGCGCCTTTGTCTCCGGTGCTGTTTGGGCAACCTGCGGATTTGCTGGAGTCACCGGCGGAGATTCCTTTTTTTTACAGCCGGATAACAAAAGGGTAGCCGCCAGTGCCACAACTGCTAATTTCTGTATGGTATTCATAATAGGTCTCCTAAAATAAGTTCACTATATTCTATACTCACCAGCACACCTGGTTCCACTCATGATTCAGTTTTCACTCCACTCACCAGCTGACCGGTGAGCATCTCGATCTCCGCTATCTTGATCTGCCGGTCCACCCGCGCCCGCTCATATTCCAACTGAAATTCCAGCAGCATCCGCACTGCGTCTATCAAATCTAGAAATTGCCCCTCTCCCGTCGCAAATTCCTGCTGGACCACCTGCAGCGCCTGCTCCGCCTTCGGTAGCAGCCCGTTCCGGTATAAATCCATCTTCCGCTCCGCATCCCGGTACTCATAGATCGCCACCCGCAAATCCGCCCCCAGACTCTTTTCCTCCTCGGCCCGCGCTTTCACCGCTGCCTGATACGCAAAATACGCCTCCCGCTCCGCCGCCCGGTATTTCCCCACCTGAATCGGCAATGTAATCCCCGCCATCCCCTCCAGCAGGTCATTCTCACTCATGGTGCCGGGCATGGAAGACTCGCGGGTATCCCTATAGGTCACCCCCAGCATGAAATCCGGATAATAATTCTTCTTCGCCAGCTCCCGTTCCTTCCGGGTCTTTTCAATCTCCGCCTCCAGCGCCGCCAGCTCCGGATTGCTGCTTCCCAGCGCCCCCAGCAGTTGCTCCTCCGCAAACGCCGCCTCTGTCTCCGGTAACGCCTCCGGCCAGGCCAGCGGCGCCTCCACCGCCCGGTTCATCGCCGCGTTCAGCTTCCCCGCCAGCGGCCCCTGCAAATCCCGCAGCGACCGCAGCCGGTCCTCCACCCGCCCGATATCCACCTGAAACCGCAGCATTGCCGCCTGTGAGCCGGTCCCGCTTTCGTACTTCATCCGCGCCGCCTCCTCCAGGCCCCGCAGCAGCACCAGGTTCTCCTCCGTTACCGCCAGCGACCGCCGCAGATAATAATACTCATAGTACGCGCTCTTCACCCGATAGGCAAGGGACAGCCTTTCGCTGGCATACTCCTGCTGCGCCCGCTGTGCCTCCGCTCCCGCCGCCTCCGCCCCCAGCTCCCGCTTGCCGAACCACGGCACACCCTGCGTCAGGCTATAACTCTGCTCCGCTCCCCCCATCCGGCTTTCAATCTCCTTATTATAGGTATAAGCAAAACCGGGATCCGGCAGCGCCAGGGCCTGCGGTGCCTTCTCCAGCGCCGCCTTCCACCGCCAGTACGCCGCCTCCAGTCCCGGATTATGCAGCGCCGCATATTCCAGACAGGCCGATAACTCAACCGGCCCGGAAAAATCCCCCGATTCCTCTTTTTCAACAGGACCGGCTTTGATTCCAGCCGGTGGGGAGGGATATTCATTTGGAACAGGCGATACCCCGGAAGGGGAAGTGCAGCCACCCGCTAAAACGATCAGGAAAAGAGAGAAGCAAATTGGCTCAATTCGTTTCATAATTCGCAGGATTTCCAGATAGTTCCGTAATACCTATCCAAACTAGTTTCCACTTCCGGTCCATCCGAAAAAGGGATAAGACAATTTTATAAAATGCTTTACAGAATAATGGTATGCCCCATCAGGAGCGAAGTCAAGCCAATTGTTGGCCGGATTTGGGATGGCCATCGGGGTGTAAAGAATCACCTATTGATGGAAACGCCACAAGTCAATATGGACTTCCAAAAACAGCTCTGGCGCCCCGATAACAAGGGGACGACGAGTTTTTGACGCTGGCGTCCCTATTGGAGACGGCTTGTTATTTTTTCGATTGGGGTTTGTTTTTTAAATGCGTATCAAACCAGTCCGTGAAAACCTTTATGTCTTCTTCGGATGTCCAGAAAAATCCCCAGCCATGCCCCTTGCCCTTACGCACCACCAATTCGGGAAGTTGGGCACCTGCCGCCCGCGCCTTCTCGATGAAAAGTTCCGATTGCTGAAGGGGGACCACATCATCATGATCGCCGTGAATAATCACCACCGGCGGCAGATCGGCTGTGACAAAATAGGCGGGCGATATCTCCTTGCCGTATATTTGCCGCTGGGCGGCGGTATCGGAACGAGGTCCGAAGGCCGCTTTCAAGCTCGACAAAACATTCATACCCACAGCATCCACACCGGGAGCACCCCAGTTCAAAAAATCGGTGGGGGGAAAGAACACCGCCGCCGCCGCCACCGCACTGCTCTGGCGATCCACCGGGTCGGGAGCCTCAGCAGGCCCCCTGGCCCCCTGCGTGGCGATCATCAAGGCCAGATGTCCGCCGGAACTGGAACCGGTGATTCCCAATCGTTCCGGATCGACGCTATACGCACCGGCATTGTACCGGATGAACCGGACCGCTCGATGGAGATCTTCTACTATTTCCGGGATCGTGAACTTGGGCTGCGAACTATGCACCACGGCAAATACGGTGTACCCCTTGTCCAGGAACCGCTTAATGGAGTCATAGTGGATCGTCACCATGTTGGGGGTATCACAGCTGGAGAGCCAGCCGCCGCTCACCAGGAAGATCACCCCGCACCCGTTGGCGGCCGTGGGCTGAAATACATCCAGGGTCAAACACATGCCGAATTTCCGCCCATAAATGACATCGCGGGTACGGGTATAGCCGGAAGTACTTTGCCCATTTTCATCCGCCGCAAAAGCGACGGAACACCCCATCAACCAGATTACCGCGAAACGAACAAAATTTTGCATTTTCATTTTAATACCTTTCTGTAAAAAATATCTTACCTTATGCTGGAAACGACAACATGTTATTTCCCCTTTTTTGCTCTGTCAAACAATATCGGATACCGCCAGACCGTCAGCTCCAGCAAAAGAATGGCCGTACCCAAAATATAAATCGGCGCCACCACCTGCGAAAACGAAATCCGCCACCCTCCGTTTTTCCCCCCACCAGTTTTTCCTGCCGCCGCTTATGCCGGAGGCCTCCATGCGATAAATCCATTTTTGACGGAACCGCCAAAAATCGATATTGACAGCCAAAAACAGCTCTGGCTCCCCAATAACAAGGGGTCGAAGAGCTTTTGACGCTGGCGTCATTTTTAACCATTTTTTAACCGTTTCCTCACCCCTTCTTTACAATTCCCGTCTATATTCCTTATAGAGAATGGAATGACAAAATGATTCACACGGAGAAAAATATGGTGACAGATACCCACTGGCTGAATAACGAAACGGCGGCTCAACTGTGTACCCTGCACTCCATCATCCACCAGACCGCCGACCATATCGAAGACGGCTGCTTCCACGAGGCCGCCCGCTGCCTGGAAGACTCCCTCGAGCAACTCATCCCCCTGATCCGCAACCTCCGCGACTGCTGTGCCGTAACGGAGTATCCCATTCAGCCACCCCACCTGTACTACCTGGTGTAAGAAAGGGCTTCATTACCTCCATGTAGGAGCACACACATACACAGAAAGGGCCTCGCTATCTGGCCACTCATTATAACCGTCTTGAGTGGCCAGGGCCATTTCTGGCCCCCAACATCCTCTTTTTGGCCAAAAATAATACAAACATATAACACATAAGCATTTACAGCTATATTTCTGCAAAACTAGAGACAAAAACCAGGCCCCGTCCGATAAAATTAAACAAAAACATGTTGAATTTCGATGATGCCATCATTAAAATTACACCATGTACCTCGAAAGATCGATTACCGCCAAACTGAAAAAGCTTGCCGAATACTTCCCCGCCGTAGTTGTCACCGGTGCCCGTCAGGTTGGCAAAAGTACCCTCGTAAAGCATGTTTTTGGCCAGCAGGCCGAATATATCCTGTTTGACTCTGTTTTCGCCGCGGAAAACGTCCGCCAGGAACCCGACCTTTTCCTGCAAAACCACCGCACCCCGCTCATCCTCGATGAAATTCAATATGCCCCCGAACTGGTTTCTTCCCTCAAACGGAAAATCGACCAGAACCGCTCCCCCGGCCAGTATATCCTGACCGGCTCCCAGCAATGGGCCGTCATGAAGTCCATCTCGGAAAGCCTGGCCGGCCGGGCTGTCTTTCTCGACCTGGAAGGCTTCAGCCTCCAGGAAATAGCGAAAAATTCCTCCGACTCCTGGCTGATGAAATGGCTGGCCGATCCGCAGGATTTCATCGCCGCCCCCAAAAACCGCCTCACGCTGGACAAACCGTTTTATGAACTCCTCTGGCGCGGCTCCCTCCCCGAAGCCGCCTTCCTGCCGCTTGATATAGTCCCTGATTTCCAGGCCGGCTATTTCCGCACCTATATCGAACGGGATGCCCGGCAATTCGCCGACCTCTCCGACTGGAACCTCTTCGGCCGGTTTGTCAAACTCGCCGCCGCGCTCACCGCCCAGGAAATCCACTTCAGCCAACTGGGACGAGAACTGGGCCTGACCCCCCAAACGGCCCGGCGCTGGCTGAATATCCTCAAAGCCACTTTCCAGTGGTTTGAAATCCCTGCCTTTTCCTCTAATCTCATAAAAAGAGTAAGCAGCAAACCCAAAGGCTATATCGCCGACACGGCTCTGATTTGCAACGCCCAGGCGATTACCACTCCCAATGTGATCGCTGGCCACCCCCTATACGGCGCCATCTTCGAAACCGCCGTAATCGCCGAAATCCGAAAACAATGCGCCCTGCTTCCCTCGCCCATTGCCATGTATCATTGGCGGACCTACAGAGGAGCGGAAGTGGACCTCATCCTGGAAAAAGACGGCAAATATTTTCCCATCGAAATCAAAGCCAACAGCCGGCCCGCCCGCCGTGATACCAACGGCCTTTGCGCCTTCCGCAATGCCTATCCGAAACTCGACATAGCGCCGGGCTTGATCCTTGCACCCTGCCCGGCGTTCCTGAAAGTCTCAGACTCCGACTACGCCCTCCCCTGGGACACCTGCCTCTAAACGGCTCACCGCCGCTTATTTCTGTTCCGGCCCTTTCCGCCGAATCTCCAGATAGACATCCTCCAACTGTTTGAGATCCACGCCCGCCGGCGCTTCACTTAGCAGACACTGCCCCTTCTGCGTCTTCGGAAACGCGATCACATCCCGGATATTATCCGTACCCGTCAGCAGCATGATCAGCCGGTCCAGACCCCAGGCGATCCCGCCATGCGGCGGAGCGCCGTACTGCAGCGCCTTCAGGAAAAATCCGAACCGCTCTTCCGCCTGCTCCCGGCTGATCCCCAGCAGATCGAATATCTTCGCCTGTAGCTCCGGCTGATGAATACGAACACTCCCGCCGGCTACCTCGTTCCCATTTAAAATAATATCATATGCCTGCGAACGAACCTGGTGCGGATCCTGATCCAGCAGCGGGATATCCTCCGGCAGCGGCGCCGTAAACGGATGATGCAGGCTGTCCCACCGGTTCTCGTCCTTGTTGAACTCCATCAGCGGAAAATCAATCACCCACAGAAAATTATACTGATCGTCCCGCGCCAGCCCCAGCTCCGCCCCCAGCCGGCAACGCAGCGGCGCCAAGGCCTTATTCACCGTCGCCTCAT
Source organism: uncultured Pirellulales bacterium (assembly GCA_964580995.1). Taxonomy (GTDB): domain Bacteria; phylum Planctomycetota; class Phycisphaerae; order Sedimentisphaerales; family SM23-30; genus JAKJEP01. The sequence goes on from CAZOMV010000002.1 coordinate 89,051, forward strand.
CCGCCGCCACCAGCAGTATCAAATCGTTCAGCTTCGCCCCGAACCGGCCGATGATCTCCTGCCGCTGCTCCGGCGTGAAAAACTTCGCAATGCTGCTCATCAGCTCCAGCCCCGTCCCCTTTTCATCCGCCACCACCTTCATCCACGCTAAACCCCGTGCCCCATACTGCCCCACAAAATCCGTGAATCCCTTCTCAATATCGCTCCGCGAATATTTCTCCCCGCCGCCCGGCGCGCACAGCCCTTTCACAATCCCCTTACTCTTGATCGCGTTCAAAAACACACCAAACTGGCACTGGGCGGCGATATCGGTAATATTCTTCAGCCGCATCTCAAATCGCGTGTCCGGCCGGTCAATTCCATAATCATCCACCGCCTGCTGATAACCCATCCGCTGCAGCGGCAGCGGGATTTCCACCCCCAGAATCTCCTTGAATACCAGTGCAAAACATTTCTCCGTCAGGTCCATAATATCATACATATCGATGAAGCTCATCTCCACGTCGATCTGCGTAAACTCCACCTGCCGGTCCGCCCGCGCATCCTCGTCCCGGAAACACCGGGCAATCTGGAAATACCGGTCCATTCCGCTCACCATCAGGATCTGCTTGAACAACTGCGGCGACTGCGGCAGCGCATAAAACGAACCGGCCGATAACCGCGAGGGTACCAGAAAATCCCGCGCCCCTTCCGGTGTGCTCTTGGCCAGAATCGGCGTCTCAATCTCATAAAAACCGTTCTCCTGGTGATACTTCCGCACCAGCGAAGTCACCCGGTTCCGCACCCGCATGATATGCTGCATCTGCGGCCGCCGCAAATCGATATACCGGTACTTCAGCCGCAGCTCCTCCCCGATCTTTTCCGTCGAATCAATCTCAAACGGCGGCGTCAGCGCCTTATTGAAAATCTCCAGCTCGCAGACCAGTATCTCAATATCCCCCGTCGGCATCTTCGGATTCTCCATCCCCGCCGCCCGGTGCCGCACCTTGCCGCGCACCCCGATCACCCACTCCGTCCGCAGCGACCGGGCCTGCTCGTGCATTTTCGGATTATTTTCCGGATTGAACACCAACTGGGTCAGACCATTGCGGTCCCGCAGATCAATGAACACCACCCCGCCATGATCCCGGTACGACTGCACCCACCCCGCCAGCACCACTTCTCTGCCTTCGTCCTTCGCCCGCAACTCACCGCAATTGTTTGTCCGTTTCAACATAAACCGTTCTGCTTTCTCACTAATTTTTCTTTTCCATCATCTCTTGTAACAAACTTCGTCCGTCAAACCGGTACTCGCCCAGCTTGCGGCCATCCAGCATCTCTATCACCGTCGGCGCCACATCCACCGTCCGCCCCGCCGGTATCACACGGCCCGGCTCGATCCCCGGCCCCGAAAACACCATCGGTACCAGCATATCCGCCGCCGCCGCACTGCCGTGCCCCCCCACATTGCTCCGGTCAAAGTCCCACCCCTCCCGGGCAAACACCAGCAAATCGCCGGCCCGGTACGAATCGAACACCTCCGCTATCTGCACCGGCAAATCCGGATATTCACTCTGCACCGTCCCCGCCAGCCACTCCGCCCCGCTCCGAAAACCACCATCCGGCTGGCCCATTCCGCGCAGCGTAACATCATAGCCCAAAGGGTCCGCCCCGTCAATAACCTCATACCGGTATTGTTTCTCACTCAAACTCTCCCCCGCCGCCCCCCGCCGCTCAATCCACCCCTTCCCCAGCCGGTTTTCCACCCAAACACCACCCTCCCCGTCCGGATACGCCGTCAGACACACCGCCTCCTGACCCGCCAAAAACCGCGCAATCGGCCCGGCCTTTTCCTGCCCCGCCGCCGCCGACCAGTCCTCCCCGTTCCGCAGATACACCATCGCCCGCCGGAACCCCCCGTTCACCAGCACCGCGTCATACCCCCGGAAATACGCCGCCCGCTCCCCAAAACTCTCCATCCGGCCCGGCCCTTCGCTGGCCACCCGCAGCCCAAATTCCCCGCCGATCAATTCCGCAATATCAATATAGTTCTCTTTCTTACACCCAGCCATCCCATGATCCGACACCAGCACCAGATACGTCCGCTCCAGCAGCCCGCTGGCCTCCAGCGCCGCCCCAATCCGCCCGATCTGCTCATCCACATTCCGCAGCGACCGCCGATATTCCGCCGAATCCGGACCATACCGGTGCCCCATCTCATCCATTGCCGGAAAATACGCAAATATCAGATCCGGCCACCGCCGCGCCTCCCGCGCCATCTCCCCAATCAAATAAAACCGCTCCGCCGTCAGACAGTCGATCTCCCGGATTTGCCCAAAATACCACCGTATCCCCGACGACGCCCAGTTGTCAATCTTACGATACACTCCCCGCCGCACCGGTATCTGGATCGTCACGCTGAACTTGTCATCCAGTATCTCGTACATCGTCGGGCACCGATAATCATCATCCACATCCCGATACGTCTTAATCGTATTGTAATCCGCATAAAACAACCGCTTCCGGTCAAAAAACTTATTCCCCAATACCCCATGATGGCCCGGCACCTGCCCCGTCGCCAAACTCGTGCTTACTGCATAGGTAATCGACGGAACCGTCGTCACCCCATACTCCACGCTGCACCCCCGCTCCACCAGATACTTCGCAATCCCCGGCAGCTCTCCCCGCCCCAGCATCTCCCGATACACCTGCCGGTTCATCCCATCCACAAAAAACACCACCGCCGCCCGCTCCGGCACCGCCACTGTATCATTGATTAACGAGACGGGCTTTAGCCGACCACAACCGGATGCGTACAACAGAATCAAAAACCCAATATATAGTTTACGCATCGCTTTTTACCGGTTGAAATATTTCAAAATCCCCTCAGCCAACACCTCCGCCACCTTCGCCCGGTAATACGCCGAATTCAACCGCTGCGCATCCGTATAATTCGTCATATACCCGCACTCCACCAGCACCGCCGGACGACTATGCTCCACCAGCACCTTAAAATCCCCATGCTGAATCCCTCTGACCTCAAACCCATTCCGTTCAAAGACTTCGCGAATACAATGCGCCGCCTTCCGGCTGGCATCCGACGCCTCCCGGCAGATATAAATGGTCACACCCGATATACTGCTGTTCTTCGAGGCATCCGCGTGAATCGCCACAAACAAATCCGCCCGCGACCGTTCGGCCACTGCCGCCCGCTCTTCCAGCTCAATAAACCGGTTATTCCGCCGCGTGGCCATGACATTGACCCCCTCCTGCTCCAGCTCGTTCATCGTCTTCAGCGCAATGTCCAGCACAATCTCTTTTTCCGCCATTCGCGAAACCCCATTCGCCGGTGCACCCGGATCCCTGCCCCCATGACCCGCGTCGATCACCACCGTACCGTTCATTACCGGTTCTTCCCGCGGATTCGATGGGACGACCGGCGTAGTGGTTCCACCCCCCGTTCTGCTTTTGGTCCTGGGGATCGGGTGCTCATACCCGTTATCCACCCGCGTCACCGTCGTTTTCCCCCCGCCGCCCGGCCCCACGCATCCGGCCATACCCAATATCAGGAACGCCCAGATTGGCAGCAGGTAAAAAAAGTACGATTTTGCCCCCCTCAACCCAGTAAACACTTTTATAGTCTGTACTTTTGACATAAACATCGCTACTTCTTATCGGATTATCCCCCGCTTATAAAGGGAAAAATACCTATTTTACCCCATAAATACTGCCGCCCCGATCTGGACCTTCCAAACCGACCCTATATCTCCCTCATCAATTCGCTCAGACTCCCCTCTCCAGTTTAATACAGCGGAAAACCAAAATCATCGCCCACCCCCGACAGCACGGATTGGCTATATCCTTCCACCGTGACCGATTTGGTATCCTCGTCAATAAACAGGCACAAACCATGAATCGAACAATGATCGTACTTCATGCCTTTCCCTTCCACCTTCCCCTGCGACCGGTACCCCTTGTCCCGCGCAAATTTCTTGGCATTGTGCAGGTGGATACTGTCAATCCGATGCTCGCCCTCCCCCAGCTTCTGATTTAACGTCGCCACCCGCCACACCATACTATACTTCTTTCCCGATCTGTCCATAAGACCATCCTTTCCCAGTGCTGCTGGTTTATTCCGTATCGAACGTAACTACCGGACCGATGGGCCGGTTTGGATCCTGGCTGATGGGCAATTGCTTGAGCGATTCAAGAAAAATACGTGAACTTAGATGCTTTCCCTCTATCATAAGACGTTCAAACGGAAATTGCAACAAAATATTTCAGCACGGGCACAGGGAATGCCCCCTCGTTTGCGGACAAGAACAGAATGAAAGGACCGGTCAGAAGGTATGGCACGGAACCTGAAGCTGGCGGATCGCCTCTGGCACACGAGCGCAAATCTCAAAAAACGAATCCAGCCGCGCCACCTTGAATATCTCATGAACATAGCGGTCGTCAGGGGTATTGATCACCTTCTGGTTCACCCCGCAGAGGATGAGCCGGCCATGCCCCTTCTCCACCATCTTCTTCAACTCCAGCAGACAACCTAATACCATAGACGAGATCGACTGCACACGCGAAAAGTCCACAATCAGGTTTACCCCCTCATCCTCCGCCAGCGGATAGATCGTCTCCTGAAGCCGTAAAATCAGGGATACATCCAGCAGCTCCCCGGGCTGGGGCGTAACTACCGTGGCACTCCCGAAATATTCAATCGCAACAATCGGTTCATTCAAATTCATTCTTCTTTTTTCTTTCCAAACCGCTAACGGAATAATAGAGCCATACGTATAAGATTATTTCTCGAAAATGGTTGAGATGATTTTCGGAAATAATAGATGCCTAGCCACCATCTTGCAAAACTTCCCTTATTCACATAGTGTAAAATATAATTCCGGAAAAAGCCATTTACACCCACAATTTTTTCTGGCAATCTGGGCAATCTGTACCTGTTATACCGCCAATTTCCCCAAATTTTTTTTATCGGCCCACATCCCCATATCAGGCTGTTTGCTATTGGATTCCTTTTTTCCGCCCTATACTCATTTTTAGCCTTTTAGTTCTTTTGTATCTCATCAGGATGACCCAGGATATAACCACCGGGAATCGATGGCGTAAAAGTATCACCGGGCAGTTCGTCATTATAGCGGAACTCATTTTGGATCGTGGTAAACGTTATTTCGGGGTGGTCAGTAACGGGTCTTCCCTGCTGTTCAATGACTACCGGAAGTTTGCTCTCCACGTCAAACCAGATTTCGTCAATCCATGGTTCCGGATTGTCTCCATAGGTACTGGCGGGAATCGCAAAGCCCATGCAATCGGCCCCGTCGATCGGTTTCGTTCCCAGGAGCTTGGCTGTGCGATCCAGATACTGTAAATAGAAACGTACTTGATCCATAGGATTTTGCGTGCCGAAACTTCCGGAATGTCTTTCGACAAAATAAGAACCTAAATCGTAACGAATGCTATATTGCAGCATTCCGTCTCCGTCCGGAACATACCATTGGATCTCGCGCAAGGTCTCTCCATCATAAATATCTCTGCGGTAACTATCCGGAGAATAGTAAAGAACATCCCAGGTGCTTGACGGATGCTGGGAACCATCCGCATTTACAAATATAGTCCGCTCACAGCAGGAAACTCCCTGTATGGTTGCAAGTGCGGACCGGATCTCCTCCGCCCATACCATGCTGGTTCTGCCCATGGAACCGTTAAAAAGGTTTATCCCCAACAGAATGACCATCACCATCACCACCGCGGCGGCATATTTAGGTATTCGACTTTTCATAAGAGTTCTCCATCTGAAAATACCGGGTATGCTTTGCGGCTCTTGGTTTCTTTGCATCTCGAATGCATCCTCAAGTACCTTGCTTTGCATCTCCGGCCTTGGTTGGACATGAAATTCGGCAACAACTTTTTGCATATCTTTAAGGGATTTCATTGGTTCACCTCACTGTGTAACAGGGACCTTAACTTTTCCAGACCATACCGATACCGGCTTCGAATGGTATTGACGGAAGTACTTCGTAATTTCGCAATTTGGGTAAATTTCATACCGCCCTGCACGTGCAGAACGACAATTTCCCGCTGCTCATATGGCAACTGCGCTATGGCCCAATTCACTTTGACCGTTTCTTCGTTCTGGGTCGCCAGCACCTCCGGTTCCCAATTCGCCGATGCCCTAGGTTCCTCTCCCTCGAAACCCGGCGGCTCCAGCCGCCTTCGCTTGATTCGATTGCGGGCCAGGTTGGCGACACAGGTTGCCAGATACGACTTAAAATTACCCTGGAGGTGGATCCGGTCCGCCAACTTCACAAAGGAAAGGAAAAAGTCATGAAGCACGTCTTCCGCATCATGCGTGTTATTTAAAAGGGCCGTTGCCACCGTGATCAGGTAGGTTTCATATTTTTCATAAATTCTTTCCAACGCCTCGCGGGATCCATGCTTGAACTTCCATAAAAGTATCTTGTCTTCGAACATCCAAACCTCACCGGCTATACCTGAGAATGATCATCCTTCACTACATACACAATTGAAGAGCCTGTTTCAGTCTATTTTTTTGAAATATTTGGAATGGTACCCATTTTTATGCCGTAAAACAGAAAAAAGACAAGTGCCCGCCTCATCTCCACAGGACAGGCAATCCGCTTCGTTTGCGAGCCTGCTCGCTCGGAGTTCCGCCTTCAAACTAGACGGAACCGCCAAAAGTCGTTATTGACTTCCAAAAGCAGCTCTGGCTCCCCAATACCAAGGGATCGACGAGCTTTTGACGCTAGCGTCAAACTATACTTTTCATGTGTCCGGGCGGGAGGGGGTACTGAATAGGATTTGCCGGAGCGGAAATATTTTGACAGCCAGGCTGGTCGAGGATTATAAAAAACTAAACTTTTGCAAAGTAGAGAAGGTTTTCAAACTCCACTGGGCAGATGAAATAAGGGGCGGTTCCTAGCCGCCGGCCTGCAAGGGTTCCTCGTGCGGCCGCTTACGGAACGGCACCCAGCGTTTCCTGGGCTTTCTGCTGAATACCGTCATTTTTTGATTTCTCAATCACCCTTTGCAGCACTTGCCGGCGCTGCTCCTTGGAAATCCCGCTGATATCTTGGCTGGCAATCTGGACCATGGCCGCGTACGCTTCCTCGGCGACTGCCGGGGTATCCGCGAATGTCGTTAATAGCTCCAGGGTCTTGGCGCTCGGCGCTTCCCCGAGGACGGCAATGGCCTGCTGCCTCTCTTCGGCCCGCTTGATGTAGGATTGCACCTCTTCCACCCGGGCCGCTTTTTGTTCGTTACTGAGTTTCTTATTGCCGCGCAGGTACTGAAGGTAACCGCGCAGTCCCAGCACCTTATGGGCCAGCTTATCCGCCGATGTGACGACTACCAGTAGGGCTTGCCCTGCCTCCTCGTCTTCCGGCCAGTTGTTCGGCCACGTCGATAAGATGCGCACCGCCTCATCTTGAAGGGCAGCTTTCGTGCTCGCCATGGCGGATTTGACAGCCGCCAGTGCCTCCGGTCCGCCGACAATAGCCAGCGCGTGCAACCCGATGATACGGAGCCCGGAGTCAGGACTCTGGGCCAGGGGTTCCAAATGGGAGATACACTTTATGCCGCAACGGCCGCAAATCGCTTGCAGAGCCTTTTCGATATCCGCCCGTTCTTCGGCATTCTGTGTTTTTAGCAGCAACTGGACCAGATCGTCCGTTTGCGGATCCTGCCCGAGGATGCCCACGGTTTGCAGGGCCGCGCGGCGAATCCCGGCATCGCCGTCTTGCAGGCTTGGCACAACAGCCGCCAGGGCCTCACCAATCGGTCTCTGGCCCGCCAGCTGAATGAGCACCCGCTTCACGTTGCCTTCCGCTGACGGTAAACGGCCGATCAGATCGGCATCCACCTCGTTACCAGGCAGTCTGAGCAGCGTTTCCATGGCCGCCTGTTCCAGCTCCGCATCGTTCTCCCCCGCCGCCTCCAGCAGGATCGGAATACACGAAACATCACCCAGGCGATTCAGGATCTGGATGGCTGCGATGCGCAGGTCTTTCGGGCCATTTTGCGCTTCCCGCAGAACAATCGGCAATACCGCCGCATCACTGCGGTCCGCCAGGGCCAATAACAGCAGGGGACCCCGGTCCGGACTTAAACGGGCCAATTCTTCGGCCAGGGCCTCGGTCACATCACGGCCGCCAAGCTCACGGGCCGCACGCAAACCAATATCGAATCGGTTTTCATCTTCCGAACGCAACTGTTCCAGCAGCAGCGGAATGCCGGCCGATTGGCGCGCCAGAATAGCCCCGCGGATGGCTTCCAAACGTCTCTGGTCGGGCACATCCGCCTGGCGGACCATATCGTACATCGTGGCCGCTTCGGCGGCCTTGTCGCGCGCCAGAAATCCCTCGGCACAGAGTATGCAGCCTTCCGCCGCCGCCGAACGAACACCGGCTGACGCCCCCGCCAAAAATTGAGTCAGTACTTTGCCCGCCTGTTCACCGCCGATGTGCCCCAATGCCACCGCGGCCGCCGAGGCAACGTCCGGATTGGTATCGCCGAGTTTCTGCGCCAGCGCCTCGACCGCCTGGCCATCGCGGCGCACGCCAATCGAATTGATCACTCCCACCAGCAGCCGGCCCTCCAGCCGGCCCAGCGCGTTACGCAAGGCCGCATCCGCCGCCGGCCCGGGAATCGCTTCCAGTGCAATCCGTGCCCACGAGGTCAACTCTTTGTCTTCCAAGAGCGGCGCAAGGGCGGCAACAGCCTCTTCGCCGCCATAAATGGCCAGCCGCTTACAGGTGATGGCTTTCTCCGCCTGGGGGGCATCTGACAGCAGCACGGCAATCAAGTCGCTTTGCTTCACGTCCCCAGCCGGCTGTCCCTGGACCGCGGCCCCGGCCCACGCAGTAACGATGATGAATATAACACACCAGATGATATGTACTTGGTTCAGTTTCATGATGGTCCTCGTCATTTGAGGGGGTTCTTTGGAATAATCGAACATTAAATCCGCCACGGTTCCCGCAAGGCCTCCGACCGCAGCCGATTGGCCTGCTCGTCGCCAATGAATTCGTTCTTCTTCGGGTCATACTGGAGTTTGCGATTGAGGTACAGGGCGATGTTGGCCGCATGGCAGGCAATATGCCCCCAGCAGGCCACCTCCGCATTGGCCCGGGTCAGGCCCCGAGTCTTGATACAATCGAGAAAATTACGCACGTGAAAATCGGCCGGGTACCCCGGTATCTTCTTGCCTCTGAGCATCAACAGGGACGGTGAACTCGCCGCGGACTCCGCATCGTCACCGGTCTCTATCCAGCCCGTTTCCCCTTCGAACCGCACCGGGCACGAACCCAGCGGCAGCCATCCGTCGTTCCGCATAACCAGTTTAACCCCATTGGCATAGCGGGCATGCAGTTGGCCGTTCACCGGTTCATACTCCACCGGCGCTGTGTCATCGGCGTGGTTGGCCCACTGGCACAGGTCCACGCAATGCGAGCCCCATTCCAGGCACCCGCCGCCCACCAGCCCGCCGCCTTTTTCAAAATGAAAGGCGTTCATGAGCGCCCCATTATAAGGCCGCCAGGCGGCCGGCCCCAGGTACATATCCCAGTTTACCTGCTCCTGGGGCGGTTCCGGTTCCGCCGGGAACCAGCCGCTCATATCGCACCCCAAACCGCCGGGATGGGCGTGAAGAGTTTGCAGCGGACCGAGTTTACCGGTCCGGGCCAGCTCGATCGCATGGGCGAAATTGGGCAGGCTGCGGCGCTGCGTGCCCGCCTGGAACACCCGGCCCGTCCGGCGAAAAACCTCCGCCAGCGCCAGGCTCTGGGCAATATTCTTCGTGCAGGGCTTTTCGCAATAGACATCTTTGCCCGCCTTGGCCGCCATCGTGGCCGCCGTCGCGTGCCAGTTCGGCCCCGTCGCAATCAGCACCGCGTCAATATCCTCGCGGGCCAGCAGCTCCCGCATATCCGCATAGGTCACACAGTCTGTATTGCCGTAATACGCATCGACCATCTCCTTGGCACGCTGGCGATTGTCCGCCCGCACATCGCAGACGGCCACACACTGCAAATCCGTCTGCTGCAGGAAGCACCCCAGCACATACCGGCCGCGATTGCCGATCCCGATGGCCCCCAGCGTGATCCGTTCGCCGGCTGCCGCTCCGCCATTCTTGCCCAACGCCGTGCCCGGGATGATTTGCGGCACCGCCAGACAGACACCCGCCTGCACCGCCGTTTTAAGAAACCCCCGCCGGCTTAAGCCAACTTGTTCTTTGCTCATACCTGATCTCCTGCTGAATCAATTCGAGGCATACCTTGCATCCGTAATCCCCCATAAAAATTGCAAAACCATCTGTTTGCCAAATATGAATCTGCGTTTCTGTTCCATACCGCCCACTGTACAAAGGTCCGGATTCAAAAACAACCCTCCTTTTCCCCTTCCCGCAAAATTTTGCTGGAAAATTCCCTATTCTTGACGGAACCGCCAAAAGTCGATATGGACATCCAAAAATGGCTCTGGCTCCCCAATAACAAGGGAACGACGAGCTTTTGACGCCGGCGTCATCCTTCCTGACCCGAACAACTTACAAATGGTTCCGTTGGGTACGCCGGCGTTGAAATACCTCCTCTACGACGGTCACGGTTCATCCCGGCAGCAGCTTCGCCAGCGCCCCAAGAAGCCGATCCATATCATCGGAGGAATTATATCCCTGGATGGACACCCGGATCAGCTTGTACCCATTCCACTCGATCAGCGGCACCTCAATCTGATAATCGTCGTACAATCTTTCCTTGAGCCAGTCCAGGTTCGTATCGCTGGGCAGCGGGGCCGCGAACATCTGTGCAAACCAGCCGTCGGCCTGGGAGTGCAGCGGCGGCATACCCGTCAGCCTGCAAATCGCCCCCTGTGCCTCCGCCGCCAGCCGATGGCATTCCGCCCGAACCGTATCCCACCCATGCTCCGCCTGGAACTGGATGGCCGCCGGCACCGACAGGAACGCGGCCACATCCCGGGTCCCCAGCCATTCGTTATCATCAATAAAGGGACATCCGCTGGAGTATGCCAGCTCCTTCCCCCACGACACCACCAGCGGTTTCAGCAGCGCCTGGGCGGTGGGCCGGGCATACAGAAACCCCGATCCCTTGGGGGCCATCAGCCATTTATGCAAATTCCCGCCATAAAAGTCGGCATCCAGACGATCCAGGTTCAGCGGAATCTGCCCGGGACCATGGGCGCCATCGATCACGGTTAGGATCCCCTTGGTGCGGGCCTTGGCAACGATCTCCTCCACCGGAAGAATCATCGCCGTCGGCGAGGTTATGTGGCTGATGCAGATCACCCGGGTTCGGTCGGTAACGCCCTTCCAAAACTCCTCTGCCGCCAACGCCTTTGTTTCCAGGGGGATCTGGATTTCCTGCTTGATATAGGAAAAGCCATATTCGCCAGCCAGAAACCGCCACATCCGATCAATCGCCCCGTATTCATGGTGCGTGGACAACACTTCATCTCCCGGCCCCAGCTTCAGAGACCTCGCCACCATGTTCAGGGAAATGGTCACGTTCTGCGTATAGACAATATTCTCCGCCGACGTTCCCAGGTACGCCGCCAGCGCAGCTCGCGACTCCCGCATCAGTTGATTGTGACGCCGGCCGAGAAACTCCACCGGCTGCCTCTCCATCTCCCTTTGCCAGTCCTGATACACCTGAAACACCGCTCCGGGCGTTGCCCCAAAAGACCCATGATTCAGAAACGTGATTCCGGGCTTCAGCAGAAACAGACTCTTCAGGTTTTTTGCGTTCGACATTCCTTCTCCAGGGCAAATTAAACATAGCAGCTACCGTGCCGGCTGGCGCCACCGATTGCAGGTACTTCACGTCAACAATGGTACAAAAATCCCATTCCACAAGCAAGGATTTCCTCTCCCCCTCCTTATCTGTTCGAGCTGAATGCCTCAAAGGGGCAACCGGCAACCAGCAAAATGCCCCTCCTCCTCTTCTACGGGGGGAAACTGGTGTTCCATGCTCTTCAAACCGAAACCTCCTATAAATCGTCCCGCCCTCCAGCCACGAGGCGGTGAGCCAGTCTTCCCCATCTTTCCATTCGTAACTCGTACTTCATAACTCGTAATTTCCTCCCCCTCCCCTAGGCCCCGCCGGGGCCGTTAGTTTCTTAGCCGGGAGCGTAAGCTCCCGGACGCCGACCAACCACTCCCCAGCCCCGAAGGGGCGAAAGAATAAAACACCCCCCCCAGCTACGCCGAACCCTCTTTCTCGCCCATGAGGAAGTGACCGGCGGGAACGTCATATTCCCTTTCCGCCCGCGTCGCGAAAATGGGCCTCTCGGCCCTGCAGGCTCTTGCCTGCCGAGGCGGTGGGCCAGGCTCCATTATTTTCCTTATGTTTTTCCGTCCGCTTTGTCAGATATACACAATCCCCATAATAAGTCAATCGCATTTGATTATTGCCGTAATTTTGCTGGTAGTTTCTCAACCGGAACCATAATCTCCGTCTCCATTTCCGCATAGCTGCCGGATGCCGAAGGAGTCACGAATAATTCCATAAAATTATCCAGCACGGCATAATCGTTTTTATGCAGCCATTCTTTCATCTGCTTATAGAGTTCCGCCGGATCTTCCACGCCTTTCGGCTTACTCACCACCGCCGCCTCCATAGCCGGCAGCTTTTTGACATCCACCATTTCACCCAGTGTCCCCGCCGCTTTCAATGCCTCCTCCGCCACCGGAATGCGTATCTCCGTCAGCCAGTGCTCGCTGGCAACCAGATCCGGATTATTCAGATAGACCCCGCTGACCGGCCCCCGCGGCGGCATCAATCCCTTCTGCCCCGCCAGCTCAAACAGCTTGCCGATCGCCGGCCCCATTTGATCGTAGCGGCCCCGATAAATGGTATATAACACCACCTGGCTATCCAGCTTCCGAATCGAAATGCTATCCACCTTTTCCGTCGACTCAGCCAAAATCTCAATTCCCGCCGCCAAAAGGCCCATCCCGACGATAACAAGACCTATCACCTTCCCGTTCTTCATTTTGCTTCCTTTCATTTGAATAGATTCTTACTTTTCCTTTACATATTCTTTCGCGGGGATCAGACTATCCACCAGCGTGTGAAGTTCCTCCTCCGTCAGTTGTCCGTTAATAGCCAGGCTGGGAAATGTACCTGCCGGTGATTCCAGACCATAGCCGCTGCGATCCTCAGCCGGTACCAGTTGCGCACTGGTGAGTACGATTTGAGTCCACCACTTTTCCGGCCCGCCGGCCCAGACCTTAAAACCATTGGGAGAAGTATAAACCAGCCGCCCCTGCTGGAAAAATTTCCCCATTACTTTATTATACGTTTCCGCCTGCACCAGCACCACATCTCGGCTGTCTTCCGCATGATAGACCGCAAAAAACATCCGGCTGGGCGGGCTGGGCAGATCCAGACAATCCACAATCACTCGATCCTGGGTCCAGGACGGATTGATGGAAAATAGATAGGTCTCAAACCCTGCACGCTCGATCATATGTTCCACCGGCACATTCGGAATCACCATGTCGGGATTTACCGTTACCTGGTTATTCTGTCCCTGTCTGCCTGTTTCGTTGATTTCCGCCAGATTCCACGATAACGCCGGCGCCTCCACCGATTTGGTCAAAACCCGGCGGATAACCAGTTGCCTCGCCCCCGACATCACAAACTCCATCTCCGCCGTCGTACCATCGGCCCGCACCTTAAAAAGCCAGTACGTATTCAAATCGCCGAGCAAATCCTTATACCCGACCTTATAAATCGTAACGTCCGAGCCGTCTTCGAGCCGGCCTTCGGTAATTTCCTGGACGTTCTGCGTTTCCCCCTCCCCGAACGAATTCTGCAACCCGGCGGACAATCCTAAAAACTCCGCCGGATTTTCCGGCCGGTGAAATGCCTCGGTAATTGCCTTGCTCACCGGTTCCACCTGGCCATCTTCCGTCGCCTCTAACGTATGTATATTTTCCCCGTCAAACGAATTGGCAAAAATAACCTGCTGATCCAGTTCCAGCACGCGGGCAAAACAGCCGGTCTGCGGGTCGTACCACGCCTGATCCGTAACCTCATACGGTCGTTCTAAGTTTTTGGCTAATTTAAGCTGATGGAAACGAAACTGCCCATCCGCATCCAGCGAACATAACGGCAGCCAGTTATAATCCAGCCAGGAGTTGGACGTCTCAATATACTCTTGCTGCTCCTCACTCAAATGCAGCTTGTCCAGCTTTGATGTGGTCGGCGATTCTTTGGGAACCGGGTACACAATAATTTTATTCACCAGATAAACAATTTTATCGCTGGTAAAAAGGGCCTGTTCCGCCGCACTGGCACGGGCCAGCAGCGTAAAGGCCGAAAGGGATTCCTGGCTATCGGAACGGGTAAATTGTAACGAAACCGCAAACACCACCAAAACCAGAGCGGCGGCGGCACTAATCTTTGTAATTCTACTTTTCATAATTCGTCTCCCATATTCTTTTCCGGAGACTGATATCGAGCCGGGTCGGTCGGATTGGTGGTCGGGTTTGGGTTGCAGGTCGGGTTGCGCTAGCTTATCCAGCAATAACTGCTGCAATTGCTGCTTGTGCAGCTCACGCGGCGTATCCTCAAATTTCAATTCCCGAATATACTTTTTCAATTCATCTTCGTTGGTAAACATTTTATTTCACCTCCGGCGAGGTATTTTTCATGGCAGCCGCCATGTGTTTCCGCAATTTTCCCAGCGCCCGCCGACAGCGGCTTCGCGCTGTGCCGGCCGAACAATCCAGGATCCCGGCGATATCAGTCAGTTTCATATTTTCCAAGAAATGCAACGTGATGATGGTCTGGTATTGGGGCTTGAGCTTCTTCATCGCCTGCTGAAAGAGTGCCATCTTCTGGTCATCCTCTGGCTCGTCATTCTCTCCCTCCCCCCAGCCGGTCTTTGCCTGTTCCACCAAATCCTGTAAAACTTTCTTCCGTTTCTGCTGATGACGCCAATGCGAGCAGATCGTATTGGTCGCGATCCGGTACAGCCAATACCGAAACGCTTGCTCATCGCCCCGGAACCGCGGCAGATTCTCCACCACCTTCAGAAAGACGGCCGAGGTGGTATCTTCCGCTGCCGTTCGATCAAACAGCCGGTGTACGCAGTAGCGGAAAACACCTTCGTAATGGCGCTCGTACAATTGGGTAAAGGTGGCCGCGTCCCTCCCAGCCCGGGCTATAAACTCCGCATCCCTTACCACCGTCGGTTCTTCACACACGTCTGCAGCCTTCTCCAGAGAGCTTTTACAGGTACCAGCAATCATCACTAATAATAACGCCGCCCGCCCCCAAACGTGGCAAAAATTTTCCCCCGCCTTCCCCACATAATCGTGCCACGGCTGTGCCAGCCGTGCCTCCCATCCCCTAACCCCATACTTCTTTTCACGGGGGGAAACCGGTGTTCCATGCTCTCCGAGCCGAAACCTCCTATAAATCGTCCCACCCTCCGCCCACGAGGCGGTGAGTCAGTCCCTTTCCCGCCATGCCTCCCGTACCGCTGGCCTTTGGCCGGCTTCTTTTCCCCTTTCTTTCCCCGTGCCAGCCTTCCCTGCCTTCGTTATCTTTTGTTCAAAATCTCCCCCCTCCTTTAATTCATAACTCGTAATTCGTAATTTTCTTTTCCCCCCTTTGTGCCCTCGGTGATCTTCGTGGTAAAATTTCTTCTTGCTGATAACTTGACTAATCTAGGAAACCTGGATAATTTTGTCCCCCAAAAATTCCCGCCTTAATCACAATGCCACGTGTAAATATCATTCACTTTTACCACACTTTTACCCAACTTTACGCGCCTTTTGCTCTACTTTTACCTCACTTTCTTCATCTTTTACTACACTTTGTTCGACATTTACCAACTCAACCTAACCGTTAAACTTTACCAAATATGCCCTTAAATCTT
>CAZOMV010000003.1:0-104520 GCA_964580995.1 uncultured Pirellulales bacterium
GCTCAACTTAAGGTAATGCTCTTTAAGCACTTCAACTGCGAAATCATGAATGAAGCCGGCACCATGTCCCGCGTCCCCCACCTGCTGGAATTCTGCCGCCAGCACCACCTCAAAATGTGTACCATCGCCGATCTCATCGAATATCGTATGCAGCGGGAAATCCTGGTCCAGCGGCTGGAAACTGTCGAACTGCCCACTGACTGCGGTACCTTCCGCCTGATCGGCTATGGCACGGTCGTGGACAACAAAACCCACCTGGCTCTGTGCAAAGGCGACGTCGGCCTGCTCGATGACAACGGCAAAGTCATCGAACAGCAGGATACCGTTCTGGTCCGGGTCCATAGCGAATGTCTCACCGGCGATATCTTCCATTCCCGCCGCTGCGACTGCGGCAACCAGCTCCATGAGGCCATGCACCGTATCGAAAAAGCCGGCAAAGGCGCCGTCATCTATCTCCGCCAGGAAGGCCGCGGCATCGGCCTCAAGGCCAAGCTCCACGCCTACCGCCTCCAGGACCTCGGCATGAACACCATCCAGGCCAACGAATGGCTCGGCTTCGAGGCCGACAAACGCGACTACGGACTCGGCGCCCAGATCTGCCGCGACCTGGGACTCCGCAAAATCGCCAACATGACCAACAACCCCGTCAAAACCAACCGCCTGGAAGTCTATGGCGTCACCGTCGTCGAGCAGGTCCCCCTGGAAGTCGGCTGCACCGAACACAACCGCCATTACCTGCAAACCAAACGCGATAAAATGGGTCATATATTACGAAACTTATAATTTAGGTTTTCGGATCATCCGTTAATCGAGTAAGAACGGCGGCCCAGGTAGGCTGGCCGCGGCAAGAAAAAACCAGGAGCATGTTGTTGGCTGGTATAATGCCGATTACTCCCAACGTAACTCAGGAGAGTTTGATTATGCGACAACCATATTTTACCAAATCCATCGCGTTATTGGTATCCCTGTTAGCAATAGGCTCTCACCTTCTCGCGCAGGACAGTGCCCCTTATGAAGCCGTTCCCTCCACCCCGGATCAGGAAGAGCCTGAGGTTTTAACCAGCGGGCCGGTGCATGAGGCCTTCGCCGAACCGGTCGAATTGCAGCTTCAGGATCCTCTGGTGATCCCGGCCCAACCGCCGGCTGTCATCGTGGAAAATCCGCCGGCGGAAAGGCCCGCCGGGGAACAATTCGTCTGGATCCCGGGCTATTGGGCCTGGGATACGGACCGAAACAGCTTCATCTGGGTCTCCGGCTGCTGGCGCGCCGCTCCCCAGAAAATGTACTGGGTTCCCGGCTACTGGGCCAAAACGCCCGACGGCTGGCAGTGGATATCCGGTTTCTGGTCGCCGGTGGCCGCCGCTCAGCAGATCGAATATCTGCCCCCGCCGCCGGCCCTGGAAGATGTGGAACCCCTGGGTATCCAGCCGTCTCCCGATACGATTTGGATTCCCCCCTGCTGGTACTGGTATCAGGGTCAGTATATCCGGCGGTCCGGATACTGGCTGACGGCCCAGGAAAACTGGGTATGGATCCCGTCCCATTACGTCTGGACACCACGCGGGTATGTATTCGTCAAGGGATACTGGGATTACCAGCTCAACCGCCGCGGCGTCTTGTTTGCACCCGTCTATTTCCCCCGGCCCGTCTATAAGCGGCTGGGGTATTCGTACTCGGTCCGCATTGTCGTCGATATCGACAATCTGCAGTTTAACCTGTTTACCGCGCCGCGTTACCGTCACTACTATTTCGGCGATTACTACGATATCCATTACGTCGAAGCCGGCATCTATCCCTGGTTTGAATGCGAGCGGCGCCATACCTGGTATGACCCGATTTATCAGCATAACCGCTGGTATTCCCGCAAAACGGACTCGCACTGGGAGGAGCATCAGCGCAATCATTATGATGACCGCCGGGCCAACAAGGATCTGCGCCCGCCCAGAACCTATCGCGAGATGGAGATCCGGCAGGCGAAAATGTCCCCCACCCAGCGAAAAAATATGCAGATGGCCGAGCCGCTGGGAACCTTGACCGCCAGGAAGAAAACATCGCTTAAATTCGAGCGAATCAAAGACAACAAACGAGAGGGACTCTCCCAGCATTCAACCAGGGTCCATCAGTTCCGTGAGGAACGCAGCCGCTGGGAATCGCCGGCAGCCGATCGCAAAACAAGTCCCCCCGCCGCCGAACGAAAAAATACTGTAACTCCGCCGGATCGGACAGATCGGGCGGATCGGGTAAAGATCCCGGATTCACCCGTCGTAGGCAAACGAAGCATCTGGAGTACCTTCAAAAAAGGTCCGCCCTCCCGGCCAGCCGATGAACAAAAAACCCAGGCCAGGGACAGCGATACCCGCAAAGACCGGGGCCGGCAAAATAAAAAATAATCCGGCTTGCCCCGGAACAAGCCGAAAGATAAATGGCATCTTACTAAGGAGACCGGATATGAAACGGCTAAAAGTAACTCTCGTAACCTTGTTAGCGGTAATGTTGGCCGCCATGTGGATGGCAGTGGCCGGATGCGGCGGGGACAAACGCCATGATCACCATAACAGGGATCACCATTCCCAAAAGTACAAACACCATGACGGCGATCACCATGAGGATCATGACGATGACGACGACCACCACCACGAGGATCATGATGATTGATAGCACATTTCTGCCCGCCCATAGACAGGATGAATCAAGGGGCAAGAGGCATCGAATGAAACCGGCAATGATGCTCGGCATAATCTTCTTCGTTCTGGGGGTGGCCCGCGGCAATCCGGTTATCGAGGACCTCAACGGTCCGACGATCCTGTTGGGCTACAGCCAGGAAAATCATAAAATAAATCCCATTTCTTCTTTTATGTATTTTGTCCCCCTGATCTCACCCTCGCTGGTTGACAGGGAAACCAGCGCCGACAATGAGCAGCAGGTTGGCATTATCTCCTATACGAGAAAGGTAACGGCAAAATCCTTTCAGGTGTCCTGTGATTTTAAAATATCCGGGAAAGGCTTTCACAAAAACACCTTTGACCCAAATGGGATGATTGAGACCCATATCGATGAATTGAAAAAAGGAGAGTCCCTGACCAATATGCTGGATTATATCAAATTTGAAGGGGAAGGATTCGGCCGCATCGAGGTCGAGGGAACCATAACCAATTCCGTCCTGACCGTTACCGAAATGGACATCAAATTCAACGCCAGGGACCACAGAAGCCCCATAACCGTCGGCCTCTATGATGTTAAGCCGAAAAATGGACAATACAAGTTTGAAAACAGATCGAATCCGATAGTCGCCCGCGTGAACAAGTTAATCTTCAAAAAAACCGACAAAACGCCGCGTATGGGGATGAAACTCGCCTCGATCAGTAAATCCGAAGAATCCGACGGCTTCTTCAGCAGCCTCAAGGGGGCCTTAGCCAATCTGTTCATCAGTCCGACCAAAGTGGAAAAACTCGGCAATGACACCATGCTCAACTTTGGCCACGCTCTGTTCCAACAAAATCCCACCTTCACGTTCCCCAAAGCCAAAAATATAAAAGAAAACAGGCTTGTACCGCAGCAGATAGAACAGTAAAATACAGGAAAAGAAACGTGGATTAGTGGATGGAACTGAATACCATGATGAAAAAGTATCCGATCCAAGGCATGCTCCTCCTTTGCCTGGCCCTGCTGCCACTGGGTTGCCAGCCGCCCACCGACATCCAGTCCCGCTCCGCCGCGGAATGCTCCCCCTTCCAGGTCGCCAAAGTCTATCTCCAGCCGGCTTTCACCAAAGCCTACCTTGCAAAATCCGGTCTTTCCGGCGATGGCTATATCGAAGCCTGTGTCGAACTGCGCGACCAGTTCGGCGACCCCATCAAAGCTCCGGGGAAATTCCGCTTCGAAATTTTCAAATACCGTCCTGCTTTCGCCGACCCTCGCGGCAAACGTTTCGCCCTCAATGGCATTCAGATCGTCGACCTGGAAAACATCGAAATCAATCAGCAGCACTGGAATCCCATCACCCGCAGCTACAAAATGACCCTCCAGCTTCCCGATCTCTCCCGCGACGCCTCCCGCTTTGTCCTGCAGGTTACCTTCAGCCTTAGCGAAAACTACCGCCTCCAGGATCTCCTCACCCTCGAATTTGAAAAATAAGAGATTATTCGACCAGGATCATGCGGAACTGGTCGATGGTCAGGGGGGACTGGTATAGCTGGCCGTGGGCTTTGAAGGGTTTGATGGAGCCGCTGGCGAGCAGGCCGAAGAGGGAGTCGTGGGTGGTTTGCGTTAAGGAGTTTTTGCTGAACTTGACGGACAAGGCGCCGGTGGAGGCGGCGGCATCATCCGGTGTGAAATATGTTAAGTCGCTGCCGGGATTGACCGCGGCGGCGGCGATGCTACCCAGATAGGTGCCTTTGACGGTGAGGTTTAGATTCCCGTCGCCGAACAGGTCGTTGGTCCCATCGAGCTGGGCGTCGGTACCGAGGTCGGCGCCGGAGAGAAAGAGGCTGTCAATGGCGTTTCCACCGATAAAGACTTTTTCGAGGCTGGCGCCAGCGGCGAGGGTGGACTGGGTAAGATGGCCGCTACATTTCATGTTGAATATGTCGGTACCGGCGGAGATGGTGGTATCCTGGCCGCTGCCGATTTTTATTTTATTAATATAGGAGCTGGTTCGGACCAGGGCGTCCACCATATCGCGGGCGTATATGGCATTCACTTCGGCGGCTTGTATGCTGGAGCTTATGGTTCCGCGACGAACTTTGATATTGCCGATCCGATCACCTGCCGTGAGATTGCCGCTGAGGTCGCCTTGAGAAATTACCAAGTTTTCCAAATCATCGTCCACGATCAGATTGGCACCCAGATTACCCTGGGTGATGGTAAGGCTGGAGATGGAATGGGCGGTTAATTCTCCGCTTTCATAGTTGTCCGCCTGGAATGATTGCAAGTGGCCGGTAATGTTGAAAGATACATTCTGGCCGATGGAGCCGGCATAGATTTTCAAGCCGTAGTTATCGTTATCCGTAGTTGAGTTGCTGGAGACCAGGTGGAAGGAGGCATTGTCGCCGATAGCACCGACGAGGAGCTTGGAGATACTCTGCTGGACACGAATTTCATCGGAAATGGCGGCTTTGGCACTAGAGATCGAATGGATCGGTGAATCACATAAAATGGTTCCAATGGAGAAGGGCAAAGAACCGCTGGAGGAAGTTATTTTCAGAGAGGTTTTTTCGTCGGTATTGGTCAGGACGATTTGTTCGATACTATTGCCGCTGCCCACCGCTTCTCCCAGGAGGATGGAGGCGTCGCCGTTGCCCTGGAGGATCACTTTGATATGATTACCGTCGGCAGTTATAAAGCTATAGGTTTCATGGCTGTGAATAACCGCGGCAGTCACGACAGAAAAATCCTGGGTGGCGGTTTGTTCGATACCGTTCCCGGCTATGTCTTTGATGGCACTGCCAGCGGGGAGCACCAGCCGATACCTATCCGGCCCCAATTCGGAAGTACCGGTCACGGTTTGGGGCAGCACCAGAGTGAGGGTATAGGTATCTTCTACATAAAGGATGGCGGTCGGCTGAATCAACAGTTCGTTGCCGTCGTCAAAGGTGCCGTCGTTGCCGGAGGCCAGCAGCAGATAATTATCCAGGCTCAAAACGGAGTTGGGATCGATATCGTTTTTAGCGAAGATAATACTGATCTGGGTGGGTCCGTGGTTGAGCCAAAGGGAATCGACAACGATGGCGGTTACCTGGGGGGCGGTGTGGTCATAGACAAATGTTTGCAGAGCGGAAAGATCGGAGCTGTTGCCCAGGCCATCGAAGGCACGGGCCAACAGCAGGTTTTCACCTTCGCGGATGAGGCTGCTGTCGATGAACAATTGATATTCGCCGGCTTCGGTTTCATTGGCGAATCCAGCAGACCTGCCATTGCAGATGACTTCGACGGTGGTATCGGGTTCCGCGGTGATATGGACCAGGACGGTGGAGAGATTGGTGATGCGGTCGGTATCATGCAGTCCGCTATCGGAGATGGAATCGACTTGGGGAGCGTCCGGGGCCGGCGGGCCGGCGGTGTCGAAACTGAAGGTAATGATAATCTCATCGCCGCTGTCCAGGGCCGGCGAATGCGATCCGGTCACATTTAGACTGGCCGGATTTCCCGCCTGATCGAGCAGCGAAATAGTAGGATTGATGGTTAATCGATAGGTATCATCCGAAAGAGTAATGGCCGTGTTGAGCCGAACCAGACCGGAAATGCTATCGGTTGTCACGCTACTAACCGGAATCATCCATTCATTACCATCGCCGAATGTGCCATCGCCGCCCGCCCCGGTCAGAAGATACCCGCTGATATCCGCCGCCGCCAGGGTATCCAGATCATCCGCGTTCAGGTAAAGTTCGATATTATTGGTGGTTTGGGTATAGTTATCCTGGGGGAAATAGTTATAGATCAGCGGAGCGGTGGTATCCAGGGTTAAGTCTAATGCCTGGGAATGAGCGATATTGCCGACCGGATCGGTACTGAAGATTTCGATATGATTTAATCCCTCTTCCAGATCATCCGGCTGAAGGGTATATTCCCAAACGCCGCTGTCATCGGCCTGTACCGTTGCCACCGTGCTGCCCGACACAACCACCGCGACCGAACTGTTCGGCTTTACCGTCCCTGATATAAGCGGATTGGAATTATTGGTCAAGCCATCGCTCGGGGAGGAACCGGTATCGGTATCGGGCGAAAGGATCGGGATGATCGGCGAATCCAGTTCCAGATCCAGGAACATCGCGAGCGAAGCGGAAGATGCGGAGACATTGCCGGCCACATCGGTAATGGTAACATAAATATCGTTGTTGCCCTCGGCCAGAACACCCGGGGCAAAGGTATAGGTCCAATTTCCGCTGGCGGAAGCCGTGAGCTGCGTTACAAACGAGCTGTTCAGATATAAAGCCACGCGGGCCGACGGCTCGGTGGTTCCTTCGAGGGTTGCGGTTTCATCGGAAGTGCGATTATCCGTGTTGCTCACTCCGGTATCGCTGCCGGCCTGCAAATCCGGAAGTGCGGCGATTGGTTGGGTGGTATCAATCGTAATCGTCAGAGGCAGCGAGGAAGCACTGAGCAATCCCGAACTGTCTTTGGTAATGATGGTAATTATGTTGTTCCCTTCCTGGAGAATTCCATTGGCAAACGTATAAGCCCAGAAACCGTTGGCATTGGCCATGGTGCTGCCGATCACATTATCATTGGCATACACATAAACCTCATTATTGGCGTCGGCTTTGCCGTCGATGATTGCCATTTTCACGTAGGTCAGATTGTCCGTACTGATACTGCCGCTGTCGCTGACGGCCTGAAGATTGGGAGCGGTCGGCTGGGTGGGCATGACATTGAGCCAGATGGTCAAGTCATCGGAAGGGACGGAAACATTGCCGGCGACATCCGTGGCGACGACGTCAATCTGATGGACACCACTTTGAATCTCTCCCTGCGCGAAGGTGTAACTCCAGGCACCGGTCCCGTCCGCATCCACGGTGTGGATCGGTTCGCCATCCACACGAACCGTGACGTGGGTATTCGGATCGGCAACCCCATTGAAGACGGGTGTTTCATCAGAGGTCACTTCATCGTTATCGATATCACCGGTATCGGATTCGGCAGCCAGGTCCGGCAATCCCGGCTGGGCGATGGTGGTATCCAGCGTAATGGTCAATGCGGCGCTGGAAGCCGAGATATTAAACGCTTTATCCTTGACAATCACGGTAATATGATTGACCCCTTCCCCTAACTGACCGCTGGAAAAGGTGTAGGACCAGTTTCCGGTGGCAATATACTGTTCGCTGATGGTATCAATCAGAACCGCTCCGCCGCCCTGATCGACATACAATTGCAGGGAGCTGTTCACTTCGACGGTTCCGGTTATGGTAACATTTGGAATATTTGTTACATTGTCGCCATTCAAATCGCCCGTGTCGCTGACCGCAGTCAGGTCGGGAACAGCCGGCAGGCTGGCGGTAGTATCCAGAGTAATGGTTAAGGTACTACAATATGCGGAAATATTTCCCGCTACATCTCTTTGTGCCACTTTGATGGTGTTGGCGGTGCCGGTGGCAGAGGCATTCAGGCCGCCAGCGAAGGTATAAGACCAAAAACCATCCATCGTTCCATCGGCTGCGTCGGTGGTGGAGGCGAAGGCGTCCACGCCGTTGAGGTGAATCAGGATGGTGGCGCCGGTTTCGCAGGTACCGGTAATGGTGGAGGTGGTATCGCTGGTGTAATTGTCGGTATCGCTGGAGCCGCTGTCGGAAGCGGCCAGCAAATCCGGGGGCAGGGGCGTGGAGATGGCGGTGTCCAGAACCACCACCAGGTCGGCGGAAAAATCGCTGGTGTTGCCCACGCTATCCACGGCCCAGGCATCAATGATGTTGGTGCCCTCGATGAGGTCGTCCACGCCGTCAAACGTATAGGTCCAGTTGCCCAGACCGTTGCTAGTGGTGGAGCCGACCTGGCTGCCGTTGACGCGGACATAGATGGTGCAGCTCGGATCGGACTGGCCGGTGATGGTGGGGGTGTCGGTAGAAGTCAGATTGTCCGTATTGGAATCGCCCAGATCGGCGGCGGCCTGTAAATCCAGTGAAGAAGGGATACTAATAGCCGTTTCGATGGTAATGGTCAGATTGGCTGAATCCAGAGAGTTGCCGGCACTATCGGTACTGAGGACATCGATGATATTGGCCCCTTCACTCAGAGTACCGGCGGCAAAGATATAACTCCAGTTTCCCGCCGCACTGGCGGTCGTGGTGCCAATACTGGTCGCCGCCCCATCGGGGTTCAGGCGAATGGTGATGGTCGTATTCGGGTCAGCGGTTCCGGTGATCCGGGGATTGGCATGGCTGGTGATATTGTCGATACTGCTGGAACCGGTATCCGTAGCGGCAGTCAAATCCGGCTGGGAAGGAGCCGCAATGGTCGTATCAAGGGTAATGGTCAGATTACTGCTGGCAACGGAGGTATTGCCCGCAATATCCGCGGCCTGGACATAAATGGTGTTAACTCCCTCATTTAACCAGCCGTTGGTAATACTGTAGCTCCAGATGCCATTAGCACCCACCGTTGCCGTACCGGTATGTGCCCCGGCGTTAATATTGATGGTAACGGTACTGTTGGCTTCCGCCGTTCCCGAGATGGCGGGGGTGGTATCGTTGGTAATATTATCGGCGTTATTGGAACCGGAATCATCGCTGGTGGCCAAATCCGGCTGGGCCGGCTGCAAAATAGCGGTGTCTAAGGTTAGTACCAGATCCAGACTCCAGACACTGGTAGTGCCGGCGGTATCGATGGTTAAAAAATCAATGGTGTTGGTTCCTTCTGATAAGGCGCCCGCGATAAAGGTATAACTCCATAGACCGGCATTGGCGTTGCCGTCGGTACCATTGTTATCCGTAAATGTGATGATCGTACTTTCATTGATCCGAATTTTGATCTGCGCTCCGGCAGGACAGGTGCCAGCAATGGTGGGAGTGTTATCGTAAGTAATATTATCATTGGCAAGGGTTCCCGTATCGGAAGCAGGCAGTAGGTCCGGTGCCGTTTCCGCTCCGGTACTAAAATCAACCGTAACATTTAAATCTGCAGAAGGATTGGAAATATTTCCCGCGGTATCCACTGCGACGATATGAATGGCATTGACTCCTTCTTCCAGGGGGTAGTCAGCGGTGAAGGAATAACTCCAGGAGCCGTTGGCCGCGGCCGTGGTGGTTCCCACGATGGTATCGGCATCGCTGGGGGTATCCAGCCACACCCGAACCGTACTGTTGCCTTCCACGGACCCGGCGGCGCCTTGAATGGTGGGCCGGATTTCCGAGGTGATGTTGTCGGTATCGTCGGTACCGGTATCGGAAGAAGCGGCCAAGTCGGATACCGCCGGATCGGCAATGGTGGTATCCAGGGTTACGGTCAGGTCGGGGGAATTGCCCAGGGTATTGCCAGCCTGGTCGATAAAACGAAAATCGACGATGTTAGCGCCTGCGGCTAAATCGCCGGCCTGCAAGGTAATGGAAAACGATCCATCCGCATTGGCCGTGCCGCTGCGGGTATCCGCCCCGCCCACTCGCAGCCAAACAGTCGCGCTGCCTTCCACGCTACCGGCGGGGGCGGTAAAGGTGGCGGTAGTATCATTGGTCAGATTATCGGTGCTGCTGGCGCCGGTATCGCTGGCGGAATCCAGATCGGGCGTGACTACCGGTGCTGTTGCCGAGGTATCCAGCGTTACCGTCAAATTGGGTGAATCCGCGGATATATTACCCGCCGGATCAACATAAATGATATCCACGATATGGGTTCCGACGGTCATTTCGCCGGCCAACAAAGTAACGGAATACGAACCATTGACGGCGGCGGGAGTACTTCTGATATTGCTGCCGTCGATGCGGAGCCAAACCGTAACAATGGTTTCCACGGCTCCGGCCCCTCTGGAGAAGGTGGGAGTGGTGTCGCTGGTAATATTATCGTTGTTTACGCCGGTGTCACTGCCGGCGGTCAAATCGGGAGCGGCGGCGGGCGTGGCGGCCGTCTGATCCAGGGTGATGGTCAAATCGTTTGAGTCACTGGAAGTTACACCGGACAAGTTGACAATATAAATATCAACCAGATTTGTCCCTGTCCCTACGGCCGTCAAATCATCTACGCCATCAAAGGTATAACTCCAGTTTCCGCTGCTGTCGGAGGCGGTGGTTCCCACTTCAATCCAGCCGGCGGCGTTTTTATTGGTTCGTACATGAACTACGGCATTGGCTTCCACGGGGTTTCCACCGGCTACGGAACCGTACACGGTGGCCGCCGCAATGTTCGTAATCCTATCGGCATTGCTGCTGCCGCTATCCGTAGAAGGTAATAACTTCGGGGTGCTGGGTGAGGATCCTGCATTATAGGTAACCACCAGGATCGGCGAGGTAGCGGTGTTGCCGGCGGTATCGGTAACGTAAACGGTGATATTATTGGCACCGTCGTCCAGATCGTTGTTGCTCAATTGGATAGCCCACGCGCCCGTAGCGGCATTGGCGGTGGCGGTTCCCTTGCCGGTGACTCCGACAAATAACTGTACCGATGCGCCCGGTTCGGCATAACCGTCAAACCAGGCGGCGTCATCGCTGGTGATATTATCCGCATTGTTCCCGGTATCGCTGGCTGCCCGCAAGTCGGGGGCAGCAGGGGTAGCCAATATGGTGTCGAGCGTTACGGTTAGATTCGCGGAATCCGGGGAAGTATTGCCCGCGGGATCCGTGTAGATGATATCGATGATATTCGGCCCTTCGTTGAGGTCGCCGCCGATCATGGTGATGCTGTAGGCACCGGCAGCAGTGGCGGTAGTCGAACGGGTATTCACGCCATTGACTCGCAGCCAAACAGTGGAGTTGTTTTCGACCGAGCCGTCACCGCCGGAAAAGGTGGGAGTCGTGTCGGAAGTGATATTGTCATTGTTTGTGCCGGTATCACTGGTCGCTTCCAGGTCCGGCGCGGCCGCCGGAACATTGGCGGTGGTATCCAGCGTAACGGAAAGATCATCGGAACCGGCGGAGACATTTCCCGCCAGATCGGTGTAATAAATATCCACGGCATTGATGCCTTCCGCCAGATCCCCTGTCTGCAACGTAAGCGACCAGGATCCGTCGGCATTGGCCGTGATACTGCGGACATCGGCGGCTCCGATCCGCAAAGTAACCGTTGAAAGACCTTCCACGCTTCCGGCCCCGCCCGAGAACATGGGTGTGGTGTCATTGGTCAGATTATCCAGATTGCTGTCTCCTGTATCGCTGCCGGTGTCCAGATCCGGCACTGCCGGGGCATCGGTACCGGTATCGTAGGTAATCGTAAGAGTGGCGGAGGCCGGACTGGTACCGGCGTTGGTGGCGGTAGCGGTGATATCATTTTCCGCCCCGTCGGTAGAGCCGTTCAGTTCACCGGCGGTGAACTGATATTGATACAGAACATTGCTGGTACTTTCGCTTCCCCCATCCCCTGCCGGCAGAGCTGAATTGGTACTAATCACAATACGGTCCAGACGACTGCTGGCTTCCCGTGTATGCATTTCCAGGAAATGCCAACCTTCTGTAAGTACCCAAGATTGTAGGGCTGCATTATTCGCCAAGGTGGTAGTAGTGGAAAAATGCCAACTGGTATAGGTATCTGACCAAAGACTGGGACCGGATTCTCCGCTTTGCCAGGTTTCATCGATATTGGCATAAAAAGAATTATTCGAACCGCCGGGGAAATAACATCGACCATGCACATAGTAGGTTCCCGCAGTAGCCACATAGAACTGGACTACCGCATCTCCATCACCATTGGTATCGCTGATATAACTGCCTACCGAGCCGCCGGCGGCGGTGGTTTGCATACCAGTGATAATACCGTTTTCCACATCGATAACAATGTCATCCGCACCGGACTGGATCCATCCGGGTTCACCGGTCGCGGTGGCATTACCCACAAATACACCATCATTGTAAACAGCCACCGTCGAACCGGCAGCCGCCTCCAGATACAGAATCCCATCCTCAAAATTTACCAGGTTGCCGCAGGGCTGGCTGTCGGTGGAATCCCACAGTTCCAGGCTGGTCGGGGCGACCGGAGCTAGAAGAATTCTGCGTTCTAATAGTTCCAGGCCTAAAGAAATTTTATCTTTTTTACTCATAATTCTTGTCCAAACCAGAAACTAAAATAATTAATAACAAATCATATACATCTTATCGGGGGACTTAACTCCTTTAATAAGAAAGGTTTTGGTGAAACACCCTCCAGAGTGGCAGGCCCGGCAAGCCGGTAAATTATGCCATTTATATTACTAAAAAAAGGGATATTATCGGCTATAATAGGGTGTTGGATACGGTTTTGGATGGAATAGCAATCAGGATCTGTTTATCGGACCTGATAGCCGCCCAAAAATTAATACCTAAAGGTAGATACTAATCATGGCAGTCTCTGGAAAATCACTGAAAAGCCATCTGCTGCCTACAACCTTGCCGGAAATGCGTCAGCGGCAGTGGGAGCAGGTGGATATTATTCTGGTTACGGCGGATGCCTATGTGGACCATCCGTCCTTTGGTGTTTCGCTAATCGGGCGCTGGTTGGAGAAGCTTGGATATCGAGTGGCGATTCTGGCGCAGCCGGATTGGCGCAGCGCTGATTCATTTCGCAGTCTGGGTCCGCCTCGTTTGTTTTGGGGAATTACTTCGGGTGCTGTTGATTCCCGGCTGAACGATTATATCTCCATTGGGCACCGCCGCCGGCAGGATATTTATAGTCCCGGTGGGGTGCTGGGACTGCGGCCTGACCGGCCCCTGTTGGTTTATGCCGCACGTGCACGGGAAGCCTATAAAGGGATCCCGATTATTTTGGGGGGTCTGGAAGCAAGTCTGCGCCGGCTGGTTCACTATGATTATATTGAAGACCAGCTCAAGCGCTCTGTCCTGATCGATGCCAAGGCGGATCTGCTGGTCCACGGTATGGGGGAAAAGGCTGTGGCGGAGATTGCCCGGCGGCTGGCAGTAGGGGAAAAAATCGAAGATCTGACGAATATCCCTGGTACCGCATATCCGCTTACGCAAGGCAGAACCGCTCCTGCCCCGGCGATTCGACTTCCCAGTTTGGAAGAACAACAACAGGAACCCGGCCTGGTTATGGAAGCACACCGGTACTATCAGCAGCAGGCCCACCCGGTGGGTAAAGCGGTTATCCAGGAACAAAATCCCGGTACGATTGCCGTCCTGCCCCCCGCCCCCGTTTTAACGGAGGCAGAGCTGGATGCCCTGTACGATCTGCCGTTTACGCGGCAAGGGCACCCGAAATACGATTCGACCGGTGGTATTCCCGCTTTGGAGTCAGTTACCTTTTCCCTTACCACGCACCGGGGCTGTTTTGGCGGCTGTTCGTTCTGCTCTATTTATTTTCATCAGGGAAAACAAATCAGCTCCCGGTCTATCACATCCCTGTTATCGGAAGCGGACCGCTGCCGGAGCCATCCGGATTTCCGCGGCACCCTCAGCGATATCGGCGGGCCAACCGCCAATATGTACGGCATGAACTGTTCCCAAAGCGACTCCTGCCCGCGCAGCAGTTGTCTTTTTCCCGAACCCTGCAAAAATTTGAATAGGGATTATGGCCCTCTCCTGAAAATGATGGAAACCATACTCGCCTGGAAAAAAAATAAAGGCACACATGTATTCGTCGCCTCCGGTGTCCGCCACGACCTGGCGCTACACAGCCCGGAGTATATCAAATTACTGGCCGGCCATTTTGTCGGCGGCCATCTCAAGGTGGCTCCCGAACATATCGACGCAGACGTTCTCCAGTGGATGGGAAAACCTTCTTTTGCACTTTTCGAGCAGTTCGAGCAGCAGTTTCAGGCCGCTTCCCGACAGGCCGGCAAAGAACAATATCTGGTACCCTATTTTATCAGCGGCCACCCCGGCTGCGCCATGGAACAGGCCTTACACCTTTGCGAATATCTGGTAGAGCGGCGCTGGCGGGTCCGACAGGTCCAGGATTTTACCCCTTCGCCCCTGACGCTCTCCACCGCCATGTATGTTTCGGGGCAGGATCCGCAAGGCCGAAAAATATATGTCCCCAAAGGCCGGAAGGAAAAAAAGCTGCAAATGGCTCTGCTGCAATATCATGAACCAAACAGCCAAAAAATAGCATTCCCCTTCCTGGAATCGCTGGGACACAGCGATTTACTGAAAAAAATCATCCAATTACAGCCCAAAATCCCATCGGCCAAGAAACGGCAATCCCCCGTGAAACGCCCGGTTCAAAAAAAATAGCCGGTCGCGGGAGTATCTTCCGGATACGGATTTGCATTTTGTAACCGGTTCGTGTATAATGTCTCTGGAGTTGTAAAAATGGCAAAATGGTATCGTTTATCGTTGTCTCTCGCTGCGAAATGTCAGATCGGATTTGCCACGGCGGTCCTCCTGATCATCGCGGTCACTCTGTTTGTCCCCTATATATGGATGGACAAACTGGTAGAGCAGGGCAAGCAGGAACTGGCCAAAGCCGAATTGCAGCATGTCCTGGAACGTCATTTTCAGCTTCTCCGGGATACCCGGCCCTCTGCTAAAAATCCCCCGCTCGCCCTGGGTGCCAACGAGCAGGAATCCATTATGCCCGCCCGGTGGGTCCGAACGGGAGCCAATGAAAATGTACCCCCCACCGAAAAAGACCTGTACGTTCTTGCCCCCCGCGAAATGGATACGGCCTCCATCAAAGACATGGACAGCTCGACACTGCAGCCCCGGCCGGTAACGCATTGGATTCCTTTGTATCAGGTTTTAAAAAACAGTCCGGCCGAATCCCCGGAAACCACACCCGATCTTTCGGCGGATTCTATCTCTCAGGATCCTTTTATTCGCAAAGGAATCCGGAAATTTATCAAACATAAAGAAGATCTGGAAATCTTCGAACTGAAAGAAAAGGTGTCTGGGGAAGCAGGCGGGCTGGATCCAAACGAAAAACAAGGCTTTTTCAGCGATTTTCTGGTTTTACGTCCCTCGTCCCAACCCAGCCGGTATTTGCGGGCCATCCGCATGGAGAAAAGCTGCCTGACCGGCGGCTGCCATGCCCCCACGACCGCCGCCGCGGAAGGGGAGGCACCTCCTTCGTTTACCGAGGGGCAACTGGTTGGCGTAATTTCCGTGCTCCTGCCGGCTGGACAAACCAGCATTACCCTTCTCTTCAACCGGATCTTTATCGTTCTGGCCGGCCTGCTCTCCTGCATCTGTGCGGTGATAACTTTCTATCTGATTACCCAGCGATTCATTTTGCATCCCATGCGTGCTCTGCGTGATGCGGCCGAGCAGGTTACCCTTCCGGCTGACGAACCAGCCGATGCCGGCAAGGATCCCAAAGAATCCTGGCAAAAGGCCATGACCATTACCGAAAACATCAAAACCGGAGATGAATTCGAGCGACTCGCCCAGGCGTTTCACCACATGCTGGAACGTTTGAAAATCGCACACGATCGCCTGCGGGAAACCAACCGCGCCCTCGATATGCGCCTGGGCGAAGTGGAAGCGAAAAATATCGCTCTTTTCGAATCCAATAAACTCAAAAGCGAATTCCTGGCCAATGTCTCCCATGAATTGCGCACGCCGCTGAATGCGATTCTGGGTTTTGCCGAAATCATGAAAGAGCAGGCCCAGCAGCGGGAAGATGCCAAAACGGTACGGTATGCCGCCAATGTTCTGGATTCGGGCAACATGCTCCTGGGAATTATTAATGACTTGCTGGACCTGGCCAAGATCGAGGCGGGGAAAATGGAAATCCGCTGGTCGATGTGTTCGCTGCCGGATATCCTGGAAGTACTGCTCAATTTCACCCGTCCTCTGCTGGAACAAAAACAACTGGCCTTGACACACACTCTGGATCCTTCGATGGGATTGATTGAAACCGATCCGGGCAAACTGCAGCAAATATTATTCAATCTATTAAGCAATGCCATCAAATTTACTCCCGAAGGCGGACATATCGAAATTGAGTCTAAAGTAATCACTCCACTGGAACGAATCCGCATCCTGGATTCCGCTGCGGAACCTATTTCGCCGGCAACGGAATTGTCATCTTCTCAAAAAATGGAAACCGGGATAATTGTCGAGAACCAGGAAATGAAACAGCTCCAGATATCCATAGCGGATACCGGCCCGGGTATCCCGGAATCTCAGCAGGAAACCATTTTTGAGAAATTCCGCCAACTCGATGCCTCCGTCACCCGTGAACACTCCGGAGTAGGCTTGGGCCTAGCCATCGTCAAAGACCTTCTGGAAATGCTGGGCGGGACCATAACCGTCCGAAATCGCGCTACCGGCGGGGCGATTTTCACCGTCCAGCTCCCTTTGCAAAAACATCCCCGTTAAAATTCGGTACTACCCCATCATAACCGAGATGCTTTTTCGATACTGATAATGCGGTTTTTACCAATATTGTGAGGTAATACCTAAAATTCGGCTTTGGGGAAAGAAAAAAGAAAAAGAAAATAAATCGTAAGTCATTTGATTACAATATAATAGGATTAATCAGCCGGTTTTTTTAGTTTTTTTTCTTTTCGTTTTTCTTTAAATATATATGCTTATCAGTATCTGGGTTTCATTTGAAAGAATGGTTTGTATTATATATGAAAGGAAAAGAGTTATGAAAAAAGCCCTGATTGGTGTATGTGTGCTTCTGATGATCGGACTGGTATCTTTCGGCTGCAAAAAGAAAGAAGAGCCCAAACCAAACGTAGGTGCCGCGATAAATAAAGTTGAAGAGAAAGCGGGAGAAACCGCTGAAGCTGCCAAGGAAGCGGCAGGAGAGGCCGCCAAAGAAGCTGAAAAGACAGCGGAAGAGGCGACCAAGTAAATCATACGTGCTGTCCCTAAGCGGCGGCACGTAACAGATTGCCCGAATGCGAATGCTTCATCGGCTGGAATACGGTCGTTGAAGCATTCGGTCTATATATGGGAAAGATTACTTATAGCCCAGATGATCGGGGCCGGCGTATTTCTGCACGGCCTGTTCCAGGTCCACCTGGTTGATATTGGCCAGGGTGCAGAGCCAGGCGAAGACATCGCCGAACTCTTCGACCTTGTTTTCCTGGTCGTTTCCCGCCAGAGCGGTGGCCAGTTCGCCCACTTCTTCGATGAACCAGAGAAAAGTGGCCGGCGTGCCCCGCTCGCGGTCGCGTTTTTCATATTTCTGACTGATTAACTGCTGAAATTCCTTAATGGTCATATCGGCTCCCAATGCTTACCATTTTGCCAAAGGTTTTGGCTACAGGTTAGCATTTTTCCGCAGCCGTAGCAAGGCCTGAATAGTTTCTTCCGGGATCAGGCCGTGCCTATCCGGCGGAACATCCAGCAGCAAGTTCACCCCCCGTTTTTGGCAGGCCTGCAACGTAAACAACAGTTGCTCGTCCGACCGGGGCGGGTCGTTGGGAACCCAAAACCATTCTTTGCCGATGGTGTCGCAGACTTCGGCGGGAAAATAATACTCTTTCTCCCGTATGGTTCGCCATTTTTGGTAGCCGGTTTCCGGCGGCAGTCCCCTTTCAATGGCCATCAGATCCGACGGCCAGGCGTAAGCGACATTGTATTGGGTGCTGTCCGGGGTGCCGCTGTTCATCATGATGACCATATCCGGCTGGAGCTGGGCGAGGTAGTTGTACAAGAAGGTGCGGTACCCCCAGCCCAGTTCGCCGGGAATATCAACCCACACCTCGGCCAGCGGGCCGTATTGGGTCAGCAGCTCGGTAAGCTGAGCGGTCATGAAATTCTGGTACAGGCTGGTGGTGTAGGGCGGCATATCTTCCTGCTGGGTAGGGGGAAAGGTTTCCAGGAAGCCGCGTTTGCTGTAAGTACGGGTCTGGCTGCCGAAGAGGTGATGATTGTCCCAGGTGCAATAATACAAGCCCGGCTTGACCCCGTGTTTTTCACAGGCCTTGACAAAGGCGGCGATGACATCGGTGGTATTGCCGCTATGGGCCACGGTATAATCCGTATGGGCACTGGGCCAGAGACAATGACCGGCCACATGCTTGGCACATACGACCGCGTATTTCGCCCCGGCATCCCGGGCTACGGATACCCACTGGTCCACATCCAGCTTATCCGGATTGTAGGTGCCGGCGGGGGCTTTCCCATCCGGAATTTCCTGACCCACATAGGTACTCATGCCGAAATGAATGAACATGCCGTATTGCAGGGCTTCCCACGCCTGGAGTTTTTCGATGCTCAACCGCTGGGCACCCGGTTTTGCGCCGGCTTCTGCTGCCGCGGCGGCTGGGGTTGAAGAAACCGAACCGCTTACCGCCGCGGCCACTGCGCCGAATCCGGTTTTTGTCAGAAATCCGCGTCGATTCATATTCATGGTGTGACTCCTTTTCATTATAGAGCCGCGTTTTTTCGCAGCCGCAGCAAGGCCTGAACCGTTTCCTCGGGAATCAAGCCGTGTTTGTCCGGCGGAACATCCAGCAAACAATTTACCCCTGTTTTTCGACACCCTTGCAAGATATTCACCAAATCCCCATCCGGCCTTGGCTTATCGCCCGGCACAAAAAACCAGTCTTTGCCGATCGGATCGCAGACTTCGCCGGGGAAATAATATTCCTTGCCTTCAATC
Organism: uncultured Pirellulales bacterium; assembly: GCA_964580995.1. Taxonomy (GTDB): domain Bacteria; phylum Planctomycetota; class Phycisphaerae; order Sedimentisphaerales; family SM23-30; genus JAKJEP01. The sequence goes on from CAZOMV010000003.1 coordinate 19,129, forward strand.
GTGCGGTATTTGGGATACCCCACTTCCGGGGGAACGCCCCGCTCAATGGCCACCAGATCGGAGGGCCAGGCGTAGGAGACATCATACTGGGTCCCATCGCCAAAACCGCTGTTCATCATGATCACGATATCCGGCTGGAGCTGAGCGATGTGATTATATAAGAAGGTGCGATAGCCGCGACCCAGCACCCCCGGAATATCGACCCACATTTCCAGGATCGGGCCGTATTTGGTGAGCAGCTCGGTGATCTGGGCCGTCTGGAAGTTCTGGTAGAGGGAAGTGGTATAAGGCGGCAAGTTTTCGATTTGGGTTTTGGGAAAGGAATTCATTTCCTGCCACCCGCCGCCATCGGAAGGGGTCTTGCTGCCGAAGCGGTTGTGATTGTCCCAGGAACAATAATAGAAGCCCGGTTTGACCTGCCGTTTTTCGCAGGACTTGACGAAGGCCTCGACCACATCGGTGGTGTTGCCGCTATTGGCGACGGTGTAGTCGGTATGCTGGCTGGGCCAGAGGCAATGTCCCGCCACGTGCTTGGTGGTCAGCACGGCGTACTTCATGCCGGCGTCCCGGGCGACGGAGACCCACTGGTCCACATCCAGCTTGTCCGGGGCATAGGTACTGGCCGGCGCCTTGCCATCCGGCAGTTCATTTTCAACATAGGTACTCATGCCATAATGAATAAACATGCCATACCCCAAAGCCTCCCAGGCTTGCAGTTGTTCCACACTGAGCCGCTGGCTGCCTTTTTTGGAGTTCCCATTTTCCGCCAAGACCCGGCTGGCGGTGCCGCCGATCAAAGAACCGCCGCTGACAGCAGCGGCGAGGCCGGTTCCCGATACCTTGATAAAATTACGACGATTCATTGGTTTTACTCCTGTTCTTACTAACCTTTTATTTCGACAGAGTATTGGCCCAGCCGAGGATGCCAACACCAACCAGCAATATTGTCAGTCCGATCCCCATGACGATCAATCCTTTTTCCCCCACTCCTTTCCATTCGCCGGAGAGAATCCCCAGGATATTGGCCCAGAAGATCCCGATGGTATTGAACACCGCCCAGCCGATGGAGGGGCCTGATTTTTCCCCCAGATTTACCGAGGCCATCGCGAAAATGGCGATTGAACCGGCCCATAATAAACCCATGATGAGGGTATAGAGGTAATAGCGCCGGGTTCCTTTAGCCCGGTATAAGTGCCAGGCATGGTTTTTCTTCACCAGCCACAGACAATACGCCAGATTGGTGAAGAAACCGGCAGACAGGGCGATGGGCCAGATCGAAATGGGCGCCAATGTTTTACTGACTCCTAACAGTTCCGCGGCGGTCTGCAACTGGCTGCCCTTAATAAAGGCATAGTTCAGCATCGGGCCGGTGAAGCCGGCCACCAGGCAAATGAGAATTCCCTTCCCCAGCGACTTCTTTTCGACCGGTTTCTCTTTCGCAGCCGAAGCGGCAGTTACATTCTGTTCCTTGATAATCGCCGACCAGGCATTGACCGCAATCCCGATCATGATTACCAGCACGCCGCCCATAATCGCCAGGCTGCTCGTTTCCGAGATTCTGTCCCAATTTTCGGTAAATAAGGGCAGCAGGGCGCCAACCACGATAATCAGCCCCATCATCAGCGAATAACCCAGCGCCAGGCCCAGATAGGCGATGCCGAAGCCGAAGGCGATGGCACTAAATCCCCAGATAAAGCCAAACAAAAATACCCAGCCGATGGCGGCCCAGCCGGCCTGACGGAAAACCTCGAACAGATCCGGGATGGCACAAAAGGCGATGACCCAGGGCACCACCAGCAGGGTCCAGACCGTCCACATACTCCAGGTATTTTCCCATTTCCATTTCGAGGTGAATTTCATGGGAAAACCGAAAGAACCGGTACAGATGCCCGCTACCAGTGCCAGAGCGATACCAAACATAGCCTTACACCTTTCGTGGTTCGGATCCTGTATTTATATCAGTCCAGATGGAACCATTCGGCCATATTGGCCCACCATTCCCCCTCGGCGCGGGTGGGCAGCGGTTCCATACACGGTTTGACCTCGGCCCACCATTTCTGCGTGGTCGGGTCGGCCGCCATTTTCGCCATATCGCCGTCGAAATCCACGCCGACATATTCGAAGTAGGAAAACAGGAAGCCGTCCTTCTCATAAATCGAATAATTCTGGATATGGCATTGTTGAATCATTTTCAGCACCTCCGGCCAGGGCTGGGCGTGCAATGCCTGGTACTTTTCCGCCCCTTGCGGTTTCACGCGACAGACCATTCCAAAGCGTTTCATGATATTCTCCACAATTTACGGCTGAGATTCATTCCACAGGGTATATATTTTTTTCTGCTGGGGATTCTGCGAATCCGCATACGAGGTTATCACTTGATTCAGGCCGCGATAGAGCCGGATGGCGGTGTCCCGGTAGGTCTTGTCCGCCGCGGTCTGGCTTTCTTCCGCCGCCAGCCTGATGATCCCGCCTGTTTCCAGAAGCCCGGCTCGCTGCCGCACGGTCAGCATATATTCCAAGGCCAGTTTGGCCTGGGCTAATGCAAATCCCTCATCCAGTCCCGCCGCCCCGGCTTTTTCACAAAACAACTTCAACCGGGCAGCCGCGGCATAAGAAAGTTCCTCACTCCAGAACGGATCCTCTTTCGCCGGTACGGAGGGGATGGTTCTTCCGGGGGAAATCACAAACGGCTCGGACACTTTCGCCCCGCCCAGGGCTATCTGGATCTGCGCGGTTTCGGGTAATGATGCAAAAAACAAGGAAACCGAACTTTCATCAAAGGTATCGCAATCTTTACCGTTGATTTTAACGGCTGTGACTTTTCCCTGACCGGCGGTGGAAAGATACAACCGTTTCTGGCCAAACCGGATGGGAAATTTCTGGTCCAGTTGCATAATGCCTGCCGGGATATGCGGCAGCAGAACCAGACGATCCGCCTGATAGAGATATTCGAAGAGTCCGCGAATCATCGCCGCGGGCAGGCCGTACGAATCATACGTGTTATAGATTGGCCGCTCATACCACGATACCGTCCTGCCGAAATTGCTGTAGTGATCGTCCAGCTTGAACTCGCGGGCGAAACTTACTAAATGTTTCATGGACCGGCGGGCATCTTCATAGGCGCCCACGCGATAGTATCCCATCATCATCCGGGCTTCACAGGTAGGCCACGCCCCGCCGTTGACCCACCAGCCGAACTGGAAAATCCCCCCCGATTCGTACATGTCATCCAGCGTGGGATAATTGGTAATAACAAAATGATAAGGCCGCAGACCGGGGATCGATGCCATTTTATGGTAAATATTCCGGGACTGCTGCTCATCGGCCACCCGGAAACACATGGCGTCATGATTGCATACCGCCTCGAAATATCCGTACTTTTCCGCTCCATAGATACCGTGCCGCGCCCCGTCCGGATCGAGCGATTTGATGAAGTAGCCCTCCTCTGTAGTCAATAGCGCCAATCCTTGCCGGGCCGAATCCCGCCGCTGGATACTCTCCTGCACTTTATCACTCTGGCCGGTGAACTTATATATTTCGATCATGCGGTCCAACAGCGCGATATAGGTTATGGACAGGCCGCTCAGATAGGCCTGGCCAAACGTGCCGTCCGGTTTGCGCCAGCCGGCGTAGCTGGGGGCCAGCAGATTTCCCGCCGGTCCCGCCAGAAACAAATTGTTGTTCGGGTCCCGGCGGCTTTCGATCAGGTTCACGCTGCGCTGGAGTTTGGGCAGATACGCGGCGATAACCTGCTCGTCCCGGCCAATCAACAATAACTCCGCCTGCATCAGCGAGCCGGCGGCGGTGAACTCCATCGGCCAGTCGTGGATGTCCGCCCGCGCGTCCCCCTGCTTGTGAACCGCTTCATTCAACCCTGCGCAATCCACCAGGCTACCGTCCGGCGGCGTCCACTTCCAGTCGCGAAAGGCATATTCCGTTTTTCCGTCCCCCATCCATTTGTACCACAAATCCTGGGCGTTCTGCAGCCAAGTGATATACGGTTCCTGGTAGAACGGCAGGGCGCAATAAGTCGTTCCATAGGTATTCTGCACCCACCACATGCCCCAGTCGGGACTCAGGACAAAACCGTTCCACTCCGGCTTGTAAAACATCGCGATATTCGGCAGTTCGGGGTCCGGATCAAACATCCGCCGGGAAATATCCAGCAGCTCCATATATTCCACATCCCCCGCCCCGCTGTAATATTCCCCTTCAAACCGCCCCTCGGCAGAATCAGCGGCTGCCAGGCAGGAATTTATAACCAAAAGCCCCAATAAAACTGACAGACCTGTTTTCATCTTTATTTTTCCTGAATCGCCTGGAACATAGCTTCGACATTGGCCGGCGGGGTATCGAAAAGAATCGTTTCATGGCTGGGAGACAAGATTAAACCGGTCGGGAAAATCCCTTTTAATTCCCGGACTTTTCGTCGGACCTGTTCGGGAGTGCCGTTCACCATCAGGTTTTGGGCATCCACCCCGCCGCAAAAAGCCACCTTATCGCCAAAATCTCTTTTTAGCCCTTTCGGTTCCATCCCTGCCGCCAGGGCCTGTATGGGATTGATGGCGTCCGCCCCCATTTCAATGAGGTCGGGTATGATATCCCGGATCCCCCCGCAGGAATGATGTATCACCTTGACGCCGTAGCTTTTCGCCTGCTGGATAAAATGGCGGGTACCGGGAAAGGCGAATTCCCGTATTTTATCCGGTGCGAGCATCAGCCCTCTCTGCCCGCCGAAATCATTGCCGATTAATATGGTATGGAGTTTTCCCCGGGTGGCCTCGAAGAAGATTTCGTTGGCCTTTAAATAAAATTGCTCGATGCGGCCAATCACCGCCCGGAACATCTCCGGTGCGGTGTACATCTGGAGCAAAGCGTTTTCCATCCCGAACGCCGCACAGGCATCCTGAAAATGCGCTGACCAGATCACACCTAAAACGGCCCGGCCCGGCGGCACATCTTCCACCACCCGCCGACATTCTTCCGGATCGATATACTTGCCCGGATCCGGCCAGTCAAAATCATCCACCCGCGCCGGATCGGCCATATCCTCAAAAAAGCCCGGAGCTGTTAAGGTCCGGTGCGCTTCATCGATAATTCCCTTTTTGGCAAAGGCGAAAGCCATATAAATTGCATTGGATGTGGGTGAATGATAGGGCATCTCTACCGGCACCATATCATCATCAAGTTTAACGATGAGCTCGTGGATGCTGTTGGCCTGGAAATAGGAAAAGAGATTCGGATACGCCCGGCTGTCCGGTATCCCCAGCCAACTGCAGGGCCGGTCCACCTTCCGCCGTTCTATCGTGGCATAAAATCGTTCGATATGATCCATAATACTTTCCTCAAATCCTCCAGTTATTTTGCCAATGGTATCGTAATTAAAAGCAGCTTTTTTCACAATGTACAAAACAGAGATAATTTTGGACAATTCCGACTTTTTTGGTAAAATGGCCAATCGAAGCCGGTACCGTTAAAAATATTATAAATATTGAATTAAGAGTATATTATGTTAGATACGAAGCTGCTGCAAACCCTCCGTTTATCCCTCATAAATATGGAATTTTGCCGGCTGGACCACTCCTGGCACTACCACAATGTCATGGGCCCCACCTCCCGCCTCTACCTCATTACCGCCGGGGAGGGGTTCGTCTTTCACCACAATCGCAAATATACCTTATCCGCCGGCAAGATGCACCTGGTCCCCGCTTTTACTGTAAGCAGTTATCATTGTGATGTCTTTCTGGAACAGTATTATGTTCATTTTTTTAATGAGATGGACGGTTGGATGGAAATTTTCGTCGATCAGGAATGCGAATATCAAATCGACGCCATCCCGCAGGATTATGTCCTCTTCCAGCGCCTGATGGAACTGAATCCCAACAAAGCCCTGCCGGACTACGATCCCAAAAAATATGAAAAACACCGGCATCTGGTGCAATATCTCCAGCCGGTCCTGAACCAGAACGCCGCCGATTTCCTGGAAAGCAACGGCATCCTCCAGCAGTTATTATCCCGTTTCCTCCGCGGCCCCCTCCAGCCGCCGGATGACGAAAAAACCCAGCAGCTTCGCCGGCTGCGAAAAATCCTCCGTTATATCAATGACCATCTCCAGGAGAAAATCCCTCTGGAGCAGTTAGCCCATATGATCTTTCTCAATCCCGATTACTTTTCCCGCCTGTTCACCCAAATCATCGGCGTGCGCCCGGTGGAATACATCAATCGCAAACGCATCGAAAAAGCCCAACTGCTCCTGCTTACCACCCAGGATTCCCAGGAAAAAATCGCCTGGGACGTCGGCTTTTCCGATCTGTCCTATTTCTGCCGCCAGTTTAAAAAATATACCAACCTAAGCCCCGGCCGCTATCGGCGGCATCCGTTTTCCTATTTCCTCTCCTGACCGCCACAGAAGCGGAAAAAGCCGGACTGCGAACCGGATTCATCCCTTCGCCGCGGAAACGTTCGGCAAATCCAGCTTTTGCGAAATCTCCCGCAACTGGCCGTACAACTCCTCCAACGCCTGGCTGATGACCCGCACCTGCCCTGTTACCGCCATGAAATTCGTGTCCCCTTCCCAGCGCGGCACCAGATGCATATGAATATGGTCCGGCAGGCCCGCCCCGGCGCACCGCTGAATATTGATCCCGATATTGAACCCCTGCGGATGAATCGCCTCGGAAAGCACCGTCTGCGCATCCCGCGCCAGCAGCAGCATCTCCAGCATCGTCTGCTCCGACATTTCCTCCATCGAACGGACATGCTCCGCCGGGGCAATCAGCAGATGCCCGCCGGTATAAGGAAACCGGTTGAAAAGCACCATACACCGGCCGGTACGCCACAATACCAGATTTTCCGCATCCTGCCCCGGATGGGCCCAGTAATCGCACAGAAAACAGCCGCTGCCCTCCGGTTTTTTTTCTTTTTCCCCCAGCGATTTCAAATACCCGATCCGCCAGGGCGCCCATAGATTGTGATTGTTCATGGTACCTTTCTATCCGCCGGTTTACTTCTTCTCCGCCTTCAGCAGATCATAGGCCGAGACGCAGGACTCTTTCACAAATTTTTCAATATCCCCCAGCGTCGATTTCGCCAGCAGGTCCATATACAGCTTGCCAATATGTTTGTTCCACTGCTCCTTGCGAATTTCTTCCGAAATCGTAAATTGCGCCTCCGAAAAAGAAATGGTTCTGGCCTCCTGATACGAGACCAGCCGGGCAATAAAAAACCGATCCTCTCCTTCCAGGATCCCGCTCAACTCCCCCGCTGGGTTACCCGCCAGGGCCTGGGCAATCGGCTTATACTGGTCCTGCAGCGCATCCGGCTTGATCGGCCGCCACAAACCATCATTCTCCTTGCGAAAACCGTGGGAATACTCTTTTACCACCGCGCTGAAGTCCGTCCCGTTTTGCAGTTTCGCCCACGCTTCTGCCGCCGCCTGGCGTGCTTTCTCTTTTGCTGCCGTCTTTTGCTCCGCACTGGGATTGGCCCGCTGGGCCTCGTCCAGAAAATTCTTGACCTGAATATCGATCAACTGAAACTGAATCTCCGCTTCCTGCTGAAACTGGTCTTCCAGATGCCGGCGGTAATACTGCATCATCTGCCCGCGGGTCACCTCCTGCGTCGGGGAGAAATACGTCTCGCGATAACTCTGGATCACCATGCGGCGTTTGATCGAATCCAGCTCTTTTTCGATGCTGGACCCCTTTTTGGCCAATTCTTCCTGCGCCCGCGCCTCGATCCCATTATAGGATCCGATCAATCGCTTCCGCTCATCCGCCAGGGCCTTTTCGATTACCTTCTCATAATCGTCATGCTTTTCCAAATCTTTCATCGCATGTTGATATAACAGCAGATCAAAAATCTTATCCCGAACCACCTTAGCCACCGCCACTTCCGCCCGGGCCAAAAATTGCTGTCGGTCTAATTCTCCCGCCCATTTCACCAGATCCGCACGCAAATCCGGTTCCGCGATGATCTGTGCCGATGTTAATGCGTCGTTATTGATCCGCAATACCGCCCCCTGGATTGTCTGCGATCCCGCAATAGGCTCATTGGGTTCTGCTGGAACCGCCGCCTCGGAAGGCACTTGGGCCTGGGAAAAACTAACCAATTCCCAAACCAATCCTGTCAGTAATAATAAATAACGTACATTTAGCATGTAAACTCCTTATTTTGGTGGGATTATATCCGATTTTCGCCAGCCGGGCAATATTTTCCAGAATTTCCCACAATTCGCACCGCCACTTTTGAACAGCCAGACTTAAATTTTATATAACCCATTGGAATAAAAGAGAATAGACAGCCCAACTATACCCGCTTCTTCTTATCCAGCATTTTCCGCAACAGCGATAAAAGATTCGCCGGCGTGGCGAAGTACTTTTCCGCCAGCCGCACATGCACCGTTTGATAATCCACTATCCGCACGGAACCGGCAGTCCCGGAAAATAACCGGTTAATCAAGTTCCCCTCCCGTGATTCTTTGGTACCGGGTTTGGCAGAGACGGTTTCCACCGGTTCATGATCCAGCGTAAAAATCAAATCCGGCTCCTGCTGGACAATGCTGCGAATCGACCAGGGACCGGCCAGAATCCGGATTTCCGCCAACTGCAAAAGATCGAGCACCGACCGGGGCGGTTTGCCAAACTGATCGAACAAATCCTGCTCCAACTGCTCCAGTTCCGCCTTGGTCCGCGCCACCGCCAACCGCCGATAGGCATCCATCCGCTGCCGTTCCGATGCAATATAACTTCGCGGAATGTGGCTGCTGATATTCAGCTCCAGATGCGTCATAAGCTCCAATGGCTCCTCCTGGCCTTTCTTATGCCGAACGGCCCGCGCCAGCAACTGACAATACATCTCATAGCCCACCGCATCAATATGCCCGCTCTGTTCGATCCCTAATATATTCCCCGCCCCGCGTATCTCCAGATCCCGCATCGCGATCCGAAACCCTGATCCCAACTGCGAATACTCCTCAATCGCCTTGAGCCGCTTGCTCGCCGTCGGCGTGATCGTCCGCCGTGCCGGCAGCATCATATACGCATACGCCCGGTTCTTATACCGCCCGACCCGTCCCCGCAACTGATGCAATTCCGCCAATCCGAACCGATCCGCATCACAAATAATAATCGTGTTCGCACTGGGAATGTCCAACCCCGATTCAATAATCGTCGTGCACACCAGCACATCCGCCCGGTGATTCACAAACTCCAGCATCTGCTTCTCCAGCTCATGCTTGGCCATCTGCCCATGCCCCACCGCAATCCGCGCCTCCGGCACCAATTGATGCAATTGATCCGCCACACTCACAATGTTATGCACCCGGTTGTGCAGAAAATAGACCTGGCCTTCCCGGGCCAGCTCCCGCAGGATCGATTCCCGGATCCGCTCCTTGTCATACGCACACACCTCCGTCACAATGCTCCGCCGGTCCAGCGGCGGGGTCATCAGCGAGGAGATATCCCGCAACCCCAGCAGCGCCATATGCAGCGTGCGCGGGATCGGCGTGGCCGTCATCGTCAGCATATCCACCGTGGTCCGCATCCGTTTCAGCCGCTCCTTGTGTTCCACCCCGAACCGCTGCTCCTCGTCGATAATCACCAGCCCCAAATCCTTAAACCGAACATCCCCGCTCAAAATCCGGTGCGTCCCGATCAGTACATCCACCTGCCCACGGGCGGTGCGGTCGAGAATTTCCCGGGCCTGCCGGCCGGTCTTGAACCGGCTGATCGACTCCACCGCAAAAGGATAATCCGCCAGCCGCTCCGTAAACGTGCGATAATGTTGCTCCGCCAGGACCGTCGTCGGCACCAGCACCGCCGTCTGCTTACCGGTTTCCGCCGCCTTGAACACCGCCCGCATCGCCAATTCCGTCTTGCCATACCCCACATCCCCACACAACAATCGGTCCATCGGCCGGCTCATCTGCATATCCTTCTTAATATCCTGATTCGCCGTCAGTTGATCGTCCGTTTCCTGGTATAAAAACGATTCCTCAAATTCCTTCTGCCACGCCGTATCGTCCGGGAAGCGGATGCCCGGCATACTCTGCCGCTGGGCCTGAATCTCCAGCAGTTCCGACGCCACATCCTCCACCGCCTCCCGCACCTTCTGCTTCTGTTTCTCCCAGCTTTTGCCTCCCACCCGCGAAAGCACCATTCGCCCCGACCGGCATCCCACATACTTATGCACCAAATCGATCTTGCTGGCCGGGACATGCACCACTGCTTTGTCCGCGTATTCCAGCGCCAGATATTCTTCCTGCCGGCCCCCCTTGGTCAGAGTTTTCATTCCCAGGAACCGGCCGATCCCGTGGGTCACATGCACCACCAGATCGTTCTTCTCCAGATCCACAAACGAATCAATCGCCTGCACGTTCTTCAGCTTACGCAACCTCCGCCGTACCGGATGCTGGCCAAACAACTCATGATGGCTGACCACCAGTAAATCCGTCTTCGGCAGTGAAAATCCCTCGTGCACAAAGCCAACCGGAAAATAAAACCGCCCCGAAAAACCAGGCTCCGATCCTCCTGTTTTAGTTTTCCCCTTTAGATCCCCCAGTAGTTCCTTCGTCCGCTGCTGTTCCGCCGGATTCTCGCAAAACAGAAACACCCGGCTCGTTCCACATTGATCCCATAATTCATCCAGCGCCTCCACCCCGCGTCTTTCATACTGCTGTATGGACTGCCCGTCCAACCGCAGCGAATTCCGTCCCGCCACCGAAGCAAATTTATTGATATATAACCGGTCCCATCCCGCCGCTTTCTTCAGAACCGCCTCCACCGGATACATCCCCAGCGGATGATTCATCCGCTCCAGAAAAATCCGCCCCACCTCCGCCACCTCGCTGCTCTCCTCCACCACCAGCAACGTATCCTTCGCCAGATAATCGAACAACATCGACGACTCTTCCCCAGTCGCCGTGCCCCGGCAACTGGCAATCTGAATCCGCCGGATCGGCGCCGTGGACCGCTGCGTATCCCGGTCGAAATAGCGAAGCGACTCAACCTGGTCTCCAAAAAATTCCAGACGCACCGGGTGATCCTGGCCCGGTCCCAAAATATCCACAATCCCGCCCCGCTGGGCAAACTCTCCTACCACATCCACCTGATCCACCCGCCCATACTGATGATCCACCAGCCACTTCACAATCCCCTCCGGCCCGCCTTCATATTCCTGCGACTCCGCTATGGATAGCGATTGCTCGTCTAAAAAATGCGGCGATGGGACCGGCTGCATGAGCGCATTCACTGAAGCCACCAGTATTCCATTCTGCTTGCCTTCCGCCAGCCATCGACACAACCGAAACCGCTCACAAGCAATTTCCGAGGTCGGCTCCAATTCCGCTTCTTGTCTCTCCGAGGCCGGGAATAATTCGACCCCTTTGCCGCAAAACGTTTCCAGATCATCCTGTGCGTGGTCCGCCTCGCTGATATGCGCCGCTAAAAATAGCACCGGACGCCCCAGCCTTTCGTGCAAAATCGCTGTAATCAACCGGCTATACGATCCCCAACTGCCGCATACCTCCATCTCGATCCCCACACCGGCGGATGAAAGGCCCCCGGAACCCCCGGCTGGCATTACTCGCCGGCTAAAAAAATCCACCACCCTGACGATCGGCGAGGATTCCCCTTCTGCTCCCAATAAAATATCTTTCAACTCCGCTAATTCTTTCACAACCTGATCGCCCTGCCCCCGCATCGGGAAAAACCTATTGCCTGTTCGATTTTCCTTCCCGTTTCTCCCCCGCTTTTTTGAGCTTGTCCAGATCATAGAGCGGCAGTTTGGCCGCTTTCGGGTCGATCGTATCCAGGGCGCTCCAGAATCGGATCGTCGAACCTCCGATCCCGATCTCATCTCCGTCAAAAAGCGGTTCCGCCTTCTCCACTTTATCCTGATTCAACAACGTTCCGTTGCGGCTGCACAAATCCCGTAAAAAATAACGGCCTTCCTCCAGATAGATCTCGCAGTGCTTCCGAGATGCCTGCCTCTCATCGATATACAACGGATTATCCGCCATCCGGCCGATCGTGATCCGAGGTAACTCTACTTTGATACGGCGAGGATTTCTGCTGTCATATATTTCAAAAATAGGCATATCTTACATCACGTGAATCGATACGGAATATTCACAATGGTGTTACGTCCCTGCATACGGGCCAACCCGGATTAATTTAGATTCATCGTCATCAGGAACTCCGCATTGCTCTTGACCTTATTCAGCCGGCTTTTCAACAGCTCAATCGCCTCCACCGGATTCATATCGCTTAAGACCCGGCGCAGCCGATACACCAGTTCCAGCTCCTTCGGATCCAGCAGCAATTCTTCCTTACGCGTACCGCTGCGGCTGATATCAATCGCCGGCCACGTCCGGCGATCAACCAGACGGCGGTCCAGGTGCAGTTCCATATTGCCGGTTCCTTTAAACTCTTCAAAGATTACTTCGTCCATCTTCGATCCGGTCTCGATCAGCGCCGTCGCCAGAATCGTCAGCGATCCGCCATGTTCGATATTCCGGGCCGCCCCGAAGAATTTCTTGGGCTTCTGCAAAGCGTTCGAATCCACACCACCGGTCAAAATCTTCCCGGAATGCGGTACTTCGGTATTATACGCCCGCGCCAGACGGGTGATCGAATCCAGCAGAATCACTACATCATGGCCATACTCCACCAGGCGCTTGGCCTTCTCGATTACCATCTCCGCCACCTGCACATGACGGCTGGCCGGTTCGTCAAAGGTCGAACTGATAACCTCCACATCATCCGCCGTCGCCCGCTCCATTTCCGTCACTTCTTCCGGCCGTTCATCAATCAGCAGAATAATCAGGTCGACATCCGGATGATTCGTACTAATGGCATTAGCGATCTTCTGCAACAGAACCGTTTTGCCGGTCCGCGGCGGGGCCACTATCAAACCCCGCTGTCCCTTGCCGATCGGAGTCACAATATCCACAATCCGCATATTGATTTCCTGCGGCGATGTCTCCAGATAAAAACGTGCTTCCGGATGCAGCGGCGTCAAATCTTCAAACACCACCTTCTCCGTCAAGACTTCCGGATCTTCGTAATTGATGGCCTCCACCCGCAGCAGCGCAAAATATTTCTCCGACTCCTTCGGTGGGCGAATCTGCCCGGCCAGAATATTCCCGTTCCGCAAGCCAAACCGGCGAATCTGCGACGGCGAAACATAAATATCATCCGGACACGGCAGATAATTATAATCCGGACTCCGCAAAAATCCGAACCCGTCCGGCAATAACTCCAGCACCCCCTCCCCATACATCATCCCGTTCTGCTGAATCCGCTCCTTCAAAATCTTGAAGATCAGTTCCTGCTTCTTCAGGCCTGTGTATTCCACCAGCCCCTGCTCCTTGGCCAGATCGTGCAGCTTCTCCACCGTCATCTTCTGAAGATCCGTGATATGAAGCTCCCCTTTCTTCACCTCTTCATATTTCGCGTGCGTCTCCTCATCAATGGAAGAACGGGGCTTTTCTTTCTCTTTCTTTTCCTCCGGCGCCTTCTCTTCCACTACCGGCTGGGCATCCGCTTTTGGTTCGACTTCCAATTTAAATTCAGGCTCTGGCTCGGCCTCCAAAACGGCTGTTTCCGTTTCTTCTTGCTCTACCGCATCCTCCATCAGAGGCTCTTCTTTTTTCGAACTTTTTCGTTTAGTCGTCTTCTTTTTCGTACTGGCCTTGGCCATTGAATCTGCTCCTTTAGCTTTTGTCATCTGTCTTCCTACAATTCTGCTTGAAATCCCGTTTTCTCATTTTTCCGGGTGAACCTTCAGGCTTGATTTTTCCTCAACTGTTTATTTGTCAGAATCAGTTGATTTAACTTATGAGGTAATAATTACTTAACTTTTTTCGCTAAGTAACGCCCACCCCGGGCCACTTCCCATACACCGATTTACGAAACCCGTCTAACAGGAAGCCTTCATTCTTTTTCTAGTACCAAAATAAGTAATTTAGCGACTTGTTTAGCCAAATCGGGGATACTAGATTTGTTCTCTACGATATATTCGGACATTTGGGCCTTCTTGTCCAGCGCTATTTGAAAATTTTCTATTTTTTTTATCTTTGCCCGGTCCCAATGACCTCGTTTGGCTAGCTGGGCGTAGCGTTTCTCTTCGTCACAGGCGACAAATACCACCGCATCGCAATACTCCTGCCAGCCAACCTCATACAACAATGGTACGTCCAATATGATTGCCGCTATCTTACCATCAGAACGGTACTTTTCAATCAATTCGTCCTGACGCCGCTGGATCAGAGGATGCAGTAAAGACATTAATTTGTCCAACTCCTCCTTATTGGCAAACACCTTATCTGACAAGACTTTATGATCTATTTGGCCGGACTCTCCCACTACGCCCGGACCCCATATGGCAACTATCTGATCGATTACATCTTTTTTCCGCAGCAACTCATGATTGAGTTCATCCGCACTGATAACCGCACAACCTAAACCGGAAAATAACCCGGCAACTGTGGTTTTACCTGATCCCATTCCGCCAACGATTCCGATTATAGGCTTGTTTTTTCCCATGTCCGCCTTTTTTTCCCTATTTTTTTTGAAATTTTCCCTTTTTCAGCGGGTCAGACGGGTAAATCGCCGGGACCCAAGGGCAATTTGATCGGTCCCTTCCGGCCAGAAACTCACGGAAAAGGACAAACTGTCGCGAATGGCATCCAGCCCGAAACTGAACGCACCATACCAGTGCGGAAACTTCCGGATGATCACCACCTGAGTATAAGCGTCGCTGCCCCGATCAATGTCATATTGATGGGCCACAGAGAAGGTATATTTGCGATTCAGTTGATAACTGGTTCCCGTTGTCAAGAAGTGGCTGTCCGCGTTGCGAATCCGCTTGTCCAGCGTACCCTTATCCAGAAAATATTCATACTGGTTGCGAAACGGATCCCCGTTACGCAAATAAAGCGTCCCCACATAATAACTCATCCGCGGTGTTCGCTGAACCGCAATGGCGGCGTTGGCCTGACTGATCACCCCGTCATGAACATTGTTATTCATGTCTCCCACCAAAGCCGTCGTATCCGACATCAGCCACGTCCAGTCCACCTGCGTATGATCGCTCAGGGTCTGATTGATCTGTTCCCGCCGGGCCAAATCCAGATTTGCCAGATCGCTGTTTAGAATCGGCTGTTTGCCATATTGCGGTTCCGGTGTCGAAAAGTAAAAACGGTTCGGCAAGTCAAAGTCATCCACATCATGATTCACCAGCGTAACCGAGGTATCCAATCGCAGAAAATCCACGCTGCGTTTTTCTCCTTCCCGGCCCCGCATCGTCTGCCATCGTTGCCGCAAGGCGAAATTAAATACATCCTGTGACTCCGCTTCCTCCAGGTCCGAATCTACCCAGAAGGCACTGGCCTCCGGTGTAATGACATGGCGAATCCGGTCCAGATCCCAGAACCGGGACTGGACCGTATCATCCACATGCCAAAACTGGGTACTGGCCCGCATCCCGCCCGCTCCCTGCACAAAATTATGATTCTCATCCAGATTCATATCATCATACGCAAATGTCCCGATTGCCGTCGGCACCAGCTTAAAATCTCCCGCCTGCAGCGGCAGCCCCACTTCATGCCGGCTCACCCCTAAGGCGTAATCACTCTGATCCAGCATATCCGGCAGAATGCTATCCTCCCGCCCGTCAAAACCCGACACTTCCCGGCTTCCCGCCCGCTCGCTGATCCGCGAAACATACCCGTCATGGTAATAGGTAAATTTCTCGAACAAATCCTGGCCGGCCATATGATGTCCCGCCGTCGGCAATTCCGTCATGGTATAATCGAAATCGTTCAATTGCCATTTATTCAGAAAATCAACCGCCCAGTTGTTCCGCTGCTGCTTGAAATAGACCAGCGTTTCCTGCTCCTTTTCCGTATCGAATTCCCGTTCTTCCCAGCTTTCCAGAAACTCCGGATCGCTAAAATAGCTGATTTCAAACGTCCCTTGCCAGTCATGGGGAAAAAATTGCCGATGCTGCCACGTCGCCCGGCCGCGCAGCGGATCTTCCGGCACAAGGTCATCACGGGAATTCAGACGGCCCAGACTATCCTCGCCCGTATCATGTACCAGATACGTCTTCAAATTCCCAAAATTCGAGGCGGAGGTATAATCCATATCAATCCCGGTCCCCGGTCCCCGTTTGCTGAACTCATCCGCTCGCAGCGTCAAATCCACTCCCTTCGGTTCCGTCAACCCCAGCATCGAGGCCAGCTTCCATTCCGACTCCAGACTCATCCCATAGTCCGATCCGTAACTGGTATGCACACTCTTGAGCGGCACTTTCGCCGGCGAACCCTCCCCTGCCAGCCGAGGCCACCAGAAAATCGGCACCTCATCCACATTCGCCGTGGTATTCCGTATATCATATTTGATTCGATCCAATTCCTCCGTGGTGGCCGGCGCTTCCCCTTTTTCATTCAGTGTCGTCAGCTCCACCGTCTCCGCCCGCAATGATACGTGCGGCTTATAAAACTCATCCGTACTGATCTTCACCTTCTCCGCCGAAAATTGATTCAGGCTCAATTGCCGGATCTTCTCCGCCCGCACAAAAATCGGCCCCTCATTCTGCGGCGCCGTCATCCGCATCGTCCCGTTCAAAATCAACGCCCGGTTCCGCATAAAATCATAATATAGCCGTTCCGTCGTAATCTTATATTCTCCCCCTTGCAGCAGCACATCCCCCTCCAGATACACCCCCGTAACCGCCTGCCCCAGAAACAAATCAATATCCCGCTGATTCGCCTCTGTATTCGGTTCTTCCGGCCGGTTTTTCTTCTCCGAAGCAAGCTGGAGTATCTTCTCCTGCGAATAAAAAATCACCGCATTTTCCGCCTTCAGTTCCAGCAGCATATCTTCCTGCGCCAAATGCCGGTACACATAAATCCCATCCGTCGCCAGAAACACATCCGACCCGTCCGGCTGCTTCTGCGACTGGAACGGACCATACGGCACAATATGAACCGGTTCCCCGCTTTCCAGCTCCTCCGTCATCTCCATCACCTGAACCTCCGGTTCCGCCGGTTTTACTGGTTCCGCCGGCTTCGCCGGTTCTGCCTTAACCGGTTCCTCGGAAGGCCCGATCTCTTTCCCCACCGGTTCCACCTTGGCCGGCGCCTCAGAAGGTTCGGTCTCTTTCCCCGCCTCCGAAACCGTCGGCTCAACCACCTCTTCCGGCTGGCTCTGTTGTTGCCGCAGTTTCAATCCCGTTTGATAAATCGGCAAATCCGTTCCCGGCTTGTCCACCAGCGTTTCCGCCGTCAGATAAATCCGGCTGCCCGTTTGAAAAACCATCAGCATCCCGCCGGTCTTCTCCTCCGGCTCAATCCGCCGGTCCTTTTCCCTCAAATCCGCCCGCGTATTGCCCTCCATATACACCGCCAGCAAATTCTGCCGGGTCCCTTTCCCTTCTGAACCCACCCGCCGGATCCAGACCACCGCCTTATCTCCTGCAATCTGCCGGCCTTCACCCCGCACGATTACATTTCCCTGCAATACCACCGCATTTTCCCCATCTGCCGTCCGAAACGTCTGCCCATACTGGGCTGTGATTCGCAAAGCATCTGCTTGCAATGCCTCGGCTTCCTCTCCGAATCCCGCTTTCGCTAAAATCGCCGTCAACAGCACCACATACCCTGCCAGCAGGCCGCACCCAGCCATTCTGCCCTGCCGCTCGAAATTTTTTGCCTGATGGTTAATCTTGTTCTGTCCTTGATCCTGCTTCACTGGCTGCCCTGCCGCCGCCTTCGCTTTCCCGCAAAAGCACGGTTCACAGAAGTCCTTTATTAACAATGACCTTACGATATTTCATTTCGGCCTTATTATAATGACCAAAAACGGGATTACCAGCGAAAAAACGCTCTTCGCCCCCATCTTTCCACTGAATCTTCCCTCCCCAATTACCGATGATAATACCAAGTGTATTAAACAAAACAGGTTTCCCATAATTATAAGACCCAAAAACTTGCTGAAAGGTGCAAAAATGGCCGCCAAAAAGAAACAGGTGAAAACCAAAAACCACCCCTCTGTAGCCAAATCCTCGAAAACCCAGATCAAAACCATCGGCGTTCTGACCGGCGGGGGTGACTGCCCCGGCCTCAACGCCGTCGTCCGGGCCGTTACCAAAACCGCCATCAATAAATATGGCCTGACCGTACTGGGCATCCAGGATGGTTTCCTCGGCCTGATCGAAAAACATATGAGTGTTCTCCGCCCGGAAGATGTCAGCAATATCCTTACCCAGGGCGGCACGATCCTCGGCACCAGCAATAAGGCCAATCCCAGCAAGTTCCCTATGTACTTTAACGGACAAAAAAAAATCACCGATGTCCGTGATAACTGTGTCTATAATGCCCGGGAAATGGGTATCGACGCCATCGTCTGCATCGGCGGAGATGGCACCATGTCCGGCGCCGCCAGCCTGGCCGAAAAAGGCCTGCCCTTCATGGGCGTACCCAAAACCATCGATAATGACCTCTACGGCACGGAAGTCACCTTCGGCTTTAACACCGCTGTAGTGACCGCCACCGAAGCCATCGATAAGGTTCACACGACCGCTTCCAGCCATCATCGCGTCATGATTGTCGAAGTCATGGGCCGCTATGCCGGCTGGATAGCTCTTCATGCCGGGGTCGCCTCCGGCAGTGATATTATCCTCATTCCCGAAATCCCTTATGATTTCGACTTAATATGCAACCATGTCTTGCAGCGCAGTCGGCATGGAAAACGCTTCAGTATTATCACTGTCGCCGAAGGTGCCATGCCCAAAGGCGGAAAAATGGTTATCCAGAAAATCATTAAGGATTCCCCCGACCCTCTGCGGCTCGGTGGTATCGCCACAGTCCTGGCCAACCAGATCGAAGCCAAAACCAAACTGGAATGCCGTTCCGTCATCCTCGGCCATGTCCAGCGCGGCGGAACTCCCTCTGCCTTCGACCGAACCCTGGCTACCAGCTTCGGCAATTATGCCCTTGAACTCCTTATGCAAGGAAAAACCAATCGCCTGGTCGTCCGCCAGAAAGGCGAACTGGCCGATATCCCCCTGTCCCAGGTCGCCGGACGCATCCGCACGGTGAACCCCGATAACCAACTGGTCCACGCCGCCCGCGCTATCGGCACCTCCTTCGGCGACTAACCTCAAAAAGCTCGCCCAAAAACAGGTAAGCTATGGTGCTGAACAGATGGTGGACATGGGGAGCATGGTATCGTATGTCCATGGTAATTAAATCGTGCTGAATTTTTTGAGCAGGGCAATATAATCCCGGTAATTGGCCAGTGAGACTTCCGGCGGGGTTTGATGGTCCACGCCGGGAACATAGCCGCCCGATTGCATGACCGGCCGAATCCGTTCAAACTCCTGTTCCAGAGCTGCCTGCCCCCGGTGCATGATGGTTTTGTCAAAAGCGCCTATCATCTTGAAATCGGGATATTCGTTTCGGATCCTGTTAATATCAACGCCGGCCATGCGTTCCAGGGGCAGCAACCCTTCAAAGCCGACATCGAGGAGCCAGGGGATCAGCGGGTAAATATCCCCGTCGGAATCGATCAGGGGGATGATGCCGCGTTTCTTGATCTCCGGAATCAGCCGGCGGTAATAGGGTGCAAGAAACTCGTCAAACAAATCCTTCGAGAGCATCGGGCCGTGATTGTAGGACATGTCTTCAGCCAGGGTGATAAATACGGGTGTGGCGGACTGGCAGAGCAGGTCCAGCGTTTTCATGTGGTATTGCAGCAAATCCTCGTTGATCCGGTGCATCAGGGCGGGTTGGTCATAGAAGGCGTATAAATGCGGTTCGATTCCCAGCAAGTTTCGAGGGTGCCAGAAGAAACCTTCCAAGGCCGCCCACATAATGGTTTGTCCGTCTCTGATCTTCGGCGTCCACTGCTGCATGTCGTTCTCATCAAAAGGGTGATCGGAAAAAAGGGTATTCGTATTTTTGTAATGCAGATACTCGGTTTCGCCGGCGATGACAGGGGCGCCGTAGCAGGGCGGCTGGGGCAGAGCCGGCGAAAGCGCTCTGGCCCAGTAGAGCCGCATACTATCCAAGCCCAGATGTTCGGCGATAAGGGTGTTGTCCGTGAGAGTGCGGGGCAGACCTTCCTGATACCAGCGGCGCAGCGTCTGATCCCACCAGGGCGCCCACTCGATCACCGGCAGCCGGTCCACGGGTTCAAAACATAAAACTTTCCGAAATCGTTCCGCGTTATTCATAAGTCGCCTTACCGTGCGATATCGCCGGGATTTTCTGAACCGCCTTGTATTTTTCTCTGATTGATCTGCTGCCTGATTTCGCTGGTTTTTTCTTCGGTTAATGAATAGAAAAGAGTCAGAATAAAGGCCAGGGAGATGAAAAAGATGGGGACTGCGGCATACAGGATCCGCATATTCAGGATCGTGGCGGCATTTTGCTTAGCCAGATCAGCGTTGTATCCGGACCAGGTGATGATGTAGCCGCTGCAAACCAGGGTAGCGGCAACCCCGGCCTTGCAGAACCAGGCATACATGGCACTATACATCCCTTCGCGCCGCAGGCCGGTTTTCAGTTCGTCCATATCGCAGATGTCCGCCAGCATGGAGTTAGTAAAAACCCAGATACAGGACAGGCCCGGCGCACAGATGGCCAGGGTAAGTAGCTGCAGATAAGGAAATCTGGGCGTATAGAAAAACCAGCTCGTGCAGTATCCGATTACCACCAGCGCCAGGCCGGCCAGCAGGGCTTTCTTTTTGCCAACCTTAATCCCAAACCAGGCGGCAGCGGGAGTTAGTAACAGACCGGTTATTTGGAAAACACCGCCAGCCACCATGTTTAATAAGGAAACCGCTTCTTTATCACCGCTATAAACATATGATATGTTAATGTACAATGCCAGAGGATTAGCAAGAAACAAACCCAGCATGAGAGAAAAAGTGATGATGCCCAGAAGAAGAAAGGTTTTATTAGAGAATGTCACAGAAAATGCTTTTACAAAGGAAATTTTCTGCTGACTCTGGACAGCGGTTTTTTCCTGCACAAAAAGAGTGGGAATGATGCCAAATCCAGCAATTAAGAATCCAAAGATTATTCCTACATACCGAATGCCTTTGACATCATCACCACCGCCCAACTGGAACGCTAACCACCATAACGCCCCCAACAGGGTACCAAAAAGAGCGGCAATAAAAATACGATACGCCATCACCCGGGTGCGTTCATGATAATCCAGGGTAAGCTCCAGTCCCATTGCCCCCCAGGGGACCGAAAAGATGGCATAAGCGGTGTAATACAAAAACGCCAGAATCATAAAATAAATCCCGATGCCGGTTTTGCTCAAACCCAAAGGAGGCATCCAGATCAGGGCGAAAAACAAACCACACAGAATCGCCCCTAGAAAAATGAAGGGCTTGCGCCGACCGAATCGGCTACGGGTATTGTCCGAGATATTCCCAATCAAGGAATCCGATACGGCATCCCACATACGCGGCAGTGCCATGGCCCAGCCCAGAAAACGAGGATCAACACCCAAGGCAACATTATAGATGTTCATGGTAAGATAGCCCAGGCCATTTGCCATAAAAGTATCGGTAAACGTGCCGCAGCTCCAGGCGATTTTCCGGCTGGCGGGTACTCGATCGGCTGGCGGTGTGGGATTTTGATTGGCCATAATTTATTTCCTTTCCATTTTTAAAGATAATCCCCTAAGCGAATCGTTGCGTTTAAAGTGAATTTGTATCTCCTTTGGTGCCTGACAGGTGATATTCATGGTTCGACCCTCCCGCTGCCATTGCACGGAAACAGGCCCCAGCGGAGTGGCGACCGACCCGTGGGCAAATTGCAGGTTCAGGGGGTGAGGGCTAAGCTCGAAATCGCGGCAGCCGGGAGAGGTTGGCCGCAGACCAAGAATAATGCGGCTGAGAAAATAGACCGGGGCGGAGGACCAGGCGTGACAGTGGCTGCGGGTGGGAAATTCATTTTTTACCAGCGTTCCCCGCGCGAAACTTTCCCAAACGGTGGTCGCTCCTAAGCGCAGCATGGGAGTATAGTCATTCTGGATGGACTGAATAATTTCCTTCTCCATGCCCAGCTTTTCCATGGCTTCAAACAAAAACATCATGGCGAAGGGAGAACCGACACAAGTGGTTTGCGGCGGGGGATTCACGATATTTCGAATCGCATCCCGGCGGGAACGGGCGGGAACTATATCATAGAGGAGGGAAAGGAAGCTGGTATGCTGCGAGGCGGAAGGGCTGACTGTGCCGTCTTCATGGATGCTGTCGGGATAGCATTTTCGTTTTTTGTCCCAAAGTTGGTTAATAGCAGAAGTCAGTTCCCGGCGTTTTTTCTTAAGTGAATCGGCAAAGCGGTCCTTTTGCAGGGTGGCCGCACATTGAACCGCCGCGTCAATGGCTCCGATCAGGAACATGCTGTTATGCAGGACACACTCATGGTCCTGATCGATCCTGGCCCAGTCGAAAAAGTTCCAGAAATCGGCGGTGAACAAACTATTCTTATCAATGAAAGTAAAAGCCCCTTGCAGATTTTTCAGGACTGCGGGCCATAGCTTTCTCAGCCACTTAGCATCACCGGTGTACCAGTAATGTTCCCAGACCGAAATCCCCCAAAGGAAACTCCAGGCCGGCAGAAGGCAATCCCAGCCGGAAGGCACCTGGCAGCCGGTTATAGGGAACCGCTCCAGCGACTGGGCGGTGATTTCGATGCTATTGCGGGCGATATCGCTGCCGCCGAAAAGGGTATAGGCGAATAACGATTCATTCCGGGCATCGCCCACCCAGAGGGTTTGCTCATACAAAGGGCAGTCGGTAAAAGTATCTTCCATGCACAATTCCAGAGTCCGGGCGGAGATGTCCCAGATCCGGTTCAACGATTCATCACTGCACGTGAAAGCCCCCTGATATTCCGCCGGATACAAAGATTCGATCACTCCCAACCGGCGAATCTGAACCGGCCGGCGGAAATTGCGCAGGGTTATGAAAATATACCGCCCGGACCGGCGTTTCAGGCTGACATAGCGGTTCAGCCCCTTTTGAGTGATATAGGTCATTCCGTTGCGATTGATGAGGGTATGCTGGATTTGACCATCCGGGGTGAGGTATTCCACACCATAGAGATCTATTTCCCCATTTTCTTCGGTCGTTAGTTCGAAGTGATAATAACCGCAACTTTGCCGGCCCAGATCGTACCAAAGCTGAACCGTACCCTGGCTGGAAGGATACACCGTAGTTATCTCCGGATTTTCATGGATCAGACCCGCCGGATTGTCAACGGGGACTGTTACATCCAGCAAAGGCTGCTGGGAAATGAACCGGTGATAATGATCCCGGGCAAACATCCGGCTGGAGGGCATGAGTTTGGCTCGATTGCCGAAAAGGATTTTCACATCCCGGCTGGTTTTGCTTTGGTTCACCAGATTTTCCGAAAGCTGCTGGAACTTTTGCACTTTTTCCGCCAGTTCCGGGCGACTGGTCATAAAATGCAGCCAGTTCCTATCGTTGCTGACAAACGCATATTCCTGAAAGGGGATAAAACACCACGGATTTTCATAGTTCGGCTGAATCGGATTTCGCAGCACGGCTCTGTCTTCGTGGATCAGACGAAGGGAAATATCCGTGATATGCGATAACTGGTTCCACACCAACAGCACCATATGTTTACCGGGTGAAAGATGAAAAGAATTGGTTTTGTCGGATTTGCCATCAATAAAAACCGAATGCCGGTTTCCTAGCGAATCCATGACGTCAAACTGCACACGGGTCTTTTTGCGGGCGTGCAGAATACTCGTCAGGATAAAGGGGCAATGAACATACCGATTGGCTTCCATCCGGCGGGGATGGATCAGGTTGCGAAAGGGCAGACACCAATAATCACCGGGAGCTTCCACCGCCTGGGCGGACAGGAAACGGGTAAAATAGATTTCTTTACGGTTCAACAGGGGGACCTTGCGCCGGGTCAGGTCCTGCCAGGGACCACCATCGGCCGGGAATAAAACCGTGGCCTTGTGAAACACTAACTTTTCCGCCGCGCGGGCATCGTAAAACTCCGCCGGTTCCATCTGAATGCTGGCCTTGGGAGTATTCTGTAGCAACGGCCGATAATCCGCCGCCTGCCAGGTGGAATCGGTGGGGATAGTCTTTACTTTGCCATGGGCGGCTGTGATGTCGATCTGAGCCAATAAACCGGCCTGCTGCGGCACATGGTGAAAATCACCCACACCAAAATAGCGGGCGATTATTTTTATTTCGTTTAAGCCTTTTTTTAAATAGGCGCTAATGTCTATCGAATCATAGGAAAAATGTTCCGGCCAGGCCCGGGCCGGACCATCGTTCACCCAGACATCATTGATGTACAAACGATAAAAGGTATCGGCTGTGATATGCACTTCCGCCTTGCGAAAGGCAGGCACTCGAAATTGCGTTCGTGCCGCAATCGCATCGTTATATTGATTATAGCGGCGGCGGTGGCACCAGATCCATTTGGCTTTCCATTTCATTTTTTGATGTCCCGGTTGGCTTGTTCGATTCGTTTCAGGACTTCGTCCGTCTTGCCGTATTCCAGACTCCAGTGCTGTTCTCCCCGGCCGATGATGCTGTCATGATAGGTCCAGTACAACGTGAGAGGGTATTTATTTTTCACAATTTCCTGCAGGCAGGCCTCGATGTAAGGCAGGCAGCCGGGCTTACGGTAATCCTCTATTGCATCATCCATTTTTTTGTACATGCCGATCTCGCCGATCATCATGGGCTTGCCGATCTGCTGAGAGGCCTGCATGAATAATCCCAGATTGTCCGGATTGCCGTGGCCGCCCTCGGAGCGAAAGCATTCCATCGCCTCTTCATAATAATGGATACTAATCACGTCGATAGGATCCGGATGCGTCATTTGCAGGTATTCGGTTAATTCTTCCTGAGTATCATGGGTCCAGTCAAGGGGCAAATTGGCTTTGGCAGCCCTTAGCAGATGCACGGAGGCGGTGCGAGGGGAGGAATGGCCGGTAGTGACCAGATGATTTTTATCAATCGATTTAATCAGTTCCGCCAGTTGCTGCGTCATCCGGGCCAACTCCTCCGAATTAAAATTATTCGTGTTATCGCGAACGATGACCGGCGGCGCCAGGTTTCTTTCATAGTTGCCAATCGCCCCGTCTTTGAACTGCAAATCCGCCTGCAGGTTCCATTCGTTGCCCAGCTCCCACATGGCAATGGTCGGGCGATCCTTGTACCGCTCCACCACCGCCGCAATGTATTCGTTCATTTTTTGCCGGGCCGCTGACTGCGGATTCACCACTCCCTCATGCATGGAATGGCCGCCGAGGTCCGCAAAGGCGGCGTTCCACCAGATCAGCGAGGGGATTACCTTGATTTCATAACGGTCGCACAGATCCAGGATTCGATCATACCGTTTAAAATAGATTTCCCGTTTCGCCGCCTGGATTTCGCTGTCTTTATGGAAAAAATAATGATCGAAATCCGCCGGGTAAAAAGGGCCGCCAATAAATCGTATAATTTTAAATCCATGCTGGTGCAAGGCTTCCAGATCTTTGGTTACTATCTCCCGGTTCGTCTGCTGCCACTGCTCTTCCTGGCACAGAAGGGATTGATGCAGCAGGTCAAATTTATTAAATCCGATCTCCCGGTACACCTTGCCGTTAAGATACAGCTCGGAGCCTCTGGCCTCCAGAAAATCCTCCTCTGCCATACAGCCAACCGTACACGACAAAACCAGCAATAAAACCATAATTTTCATAGGATTCCTTTCGTTTATTCCAACTGATTCCAGCAAATCACATTTACAGGTCCGTCAAATTTTCCTGCCGGGCAGGTCCAGGTGATTTCCCGGCTTTCGCCCGGCAACAGGTCAAAATAATTATCGCTGAAATCCAGATCACCTTCCAGCGTAACCACCCGGGCATAATTTTCGGCTGTAATACGAACCTGGCCCCGGCTGCCGCGGCTGGACTGGGAAACCTGCAATCGGGTCCGGGGCAAAATCGCATCGTGCAAAGGACCGGGATAGAAAGCGGTTCGATCCGTTCCGTAGGGACTGACAATATCGCAAACCAGCAGGCAATCTGGTTTTAATTTTTCGCAAGGCAAATCTATCACTTTTTGAGAACTATTGGCTTTTGCCCCAATGGTTCCTTCCGCCAGGATTTGGGCCGAAGCGGAGAATGGCTGAAGCAACAGCCGATACGGGATGGATGCGTCTTTGGCCAGATCGCTGGCAATCCATAACTCCACATGGTTGCCGACTGGTGCCAGGGCGGCGATTACCGGGACACAGGCCCGTTTCATGCCGTACCAGCCGGCCTTGGCATAGCCGTAATAATCCAGCATACTCCAGCCGCTGGCCGGCCAGCAGTCATTGAACATCCAGAACAAAAGCCCGCTGCTGAAAAACATCCGCCGCCGGGCCGCTTCCATCGCCAGCCGAATCCACTCGCACTGGACATATTCCATATGCCGCAGATGCAATTTTTTGTCCTTCGTTTTGCCATAAAGCTGCTCAGCGGTTTTGACCAGCATATCATAATGGGTCATGGTATCGATCCCATTATACGGATTGTCCTTGGTCCGGTACTCCCACAGGGTTTTATCCGGGCCAAAGATGTCATCCTCACTCAGGAATTTACGCAGGGAATGCAGCGGCGGCGCTCCGACAATGGCCGATTCGCTGGCGAACCGGAAGGTACAATCGCTGATTCGCCGGCGGTAATCCCGCATATCCGAGAGCAGAAATCCGGTATCGTACCAGGCGGAGGTGTGCGAATCGCCCCAGGCTGGGTCGTTGTTGGTTTTGCCGCCCCAGGGACTGGTGGGCAAAAACGGGCGGGCGGGATCGAGCTTCTGGCATAACGGGCCGCTGACCTGCTCGGCGATTTTCCGGCCGGAATAATTGGAGTTCGGATCCGAATTCATCCCCAACTCATTGCCGCCGGTCCACAGGACCAGGGCGGGGTGATTCCGCAGTACCTTAATCGCCAGGGTAAATTCTTTTTCCAACTGCTGCATAAACTCCGGATCCTCTTCCGGGTAATCCGCACAGGCCAGCATGAAATCCTGCATAATCAGAATCCCGTGCCGGTTGCAGGCATCCCAGAAAGCCGGCGGCTCATAAATACCGCCGCCCCAGCCGCGCAGCATATTGATATGCGCCCGGGCCGCCTGGGCAATCAGCCGCTGGTATTTCGCGTCGGAGATGCGGGAGGGGAACGGATCCGCCGGCACCCAGTTGCCGCCCTTGCAAAAGATTGGCCTGCCATTGATTTTTAGGATAAAGCCGCAGCCCTGGTCATCCGTTGTCATGTCCAGTTCGACCGTCCGAATACCAAAGGAAATCTTTTTTTCATCCACAATATTCCCCTCCGTGTTGAACAAAGTCACCTCGCAGCTATAGAGCGGCTGCTCCCCCTGTCCGTTGGGCCACCATAATTGAGGTGAATCAATCGGAAAGGAACAGGACGAAAAATTATCAATCTTTTCAATTTGTTTTTTTGCTGCCACTTTTCCATTGGCATCTTTCAAAACGATGAGGGCTTTGATCCCCTGCTCCGCTCGCTGCTCCAAGGTAAGTTCGACCCGAACCTCCGCTCGCTCATTTTGTACCACCGGCGTGGAAATATAAACGTCCTCGATGCGGGCCTGGGAATAGCCCACCAGCCGAATAGGCCGCCAAACCCCGCAAGTCACCAGCCGGTGGACCCAGTCCCAGCCGAATCCGCACTGCATTTTCCGGGCAAAAACCCGGTCCCCGGAAAAGCAGGAAAAATATTTGTCCGACGGCTTGCCCGCCAGGGCGCGTTGGTGTGACTGAAAATCCACCTCCAGAATATTTTTCCCCTTTGTTAACTTGCCGGTTACCTCAAACCGATACGGAATGAACATAGTATCCGAGCGGCCGATTTCCACACCGTTCAGCCGAATCGCAGCAAAGGTATCCAGACCCTCACACTCCAGCACCTGCCAGTCCCCGGCGAAATCCGCCGGGCATTCAAATTCTTTGCGGTAGCACCAGTCATAATCCTCCACCCACTGGCACTGCTGGGCCTGATTCCGCCAAAACGGATCGGGAATTTTCTTCGCCCGGATCAGATCATCATGAATCTGACCCGGCACCCGGGCATCCAGAGTAATTTTTGCTTCTGCGGTATCCCGATAACCGCAGACCTGCCATATACCATCCAGTGAAATAACACGCTTATTGATCATTTGATTTATTTTATACCTGTAATCCGTTTGCATTAATATCCAATTTTTTTCATCTCTTCTTCGAAATCAGCCGGCAACTCAGAGAGCGGCTGGGAGATATTCCGGCCGGCGTAGTTTAACAGATTACGCAGCATCCGTTCCGCCACCGGATCGACACCCAGCCGCTGCCGGATCGGATACACACTCAGGAAAAACTCACCCGTTCCCAGATTATACCGCGAAAGCAGCAGGCCGGAGTTGTAGCCGAACGAGGCGTCGATGGTCGCCGCCAGCACTTCCTCCGGAATCCGCTCGGTACTAACCCAGGCATTCGTCGGCGTCATATCGCGATAATACCGCCAATCGGTCAAACCGCCGCAGGGCAGGCCGCCAAAAACCGGATGAATCCGGTTCCAGTCATCGACATGATAGACCCAGTGCGGCATATAGACTACTTCGCCTTTCTTCGCCAACGGCGCCCAGCCGAGCGGTTCATTATCTTTCTTAAATATTTCGGGCATCAGGAAGATTACGGATGAGCCGCGAGCCATACGTTGGGCGAGGTCCCGGAATACTTCGGCGCCACCCGGAGATGCGGGCGCACCCGCTGCCAGAATCACCTGACGTTTATCAGCAATATTTTTATCAAACCGGCTGATCTTGATATGATTTTCTTTGAGCCAGTTGAACAGTTGTTCATCCTCACCCCAGAGAACCACTTCCGCCTCCACCGCGGGCATCTCTTCCCGCCGCATTACATGGAATACAAAGGTACCGCCCGCCGCCGCGGCTCCTTTTTCAAAATCCACAATAAAACGATATCGGCCCGTTTGACCTTCAATTAACACATCCTCTTTGAAGACCGGAATCACATAAGAAGGTTCTTTACCCGATTCATAATTGGGAACGGTAAAGGTGACCGACTTCTGGAACACCACCTCATGATCCGGCCCGACTACCATGACCCGCACCGGATATTCGCCCGGCAGCAATTGATCTTCATTGGCCAGCACGGTTTCCAGATTTACCTTATCGCCGCTGTAGATATGCACCGGCTCCACGAAATTACACCAGCGCAGTTTCGAAAACACATCCGCCATCACATCCACCGTGCCGGGCTTTAACTCGCGGAAAAAAGATACCAGACCCTCACCCACCGGCGACATGGCCGCATCGGTGGTACCCGTCAGACTATAGCCAACCAGATACGGATTAGCCCGTAATGCGTTGATTCCTTCTTCCCGCAGCGAAGCCATGCGGGCGACACTCTGCTCGAAAAACTCTTCCGGCCGGGCAAAAACCTCTGCCATCTTCCAGTTGTTCCAGTCCTTCAGAAATTTTTCATAATCCTTCCGAATGGGCTTGGGATCCTCGATGTCCGGCCTGCCGAGCTGTTCATATTGCCGCAGGATACGCGGCAGGTTAATCGCCGACCCAACTCCATATTCCGAAGCGAAGATCGGCATGGGTTTGCCCAGGTCGCGGTTCCAGTACATATCCGCCGACCGCATCTGTGTTATCGTATCCCGGGTATGCGGAGCGCCCTTATAGGGATGGACATCCAGAAAACCCTGTTGCCAGAGATTCGAACCGGGATTGCTGAAATTCCCCGTGATCGCAAACCGGTACCCCTGATACATACCCGGTTTTTGATACCGCGTAAATGTCCCTTCCTCAATAGACTTGTCACCGGTGGTTCGAATATAACCATACTGCCAGAGATCGCCGGAATTGTCTTGCTTGCTGAACTGCCGGGCTGGATTATATGTCGTCTGCGAGTCCGCAGAAGAAATATCCGCCAGCAGATCGATTAGATCCGTTTCATATTTGTCCGACCCATACCCGACCGCAAAATCAAGGGATTGCCCTTTTTCGACTTTCAACTTGCCGTTATAACCCACTTCGCTGCCACGGCCGTTCAGATTCACAGCATCCTGACAAATAATCTTGCCGTCCTGGAGCACATATACATCCGCCGTGGTCCCCTGACAGGCACTTTTGAAAAGAGCTTTAATGTCATACTCATCCGTTTTATCCGCCGTCCAGCGCACCGCACTATAAACCGTATCCCCATTGGCGGCCTTTTTGGGTTTCATCACCAGATGGCCGACCTTGATCTCCATATTGTCTTCCATCATGGTACGTTCCGTGCCGTTATACCCGACCAGCGGAGAAAGATCCGAGTAGAACTCAACTGTGAATCCCCACCAACCCCAACCCTGGTCCACCTCAATCAGCAGCTCATTTCTGCCCTTTTTCAGCGTCACCGGAATCTTCAGCGGCGAAAACAGCGCCGTCCCCACCACCTCCCGGCATAAAAGCTGCTGGCCGTTGACCCATACCGCCATGCCGTCATCGCTTTTTACCCGCAGCAGAACCGTGGCGTCAACCGGTGAATCAATCATGGTATAGGCATACGCCGTGATATTTCTGCGGGTATCGACATGCTTGAGCAGGTCATAATAATCCCCTGCCTTGATCTGCACTTCCTTCCAGGTAATCTTGCCGTTTTTACCATCGTAGCTGGCGGTCAGGTCGATTTTTTCTTCGGGCGGGAAAACCGCCTTCAGGCCGGCGCTGCCGTCCCGGTCATTGGCGTTCTCGAACGGTCCGATGATATGAAACCGGCTGATCTGCTCGTTCAGATCACGAATCAATGTATCCTCCTCCATATCGCTATCCACAAAATCGTGCCAGTAATTCATCGCATGCAGCCCGGGTGAGACAAACCCGTGCCAGCCGCTATCGAGCATGACCATCCGCGTATCGTCCAGCGAACGAACCAGAGGCAGCGTATCGATGGCATGTTCCAGCACCGCTCCCTCGAACGTCTCGTTCAGCAGCCCCCACATCACGATCGAAGGATAATTCCGGTCCCGCAGGATCGCCCCGCGCACCGATTCGTCGAACCGCGCCTTCATATAGTCTGAATTATCCAGCAGCCAGGAACCGGGATGCTCAGAATACACCAGCAGACCCATCTCATCGCAGAGCCGCACCTGGCTGCGATGCCCATTGGTCCCGAAAATCCGGATCATATTCATGTTCATGACCTTGCTTTGTAAAAGGGTTGCCCGCAGCATCGCCGGATCATGCGGAAACCGCTGGCCTACCGGAAAACAGTTGCCGTCGTGCGAGCTTTTCAGGAAGATCCGTTTGCCGTTAAGCCGGAAGAAACCGCTTTCAAATCGAAAATCGCGGAATCCAAACCGCGTGGTAAAGGCATCAAACGAATCGGAATCATCTCGCCGGACACGAACTTCGAGATTATACAGATAGGGATCATCCACGTCCCAGAGTCGATGATTATCGATTTTCAGGGAAGCCTTGAATACACCGCCGTCACCTTTGACTTTTTGTTTTTCCGTATAATATGTAATCGCTTTCGTAAAATAGTAAGGCGTTACCATATACTCAACCGCCAGATTCTCGGATTTTTCCCCGGGATTCACTACGGTTGTTTCGATAGCCAACTCGCCGGTTTGGGCATCGGGCTTGACATATACATCGGAGATATACACCGCCGGTACGACCAGCAGCTCCACCGAATCCAGAATCCCGCCCTCATTCGGCCCATTGCCCGGTGCCATCGGAATCGCGTTGCAGCGATGCGGCGTCTGATTCAACGTAATCCCTTCGATCATGTCATACGTCGGATTCAGCACCCGCACCGCCAGCCGATTTTTCCCGCCCGGCTTGATCACATCCGTCACGTCAAATGCAAATACCGATTCGCTGCCCTCATACTCACCCACTTTGACATCATTCAGCCAGATATCCGATTTGTAATCAACCGACCAGAACTTCAGAATATACCGGCCGTTCCTGTGCGGATTTTTCGGCGCGGTAAATTCCTTCCAGTACCACGCCAGACCATGATACCCCGGAAAGGCATCCTGAATGATCCAGGGCACTTTCGTCTGCTTAGCCCCCGCCTGCACCGACTCCCACCACTTCTGCTCCTTTCCGACCTGATTCGGATCAATCGCCAGCCTCCAGTCCTCCCCGTCCAGCAGCACGGACTCACTGCTCACATCTTTTGCGCTCACGCAGGAAAGCAGCAGAAAAAATCCAGACAGAAAAAACAAGATCGATAAAACTTTACGCATCACAGTACTCCCTGTATTTACTTGACAATCGCCATATAGTTAATCATATTCCGCAGCAGCCGTTCCGCCTGCGGCACCTTGCCCAGATTCTCTTTCACCAGCATCGTATTCATCAGAAACCGCCCCTGGCCCCGCTCAAATATCGCGCACATCAGCCCGCTGGAAATCGTACACCGCGTCACATTATTCCCCCCGGCGATCACTTCAGCCGGCTTATCGATCTCCATCAGGTACTTGTCCGGAATGATCTCCCGATAATAGGTATAATCCATCAGACTGCCCCGCTGCAGGCCGTCAAATACCGGATGGCTGGCGGCCCACTGGTTGGTATGATAAACCCACTGTTCCTGTGTGCCAAACTTTCCTTTGTTCTCCGCCAGCGGCAAAAAGGCAGTGGTATCCTGATCCCGCTGGAATATCTCATGGTTCAGGAAAATGACGTGGGAGCCGTTCTCGATTCGCCGGGTCAGATCGGCAAAAGCCGCTTCGCCGCCCGGTGCAGCCGCCCCGGCCCCAGCCAGGATTAACTGCTTTGTCTCCACCGGCGCGCTTGCATCAAATTTCCGACAGGGAATCTTATTTTCTTTCAGCCATCTTTCCAGTTCAGCATCCTCTCCCCAAAGAACTAGTTCGCTGGCAACCGGCGGCATCTCGGATTTGTTCAGCACATAAAATTCCGATTCGCCGCCCCCAGCCGCCCCAGCGTCCACAAAGTCCACCACCAGGCGGTATTTACCCGTTGGCCCGCTGACGGCAATTTTCTGCTGGAAAACTGGTAAGGCAAAAGGCGGCTCTCCCTCTGGAATGGTTACGGTAAAGTCCTTTTCAAATATTTTCTGATTCTCCGGCCCGAATACCCACACCCTGGCCGGATAATCACCGGACTGCAACTGGTCTTCGTTCGAGAGAACCACCTCCAGCTTCACTTCATTCCCGCCGTAGATATTGTATGGCTCGACGAATGTGCACCATCGCAGCTTAGCCCAGCCGTCAAAAATCACATCCATGGTGCCGGGCTTGAATTCCCGGAAGGTGGTGAACAGCCCCTCGCCGGAATCCCCCTGATCGACCGCCCCGGTCAGACTGATGCCCACCATATTCGGATTGGACCGCAAGGCGTTGATCCCCCGCGTCCGCTCGCAGGCCATGAAGGCAATGCTTTGCTGCAAAAATTCCTCCGGCCGGCCAAAAATGGCATCCATACCCCATTTTTCGTAATCTGCCAGAAACCGGTCGCAGTAATTCTTATGGTTTATGCCGCTGTCTATATGTAAATAACCATACTGGCCAAATTGCCGCACAATCCGCATCCAGTTCTGGCCGCTGCCCACCCCGTACTCGGACATAAAGAACGGCTCCCCATCGCCCACCGTCCGCAGTTCATTCAGTTCCGGCAACCGGTGCGGTACCCGCTTGTAATGGTGGCCGTCTTTCAAATCACTTTCCCACACCAGGGAGCCGGGATTGCTCAGCGTGCCGGGCTGGAGGCGGTCCGCCCCGATTTCTTCCAGGGCCTCATTGATAAACGGCTTGAAGCTGGAGGCATCGATCGGCCCGGCAAAAAACATCCCGTAACTCCACGGACCGTTGGGATTTTCGGTGGCCGAAAAATCCCGGCCCGCATCATAGGTTTTACCTGAATCCGTAGTAATCACCGCCGCAAAATCGGTGGCATCGGCACTGTAATACCCATTGCCGAATCCCAGAGCAAAGTCGACGGTGTCGCCTTTAGCAACCTTGACTTGCCCTTTAAATTTCGCTTCTTTGCCGCCATCGTTCACATTGACATATCCGTCGAAAAGAATTTTCCCATTATGCAGCACATGGCCATCGGTGGTCGGGCTGGGCGCCGTCTGCGCCCAGAAACCGGCCTGAATATCGCAGACCGCATCTTCCGGCGCCTGCCACCGCACCACCGCATATTCGCCTCCGCCGCCCGGATGCAGTACCAACTGGCCGGGCCGCCACATCGTACCGGCATAGCTGATTTCCTTGTCCCCTAACACCGAGGTAACACAAGGTTCTCCCACTCCGCGCAGATGCAGCGAAACCAGCCCTTCCGGAGCCTTCGGGGTATTCCCCGCATAATGCCATACCGGATGTCCGCTATTCAGAAAAACCAGCCGATCCATATCCAGCGACCGGACCAGCTTCAAGGTCTGGGTGGCATGGACCATAACGGCTCCATAGCCGGTTTCATTGAGCAGCCCCCAGGCGGTTACGCTGGGGTGGTTGCGATCCCGTAAGATCATCTCCCGCACCGACTGGTCAAACCACTCTTCAAAACGCGGCGAATACCGCATACACCAGGAGGCGTACGATTCCTCATACATCATCAGGCCGATCTCATCGGCCAGATCAAGCTGATACCGCGTCGGGATCCCCGCAAGAAATCGAATCATATTGAAGCCCATCACCTTCCAGTTGAGAAGGTCCCGGCGCAGCAGGTCCGGGTCATGCGGAATCTGAAACCCGATGGGACAGCAGTTGCCCGTATGAGCACACTTCAAAAACAGCCGCCGGCCGTTCAGCCGGAAATAGCCCTCCTGAAACGCAAACTCGCGAAAGCCGGTTTTGACCGTACTTTCGTCAATCGATTCAGAATATTCATCCGCCGTAAGCCGGGCGGTAACTCGATATAAATAAGGATCATTCAGCTCCCACAGCCGCGGATTGTCGATCGTCAGTTCCGCCCGGATCCGGCTGTCGCCGGGCGCGGCTGTCGTTTCCATTTGCAGGGTCTGGATTGCCAGGCCGCCGGCTGCCGGGGCAGCCGATAATTCGAGAGTGACATTTTGGTCCTTTTTTGTGCTGTTTTGAACGGATACTTCTACATTCAGTTTCCCGGTGTGCCTATCGGGCATAACATACACATCCGCGATCCGCACCGCCGGGGCCAGGATCAGTTCCACCGAATCGACAATCCCGCCGTGATTGTATACACCTTCCGACTTGCACCGATGCGGCGTCTTGGTCAGTTCAATCCCATCGATGGGGGTAGTACCCGGATTCAGTACCCGAACCGCCAGCAGGTTTTCCCCGCCTCGCCGAACCGCATCGGTGGCGTCCAGCGTAAAAGGCGTTTCCCCACACTCGTGCCCACCCAGATATTGCCCGTTCAGCCACACATCCCCCTTGAAATCCACCGCCCAGAACTTCAGCAGCGTCCGTCCGTCCTTATGAATATTTTCCGGTATCGCCAGCTTTTTCCAGTACCATACCACCCCATCATACCAGGGAAAATAATCCTCGATCACCCACGGGACTTTTGCCTGTTTGGCCTCAGGTTGTACGCCGTTCCACCACTTCTCTTCCCGCCCGATGTTTTT
The DNA here is from genome assembly GCA_964580995.1 of uncultured Pirellulales bacterium. Taxonomy (GTDB): domain Bacteria; phylum Planctomycetota; class Phycisphaerae; order Sedimentisphaerales; family SM23-30; genus JAKJEP01. The sequence goes on from CAZOMV010000003.1 coordinate 54,776, forward strand.
GGGATCGGTTGCCAGATGCCAGTCACTGCCATCCAGGGAAATGATTTCACTGGTTCTGACCGCCAGAGGTCCGGATTGGGAACCTGCCGCCAAATTCCATAAAGATATAAGCAACAATAAGAATAAGGTATAATTTGGTTTGTTCATGTCCGATTCCTTTCACCAGACGTTGGCTGGTTTTTTTCCTGTCATTTTTCCGTTATACCGGCTGCCAGAACGGCTGACATTTCAAACTGATGATTATCAACCTGATCCGATTTCTCCTCCAATAACGTAATCTTCAATCGATGCGACCCGGCTGACAGATGGTCCGCGATCTGTACAAATCGGCTGTAGCCTCCGCCCCAATCCTGGGGGAAATAGGCTTCCAGCTTCACCGGCGGCAGGTCGTCCACCTGTACCGAAGCCATCCCTCCCTTCTGGTTCGTGTGGTGATAAATCAGACTAATTGTAGTTCCCACCACTTCAAATTCCAGTGTGCTGCCGGGTGTTTCCGCTGTCCAGCTATTGAAAAACGGCTGATTCGACTTTCCGGCCCAGCCGTTACCAACAACCGGCGTTATGCTCTCCGCATCATAATAAGCGGCATGTTCATAAACATCGCGGATCAATGGCTCAGAAGGCGGTAGAGTATCCGGAAGGTCATCAACAGACGGGAGAGTTGTCCAGATGCTATCCAGAAAAGAAGCTATAAACTCTGCACAAAGGGCATGTCCCTTATCATTCGGATGAACCGTATCTGCTTCAATATCATCCCACCGAATGCGCCCGGCCTGAAGTTCCGGCCAAAGCGATTCCCGCATGGTGACCATTGGCAGGCCGTAATGATTGCCAATTCGCATGTGTTCCGTCTGAACATTGTTTCCCTGCTTATCCATCGTGAAAAATAACATAACCGCAGGTTGGTTGGGCATAGCTAGAATCTGGCGGGTCAGCCCTTCCAGCGTTTCGGCGGCCCTGGTACTGCCGGCATCATTAACGGCGTATTCAATCACCACAAAATCCGGCTGGTACTGTAACAAATGTTTTTTTGCACGATGGGCACCCAAATCGGAACCGGTCGCGCCGATACCGGCATTAATAAACTTGATTTTCTCCGGTGCTGGGGAATGCTCCCGCCACCATCTCGCCACAATATCAGCCCATCGATGTTCAGGAGAACTGGCCGCCGCTCCCTGAGTGATCGAACCGCCAATAACACCAACCGTTACCGGCTGTTTATCCCGCAAACGTGCCATAACCTTTTGCAGGCGAACCACATTCCCTTTGCTAAGCAAAGAACGTTCTACAATGCGACTATGGTCCTGATCTGTTTTTTTGTATCGAATTAAAACCGAGCCGGGTTTTTCCGGAATAGTGATTTCCATCGATTGCAGCGATTTGCCGGCCACTTTCTTCCAAAGCCCATATTCATACGTCTCCCCGGTAATACTGACTTCATATTGGGCACCCGGATCGATATTCCGCAGGGAAATCTCACAATTTGTATAGCCGCTCAGCGGCCGGCGGAACACAAACACGCAGCCCTCCCCCAAGTCCGGCCGGTCCCACTGACAGGCATACCATACCTCATCCGAATCCAGCGGCTGCAGCAGCGGGTAAAAATCCCCCAAAACCAGCGGCCGCAGCATCCGCAGTTCCGCGATAGCCTGCCGGGCCGTTTCCACGGGAAAGTTTTTATCGACCAGATCCACACAGAAAACACCCCCGCCGCAAAAATTGCTGCGAAAACTATACGGCTCCATCTCCCAGGTAGGCCCCGCATGTAACGGCACATACAAAGACAGCCCGCTAATCAGATTCTGATTTCCCGTGCCCATAAATACCCGGTTTGGCGGCCACGACCAGGCCGGCCAGTCATTCAGATCGCTGCGATGGAGATAATAACACCGCTTCATAGTCTCAATGTCAATCCGATTGCCGCCCCCGCAGCAGCTATCAATCTTCAGCCCCGGATTCCGCCGCAAGAGGTCCGAATAAAACTGATACAGCCCGTCAATATGTTTCATCTCCGCGATCCCCTGCCGGTCTTCCGGCCCTTCTTCCGGCGGAATATCGCTGCCGTCTTCCCGATAGATATTAATCCCCCATTCCTGAATAAATCCGCAAATCAGATCTGTCAATTTCTCCCTCGCTTCCGGCTCGCCCAGCTTCCAGATGCCGCCCCGGCCTTCTCCGCCCCCGTGTATATATTGCGGATATTCCTTCGCCCATTGGGTCCCCCCGTTGACACTCATCGGAATCATCCACAACAGATAATCCATTCCGTGCTGATGGGCCAGATCCGCGATCGGCTTGATCCCGCCCGCAAAGGCATCCGGCCGCGGATACCAATTCCCCAGATTCTGCTGCCAGGGCTGCGGAAACCACCAGGCATCCATCCAGATCGCCTCAAAACCCATTTCCCCATATTTCGGAATGGTATCATATTCAATCTTTTCATTATAGTCATCCCACCAGGCCTCCCAGATCCGCCCTTCCGCCGCCGCCTGCCGGATCACCTGTACCATGGCTACCCCCGCCAGCGGCGGCAAAGTCGGCTGGCCCTTTTGCCGCGGCACATAATGGTCGATCACCAGTTTGCGAAACTGGTTATGCCCGTCAATCATCTCTTTCCCGGTCCACGGCAGCACCACCACGCTGGGACCGCGGACCTCTTCGCCGGGTTTCAGATAAAACCGGGTCTTGATCCCCATCCCCACCCGAACCGCCAGCAAATCCTCCCCCGTGTGCTCAAACTCCGCAGCCCAGTTCCCCGACCACCCAATCGCCACCACCCAGCCGCCCTCCGGATACTTGACGTTAAAAAAAGGCATATAACGAAAAGATCCTTTCGACGCAAACCTGCACTTCAAGCCGCGATGTAGCTCTTCGTCATGCTTCATGAACGATTCCCGCGTTTCTCCCCACATATAGGTCGGCGTGGAATAATCATACGAATAATAACGGTCTCCGTTGGACCATCGCAGAATCGGATTGCCGCGCGGTTTGACCTGCCCGGGCAGATTGCTGCCGTCCAAAGTTAAAATGTTCTCTATGATTTTCGTATCTTCCCCACCGGTATTGCGAAAATATAAAACCCATTCTACCGCCGGGCTATCGGCAAAAGTCCGCACCCGGCATTCCACCTGCAGGGAACTCTGCGGATCCTGCCAGGCATAGATATCATATTCCCCATGCTGCTCCGCCGCTTGGGAACGAGAATGCGACCAGCCCGCCAGCAGGGTTTGCGAATTCTTCCCGTTATATACAAATGAGAAAGGCAAAGAGACGGCTTTCCCATCCGCCCCCGTCGTAAAAGTATTTTTCACCCAGTCTTGTCCCGCCCAAACAGAACTACTGATAACAAAACAGAGCAAAATGAAAAACCTCTTCAAACTACCGGTTCGTCTCATTTTTTTCCTTTCTATCATTTTCCGGATGATTGCAGCGAATCAGGCCAACACCCCGGTCACTTCGTGCGGAATAAACATTTCCGGCGTGATTTGCTTCTGGCAGACAGGATCCTCTTCCTGGGTCATCAAATAATGCACCGCATCCATCCCCACCTGATAATTCGGCTGCTTCAGGCATATCATCGGAATCCCCAGAAAATCGCTCAAATGCGAATCATCCACCGTCGCGATAATCACATCCTGCGGAATTCGGAGATTCTTTTCCTTCAGGGCCTTGATCCCCCCCAGCGCCAGCTCGATGTTCGTATAATAAATCACCCGGGGAACGGTTTTGCCCGGCAGACACAGATTCAAGGTGGCACTGTAACCCGCCTGCGGATTGATAAGCTGCCGCTCGATATCCCATTCCGACGGTATTTCACAGCCGGATTCCTTCAACGCCTCCAGAAATCCCGCCCGCCGCTGCGAATGGCCCACAAATTCCCGCCCCGCCGTTACCACCGCGAAATCCCGGCACCCATGACTGGCCAGGTATCGGCCCAGATGAAAACTGACACCATAATTATCAAATCCGATCCAACTAATATCATTTCTATCGAACCGCCGTTCGATCACCACCTGGCGAATCCCATCATCCGCAATCCGCTCGATCAAACCGGTATTCTGCTCCCCGATTAACAAATGAACTAACGCATCAATCTTATTTTCCCCCAGATAATCCTTATAAGCGCCTTCCCGATAAGCGATCGGAATAAAATCCGTCAGGCTCAAAAGCCGGACCGCCGCCTTATATTTCGCCGCCGCCTCCATCACCCCCGCCAAAATCTCCTTGCAATACTCATATTCCATCGCCCCCGGAATCAAATTATCCCGCGTAATCCCGATGGTCGCAACCCGCTTGTTCTCCCGCCGCATCGGCGAATACTCCAAAGACTCCAGCACCTCCGTCACCTTCCGCCGCGTCTGAGGCCGTACCTTGGCCGAATGATTCACCACCCGCGACACCGTCGCCACTGACACCCCAGCCTTCTTCGCCACCAAATTGATATTCATCGAATCTCCATAACATATAAACAAAATCTAATAAATGTAAATTACATTAATTTACATTTATTTACAATAAAAATTACTAATGGAATACCCAAAATATCTATAATCAGTTTATTTTCCGTTACTTACAAATTTATAATTCTGATTTTGCCGCCCAAAAACAGAGTGATTTATATCATTAAATCCCAGTAAAAACTGTTGTTGAAAAAATCAGCGATGAAATGAAATTTTAATGTACCGCACTGGCCGGCAGGTAAAAAATCCCCGGCCCTACATTATCGGGATAAGGTATTGCCCCATCGCAACTTAAAGACACTCTCATCGGAACCACCTGTTCAGAGGTGTAAGTTTCCACATGACCGTCAACAAAACCCGCCAACAGCGATATTTTGAGTGAATTGACCGCCCCGCCGCCTTCCGGGCAAGACCAGTAATCGCTGGACACCTGGCTGCCCTGCGTAACTTCCGCCTGGGAGAATTTCTGGCTGCTGCCATAAGCCTCCGGACTGCGCCAATGGTTATACCCCAGATAATCACTCAGCAGCAGGGTACTGCCCCGGCCGCTCCCCCAGCTGTCCTGCGGGCCGCGAAAAAGCCGGTTACCCCCGTTTATTTCCAATATCCCCAGATAATTCCAGTAAAAACAGTAACACCCCGACAGCGGATCCCACGAAATCGGCGTATCCGGATGATCCCACTCATCCCCCGCCTGCCATACCTCCTCCAGGCGGGGACATGGATTGGGCGAGGTCGGACAGTTCAAAATATCCGCCTTTTCCACATATTCTCCAAGGTATCCGCTCATGGCCCGGTGCAACTGCGGCGCCCGCTTCTCATAGCCGGTAATCATGCAGGGTTCCTGCCAGTTCCAATTCTTGCCATGACCGATAGTCGCCACCGATTCCGGATACCGGTCACAGTTGTCACAGGCGTATAACAGCAAACTACCCGCAATCTGCCGCTGATGGTTCATGCTGACCAGATTCTGCGCCTGCCGGCGGGCCTTGCCCAAAACCGGCAGCAAAAAACTGAGCAAAATGGCCACAATGGCAATCACCACCATGAGCTCAATCAGCGTAAAACCGTTAGTTCCTCGCTTCATCAAAACCGCACCGAAAAATTGGCCTATCTTCCAGCTATAGAAACCGCTGCAAATTTAATAGAATTAGCTGATAATAGAATACCACGTTTCCCGGTGTCTGTCAATCTCTTTTATGGCAACCGCCCCTACCCATCTTGGTAAAATAGGCAAAAAACAGGGCCGCGAAGGGTAATTCGCAGCCCTTCCCCTCCTTACGGCTGGTTGCTACGAGCTATTGCTGCACCCACGGCAAGGAAGCCAACCAATTTTGCGACAAAATCGCAAAATCGATCAGGTCAACGACACCATCACGATTCACGTCCCCGTTCACCGGCCATTCACTCATGCTGGCATACCCCGTACCACCATACGCCCCCATATTCACCCGCCCCCCATTCGGCATCCTCTCCCCCGCCGGATCTTCCATCCAATCCCCCGCATCAATACAGGGACTGGTCACATCATCCATTATCCATTGCCCTTCGTTAAACTGTGAGAAAAATAAGCCATAGGTTGTCTGTCCGCTGTCACATTTTAAATAGTAAATACTTGACTCATCTGGGGTAACATATGGCCGATAATCCGATAACACCGGATCACTCATTCCAATTTTTTGGATATCAACAAAAGGTTCGTTTAAAGAAGAACGAGTTGCCTTAAAAACATCCCCATTGGTTATTCCATCTCGTCTGCCAGAAAAATAAATAGTCAAGCCATCCGGCATAATACAAGGTGCATTGCTGTTACCTTCAGCAAAATTCGTATTTAATTCCCTTACATTTACTGGATTTGAAAAAGATTCATCTGTTGAATTCCTAGTAGCCATCCAGATAGCAATTGCGCCATATGCTCCTGGACGGGTTGAGTCCCAGAATATAATCAGTTCATCTTCTGTTAGCGAAGGCCGCGTATCAACATAACCATCCATGTGTAATTCAGGGAAAGAATATTTTACTACCCATACATCATTTTTTGAAGTTCTCTCAGCCATCTTAAATGTGGTATCTTCAACATAATATAATCTTAGCTCATCTGAAGTGACCCACGGATTATGAGTATCTGTTCCAAAGTAAAGCTCGTTTGCTACTTTGAATGAAGTAAAAGATCCTTTGGGAATACTTCTACTTGCTTCCACAATACGATGTCCTCCCTCGGGGACAGTCCTTGAAAAATATATAGTAAGCATGTCTCTCGACAAACAGGTCCTTACACCTATAATGGGATCGTTTAAGTCAGAACGAAATACCGGTTCCGACCAGCCTTGTTCAGCAGGAGGTAAGGGAACAAATCTGCCGCGGACAGATTTAAGGTGGTAATCGCCGTTGGTTGGATCGGCAAACTGGGGATAGGCGTCGAAGTTGTTATTCGCCGAGTCGCCGTTTTTCAGGCAACTGAAACTGGCCTGGCACTGGTACAAGTCGCCATCGGTATTATTCCAGAAGATGCAGTTGGTGATCGCCGGAGCGACGCCGGAGCAAGCGGAAATGCCGCACTCGTTATCCACAATGGTTAAATTTTTCAAGGTGGGTGAACTACCGGCCAGGAAGACAGCCTTGTCGCTGCCACGAATCACAAAATTTTTTAGGATACTGTCCGGCCCTTCGGCAGAATTGCAGGAAATCGCATAATCCCCCGGAGCCTGCAACACAGCCGCATCCGCTGCACTCTGGACGGTAATGGCCTTGCCCTGGAAATTAATCAGTTCCGTATAGACTCCCGGCCAGACGTGGACTTCATCGCCATCCTCCGCGGCATTGATACCGGCCTGAATGGTCTGAAAAGCAGTCATTTGCGTCAGGCCGTCGTTACTGTCACTGCCACGAATCGTATCGACATGATACACCATCACCGACACATCGCTCATACTGGCGTAAGCAGTACCGCCATACGCCCCCATATTGATCCGGCCACCGTTGGTCATTGGCTCCCCCGCCGGATCTTCCGTCGGATCCCCCGCATCGATGCAGGGACTGGTTACGTCGTCCACCACCCATTGGCCTTCGTTAAATTGAGAAAACCAGATACCACTGTCTCTTTGAAAGTAAATTTCTTTTTCATCAGGCGTAGCATAAGGCCAATAATCTGCTATGGTGGGATTGCTCGCGCCAATTTTCTGAATATTTCCAAAGGGTTCGTTTTGATTGTTTCTTGTTGCCTTATAAATATCTCCATATAGTTTTCCATCTCGTTTACTTCCAAAATAAATGGTCAAACCATCCGGCAAAACACAGGGACCATTACTGTTCCCTTCAGCAAAATTCGTATTTAATTCACTTACATTTACAGGATTGGTAAATTGCTCGTGAATCGAATTTCGCGTAGCCATCCATATTGCTCCAGTGCCATATGCTCCAGAACGGATTGACTCCCAATATATAGTTAATTCATCTTCCATTAAAGAGGGTTTGCTATCGAAGCCGCCATTAATATGAATCGCAGAGAAGGTGATTGTTTCTACCATAGGATCACTTTTAGTAGCTCGTTCTGCTTGCTTAAGAATATATTCATTATCGCCAATTTTACAACGATAATACATTCGCAATTCATCGGCAGAAAACCAGGGGCATCCAACAGCTAAACCAGTAGGCGAAGAATAAACAAGCCATTCTTCGGTGAACGGCCCCTCCGGCATATTACGATGTGCTGCCACTATGTGTGCACTTATTAAACCATGAAACCCTCTTCTCATATATATTGTAAGTTTATCTTGTGACAAAAAGGGAAATTGAGGCACATATCCATAGACTGGGTCCTCCAATTCCGATAACAAAACCGGTTCCGTCCAGCCTTGTTCGGCCGGGGGCAGGGGATTAAATCGACCGACGACGGATTTAAGATGGTAATCGCCATTATCAGGATCGGCAAATTGGGGATTGGCGTCGATGTTGTTAAGAGCGGGACCGCCGCCTTCCAGGCGGCTATAGCGGGCCTGGCACTGGTACAGATCACCATCGGTATTGTTCCAGAAGATACAGTTGGTGATCGTCGGGGCGGCGCCAGCATAAGCCGAAATACCAAACTCATTATCCACAATCGTCAAATTCTTCAGTGTGGGCGAGCTGCCCGCCAGAAAAACCGCCATATCACTGCCGCAAATGACAAAGTTCTTCAGCACACTGCCCGGTCCCTCCGCAAAATAACACGAAACCGCAAAATCACCCGGTGCTTGCAAAACCGCCGCATCCGCCGCACTTTGGACAGTAATCGTTTTGCCAAAGAAATTAATCAATTCGGTATAGACACCCGGCCAGACGCGGACCTCGTCGCCATTCGCTGCCGCGTTGATACCGGCTTGAATAGTCTGAAAGGCGGTTTCTTTGGTCAGGCCGTCGTAGCTGTCACTGCCGTGAATCGTATCGACATGATATACCGTAACGGCAGATGCAAGGGGGCAGCCTAAGACGGTGACAACCAGTAAAACGATAAGATTTTTTAAGTTTGTAACCATAATTTACCTCCATTCGGGATAGCCGGCTTACCTGCTATCGCCGGGACAAAATATACATTCCTGTAAAACCCGACATACATTTTGATCTTCTTAAGAAACTCTAACAAATGGACATAAAAACGTTATTTCCAGTGTTAAAAACGTTGTATTTTTTCATAAAAGATAGAGCCTTAAAGATACTCTAAATTAATTTTCTATGGCCATCTGACTCAGAGAAAAGAGCCAGAGGATACCATCCGTTTCTTGTGATCGGCATTTGCGAATGGTTAGTTCACTGAATTCATCATCGAGACCACGGATATCCTGCAGATACGCAAACTCCAGGAACCCGGTTTGCTGATTATTGCTGTTCATAAATTCGATCCGCTCTACCACATCCTTTTCCATATCGACAATATAGACCAGCCGGTTTCCATTATATGTCAAAATAACCTGGGCCTTCACCTGCCCCGGCTCGTACTTCGTCTGAAACCTTATCTTTTGCCGCGCCGCGTCCCGCCGAACCGTATCGATCGTATGCAGTCCCATCCAGGGCCGTGACAGCCCCGCGAAAAAACTGCCTGACGGGCAGGCGGTGGCGGCCTGCCCGCAGGTCTTCATCTCAGCCCCATTGGTACAGTCGAGTATCTCCATCCGGTCCGCCACCTGCATTCGCAACCAGGGAGTATGTTCACTACTTGACGCGTAAACAAAGGGGACCCGGCCAGTGCCCTTCACCACTTCCTCTTCTACCATCCCCGTTATCCGAAAATACGTCCACCCGCGCTGATGCATCGCATCCCGCCCATCCATAACCTGCGCATTGCGCGGCCAGATATACTGAAAAAACTCCTCCTCCAGCATATTCGGCTGGCAGGTACATACCAATCGGCTGCCGCTTTCTCCCGCCTCCCGGCTAGTCATAACCAGTAAGTTATCCTGGGAATTCACCATCCCCTCCCCCGGCACCTCGCCCCCTTCCACCCCAGCGATAAAATTCGTCAGTTCCCCATCATCCGTCGGCAAACGCCACACCCCAAGATCTCTCTTCCAGATATGATAATTATTCACCTGTACCGTATTGCCCTGATACATATAATTCGCCCACTTATTTTGAATCCATTGACAAATCGGCTGATTTCTCGACGGCTCCATCTGCACCTGCCGGATCATCACCGTCTCCTGCCGGGCCTCAGGATAAAAATACCAGATTTCCTCTTTATGTTCCTTTGACGGCAGATCACCAGGGCAGATGACAGAGGAAACCGAACTTTCCACTGCCGCCGCCGGATTCTCACTCTTTTCTACCGCCGCCGGCCCCACCAGAGGAACCGCCGTTATAATCCCCGCCGCCGCCGTCAGAGTAACCACCCCAGCCGTGCTCACCGCCATACCCGCCAGACTGGCACCCAACCCCACCTGGGTCATCCCAACCGTCACGCAAACCTGGCTGGCCGCCGCCTCACTCGGTGCCGTCAGCTTGCCAAAAACCAGCAACGCCGTCAGCAATGCCCCCTTGCCCAGACCATTGCGAGCCAACTGCTTCTGAAGCGATTTTTTCGCCCGGAAAAAAAGTATCCGGGTCGCAAATTCCGATTTCCCCATCACCTCGGCAATCTGGGAAAATTCCATCTCTTCATAACACCGCAGCGACAAAACTTCCCGATACGGAGGCCGCAAGCTTCGCATGGCAGCCAGAATAACCTGCTTCAGCTCCTGCGTTACCAGTTGGGCCAGCCCGTCCTGCTTATTTTGTGGGTGATCCTGTAAATCCAAAACCCCGGTTTGGGATAACGAAACCACCCGCTGTCGCATCTCCCCCCGGTAATAACGACGGATCTTATTGGTAGCTATCCCATAAATCCAGGGCCAAAACCGGTCATTTCTCTTCAATTTTCCGAATATCTTAATCATTTCTATGATCGTCTCCTGCACAATGTCCTCCGCCAGGGCATCATGCAAAACAATCCGATATACATATCGGTACAGCCTGATCCGCACCAGATTGGCCAAATCATTCATACATTCCTGATTGCCAAGCTGAGCCTTCTGGACAATCTCAAATAGATCAAGGCTATTTTCCATTCAGAATTCACCTAATAAGTGCCGAAAAATCTTCATTTTATTACGCTTTTTTTCTCATTTTTTATAAAAAACTGTCGTGTTTTGTAGAACTTTATCTGATCAAAACAAACGAATTGCCCCAGCGGACAACTTCTCATTGAAAAATTAAGATCCCGATGTTATATTAGTAACCTCTTATTATGCACCAAGTTATGTAAATCGTGCAACAAAATTATATGAAATGGGAGGATCGTTCTTTATCTGGCAGAAAAAGCAGAATGACCCGGTTTTAGCGGGCCTCGATTGCCGATAATTTGCTCCAAAGAGTGAGCTCACTTGGTAGTACCAGTCCCCCCGTCATTAATGAAGGCGTTTTTCAGAAGCATATTGTTGATAGTAAAAAAATACGATTCGTAAAAATTTATGAGAAAAAGATCGAAAATCCCCCTTTTTGCCGCATTTCAGCGGAAATTTTGTTTTACAAAATCCTTAATAATTGTTATAAGAAACTAAAGTAGTTTAAAAGGGCTACGACAAGGAGATAGGAGAAAGTGTTTTTCTGTGCTCACTTCCGCTTAATCATTCGTTCTAAATCTCTTATTTTTTTGTTAGCAGAAGCCTTGTTGTCATAACTATCTTACAAGTAAATACTTAGTGTAATTTTGGAGACAAAGAAAGCGATCATGAAGATTTTTTTTACAATCCTGTGTATTTTTAGTATAGGTTCCATGACGTGGGGTGATGTATCCTTGACAATTTACGAAAGTGATAACGTAACTCTATTTGATTTTCGCGATATTTTAGTAGGTACAACGCTGAAATGCCGAGTCAGTTCAGATACCAGCAATACCTGGATAGGAACTGTTTTACTGCAGGAAACAGATAGTGAATTGGGTTGTTTATCAGATGCAGAACCTTTACCAGCCGCAGGCGATAATAGTTCTGCCTATTTCTGGGAAGATGGTTCTTCTTCCGGTTTTGATCTATATGCTGATTCCAATCCGATTGTTGGCGACTGGTTTACTCTTACGTATACCGCACTGGCAGAAGGATATCCGTCCATTGGTTTGTATAATTATGATACCAACTTTCAGAAGGAGTGGGTCGATACCAAAACCTTCCATCAAATAACTCCTGAACCCACCTCCAGCCTCCTGATAGGGTTTGGCAGCCTGATTTCCCTATATTTCCGTCGGAAATCCCACCGGTTATCATAACCGTTTACTGTGAGAATGGAAGCTTGAGGGGCACAGAGAGAGCTTATTCGTATCTTATTTTGAATCATGAAGTTATAAGGGGGTGATTCATGTTTAAGGACACGCTTTGAATATAAGGGGGAGGTTCATTTCAGAAAATAAGGTTATCGGAAGTTTATTGCCAATTCACGAGGGTATCTATTTTGTAAAAAGAAGAAAAACAGTTTTTTTAGTATCAAGAGATACTCCTTGCCAAACGCTTTAAATAATAGAAGGTGTGGCTCTGGAAGCAGGAGAGTCTCTCTCTGCGAAGAGAAAATTCCTTAGTATAAATAGCAGGAATACGATGTTGGAATACTAAAACGTTCGTGTAAGGGGAACTTCATCAGAGTATGGGGTATAAGTAATTTGAAGAAAGGAGTTTAGGTCGTGAAGAAAGAATGGTTGACACTTGGTTTTGTTATTTTCTTGTCCTTTTGTACCCAGGTTCGCGCGGATCGGGTGCTAAACCATGAGGAGATGCAACAAATATTTCACTCTCTGATAGCAAACCAGCAGAAAACATGGATTTCCGCTGGGACCATGGAAGCTATGCACCAAAGTTATGAGGCGCCAAAAGTAGTAAATCCGGATGAAATTAACCAAAAAATTGAGACCGCCCTCCAGGAATATGCGAACAATTCGGATAAACCGGAGAAAAGTGCGGATATGCAGCAGATGGCATACGATGCCATCCCCTTCAATATTCAATACAAATATGGCAACGAATACAAAATGACAGCCTATGAGACGGTAAAGTATGATGGAACGCGATTTTACTGGGAGATCAACGTGACCTCCCGTATCGATTCCGTTCAGCCTCCCATGAGTGCCACCTTCATGTATGACTATTTTAACTTGGAATGGAATGGCAAAAGAGTCTCTGCCTGGAATGGCACCGAGTACACCACATATTCCCGCTCCGCCAAAAATGCCATGGTTGCCGAATCCCCGGTACAGGTCCCGATCGTAGTGAACGGACCGCTCACAGCGGGGATAATCCCCTGGGGATACGGTTTATATACGTATGAGAAACTCTCTTCCGCCCAACTGACCGGAACGGAAGTGGTACAGGGGGATACGACCGAGATTCATCTCCAGGTGGTACATGCCGATGGGCTGGAAATGTCTTTTGTGCTGGATCCGGACAAAAATTACGCCGTCTTGTTTTCTCTGGTTGCCCGCCCCGATTATACCGACGTAGTTACGACCTATGAAAAATATCAACTGGTTGCCGGCCGGTGGATCCCCTCTGCGATTACCATCGAAAAATATAATGACTATGGTCCGGATGCCCGGCTGTTAAAAAGCGACAAATGGGACATGCTGTCCATTCAAACCCAGGTCCCGGAGGCGGATGCTTTTGAGGTCCAGTATGAACAGGATACCTATGTTGAATATAAATCCGCCGGTTCCCCCCAAACCCTGTCCTGTTTTTATACGAAGGAAGAATATGGTATCGATCATCAATCTCTTCTGCAGGAAAAGAAGCGGATCCTGCAGAATACCGCCACACCTCATAATTGCGGCACGGTCGCTTTGCAATACACCCTGGGGCGGCTGGGAATACCGGTTAGCGATCAGGAATTAACCGGTTTAATCGATTCTCATGGAGATTCCAGCATATACGATTTGAAGCTGTTCGCCCAGAGTAAAGGATTACAGGGAAAAGTGGTGAAAACGGATCTCGAAACCCTCAAGCAGTTGAATGAATACCCGGTGATTCTCTCTTTTCCGGGATCCAGCCATTTCGTGGTGCTGACACACGCCGACGAGGATTATTTCCGGCTGGTGGACCTCACTAAGAGTAAATTCTACTATCGAACCGACGCCAGCAATCTCCCGCTGGACTGGCTTGACGGCATCGCCCTGGTACTGTCGCCCAATACCATCGACTTGCCGCCCACTGCCTCGGAACTGGGCGATCCGCAGGCCCAAACCATCGTTGGCTCCGCATATTACGACTGCATCAACCTTTTGCAGTCCTATTACGTTATATATTGTTCAGAGTATTGCGCCGGCCTGTATGAGGTACATTTTGAACGCTGGGGCTGCATCTCCGCCGCTTCAGGCAGTTGTTCCGGCTCCTCGTTTGTTCGGTATCAAACTTCTGATTGTATTGCCGATCCCTACGACCTGTCGTCCTGTATCATAACGGGAGACTGGAATTACTACAATATGCGGGCCTGCCGATGAGTGTTTAATTAGCTCCCTGTGCAAACGCGCTATTCTTCCCGACCGAGCTGCTCGGAACCGAATCCCCCCTAGTAGGTTCCGGGCAGCTCACTTCTTTTCCCATCCTATGCGGTATTAAGCAGAACAAACCGACCCCCTCATCCCAGAAACCGGAATTGTTCGATTGACAAATTAAAGACTGTTATCATAATAAAGGAGTCGTTTATGCCGGATGCGTCAAGTTTTCTCATATATAATATAACTAATGGTAAAAAAAGCCTTTACGCTTATTGAACTGCTGGTGGTGATCGCCGTAATTGCCCTGCTTCTAGCGATTCTGCTGCCAACGCTGCGATTGGCAAAAAAACAAGCCAAAACCGCTTTATGCCTATCGAACATACATCATCTCAATCTGGCCCTGACTTCCTTTGAAATGGATACGGATGCCTATCCCTATGCTTTTTCCAATTTAATTAGTCCCCCCCCTCCGGGAGGCTATGTCGGCAGTTCAGCTCCAAATAAAGATAGGATGGGATGGTGGTGGTTTCATTTCCTCGGGGAATATATCGGCCAGGATACCCGAAATGCCAGGATCCTTCGATGTCCGGACCGGAATATCCCAGAGGGCAGTTCCAGCACCAATCTTCTGATGGGAAATTATGGTGTGAACCTGTCCATTTGTACCATGGATTGTGGTGGAAATAACCAAAAGGAATTCGTTGGCAAACCGTTAAATGCCGAACTGATTTCCGCTCCCAGCAATACCCTGCTTTTGCTGGACTGCGGCTATGTCATGATCTCCTGGAATCATGCGGCAGATGTACCCCCCAGCCCCTTAAACCTGACCCACGAAGACGCCGCTTACGTACCAGGCCTAAAAATCAATCAAAGCCGATCACTTTTTGAGGAACAGCAGAAAGATGCCGTCGAGGGCCGCCACGAAAATTACCGCCTGAACGTCGGTTTCGTGGATGGCCAGTGCCGCACAATGGATGCGGAAAGCCTGCTGGTTGAAAAGGTAAGCGATACGTTTTATAAGAACCAAACACCCTTATGGAAACCAGTAAAATAACTCAAAAACCCAGGGATTGGATGGCCTTATCCAGGGTTTCCTTACTGATTGATTGAGCAGTAATTGTACTAATTAATACATACCCATCATTCGGATCAGATGAGGTATAAAGCTCGGTCTTTTGCGGAATGTTGGTTTTTAAATCCAGATAACACCGCCATTTAAAATAGCGGAGAGTTTCCACATCCCCTGACTGCTGGTGCCAGGTCAGCTCATATAGCGTTGTTCCGGGTATGGCATCAGGGGTATTCTCCATCGACATCTGATTCCAGACGGCATTGTCAGGCATGGAAGACACATCATCAAAAGGCATCAGATCAAAAGAACGCGGGATAAATGCTTTCACAGTGTTTATCTGGTCATTATTGAGCGACTGCGTTTGAACTCCGTCTGTTCCCAGAGTTTTTATCTTTCTCGTATTGTTGGACAGATCCCATAGTACCGAGGCTACTTGGTTTTTCACTAAAACCAGATTCGATTCCTTTGATATCCAAATTTCTTCCAAGGGTTTCTCCCTGGCAGGAGAGGTGCGTACAAGATGCAGGTATCGAACCTCCTGCAGCGTCTGATAAATCTGTCGCAAATAAACACCTTTGGCTGTCGGTATTTGAAACAGAAACATCATTCCAAACAAAACCAGGACTGCCGCCGCCGCGGATTGGACATTCCTGGATTTCAGGATATGGACCAGCGTCTTCTTTCCAGACGCAAATGCCGCCTTCCGGCGCGGTATCTGCGGCATTTCATCCGGCCAGCCGAGCTTCCCGGTTTCCGTGGTAACCGTAACATGATATTCGGATTGCGAATACGACCGCTCATTGGCAGACAGAGGTTTTTCTTGTGAGGCGGTATTAAAGGAAAAAAGGGTCACGATCCCGGAATTCGGACGAGTCATGATCGATTGAATCACGCGGCCGCCATCCTGGCCCGCTATGGCGGCAATTTGCCCATCGCTTTTCGGGGCATCCCCCTGACAGGATTCGCCAGCAAAAACCCGGGAGAGACGGCTTAGCTGGGCATCCGTCAGATGTAAATTTTGCAGGGCCTGGAAATCACGCAAACAGGCTGGGCAATGCTCCAGATGAACCGTAATAGGGGTTGGAATAGTCACTTGCAGAGTGGGAACTGCCAGGACGGGTAGAAACCGCTTCACCGTCGAACAGTCAACCGGATGGTCCAAGCAGGAAAAATGCGATTCGAGGATAGACGGTAAAGTAAAACCTTGCGGGAGGGCCTCTTGAACATCATTTCCCTCCGAGGCCAACACGTCTCTCAGCCGGTCCATCTCCTCATGGCACTCCTTACATTGATGGATATGTTCCAATGCCTCTTTGGGTATTTCCCCCATCCCATCCGGACAGAGTAAATCATAATAATATTCCTGAGCGGAAATACAGGCTGATTTAGACTGGTACTTACTCATTACTTACACCCCGTTTTCGTTTAAAGCCACTCTCGCTTTTTTTAACCCGGTACAGATATATCTACTTATCGAACTTGACTTTACACCCAATTTTTTAGCCATTTCCTGGTTCGTACAATTATCCCGATAACGCAAGGTAATCGCTTGAGCTTCCCTATCGGATAAATGCTTCTCAATCTTATTAAACATTCTATCTCTCTCTTCGCTTTCAATCAAGATATTTTCCGGATTATCTTTTAACGATTCGCTTTTCGCCTCTTCCAGATATCGGGAAAGGCTGATTTTATGTCGTTCAATCCGGCGAACAGCGTCAATCATGTCATTATGAATGACCCTGAAGAGATAGCTTTTGATATTTTTAATGTTTTGATAAGGCAGCGGTTTCTGGATTAAAGACAGGAAACATTCCTGAAAAAAATCATCCACCAGAGACTCATTTTGTATCTTAAAATAAATAATTTTGCGGATATATTCCCCGTGCTCCTCAAAAATTTGCGCGATGATTCGAATATGATTCGCTTCACTGTAATTCATAAAGCTTTGCTATATAAATACTTATATTCAATAAAGTCTTGGTGCAACTACAGAATATTTCTGGTTTTCTTATAAAAAACACAAAGATTACACGCATGAAATTTCACAATTCACATCTGGTTATTCTATCAAATATATCGTTAAAAATAAAGGAATTTCACCAGTAAAGTTTCACAGGTTTCCTATTGTCTGAGATAATTCCTGCAGAATATCCTGAAAAAGGCATGGAATTACTTATTTTTTATGGTTTTTTCCCTTTTCCAGATAAAAACTATTTAATAACTACGGTTTTGCAAAACTTCAGTAATAACCCAGCAGAAATTTCTTGACTTATATGGCAGAAAAAGTAGAATGAGCAGGTTGTATGGGGCCATAGAGCCCAAACCAGAAGTAATGTGCTTGCCGAGGATTAACATTCCATAAGAGGATATGCCTACCCGTAGCTTTTTTCAGGTGTAAAAAAATGGGAACAGGTGCTATCCGCTTGCCGGAATGAATACTGATGTAACCAGTTAAGGAGTAAGACATTGAGTGTTTTAACAAAAGTATTTGCGCTAATGTTGTCTTTACTTTCAATCTTTCTTTGCGGGATTATCGTGGTCTTTGTGACCAACACTGCCGACTGGCAGGATGCTTTCAATAAACAAAAGACCCTGGCGGAAGCAGCTCAGGTTCAGGCAGCCGTCGAGGCGGAATCCAAAAGCCAGGCCATTGCCCGCATGGACAAACTGACCAGTTCCCTGCGGAACCAGATATTGGCCCTGGAACAGGAAAAATCCCAGATTCAGAGCCAACTGGATACCATGCAGCTGGCCAAGGCCCAGGCGGAAAACAAAAGTTCCACAGCCGTCGGCCTGAGCAAATCGATGCAAGATACGATAGCTAATATGTTTAAGGCGCAGCAGGAGATTCAGGCCCAACTGGATAAAAACCACCAGGAGATGATTGTCGCCCAGACACGGGTAATCGATCTGGAGCGGTCGTTGGATAGCGAACGGGTTAAAAGTGCCCAGTTGAATACTTTAAGCCGCCAGCGGCTGGAACAAATCCATGAACTGGAGAATGATAATGCGGCGATCCGCTCCAGATTACAGGCGGTCGCTTTACAGTCCGAGGAAGTTCGCCCCGGCGGTCAGGTAACCCAGACCCGGGTGCAGGAAGCGGGCGTACCCATCAGCGGGCAGGTAACGGGGATCGACGATAGTCTGGCTGCCATCTCAGTGGGATCCTCTTCCGGTGTTCGCACGGATATGACCTTCTATGTATATCGAAATGACCAGTACCTGGGCAATCTGCTGATTACCCATGTCGAACCCACCGAATCGGTGGGCAGGATGGTGGGCATCCAAGGCAGCGTCATGGCTGGTGATAAGGTAACTACTGGTTTTGAATGATCTTATGAAAATTTAGGTCTCTGTAAATTTCACAAATACCCAATAAATAAGGTTACTATTATGACTCCAGTATCAGAAGGAAAGACAAATAAACGCAAGGGCGGCAGCTTGACCGACATCTATACCGCACTATTGGGGCTGGCGACCTTGGTTACAGCGGCGACCGCAGCCATAACCTGTATTTATGGATATCAACTACACGGAGTGATATTCACGGTCAGTAAAATATCCATTCCCTGATCTTTTAAAAACCGACTTGAATCCGGAAAATGGGGAGAATATCAGTCAACGGCAGGAGGGAGGGGTGGTACTTTATCGCCGGGAGCGGACAAATTTATTATGGCCGTAAAGTAATGCTTGCCAAGCGTTAGAGGCATCGGTAGAATGCGTATCAATGTTGCCGACTGTCATTTCAGTGTCATAAAGCAGCAAACAAGAGGTACCGATCGTGATATTAGATACCATACTAGGATTATTTTCAATTGATATGGGAATCGACCTGGGAACTTGCAATACCCTGGTCTGTGTGAGGGGAGATGGTATCGTTTTGAACGAACCATCGGTAGTGGCAGTACGCAAAGGAACCAATCGGGTATTGCAAAACGGCAATGCAGTCGGCCTGGTGGCCAAAGAAATGCTCGGCAAAACGCCCGGCTCGATATCCGCCATACGACCCATGAAAGATGGGGTAATCAGTGATTTCGAGATCACCGAGGCCATGCTGAGTTACTTCATCCGCAAGGTACATGGCCGGCGCGGCCTGGTCAGGCCCCGGGTGGTGATTTCGGTTCCCTCCGGTATCACTGCCGTCGAAAAGCGGGCGGTGATGGATTCGGCGGAACGGGCCGGTGCCCGCAAAGTATATCTGGTGCAGGAACCGATGGCGGCGGGCATCGGGGCAGGACTTCCCATTACCGAACCAACCGCGTCCATGATCGTGGATATCGGCGGCGGTACGACCGAAGTGGCCATCATGAGTCTGGCGGACATCAGCGTTTGCGAGTCGGTCCGGGTCGCCGGCGATGATATGGATGAGGCGATTATCAACCATCTTAAACGAACGTATAATTTACTGATCGGGGAAGCCCGCGCGGAAAAGATCAAGATCGAGATCGGTTCGGCCGCCCCCCTCGATAAGGAATTAACCATGGAAATCTCCGGGCGGGATACCATTTCGGGGCTGCCCCGCAAGATCGTGATTACCAGTGAAGAGGTGCGGGAATCTCTGAAAGAGCCTATCTCGGCGGTGATTGAAGCGGTAACCCGAACCCTGGAAAGGGCGGAACCGGAACTGGCGGCGGATTTGATCGACAATGGAATCTGTCTGGCCGGCGGCGGCGCCTTGCTGCGGCGGCTGGATGTTGTAATCAGCAACGCCACGGGCCTGCGTGTGAAAGTTGCCGATGACCCGTTGACCTGCGTGGCCCGGGGAACGAGCGTGTATCTGGAGAATCTGGAACTCTGGAAAGATACGATGGATACCGATGACAGTAGTTTTTAAGTGGAACTATCCGCACCTGAGCCGGGGGACGGATCATCCTACGGAGTGGAGCAAAATCGCATGAATAACCGAAGCAGCAGGCAGTTGACCAGTCAGCAGGTATTTACCTGGATGATGGTCCTGTCGGTGCTGTTCCTGTTTTTACCCTTACGCTGGACGGACAGGCTGGATCATCTTTTTTCCGCTCTGGTGGGGCCTTTCAGCCAGGGCAGCCGACAGGTGAATCTGCTGGTAATGAAGAATCTGCCCGAACCGGATCAGGCGGAGATGACGGAGCGAAAATGTCAAAAGCTGCAGGAAATGCTGCTTTATGCGGAAAAACAGAAAATGAATCTGATTCAGGCCAATCGCAATTTGCAGGAAACGATAGATCGCCTGGCGGGAGTCCGGCAAAGTTTCGGCCAGACACGAGCGATGCTGATGGATGCCGACGTCATCGCCAGCGACTCAACTAACTGGCGGTATTGGAAAAAACTGAACCAGGGTTCCCTCCAGCAAATCGCGGTGGGACAGATCGTTTTAGGTCCGATGGGTCCGGCAGATAAGAGTGAGGATTCCCGTTCCACCGAATCTCTTTGCCGGATGTGCGTTGTGGGCAGGGTCAATAATGTGGGTTTGAAGTATTCTTCCTTTCAGTTGATCAGTGATGCGGGGTTCAGCCTGCCGGTCATTCTGGAACCCCACCCCAATCGGGGTGAGGTCTGGCGTGCCAATGGGGTGCTGAAAGTAAAATCGTTGGGAGAGATAACCGTCACCATGGTGGAAGTGCGGGGCAATCCGGTGCATGTGGGAGATTCGGTACTGGCCTGTTCCGATCCCCGGTACCTGCCGGTGGAAACGCTGATCGGCATGGTACGAGAATGTCAGTCCGATCCGGAGAATCCGCTCATGTGGCGAATCCTGGTGGAACCGGCCGCCGATTTACATTCGCTGGATCATGTGGTAGTGGTCAATCCGCTCTGGGATGAGTAAACCGGCCGAAATCAGTGCCAGATAAAATGTTTAAAAAATAGGGGCGAATTGATAGATAATGCGTTGGTTTAATTTCGCGATTTTGGTTTTTATTACCCTGGTACTGCAAATCGGGGTCTGCAAGCGGATCGGCATCGGCCAGCAGCGGATCATGCCTGACCTGCTGCTGCTGACTGCGGTTATTCTGGCGTTTCGCGCCCCGGCCAATCACGCCCTGATCGCCTGCTGGGTACTGGGATTCGCCAAGGATGTTACCAGCAGTTCCCCGCTGGGCAGTTATGCCTTGTGTTTCGGCCTGATGGCCCTGCTGCTGGTGCGGATGCGGGAAGTGCTCTATGGAATGCGGTCGGTTACTTTGATTATCGTAACCTTTGGAATGAGCCTTCTCATCGAACAGGCAGTGTACCTCTTCTGCGTCCTGAAAGATACTGCCAGTTGGGACCAGTACAGCGGAATCACCTTTACCATGCTGCTTTCCGCCATGATTACCGGCGGACTGGCGCCTTACGGATTTTGGCTGATTACTAAATTCCACCGCCAGCTCGGTCTGCAGCGCGATCGTTCTTTTTCGCGATAGGCACAAATATGAATAAAAAACAGGCAAAACGGATTTCTGATGAACTTCACCGTCTGGGCGGCCCAGCTGAACAGGCGCTACGGATTCGGTGTGAACAGGAAAAGAAGGTGCGGCTGGACGTAATCATGGAATGGGGCGATCCGAGAAAATGGAAAAATTAATCGGCAATTCCATGGCCGGCGTAGGTGAATTAGGCGTTACCAGGCTTTAAGGAACCATTTTTTGCATTATTTCATCGGCTTTTCCCAAAAAAATCAGAAAAATATAATTTAACCCTGGCCAGAAATCCGATATCCTGCTATAGTATTATGAAATAGATTGGTTCGCTGAACGTGTAAATCAGGTTTGAGACAGTTTCATTTCTGCTTCCACCAGAATTTCCCCTTCAACTTTCCATTTTTATGAGGCTGAATTGTCGGCCGCTTTCCCTGTGACCTGGAAAGTAGAATGTGGGTCACGCACCCGAAAATAACAGGAGATTTTGTTATGGGTAAAAAAGTGTATGTTGGAAACATGAGTTATGAGGTATCGCAGGCAGATCTGGAACAGATGTTCGCGGCTCACGGCACAGTCGAAAGTGTCCAGATCATTATGGATCGGGACACCGGTCGCAGCAAAGGCTTTGCCTTTGTCGAGATGAGCAGTGACGCCGAAGCGCAAGCAGCCATCGGAGCCTTGGACGGACAGGACTCCGGCGGTCGGGCTCTCAAAGTGAACGAAGCCAAACCGCGTCCTGCCGGTGGCGGCAGTGGCGGTAGCCGGGGCGGCAGCGGCGGCGGTGGCCGTGGTGGCTACGGTGGCGGCGGCGGCGGACGAGGCCGTTATTGATCACCAGACCGAACCAAAGCGAAACGCTTAAAGCGTTCAGCTAAAAATTGACTGGTTCATACAAACCCGCAGACCCTTCCCCGGAAGAGCCTGCGGGTTTTCCTTTTCACGAAAATCCTGCGGACGGCAGCCCACCGCGATCATGCCGCCTTATCGACGCTCCTTACCTTATGGCAAGGGACATGGACCGCAGGAACTATCCAGCCAGCGTTGCGATAGTTTCCCCAGATCCATCAGGTCCACTATCCCATCGTGATTGATATCAGCGCCGCCGCACCAGGCACAATCACCGACATTAATATAAAGATGTTCATTCCACTGTTTCCACCTTGTATGAGAATATCCATCCGTGGTGCGGGCATACACATTGAGCCTGAACTCATAGGCACAGGTCTTCCATGCCTCTAACAGCCCGGCCCCATAGGCGGTAGCCGAGTCATAATTGGTTGCTAATACTCCATACCAATAAGGAGGAGTGGCATCATGGGAACCGGCATATTGCTCATGAATGACATCTCCCCCATCCTTATTCGAACCATACAATGCATGCAGGGTGTATTCGCGTAAATACCCTTCGGGATGATAGGCATTAACCACAAACTGAATATTCTCCATCGCACTGTCCACATCGATGATGCCGCATTCCGGGACCACTTCGCCGGTATCCTTTTTCACGGCCAGAATCTCCGCCTGGACATTGCTATTATTCACAATAAGCGTGAAATCATCTTGCGTGTTGGCGGGCAAGGTCACCTCCGTCCCTCCCGATGTATAGGCCTTATAAAAAAGACGGTATTTGCCATTAGCCCAACTCGCCGACCGCCAGATCATTACCAGATCCGGATGCGCCCAATAGCCGGCATTCGTCCGGTAATAGATCCCTTCCAGGCCCCAATAATTATAAGGTCCGCAATTGTACTGTTGGGCCTTCACCGTACCATCCGCAAGGATGGTATAATAGGTCTTGGTAAGCGAATCGGTCAGGGGAACTGCCGCGGAAATCGAGGGTGGACGAGACCCGGTCCACTTTGCCACCAGGATCTGGTAATAGGTAACATTGGTATCTTCCGCCCCAAAAAGGCCATGGAGCCATAAGTCACCGCCAAACGGGGCATCCTGGTACGGATAAATATGCAAATTAGATGCGATGGCGGAACTTACATTCGCCAGACCGATACGATCGCCCGTAGTGGTAATTTCCGAGACGGGTATTTTCCCGATGGTCGTAAAGATAAAACCGCTCATGATCCCGTATCGGTTGGCGGGATTCCCTTCCGGTCCGCCCGTATAGCCCATATCATTCCGTGTTCCGTCCACATCATTATAGATCGGGTCCGGATCGCCTGTATCTATGCAAGGGGATTCTTCGCTCAGGAAATGGGATTTTTCCCCCAGGCCATACGATAGCGATCCCGGTTCAAAAAGCGGATCCTCGCTGATATCGCCCGGTCCCGGCGCCGCGATCCCTTCGCTTTGACTGTCGTAATTCAGCCAGTTATTCCCCCAGGAATCGTTATAGGAAAGAAGCGGGATAGCCGTATGAGAAGCGGATATCCCCGTGGAATTGTTGGACATAATATTGTTCTTGATGATCACATTGGAACTACGATAACACCACAAACCCTGGGAATCGTTGTTGACAATCGTATTATTAATAACCTTGGTTCCAGCCGAGTCCTCCCAGCCGATATAGACCCCGCAACCGGTATTCCCGCGGATCAGGTTATTCGTTATCAGGGGGGTTGAATGAAGGCTAATGATTCCATAATTCAGTGCGTCGCCTTCTTCCCCGTTGAATTCGATCAGATTGTTCCGAATCACACTGCTGCTGCCCCCAACAATCAAAATGCCATCCGTATTTTGTAAGATCCAGTTATTGCTTACCGTTACCGAACCGCCGGATATATAAACACCGGTCTTCCGTTCCGTACTACGGTAGATCGCAAATCCATCGATTTGGGCATCCTCCACATCCACAGCCGTGACAATGTAATTGGCGGCGGCTCCATGAATCCAGGTACTATTTGCCCCTTCCCCAAAAACATTTACCCCGCTTTTCAGAACAATATCCTCCACATAGGGCGCCCCTCCTCCATTGGCTACCAGAATCGTATCACCAGAACCGGCCGCGTTTATGGCGTCCTGGATTTTGGTGAAATCACCGGTCCCGCTTTTATTCACGGTGAATACCGCTGCCGGACAAAGGGAAACCACAATTAGTAGCAAAAAGAACACCACCAAGGAATGAACATGCCTTTTCATGGCCTTTCCTCCTAAAAAAGTGACCTGGAATTTCCGATTGGAAATTCATACCTCTGGATTTGCTCAAGAATGAGCCTTTACGAAAATGTCTGTAATTGAATTATAGCACCCATTTACAGTAAAACAACCGTGATTTTCCCGGATCAAAGGATTTTTGGTAAAAAATTGGCTATCCTGCTAGAAATAAATAACTTACAAATACATTTTTTACTTACCCCTTCAAAATAATTTTCAGGTAGCTGCTTACGAGCCTCAGTAAGAGTCTTTTTAAAAAGCCCCTCCTGTTTTTCCCGACCGGCCTGTCGAGGGCGGGGACGCGGACAACGAGAGGAAAAACCTACCCAGTGTAGCAAGAAATATGTGCCGCCTAGAGAATCAGGATTTGCCATAGAATTGCCGATAAGGTAAGGAATTATTTGTATTTTTTAATCGTAAATGAGAAATATCAGATTAGAATCAACTGGACCGCCAGATGCTGGAACTCCTGCAGCGGTATTGAGCCGTAAAAAGTTAGCAGGGGAAAATATTCCGCCCCTGACAGAAAAGAAAGGTACACCTATGAAAGCAAGTATTTGGAACGCTGTGTTGGTAGTTGCCGGTTTTCTGGCCATGTGCGCTGCGGTTGCGGCCGAGGGTGATTCTGGTTTGCCGACTGCTGCCGGGAAGGTTGCGCCGCCCGAGCCGCTTGGCCCGGTCCCTTCGGCGCGGCAATTGAAATGGCACGAGATGGGCATGTATGCCTTCTGCCACTTCGGGGTTGATACCTTCACCGGTGCGGAGTGGGGCAGCGGCGGCGAGCAACCGGAAATCTTCCATCCCGCCGAGTTCGATGCGAACCAGATCGCCGGTGCTATCAAGGCCGGCGGCTTCCAGGGCATCATCCTGACCTGCAAGCACCATGACGGCTTCTGTCTCTGGCCAACCAAGAGCACTCCGCACAATATCAGCGACAGCCCGTACAAGAACGGCAAAGGCGACATCGTGCGCGAGATGGCCGAGGCGTGCCGGCAGGCGGATATCAAGTTCGGCGTTTACGTCTCGCCCTGGGATCGCAACCATCCTGAATACGGCCAGCCCGGTTATGTGAAAGTCTATCACCAGCAGATCAGGGAACTGTTGACCGGTTACGGCCCGTTGTTTGAAATCTGGTTTGACGGGGCTAACGGGGGCGATGGGTATTATGGCGGGGCCGGGGGCACGCGGAAAATCCATGCGGCTACCTATTACGATTGGGATACGATCTGGGACATGGTGCGGCTCTATCAGCCGCAGGCGATTATTTATTCCGACGTCGGTCCCGACATCCGATGGGTGGGCAATGAATCCGGTTATGCCCAGGACCCGTGCTGGACCACCTACACCCCGCATATGCGCGACTTCCAGCCGGCCAAGACCGGCTCGCCGCTGTCGCGATTCGATGCCTGGGGATTCGTGAACTACCCGGAGGGCGAGCACGGCCACCGCGATGGGCGATACTGGCTGCCGGCCGAGGTGGACGTTTCGATCCGGCCGGGCTGGTTCTGGCACCAGGAGCAGAATCCGCAGGTGCGCACTCCGGAAAACCTGATGCAGATCTACCTGGCTTCGGTGGGCCTGGGGCAGGGTATGAACCTGAACGTCCCGCCGAATCGGCGCGGGCTGGTGGACGACAATGATGTGGTTAGCCTCAAAGCGTTCGGCAAACACTTGCGTCAAACCTTTGCGGAGAATCTGGCGCAGGGGGCCGTTCTGAAAGCCTCGGAAGTACGCGGCGGCGATGCGGACACCTATGGCCCCCAGAATCTGTTGGACGCCGATCCGTGGAGTGCCTGGATTACGGACGACCACTGGACGAGCCACGCAGCCTCGGTGGAAATTACGCTGGCGGGCGAGAAGACGTGCAATCTGATCCGCCTACGGGAGGATATTCGGCTGGGGCAGCGTGTTGAAGGGGTAGCCGTGGATGCCTGGGACACCCAGGCCCAAGGCGGGCAGGGGGATTGGAAGGAACTGGCCCGGGCGGAATCGATAGGTGCTTGCCGCCTGTGGCGGGTACCGGAAACCACCGCGTCCCGGCTCCGTCTGCGGGTTGTCAAGAGTCCGGTAGCGCCAGCCCTGTCGGATTTCGGCCTGTATCGGGAGCCGGCATTTGCTCCATAACAGGTTTCAGTATTGATATAAATTCATAAAAAATAATTGCTTATGAGGATTTTTTGTCTATGTTATCGTGCGATTCGGGGAAAAAGGGGAAGTGTTTTTGGCTATGTGTATTCTCTCTGATTTTTTTGGGTATTATCAGAAATTTCTGCTAAAATGTCGGGATTGAATGATATAAGGACTTGTAAAGGCCGGTGAAGGACCGGCAGGAGATATTACGTTGATTCAGGAGATAGCAGATAAGGCCCGGCAGGCGGCGATTCTGATGGCGGCGTTGCCGACGGAGGTGAAGAATCGTGCGCTGGCAGCGATTGTCGGTGCCCTGCGCCAGCAGGAACAACGCATTGTAGCGGCCAATGAGCAGGACCTGACGCAGGCCCGCAAAGATAATCTCAATCCGGCCCTGCTCAAGCGGCTGAAATTTGACGGAGCCAAACTGAAAGGGGCCATCGAGGGTATCGAAAGCCTCATCACCCTGGCCGATCCGGTGGGCCGGACCCTTTCCGCCCGCCAGCTCGATAACGGCCTGGAGCTGTATCAGGTCAGCGCCCCGATCGGAGTGCTGGGGATCATCTTCGAATCGCGGCCCGACGCCCTGGTTCAGATCTCAACCCTGGCCCTCAAGAGCGGCAACGCGGTCCTGCTCAAAGGCGGCTCCGAAGCGGTCCACACCAATCGTGCCTTGGCGGAGGTGATTATCGAAGCATCCGAAGGGGCGGGATTGCCGGCCGGCTGGATGGCCCTGCTGGAGACCCGCGCTGATGTCAATGCCATGCTGGCGCTGGACGGCTATATTGACCTGATCATCCCGCGCGGCTCCAACGCTTTTGTCAAATACATCATGGACCATACCCGCATTCCGGTGCTGGGCCATGCCGACGGCATCTGTCATGTGTTTATTGACCGGGCGGCTGATCTGGAGAAGGCTGTCCGTATTGCCTATGATTCCAAGTGCCAGTACCCGGCGGTCTGCAATGCGATGGAGACGCTGCTGGTCGATCAGGCCATCGCGGGGGAATTTCTGCCGCGGATCAAGGCGGACTATGATAAGGCCCATGTCGAGCTGCGCGGCGACAGCCGGACGCAAGAAATCATCGAAGTGAAGGCTGCCGACGAGCAGGACTGGAAAACGGAATACAACGATCTGATCCTCTCGATCCGGGTGATGGGCGGTCTGGATGCCGCCATCGATCATATTAACACCTACAGCTCACATCATACCGACGCCATCGTCACGGAAGATGCCCAGGCCGCCCGGCAGTTCCTGAACCGGGTGGACTCCGCCAATGTCTTCTGGAACTGCTCGACCCGCTTTGCCGACGGCTTCCGCTACGGGCTGGGGGCGGAGGTCGGCATCAGCACCAACAAGATACATGCCCGAGGCCCGGTGGGGCTGGAAGGGCTGGTCATTTATAAGTGGAAACTGATCGGCCAGGGGCAGATCGTCGCGGAGTATTCCGGTCCCCAGGCCAAAACATTTATACATAAAGAAATGAATAAAAAATGTCCTCTCTAAGAGATTTTTCCCAGACCAGACGGATTGTCATCAAGGTCGGCACCAATGTGCTCAGCAAGAACAGCGGCATCGATATCGACTTTCTCAGCATTATTGCCCGGCAGATTTCCGAACTGATCCGCCAAAAGCGGCAGGTCATCCTGGTTACCTCCGGGGCTATCGGCATGGGAGCCAACTGCCTGGGTTTCACCCGCCGGATTACCGAGGTCAAGCTGCGGCAGGCCTGTGCGGCGGTCGGCCAGGGGATCCTGATGCATCAATATCAGGAGGCCTTCGGCCAGTACGGCCAGAAGGTGGCCCAGGTGCTGCTGACCAACCGGATCATGAGCCATCGCAAATCTTACGTGAACCTCAAGAACGCCATGGAGACGCTGCTGAGCATGGGGATCGTCCCCATTGTCAACGAGAATGACTGCGTCTCGGTGGAGGAGATCGGCCTGGCCTTTGGGGACAACGACAAGCTCTCGGCGCTGGTTGCCTCCAAGATCGATGCGGAACTGCTGGTGATTTTGACGGATGTGGCGGGGCTGTACGACAAGAATCCCCAGCAGCATACCGATGCCAGACTTATTCCGGTGGTGTATGAAATCACCGACGAGATCGCCGGGATGGCCGGTCAGGCCGGCTCGAAATTCGCTACCGGCGGCATGGCCAGCAAGATCGCCGCCATCCGCATCGCGGCCAAGGGCGGCTGCAAGGTGATCCTGGCCCACGGCCGGGAAAAGGATGTGATTTCCCGGCTGCTGGCGGGGGACGAAGTGGGGACGCTGTTTTTGCCCAAACGGAAGATCAGCAACCGCAAACGCTGGATCCTCAATTCTTTCACCGATGCCCGCATCGATATCGATCCCGGCGCTGTGACTGCTCTCCTCAACCGCAAGAGCCTACTGCCGGTGGGCATCACCGAAGTAACCGGTACTTTCCGGGCCGGCGATGTGGTCTATATCGGGACCATCGCCAAGGGGGTGTGCAACGTCTCCTCCGGCCAACTGCGCGCCATGCTGGAGGAAAAAAACAAAAATCACGCCGCGGCCCATAAACAAAAAGCCGTGGTGCACGTAAACGATATCGTTCTTTTGGAACCCTAATCCCCCCCAAACGAAAGGAACCCGGCCATGAAAACCGGCCTTGCCCCTTTGCTGGCCCTGTTGTTTTTCTATTTCCCCGCCGCCGCCCAGCCGGCCAATCTCATCACCAACAGTTCACTGGAAGAAGGAACCAACTCTCCAAGTGCCTGGATCCTCAGCGGTTCGGGGGAATGGACCACGGATGCGCAATCCGGCAGCCGCTCCCTTTGTGTTACCGATGATGGGACGCAGGACTCATTTTGGCGATATGACTCCCCGCCGGTGCGGCCCGGACGGGTGTATCGGCTGAGCTTCTATGCCAAAGGGACTGGCAGCGGCAGCTGCGGCATATCCGGCCTGAATGTCGCCAACTTCGACTTCCAGCCGTCGGAGCAATGGAGCTTGCATTCCTTCACCTTCACTACCCCCAAAGACCTGAACGATGTTTTTTTACGCCTGGGACAATGGAGCCGCCGGGGTACCATCTGGTTTGATGCGATTACTCTGGCCGAAGTCCATCCGCGGCCCCAACAGCAGGGTCCGCTTTTGCTGGGTGAGGGCGAATCCCTCCACGGCAACCAGTACCGCTTTGCAGCGCCGCTGGCCGCCAAAGGTACCAACTATTCCCGTCCCCTGCTGGAGACCACCACCGGCTTCAATTCCGACCGCTGGACCTTTGGCCCGGGCACGTATGTCGTTTATAAACATCAGATCGGCCCGGCCCGGATCGAAGAGGCCCGGATCAGCATTCAAATCAATTATTACCTTTCCGGTTCCTGTCAGGTGGAGGCCGGCACGGATGGCCGGCAGTGGCAGAGCCTGGGCCAACTGGAAGGAAAGAAAGACCAGGCCTTCCCCCTGCCGGCGGAGCTGCTGCCGGCCCCGGTGATCTATGTCCGGTTGATATCCTCGGGTTCGTTTCAAATCGACCGTTATGGTTTCGAGGCCCGCCTGAATCAATCTTTCCCGCAAATTCAGGGCAGCACCTTCTTTTTGCAAAACGATACGACATCGGACCGGCTGGCGGTAACCATCCTTTCCCTGGATGATTTACTGCCGGGCGATGATAAAAACCTGCGCTGCACCGTGCAAAATAAAACGGACAAAGCATTAGCTTTAGTTGCGGAGCTGGCCATCCGCACTGCCGGCGGCACTCCCCAGCCTATTGCCGCCCCCAGTTCCTTTCTGCTATCCCCGCAGCAGACGCAGGAAATCTCTCTGCCCTATACCCTCCGCAGCGCCGGGGAATTCACCCTGGATTTTGCCCTCCGCCGCGGGCCGGAGGTTTTGTACCAGGCCTCCACGCCCTTCCGGGTACCTTCCTTATACGACGGTTCCTATGGCTATCATCTGGAAGAAAATGAGTCGCTGCAACTCTGGTGGTGCGAATCCACCTATAAAGTCAGCCGCCAGCGGCCGGCCCCCTCGCCGCAATCCCAAAAACCGGTCCAGATAGCCGCCGCCCGCGGCGAATACGAGCCGGTCCAGATTGTGCTGCGGCCGAAAAAAAATCTGGAAGGGGTACAACTGGCCGTGGTATCGGAAAACCCGCTCTGGCAGGATGCTTTTCAGCTCTATCAGGTCTATTACCATTATATCCATCATGCCACCGATGCCCTCGGCTGTGTGGGCTGGTGGCCGGATGCCCTGCCGGCCTGGAACGAACCCCTGAACCTGACCGGCGGCGAGAATCAGCCCGGCTGGCTGCTGGTGAAGGTGCCGCTCAACTGCCCAGCCGGCGACCATCAGGTACAAGTAACCATCCGGGCCAAAGATATGGAACCGGTTACCCTGCCGGTTCAGATTCATGTATATGATTTCGAAATGCCCGCCAGCCCCCACATCGTTTCCGCCTTCGGCCTCGATGCCGGCCCGGTCAATCAGTATCATAATCTGCAAACCGCCGAAGAGCAAAGGCAGGTCTGGGATTTGTATCTGCAGTCGTTCCGCGAGCATCGCCTCACCCCTTACAACTTCGCCCCCTATGACCCAATTCAGGTTCATTTTGAATGCACGGTCTGGGAAGGCGGCCAGATCGTTTCCGAAGATCCCGCCGGCGGCCAGTCCTGCCTCAAGTTGATCGACGAGAATCCCAGCCAAAATGTGGCTTGCTCCACCTCCTACCTGATTCCGGTGACGAAGGACACAGAGTACCGGCTGGCCTGGAAGGCAAAGACTCAAAATGCAGGGCAGGAATATCAGGTCACCCTGAGCACCTGCGATGCGGAAGGCCGCTGGATTTCCGGCCATAACCTCGACCTGGCGTATTCCGGCAGCGGCCAGTGGCAGTCGCAGCAAACCACCCTGATCCCCACCCAGCGGTCCCCCCAGGCGGCGTTTGTGAAGCTGTCCTTATGGCCGGTTCTCTGGAAAGAGGGCGGCAGTACGGTCGGCACCGCCTGGTTCGATGATATCAGCCTGGCCCAGGCCGGCGATGATACGAATCTGATTCGCAATCCGGGCTTTGAACTCGATAACTTCCAGCCCAACGTAACGGTTGATTTCACCCGTTGGGATCAGCAGGCCCGCCAATACCTCGACGAATACGGCTTTACCTCCTTCCGGCTGGACTTGCAGGGCATGGGGTCCGGCTGCCAGTTCGGCACCAGCCTGGGACAGATCGGTCCCTTCCCGCAGGGTTCGCCCCAATACCGCCAGATCTTCCAAAAGTACTGCCTGCAATTGCAAAACCA
The DNA here is from genome assembly GCA_964580995.1 of uncultured Pirellulales bacterium. Taxonomy (GTDB): domain Bacteria; phylum Planctomycetota; class Phycisphaerae; order Sedimentisphaerales; family SM23-30; genus JAKJEP01. The sequence goes on from CAZOMV010000003.1 coordinate 87,178, forward strand.
TCTGGAGCAGCGGGGCTGGCTGGACAAAGCCTATATCTACTGGTTCGATGAGCCGGAGCCGAAAGACTACGAGTTTGTCAAAAACGGCATGGAAGAAATCAAGCTGGCCGGCCCGAAGCTGCCCCGCATGCTGACCGAAGAACCCGGCGAACACCTCGCCGGCAGCGTTGATATCTGGTGCCCGATCCTGCATATGTTCGACCCGGCCGCCGCCGCTCAGCGCCAGCAGCTCGGCGAAAAAATCTGGTGGTATGTCTGCACCGGGCCGAAACAGCCCTATCCCGGCCTGTTCATCGATCACGATGCCGTGGAACTGCGGATCTGGCAGTGGATGAGCTGGAAATGGAACGTGCAGGGCATCCTGGTCTGGGCCAGCAACTACTGGAGCAGCCCCTGTGCATTTCCGTCCCCCAAAACCCAGAATCCCTGGCAGGACCCGATGAGTTATGTCTCCGGCTACGGCGGCGAACCGACCGGCTACATCGGTTACTGGGGCAACGGCGACGGCCGCTTCCTCTACCCGGTCAATCGGGATGTCGAAAATGACAAACGAAAATTCCTGGCTGGTCCCGTCAGTTCCTTCCGCTGGGAGATGCTGCGGGAAGGTCTGGAGGATTATGAATATTTCTGGATTTTAAAAGATCTCGTTAACAAAGCCCGAACAGATGAGAAATCGAATCTCGATTTACAAGAGATTGAATCACTCCTTACGGTTCCGGAAAATATCGTTGCCGACTTGACTACTTTCACCCGCGATCCCCAGCCGCTCTATCAGTACCGGGCGAAACTGGCGGAAGCGATTGAAACACTATCCCGCAGGCCGTGATGTAATATTTCTTATTGTTATGATGAATTCTGCCGGCGGCTTTAACGCGATAAATCCCCGCCTCGAAAAGGCGGAAGCTCGGATTCATTTTCACCAGCATTTTCAGAGTGGATCCACTATTTCATAGCCGGAATCTTCCGCATCTTCTTCCGCAGCGAATCCAGAAAAAACAAAAGCGTAAAGACCGAGCAAATTATCGCAAACGCATCGCCCACCCGGCTGTAGAGGCTGACCCGCCGGTCCATATATACCCGGTCGGTCACATAGCCTGCCACCGCCTGCCGCTGGCGCGGCTCCTCCGGCAGTGTGCCCGCCAGGCCCCCCGCCTGCACCACACCATCCGGCCGGATGAATCCGCTGATGCCGGTATTGACCGACCGCACGATCCCGATCCGATTCTCCACCGCCCGGAATTTGCAGATTGCCAGATGCTGGAGCAGTTCGCTGGTGGCGGTGACGGGCTTGCCATTGCCGCCCCGCACAAACCAGCCGTCGTTGCTGATGTTCAGCAAAAAGTCGATCCGTTTCTTCCCTTTTTCCACCGTGAGTGCCAGCGGCATATGCGGAGTCACATCCTCATAACAGATGGCCACGGCAAACTTCCGGGCATGCCCCTCTGCCCCGGGATATTCAAAAACGGTAAACTCCTCCCCCGCGTCCAGGCTGTATTCATAATCATACGGCGTCAGACTGTTGAGCAGCCGGTACATCCAGGGCCAGCTTTTCTTGAACGGCACCACCTCGCCAAACGGCACCAGGTGCATCTTGTCGTACCGCCGGCCCAGCCGCTGCCCGCCGGCCAGGTACAAAACCGCACTGTTGGCCGTCCCGGCCGGCGCCAGGCCGTCCAGGTCTTCCTTCATCAGCCACGATGGCGTCCCCACTAATACCGCCGCCCCTTTCCCCGCCAGCTCCCGTAACCGCTTGTCAAACGCCTGGCTCTGCACCCAAGGCGGATACAGGCTCATATCATAGCTGGGATGCTGCCGCTGCAAATCCAGAAATTCCTGATTCAGCGGACTGCACGCCATCGTCTCCGGCCAGACGATCAGCTCCGGTTTCACCCCCGCCTGTAAAGCCAGCTCACTTAACTGCATATGCCGCCGGAATATCTCCTCATTGCTCCCGGACTGCTCCTTGACGTACTGCGGGATATTCTCCTGAATCGCGGCAATAACCGGCCCCGGCTTCATCGTTCCCGCCCCCTCCCGCAGCCGATACCCGCCATACACCACCGCCCCCAGCACCAGGCACAGCGTTGCCAGAATCAGCGTCACCACCCCCACCTTTTTCTTCTGCTGCTCCGTAACCGCCTTGAGCGGCCGCAGCAGAAAATCGCAAAGCAACCCGTTGACCATCCCGATCAGAAACGTCACCCCGTAAGCCCCGAAGAGATCGCTGATCTGAATCAGGCGGAGGCTTTCATGCTGGCTGTGCGAGAGAAACAGCCAGGGAAAGCCCGTCATCACCACCGCCCGCAAATATTCCTGCGCCACCCAGACCACCGGCAGGACCACCGTGAACGGCCAGCCGCGCTTCTGATAGATCCGCCGCAGGATAAACCCGCTCAGCACGAAAAAACAGGCCATATAAACACACAGCCCCCCATATCCCAGCGCCGTCACCCCCGCCAGCCAGGAAAGATTCCCCAGATAATACCCCAGCCCCAGCCCATACGCTATCGCCAGCATCCACCCGCCCCGCCGCACCCGCACCACCGCCAGTACCCACGGCACCAGCGCCACCCATGCCAGAGCGCTCCACCCCACCGGCTCCTGAATCACACTCAAAAACACCATCGCCACCAGCATCAAAATCGTCCCCCCCAGCAAACTCATCGCGGTCTTTGGCTGGCTGCCCTCTATTACAATATTTTTTTCCTGTTGCACTATTTATTCGCCTATGAATAATCTACCCTAAATCTACACCTGATTCCAGCGGAAAAGGTTATAAAGATCCCAGTACTTTCAGGAATTCCTCCGGCTCCTCCGGACTGAACAAAAGCGAATATCCCTTTTGCGTCGGCAAATAAACCACTTCCCGCGGGTTCGTCACAAACAGCAACGCCTTCTCCTTCTTCCGCAGCCGGAACCACCCCGCCTGATAACCGGGCATACCGATCCCGTTGGTCTTCCAGCGTGCCCCATACTCCCGCTGCTGCTTCATATCCACCAGCTTCGCTTCGCCGGTTTTTAGCTCCTCACGCCCAATCCAGCGGCCATAGATATTCCCCCCAATCCGCAGCCCCTCCGGGGAAATCTCAAACCGGGTCCGCCGGGCCGAACGGGCAAAATGCACAAACAAAACCAGAAGCCCCGCCTCCGTCAAACCTAAAACCAGTATCAGTATCCCTATGGTACCTTTTAACAAATTCTCCGTCAAAGGCTCAATCGGAAAAGTGCTTCCCCTCTCACCCGCCCGCAGCGCCTGCCGCATTTCTTCCGCCCGCTGGGGGTTTAACAGCATAATGTAATTTTCGGTTGTCGGCAGGTATAGAATGTTTTTACCAGTTGTTAGAAAGACCAGCGCCTTGCCGCCGCCGCGGGTCCGAAACCAGCCTTCCTTATAGGTACCGATGGCACTGCCATTGGTCCGCGCTGTCAATTGCAGATCCGGTTCCTCGGACCAGTCCACCATCTTCGCCCGATCCACCGCCAGCTTGTCCCACGCAATCGTCCGTCCGTATAAGCACCCGCCGATCCGCAGCCCTTCCGCCTCCAGCGTAAAGCTCGCCCGCCCCGCGGAGTAAAAAACATACCCCAGGAAACCCGCTGTCCCCGCCAGCAGCAGAAAAATCAATCCAAATAAAATCCACGTCCACTTCCCCCGCCCCGGCTGAATCATAAAAACTTGCTTATCCATATGTTATCCTTATCTGAGCCATAGTATTACTTACATGTAGTCGCTTCCCGCCGCCCTTCATTTCACGTATTCTGCTTGCGATACGCCAGCGGCCGGACCCCCATCTCCTCCCGGAAATACCGCGACAGATGGTCGATATTGGTAAAGCCCGCCTTCAGGGCAATCTGCGAAACCGACCAGTCCGTTTCCAGCAGCATCCGGGCTACCAGACTGGTCCGTGCCCGTTTGATCTCCCCAAAAATCGACCGCCCGATCTCCTTGCGAAACCGCTTCTCCAGCACCCGCCGGGATATGGCCGTAGCCTGCACCGCATCATTCACTTGTATCGCTTTCCTGGCGTTCTGCCGGATGAAACGGATCGCCGCCGCCACCTCCTTATCCTCAATCGCCAGGATATCCGTAGATTTGCGGGTCACCACCCGCGACGGCCTGGCCCAGATGGTTTGCCCCGTCATTTTTTCCCCCGCCATCAGCCGGTCCAGCAGTTCCGCCGCCTCATACCCGGCCCGCTCGGCATTGAGCACCACGCTGGAAATCGGCGGCTCCGACAATTCACAGACCAGATCGTCATTATCCACCCCAATCACCGCAATCTCCTCCGGTACATTCAGATTGGCCAGCTTGCACGCCTCGATAATCTGCTGGGCGCGGTCATCGTTGCAGGTCATGACTCCCACCGGCTTGGGCAGTTGCCGCAGCCAATCGGCCATAATCCCCAGTTCCGCCTCCCAGGTTCGCTTGTTTTTCTCCGCCGGCTGGCGGTAAAACTGCACCGTGAAACCGGCCTGGGCCAGATTCTCCTGAAAACTCTCGCCCCGTTCCGCCGACCACCGCAAATCATCCAGACCGCAATACGCAAAATTCCGAAAGCCCCGTTCTAGCAGATGCTCCGCCACCATCTTCCCGATCCCCGCACAATCCGACATAATCGCCGGAAACACCCGGTTCTGCTCCACGGCGGAGCTGGCAATGATAATCGGCACCGCCATATTCAGGATTTTTTTATGGGCCTGCGAATCCTGGACCCCAAAGCCGTCATAGCTCCACCTCTCCAGCCGGGAATCCCGCATGATAATCCCGTCCGGCTTCCACCTCTCGATCCGCTCGTGGGTAATCCGCTCCTCCTGATCGATATCATCATACAAAGGGGGCCGGCGATAAAACGACCACGGCCCATGCAGCCGGGCATAACTGGCAATCCCCGCCAGCAGACCCCGGCCATACGCCCGGGAACTTTCAATCAGCAGCACGATTTTCGGGATGCGGGGCATAAAAAACAACCTGAACTTTTACTTATATAATATTTTGAATTATTATGTATAAATAAAACTAATATTACTTAAGTGTATATTTCAAAATACTTTACTGGTTTTTTGTGTTTTATCAAAGTACAAACTTGCCTTTGACGAAATTTATGATATAGTTTAATTGTTATTACGATGACAGGATAGCCAAAGGGTTTAATCCCGCGGTGATGCCTGTCTTTTTTTATATTCTAATTTTTCCCGCAAATCGTTCATTCCCATAATATAACCAGAGTATTTTCGTAACAAAGATGAATACCCATTTATATCGGGAACTATAATTTTTTCTAATTTATCATTTTTTTCCAGATATTCGATCAAACAATAAAAATCACCATCCCCAGAAACAATCACGGCCTTTTGGTAATTTTCATATTCAATCATTGCCTTTAAAACCAGTTCCGTATCCACATTTCCCTTAATTTTTCCGTTAATATCCAATGTGGGTTTGAAAACCAAAATAAACCCTGCCTCCTGCAAGACCGTGTAGAGGGATTGATTGGTACTTACATACCCGATGAAATAATAGGCGTTTTTAACCTGGAATTTCGAATGTAAGTAATTGCGAAATTTGGAATAATCAATTTTCCATTTTTGTTCGCAAATCGCACGATATACATTTTGGCTGTCGATAAAAGCAAAATTTTCCATAAAAAATGCACTTTCCTTGCTTCGCTTATTTTTTCCACGAGTAAAACGCCAATCCAGCTTTATTATAGAAAACAATACCTTAAAATCAAATTCTATTATTCGCAAAATCACTAAAAATAAACGTAAAATGGCGATTATTTGGGGGAAATTTTTTTATACTATACCTTACTCAGTATGAAGCATCCTATTGAAAGGTAAAAATACTCACAGAATAGGAACAGCCGGTCAACTACTCAAATTAAGGAGCAATAAAATGGTAAAAAATCTTTTTCTGTCGGTATCCATACTTACTCTGGTTTTATTCAGTGGGTGCGAAAATACCCTGCAAAATCATTCCGCCGGTTATCAAAAACTATTCAACGGCAAAGACCTCACCGGCTGGCGGGCGGACGGCGGGGCCAAATGGACCGTCCAGGACGGCCTGCTGATCGGAACCCAGGGTGAAAATAACGCCCCCGGCGACCTCTTCACCGAAAAGGTCTATCAGGATTTCTCCCTGAAGGTTACCTACCGGGTGGAGTGGCCCTGCAACAGCGGCGTCTGGTTCCGGTATCAGTCCCCCGAAGTAGCCTATCAGGCGGACATTCTGGAATACGCCAACCCCGAATGTTATTCCGGGACTCTCTATTGTCCGGGCAAGATGTTCCTGGCCATGAATACCGACAAAACCCTCGTCAACCGCGACGGCTGGAATACCCTGCTCATCCAGGCCCAGGGCGATCATCTCCAGATCTGGCTGAACGGCCGCCAGGTTGCCGATGTCCATGATACCACCACCGCCTCCGGCGCCATCGGTTTTCAGGTTCACCCCGGCCAGGAATTCGGATCGATGAAGCTCCTGGTCCGCGACATACAGATCAAACCGCTTTAAACCACCATGCTTATATGTAGGAGAATATCATGCCTGAGAAAACTACCAAACCCTCCCGCCGCGCGTTTCTAAAACAGGCCGCCGCCGCCATCGCCGCACCCTATTTCGTTCCCGCCTCCGCCCTGGGACGCGATGGCCGGGCCGCCCCCAGCGAACGAATCATCCTGGGCGGCATCGGCCTGGGTCCGCGGGGATCGGGGGATCTGGCCTGGATGCTGCCGGAACCCGATGTACAGTTTGTCGCCATCTGCGACCCCTGGAAGCCGCGCCGCGAGGCCATTAAAAATATGGTCGATAGCCGCTACGGCAATCAGGACTGCGCCATGTATAAGGACATTCGCCAGTTCCTCGCCGAGCGGACCGATATCGACGCCGTCCTCATCGCCACCGGCGACCGCTTGCATGCCACCGCTTCCGTCCTGGCCTTGCGCGCCGGCAAGGACGTGTACTCCGAAAAGCCCTCCTGCATGACGATCGCCGAAGGCCAGGCCGTGGTCGAAACCGCCAAACACTATCGGCGGATTTATCAAACCGGCACCCAGCGGCTCAGCGAAGGCAACTTCACCTTCGCCAACGAACTGCTCCGCACCGGCCGGCTGGGTCAGGTCCACACCGTTCGCGCCCACATCGCCCCCTGGGACGCCGCCGAAATGCGGCACGACTGGCTGCCCGCCGAACCCTTACCCCCCCAGGAGGAAATGGACTGGGATCAGTGGCTGGGGCCTTGTCCCTGGCGGCCCTTTAATCGCGAATACATCCAGGGCGGCTGGCGGGGCCACTACGATTTCCACACCAGTTGCATCGGGGAATGGGGCGCCCATACCTTCGCCCAGTGCCAGGTCGCCATTGACGCCGCGAATACCTCCGCCGTCGAATACCAGTATGTCAACAATCCCACCGGGGACGGCATGGTCACCCGGTTCGAAAATGGAATCAAAATGATCCTGCAGAAAGAGGGCTGGTACGGCTCCTGCGGTGTCCGCTACGAAGGCACCGAAGGCTGGGTCTCCGTCGCGGACGGCTATTCCAAACCCGACGTCTCCTCGCCCGCCCTGCTGGAGGATTTCAAAAAACTGGTCAACGGCTATATGACCCGCACCCAGCGGCCCATGAGCCATGTCCGCAACTTCCTCGACTGCATCAAGTCCCGCCGGCTGACCGTGGCCAATCCGGAAATGATGCACCGCTCCATGACCACCGTCCACGCCGCCAACATCTGCATGTGGCTCAAACGCGACATGCACTACGATCCCGTGAAAGAAGAATTCATCAACGATCCGGAGGCCAACCGCCTGCGCAGCCGCGCCATGCGGGAGCCTTGGATTTTTTAACCCGAGCCGAACCTGTAAGGAATCCCGGCCATGATACCTGAATCAAGGGACATAATTAGTGCGAAAAAGCGGGGGCCTACCCGGCGTGCCTTTTTAAAACAGGCTGCCTGGGCTGCCGCTCCGCTTCTGATTCCCGCCTCCGCCCTGGGCCGCGGCGGGAAAGCCGCCCCCAGCGAACGCATCATCCTGGCGGTCATCGGCACCGGCGGCCGCGGCCAATATGACCTCTCCGCCGCTATCCAGGAATCCGATGTCCGGATCGTCGCCGTCTGCGATGTGCAAAAACCCAACCGCCTCCAGGCCAAAACCCTGGTGGACCAGCGCTACGGCAACCAGGATTGCGCGGTATATTCCGATTTCCGCGAAGTACTGGCCCGCCCGGATATCGATGCCGTAATTATCGCCCCCGGCGACCGCTGGCATACCCCCATGTCCGTCCTGGCCATGCGAGCCGGCAAAGACGTCTATTCCGAGAAACCCTGCACCATGTCCATCGCCGAAGGCAAAACCCTGATCGACACCGCCCGGCGTTACCGGCGTATATTTCAAACCGGCATGCAGCGGCGTAGCGAGGCCAACTTCGTGTTTGCCGACGAGCTGGCCCGTACCGGCATGCTGGGTAACGTCCACACCGTGTATGCCCATACCCTGCCCTTCGAGATGCGGACCGACTGGCTGCCCGCCCAGCCGCAGCCCCCGCAGGACGAACTGGACTGGGACCTCTGGCTGGGTCCGGCCCCCTGGCATCCCTACAATCCCGGCTACCTCGGCGGCTGCATGGCCTGGCTCAATTACTTTGATTTCGGCACCGGCGTCGCCGGCTGGTGCAGCCACACCATCTGTCAGTGTCAGGGAGCCATCGAATCCGACCTGACCTCCGCCGTCGAATACCAGTACCCCGGCAACGAGACCTCCGATGGCTTCGTCGCCCGCTATGCCAACGGCGTCAAGCTGGTGCTGGCCCTCAATGGCTGGCGCGGTACCTGCGGCGTCCGCTACGAAGGCACCGAAGGCTGGGTCTCCGTGGCCGACGATTACACCGTACCCGATGTTTCTTCCGAATCCTTCCTCAAGGAACGCCACAAATTAGTAAAACAATACATGACAAAAAATCAGCGCCCCATGAATCACATGCGGGATTTCCTGGATTGCGTGAAAACCCGCCGCCAGACCGTGGCTCACCCCCAATTGGCCCACTGTTCCATGGCCACCTCCCACGCCATCAATATCAGTATGCTCCTGAAGCGGAATTTGAAATGGGATCCCGTCCAGGAACAATTTAATAACGACCCGGAGGCGAACCGCCTGCTTTCCCGCACGATTCGCCAGCCCTGGATTTTGTAAGAAAAACCTGAAAACCGTAAGGAATCCAAACCATGCGAAAAACAAAATTATCTCTCACCCTGGCCTTCATCCTCTTATCCATTAGTCCCGCCATTCTGACAGCCCAAACTCCCGCCCAAAAGGAGCAGGAAGCCCAGCTCATCGCTATTATCCAGAAAGCGGACGCCACCCGGAAAGAAAAGGCCGATGCCTGCCGCGAACTGGCGGTGATCGGCACCAAAGACTCCGTCGCCCCCCTGGCCGCCCTGCTGGCCGATGAAGATCTCTCCCACATGGCCCGTTACGCCCTCGAGCCGATCCCCGATCCCGCGGTGGACGATGCCCTGCTGGCGGCCCTGGCCAATCTCAAAGGCCTGCCCCAGGTCGGCGTCATCGGCAGCCTCGGCGTCCGCCGTGTGGACCGGGCCGCCGAACCGATGGCCAAATTACTGAACGATCCCGATCCCTTCGTGGCCCAGGCCGCCGCCCGCTCGCTGGGTAAAATCGCCAATCCCACCGCCCTGAAAGCCCTGCAGGAAAACCTCCCCAAAACGCCCGCCGCTAATCAACTGGCCTTCTGCGAAGGTCTGTTCCGCTGCGCCGATGCGGCTGTGGCCCAGGGAAAATCCAACCAGGCGATTGCCATCTACGAACAACTGCTCAACCTGCCCAATGCTCCCCACCAGGTGCGCGGCGGGGCACTGCGCGGCATGATCCTGGCCCAAAAGGATCCCCTCCCGCTCCTGAAAAAATCTCTCGCCGCCGACGATTATATCCTGTTCACCGCCGCCCTGCAGGCCGCCCAGCTATTGCCCGGCCCGACCGTCACCGCCGCCCTGACCGATCCGATGAAACGCTTGCCGGTCGATAACCAGATCCTGATTCTGCAGGCACTAGGGGACAGAAACGACGCCTCCGCCCTTCCCGCCATTATCGAAATCACTAAGAGCCAGGATACTACCCTGCGGATCACCGCCCTGAAAACCCTCGGCCAACTGGGCAATGCCGCCGTGGTCCCGGTCCTCTTCGAAGCCGCCCTGGATTCCCAGCCGGAAGTAGCCTCCGCCGCCCAGTCCATCCTGGCCGGCCTCCCCGAAGACCCCCAGATTGACGCCGCCGTCCTGGACCGTGCCAAAACCGGCCCCGCTAATACCCGCCTGATTGCCATTGACCTCACTGCCCAGCGCCGTATCCTTACCGGCAATCCCCTCTTATTCCAGATAGCCGATGATCCCGATAAATCCATTCGCATCGCCGCCCTGGACACCCTGGGAAAAACCGCGGAAAATCCCGACCTGGCCAATCTGGTAACGCTGCTGGTTCAGCGTAAGAATCCCGAGGAACTGCGGGCCGCGGAAAACGCCGTCAAAGCCGTGGCCGGCAAAGCCCCCGACAAACCGGCCTGCACCGCCGCCCTGTTGAAAGCCTTACCCCAGGCCCAGCCGGAACCCGCCTGTGCCCTGCTCCGCCTGCTCCGTACCACCGGCGGCCCCGACGCCCTCCAGGCCGTTCGCACCGCCATGAAAAATACCAATCCCCAAATGCAGGAAACCGCCATCCGCACCTTATGCGAATGGCCCACCGCCGACGCCGCCCCCGACCTGCTCCAGATGGCCAAATCCGCCCCCGGCGATACCACGAAAATCGCCGCCCTCCGCGGCTATATCAACCTGATTCGCGATCCGGCCCTGGCCGGCGAGAACAAAATGGCCATCGCCCAGCAGGCTGATCAACTCACGCAGCGCGACGAGGAGAAAAAACTCCTCCTGGGAGCCTTGGCCGAAGTACCCGCCGCCGATGCCCTCGCCATGGCCGTAACCGCTCTGGACAATCCCAACACCCGCAGCGAAGCCATCCTGGCCGTGTTGGCCATCAGCGAAAAAATAGCCGCCCAAAATCCCGCCGAAACTGCTTCCGCCATCCAAAAAGTCCTCGACACCACCGATAACGAAGACATCAGCAAACGCGCCAAGGAGATTCTGAGTAAAATCAAGCAATAACCGTAAACCGGATCCCCATAAAATATTCGTTTGACTCCACCCCTGCGCGGTAATATGATTATTCATGTTTCATAAAGATTATTGAACGCAGGATGGTTGGTGCTGATGTCAAAAAAATCAAGTGAATCCGGGGTTTTGCCTCAATATTTGGCTCTCACCTACATAGTCCTATTGCTGAATACCTCGATTTTTCTCACCCAAATCGAGCATGTCAGCCTTTCTTCCGTTTTATTCGCCCTCGCCGTGCATCTAAGCTATAGCTTCATCTACCTCCTGCCGATCATTTTGATCCTGGGATTAATAAATGGTATTTTATCCCTGCCCAGGCTGGCAGGCCCACTTAAAAAAGTCCGCATTAACCAAAAATGGTTCTTATACTGCCTGGCCGTATTGCTGACAGGGATCCTCCAGGTCCTGGTCTTTGCCGACGGCTTCATCTTCCGGTTTTACAGCTTCCATATCAACGGCTTCGTCTGGAATCTGGTCTCTACCAAAGGCGGGATTGAATCGATGGGCGGCGACACCTCCACCACCTTCACCTTCAGTCTCATTATCTTTGGCTTTTTCCTCTTACAATCCCTCTTGCTGGTTCTGCTGCTGAAGGCCAAACCCCTGCAAAAAATCAGCCTCTTCCTCTTCAACCGCAAACGCTTGACTGTTTCCATCCTGTTGCTGCTGATTCTGGCCGGCCTGCAAGGTTTCGCCTATGGCCTCAGCAACCTCTACGCCTATGCCCCCGTCCTGTCCACCTCCCAGATTTTCCCGCTCTATTTCCCCGTCACCTTCAAAAAACTGGCCAAATCCTTCGGCATCGTGCCTCGGGAAAATTCCGCTTTTCGCCTGAAGGTAAAGGACTTAAATCTTCGCTACCCTCTGGCTCCTCTCACCGAAAATACCGAACACCAAAAATTTAATATCGTCTGGCTGGTCGCCGAATCTCTGCGGGCCGACATGCTCACCCCCGAAATCATGCCCGCCTCCTGGGCCTTCTCTGAAAAGGCCATCCGTTTCGAAAACCATTACGGCGGCAGCAACGGCACTCGCATGAGCCTCTTCTCCATGTTCTATGGACTCTACGGCAATTACTGGTTCGACTTCCTGGGTGAACGCGAAGGCCCCGTACTCATGGATATTCTTCTGCAGCAGGGATATCTGATGCAGATGTTCAGCAGTGCCAATTTCAGCTATCCGGAATTCGACAAAACCATTTTTACCCGCGTCCCCCCCGAACTTCTCCACGACGTAAAGGAACTGGAATCCGGCCCCGGCTGGCAGCATGACCGCGAAAATGTAAACCGCATGCTCCAATTTATTGAAAAACGCGATACGCAAAAGCCTTTTATGACCTTCATGTTTTTCGAGTCCCCTCACGCCCGCTACTATTTCCCCCCCGAAAGCGTCATCCGCAAAGACTACCTGGAAAACCTCAACTATGCCACCATGGACTTAAAAGAAGACATTGACCAGATCAAAAACCGCTATATCAATTCCTGTTATCATCTCGATAGCCAATATGCCCGCGTTCTGAACTATCTGGAAGAAAACCAACTGCTCGATTCCACCATCGTCCTGCTGACCGGCGATCATGGCGAAGAATTCATGGAGAAAGGCCACTGGGGCCACAATTCCACCTTCAGCGAAGAACAGACCCGCACCCCGCTGGTCCTGTGGGTTCCCGGCCAGCCCCATCGCGTCGTAAATCATCTGACCTGTCATCTGGACATCCCCGCCACCCTCCTGCCCTTGCTGGGCGTTACCTCCCCAGCCGAAAATTACTCACTCGGCTTTGATCTGCTAGGCCCTCCCACCCGCCATTATACCATCCTCGGCGACTGGTCCACCCTGGGATATGTGGACGAGGATTACAAAGCGACTTTCGCCTTCAAGGGCCTTTCCGCCGGCCAGAAAGTCACCACCCGCAACGACGCCCAGGTGGATAATCCCAATCTCTTTTACGATACCCATCGCACCGAACTGCTGCAAATCATGAAAGATTTATCCCGGTTTAGTGAATAAGCCGCCCTTGCCCCTCCCGATTACATCACTATAATACCTGTTTAGAAAACCTGATAGTCATTATAGAGTATATTTACCTATGAACACAAAGGCAGCTCCCTTGGAAAACCATCGTATCCTTCTGCGCAAATTGCGTTTGAGCGATACGGACGGCCTCTATCAACAAATCCGCCGCAAAGAGATGACCCGCTGGACATTCCATATTCCTCATCCCTATCCCCAGCCCCTGGCCGCCGCCTTTATCCGAAAATCGCAGCGGCTCTGGAAAGCGAAAAAATCCTTTACCTTCGCTGTCCTGCTGAAAGAAACCAACCGCTTGATCGGTCTTGTCAGCTTAAACAACGTTAACTACGAGCATAAATGCGCGGAGCTGAGCTATTGGACGGGCACGAAATACTGGGGCCGGGGCCTGACGACCGAGGCCGCCCGCCTCGTATTGCCCTTCGCCTTCCACGACTTGAAACTTTTCCGAATCTACGCCTGTACCTTCGGTCCCAACCTCTCCTCGCAAAAGGTCTTGTATAAATGCGGCTTTCAACTGGAAGGAACCTTGCGGCAGGCGGTGATTCGCAACAAAAAACGATGTGATTTTTTAAACTTCGGCCTCCTGAAACCGGAATATGACACAATCGGTAAATAATCTTTTCTGGAAATAAAAAGAGAGTCCTCATGGCCTATAAAAATCTGGGTGAATTCGTTCAAGAATTAGAACAGCAAAACGACCTGGTGCGTATCCCCGTCGAAGTCGATCCCGAACTGGAAATCACTGAGATCGCCAACCGCATCATGAAAAGCCCCGGCGGTGGCAAGGCCCTCCTCTTCGAAAAGGTCAAAGGCTCCCAGCTTCCTCTCCTGATCAACGCCCTGGGCAGCCAGGCCCGCATGTGCCGGGCGCTGGGCGTACAGGATTTCCGCGAAATCGCCGATCGGCTCGAAGCCCTCCTCCAGCCGCAAATCCCCACCTCCTTCCTGGAAAAGGTCAAAAAAATCCCCGATCTGGTCCAGCTTGCCAATTTCACCCCCAAAACCGTCAAATCCGCCCCCTGCCAGGAGATCATCCTCCGGGGCGAGCAGGCCAGCCTGGATATTCTCCCCATCCTCAAATGCTGGCCCCTTGACGGCGGTCCTTATTTTACCTTCGCCGGTGTTTATACCAAAGACATCGAAACCGGCCGGCGGAATGTCGGCATGTACCGCGTCCAGAAACTCACCGCCCAGACCTGTGCCATGCACTGGCAGGTTCATCACGACGGCGCCGCCCACTGCCGCGGCTACGAAAAACAACAGCAGAAAATGCCCATCGCCCTGGTCCTGGGCGGCGATCCGGCCTTAAGTTATGCCGCCTCCGCCCCCCTGCCGCCCGGCATGGATGAAATCCTGTTCGCCGGCTTTCTGCGGCAGAAATCCGTCGAACTGGTCAAATGCCTCACCATCGACATGGAGGTCCCCGCCGAAGCGGAAATCATCATCGAAGGCTGGGCCAATCCCGCCGACCTGGTCCTGGAAGGCCCCTTCGGCGACCACACCGGCTATTACAGTATGCCCGAAAAATACCCCCGCTTCCGGGTCACCGCCCTCACCCTGCGCCGCGGCGCCATCTATCCCGCCACCATCGTCGGTGTCCCCCCCATGGAAGATTATTACATGGGCCTGGCCACCGAACGCATTTTTCTGCCGGCCGTCCGCATGTTCCTGCCCGAAGTTATCGACTACCACCTGCCCACCTTCGGCGTCTTTCACAACTTCTGCCTGGTCCGCATCAAAAAAGAATACCCCTTTCACGCCCGCAAGGTCATGCACGCCCTCTGGGGCCTGGGCCAACTCATGTTCTCCAAATTCATCATCGTCGTCGATGAGGAGGTTAACGTCCAGAATGTGGACGAAGTGATGTTCCAGGTCGGCGCCAACGTCGATCCCCGCCGCGACTGCTGCCTCGTGGACGGCCCCGTGGACGCCCTCGACCACGCCGCCCCGCACCTCTGCGCCGGCTCAAAAATGGGCATCGACGCCACCCGAAAAATCCCCGGAGAAGGTATCATCCGCCCCTGGCCCCCTGCCCTGCAAATACCCGACCAGATCAAAAACCTGGTCGATACCCGCTGGCACGAATATGGTATATAATCCCCTCTCTTTCACCCGTTCCTTTCCCGTCAGGAAACCATCGATCCGACTACGTAGGGAGAAATCTGCCCGTCGATTTCCCGGAATCGCCAGCCGATTCGAACATCGACGCCAACTCTTCCATGAATCGATAGGGTTTCGCATTTTCCGAGCAAGAACCTGATCCAGCCGAGGCACTTTCATCCTCCCCCCATTCCGCCAATAACCATTCAAAAGCCTGTACGCTGAGATCCAACTCCATAATTTACCTCCGTCGCTAATGTTGGCAATCCGAAAAATTCTTCCCAACACTAACTACAGCTACATGTAAATTTTTCTCTCTCTCAATTTCCATACCGAGCGGCACTTTCATCAGAGTCATAAAAATAAAGACCCGATATGGGACAGGAAAGAAAAGCATCCTTGCCATTTGGCCTACTAGATTATGGTTATATTATCAGACCTCCATCAACAATGCAAGCCCAAATTTGCCAAATAGCCTGAAAAACGGAAAAAACTCATGACAAAACCCTTTTAAAAAACGATAATATTTATGGTAAAACCTTATAAAATCCTCAGTTATCAAGCGACAACTTGATTTAATAACAGGAAAAACGAACAAAGGTATTTGCCGTTTGTATAATATAGTATTATAATATAAGAGATTGGAATTATAGTATGGGACGCTGCACGCTAGAGGCGTTACAATCATTATATTCGATAGCACCGGTGTCTGTAAAAGAAACGAAGCCGTTATGTACAAAAAATACAAAATAGTTTTTATGGCACTTATCGCCCTGATTCTCAGCAGCTTACCTTCAACCGCCCGGGCCCAGGAAAGCGTCAACCCAGTATATAACAATAGTTCCGTCCGGGGACTACGATCTTTTCAGGGCTATGAGTCCAGGCCTTCTTCTTCTCTTTCAACCTGGGTCAATTATTCCACAGGCATTGCGGATCTTACCACCACCAACAGACGTACCGACAATCCTCTGGCCATTTCCCGCTCCGCCCGGATCCCCGGTATGCCCACCATCACCAACACCGGCCTGGCTCCAGCCCGATCGGCCACCCAAACAAACACCACCCAAAACAATAATCTATCCCTTGATTCAACTAAAATCTCAACCATCAACCAGCTTGCCCCCGTCGGCAGTACCTTAACATTGCAAACCCAACTCCAACCCATCCGCCCCCTCTACAACCGATATAACCGCAATACCCAATTTCTGGTTCAGCCCCAAAACCTCGGCAGCACAGATTCTTCCGACGCCATGAGTCAATCAAATACCCCCACTACTACCAATACCTATTCCTACAGCGAACTCAAACAAAACGTGCTGGCCAATTCCAAAAATTCCCTGGCCAACAAAAATATTTTCCCACGCATAGGACTGGCCGGCTCTCAAAATAATCTGCTCGGCACCCAAACCCTCAGCGGCAGACCAACGACAGGTCAGAGAAATACCCGTTCTCTCTCGTCAACCACCCGCACCAGCGCCATGGGATTCACTCCCAGCAATTTCGATCCTCTTTCACGCCAATAACCATTCCGTCTTGATCCCGATCGACGCCACCGTAACCTTCCCCGTATATTCCCTGGCCGCAGGATTCACAAATCCCTTCTTCAGCGCCGCAAATGTCACCGTATGGCCCGCCCGCACCGCTGCCCCCAGCGGCTCCCCCGTATCGCAATCCAGCCCCGACGGTATATCCAGCGCCAACACCACCCGCCCCAGCCGATTGATCGTCTCAATCGCCGTCCGGATCGGCTCCCGCGCCGGCCCCGCCGCCCCCGTCCCCAGCAGCCCATCCACCAGCAAATCACAATCCCCCGCCCTTGCCTCAATCTCCCGCCCGGCCGCCGCCGGCTCTCCCGCCGGATAATGCACCGCCAGCCCCATCCTCTCGATGATCCGCAAATTGCTCAACGCATCCCCCTGGATCCGCTCCCGCTCCCCCAGCACCAGCACCTCCACCCGATACCCCCCATTATACAAATGCCGCGCCACCACAAACCCGTCCCCCCCATTATTCCCGGTCCCCGCCAGCACGCACA
>CAZOMV010000004.1:0-98892 GCA_964580995.1 uncultured Pirellulales bacterium
TTGGCTGCGGACGACGATGCCTAGGGTGGATAAAACGGTGGCCGCCTTGCGGGAAGCGGGTATGAAGACGAAAATAATGTTCGGCGGCGCTCCGGTGACGGATGAATATGCCAAGAAGATTGGAGCCGCGGGTTATGCCCCCGATGCCGCCAGTGCGGTGGATATTGCCAAATCGCTGCTGGGTGTGTAGGAAAAAACGTCTAAAATAGACGCCAGCGTCAAAAGCTCGTCGGCCCCTTGTTATGGGGGCGCCAGAGCCGTTTTTGGAAGTCGATATTGACTTTTGGCGTTTCCATCAAAATAAATCTATAATTGAACTTAACAGCCGTTTAATCAAGTGATAATATCATTGGTGAATCGGCTGTTTTTTTATTGACAATCGTTTGGTTGAAAGGCACAATAGGAGGCTAAACGAAGGAAAGTGTTTTTGAGGTAATCTATTATAGCGTAAGAGTTTGGTAAGACGCGGAAGATTGCCCTGAAACGGAAAAACATTGACGGGCGTTTAGACCTACCTGCCTGTAGAATAGTTAACTGCTTACCAATAAATAACCTACGTGATGCCAACCTTACCTGCAAGGAGATATCATGAATCGTCTTATTCGCAGAAATCGCCGTCAGCGGACTGGGAAAAGCCTATTGGAACGGATCCGGAGTAAAATAGGTAAAGAGCCAAGTCTGCGTTCAACCTTGATTGCCGAACCGCTGGAAAGCCGGTTTCTATTGACTACGCTTACCTTGCCGAAGGGGGTCACGAGTCCGACCCAGTTTATCTATGCGGATCCGGAAGAGACGGATCCGGGCAGCGATGTTCCCGCTTTTAATCTGATTCAAATCGGCACGCTGTCTGGGGAGGGGCCCAGTAAGGATATTATCGTCGAGATTTACGATTATCTGGGTAATGATATAGCCGGCGATTTGACGATTGACGGGCAGACGAGCAGTTTATTCGGCGGTCCTGGTGGACTGCGTATTCTTGACGAGGTGCCGTCGGATCAGATTGGGGGATTGGGTAATTTGAGCATAAGCGCTCTGGCAACCTATAATAACATAACGTATGGTATTTCGGAGCAGGGGTTGCTGGTTCGGATTGATACCAATAATGGCACTATATTAGGACAGGTGCTGGGGACCTTGCGGGATGAGCAGAGTCCGGGAATCGTATTCAGCAATTTTCAGGCGGCGGATTTCGGCAGCGACGGGAACCTGTATGCCGTAGTGCAGACGGCGTTATATGATTCGGTTTTGGTTACGATTGAAATAACCGATCCGAATCACTGGGGGGATGTGGATCCGGTGGGGAAGGATATTAACGGGCTGGACAATTATCTCAACAGCCGGGTGGGGGATGAGGATTCGAATATTACCACCATCGTTCGGGATCCCAATTTCACCCCGGATCCGGTTCTTGGTTCGTTGGTGCAGTTTATCGGGTTCGATGCGGGGACGCCGGAATTTGTATCCATATCCACCAATAGTACGGTTACGGGTGAGCTGTTGGTAACGACATCGACGCGGGCGGGGGTGGATGACAATACCCGGATCGACGGATTGATGTATGACAACCAGGGCCGGTTGTTCGGGCTTTTTACTACGGTGGAAGAGGGTGTGCTGACGGGTGGGAAGCTGGTGATGGTGAATCTGAATGCGGCGGTGGAAAATCGTTTTACCGATGTGGAGGGATATGGTATCGTTCCGGGCACGGAAGATACGAATATTGTGCTGACGGGGATGTCGTTTAACAGCAATACGGGGCTGGGGTATGCCACCGATCCGCGAACGCACACGCTGTATCAGATTGCGGCGGACCGGCTGATTCAGACGGGCGATGGTTTTGTGCTGGAAGGCTTGTCGGATGTGTATATGATGTACGTCGTATCGAGTACGGCGGATGTGTATATTACGATGACGTACTTTACGGTGGATGATGCCGGGATTCATTACCAGCCTACCGGCGGTGCGCCTGGCTACGTGTTTACCGACGAAGTTGTGGCCAATATGTTTACCCCCGCGGAGGCCGGCGGGGTGATGATCGGGACGGAACCGATTGTGGTTCCGAATACAACCGAAATTTCCTGGTCACCGAGGGAGACCTTTTTAGATTCCAGTGATACGAAGGATTCGCCGGCGAAGGGATTCTGGGGCGACCGGGTTATGCGGCCGGGGATTGTGGTGGGGCAGCCGGATGATTTGCAGGATATCGGGCTGATCCAGGTGGGCGGCGGGATATTCGGGGATGTGGTGGTCAACGGCAGCATCGGGATGATGTATGCGGGTATTCTGGGGACCAATACGATTGAAATTGCAGGGGACATCCAATCCCTGGTGGTGAATACCCAGGCTGGCGGGATGTCGAGTTCGGTGAATAGCTGGCACCTGGCGGATGATGCGTATATGCGGGTGGAAGGGGAGATGGCGGATTTTTACAGCAACGGGGACTGGGGTTTGCCGATGGAGATACGCGGGCGGGTGGATGCCCCGTCGTTTCCGGGGGTGCTGGATGTGACGGTGTCGGATACTTCCTTAGGCCCCAGCGGGGAGGTGTATGTAACCGGGGTGCGGGAAATCGAGCGGAAGGTGAATGCGGACGGTGATCCGCCGGATCCCGGTCAGTTTCCGTGGGGCGGTCTGGACCGGAATGACGGGTCGTTTATCATTACTAATGACAGTCCCTATACAGCGCAATATATTGGTGCGGTGGACGGGAAGGTCACGGTATTTGGGGATACAGAGAGCCTTGATTGGGATCCGTCGGATTATTACAGTTTCAGCCTGATGGCGGGGGAGACGATTTCGATTGAACTGTTCTATACGAATGGGAGTTCTAATTATATTACCGGTCATCCGTACAATCCTTCCTCCCAGGATCGGATCTGGGGAGTGACCTTGTATGACCCGGAATTGAATCAAGTGGCGGCGGGGGGTGAGGCGGATCTGGGTACGCCGGATATTGACGGCAGCGGGGTGGGGGCGGCCGGGACGATGCTGCCGCTGGAGTTTACGGCGGAAGAGGCGGGGATCTATACGATCGTGGTTGGATCTGTTGCATCCTATCGGCTGGATCTATCCGGCATGACGGCGGTGGTGCTGGGCGGGGGGAATGTGGGCGGGGATCTGCGGTCGCGGGGCATGGAGGGCAACGGCAAGTCGAATATCTGGATCCCGACGGGAAATATGGGGGCGATTAGTATCGGCGGGGCGATGCGCGGCGGCAACATCCGGGTCGATCAGGGCAGTCTGGGGGCGCTGCGGGCGGCGGCGAATGCCTTGCCGGGCGGTGATTTATTCGTATCCGGGCCGGGAGCCAGTTTTGGTTATTCTATGGATATTATCGGTGGCGGCGGCGGAGTGCTCAGTGCGAATTGCACCTTATCCGTAGGCGGAGATGTCGGGATGGTCAGTTCGCCGCTGGTGAGCCGTCTGGATGTGAATATCGGGGGCGATTTGCAGTCGTTTCATATTGGTGTGGATGGGGTAGGCGCGGCGGATTATGTCGGGCATATTGTGGTGGACGGCAATATCGGGGAGGTGGTGATTCAAGGGGATTTCGGGCCTTCCTGGCTGGATGAATTCGGTAATGTCTGGGTGACTACGGATGTCGGAATTTTTGCCAATGCGGATGGGCTGGGGGCACGGGGGGTGATCGATGTGATCCGGGTCAGCGGCGATTTCGGCCAATCCAATGGTTTTGTTCATGAATTACCGGTCAGCGCCGGGGGACGGGGCGGGAATGTCCGGTTTGTGGATATTGGGGGAAGTATTTATTTTCGGACTGCCTATTGGGGAGATTTTTTTGGTCCCTTTACCTTCAATCCCGGCCAGGCGGTGGAGATTGTGGACGATTCGGGTGCGCTGGTGCAGATAGCCCCCGGATACCGGGGCGGAAATACGGATGTCTTTAACGCCAGCATGGCGGGCATGATCCAGCCGACGCCGACCGAGGGGACCGGCGGGGTGCTGACCCTAAAACTGCTGCCGATTCGGGATCAGACCTACCAGGAATTTGTGGACAATAATTACAATTTCAATCAAACGGCCCTGGGGTTTGCCATTGCCGAGATTCAATCGACTGACGGTCTGCGGGTGAGCAGCAAAGGCGGGCCGTTGGAGATCGGGATGGTGACGGTGGCCGGGGTGGTGGATAACAGTATTGTATTCAGCGGTTCTTCGGTTATCTCCGCCCTGGAGGTACACGCGGACGGCCCGGTGGCAACTGGGGACGATCAGCAAACTGCCACGACCGGGATTACGCGGGTTATCAACAATACGGCGGGCGGGGATATTGTCTCGCTGGTGATCGGTTCGGATGCGGCGGCCCGGAATGTGGCCGTGACAGAGACTTCTATTGTTGTCACAGTGCATGAGGGCATCAACGGGCCGTTTGTGGAATTGATACGGCTGAATGGGAATCTGGGTTATACCGCCGGCAATACCGGGCAGATTATCCAGTCCAAGATTCTTAGTACGGTCATTGAGGTTGGCAATAGTTTGACGGTAGCGGGCGATCCGGGCGGAACGCAGCGGTCTGGGTTGTTGTCCGGCGCCAGCGTGACCAGTATTATGGTGGCCGGCGCCCTGGGGGATGTGGATGTCCGGGGCGATGTGAACCGGATTGTCATCAACAGCGACAACAGCCGGGCGGTGGGGCAGTTTGACGGGGTGGCCGGGGCAATTATCGTGCATGGGAATCTGGGCCGCATCGAATTAGGGGACGGTATTTCCGATCCGGGGACCGGCCGGTTCGCCGACTCTGGTTTATTCGTCTATGGCGCCATCGACCGGGTGGATGTTTCCGGGTACGGTAACAATATCGCCGGTCCGGTTTTTGCGGCGGACTCGATCGGCCAGGTCAATGTGAGCAACGGGTCCCGGATTTTAGGGTATAATGCGAATCAACTGAATTTAGAACGTGCCAGAAATGGCTATTTTTCTCATCCGACCATAGCCGTGACGGTATTTTTTGACGTTTTTAACCTATCGGATAATTATTGGACACATACAGGCGAGATTGGTTCGATTAATGTAAAAGGTGAGGATTCCTATATTTTCGGGGCGCAGATTACCGCTACCGTCATCAATAAGATTACTGTGAATGGTGGTGCGGAAGGGATCTTCAGTTCCGATATTAAAGGCCACGGGGCCAATGCTTCAACGATTGGATTTATTAATAGTATTGTGGTAGGAGGGGAAGGGATCCGGGATACGGTCATTTCTGCCAGTCGGGAGATCGGCAGCATCAATGTTTTGCCGGGCGGGACGATTGAATACTCGGAAATCCGGATGGATACCAATTTCGCCGGGGCGGGCAAACGGATCGGTTCGATTACCGCGGATGCGTTTTATTACACGGATATCGACGCCGGTAACAAGCTGGATAAGGTGACGGCCCGCGACGAGATCTTTGATCTGGAGATTGAGGCGGGCGAGCTGGGGACGCTGCAGGTGAAGAATGAGATGCTGGGTTCGGCGATCATCGTGGCCGGGCCGGTGAAGCTGATTAGCGTGGGGGGTGATTTAATCAGCACGATTTCGATTACCGGGCCGTTTGGGGACCTGAAGTGCCTGAAGGTGGGCGGGGATCTGGGCACGCCGGCCGGCGGGGAGGTGGTGGTGGACGGCCAGGTGGAGAAAATCGTGGTGAGCGGTGATTTCCTGGCCGATTTTTATCTGAATTATTATCCGCAGCCGGTGACGCCGGGCAATCCGGATGGCGGTTTTGTGGCGTATCCGGGGCGGGCAGGGGTGGAGCTGAAATCGATGGTGGTGGGCGGGCAGATTCGCGGGATCGGGCATATCGGCGGGGATGTGGGGCTGATTTCCAGCGGGGGCGAGTTCGGCATTCCGGGTTCGCTGCTGCATGTGTATGGCGATCTGGCGGTGTTCAGCGTGGGATCGAAGAAGAGCATGGCCGACCTGGAAAGCTCCTTGATTGTGGACGGCGACCTGGGCAAGGTTACCGTTTATGGCAATGTGAACGGGCAGATCGATGTGGTGCAGGACTTCAATTCGCTGACTTTAATCGGCGGCAAGACGGCGGATGCCCGGGCGGATTTGAACGCGAGCATTACGGTGGGCGGGGATTTCAACAAACTGACGATTACGAATGGCGATATTTCCGAGACGGATGTGGTGGATGGCGGGGCGCTGACGATTGATGTGAACGGGGAAGGGCCGCAGATTACGATTAAAGGTTCGGATATCGACGGGCTATTGCGGGATGGCGGGGAGGGGCAGCAGCCTTCGGGGATTGATATTGACGGTTCATTGAACGGCACCTACATTGCGGTGGGGGATGTGGAACGGATTGTGCTGGGCGAGAATTTAAGCGAGACGGGGATCATTATTATCGATGGCAACCTGGGGGAACTGGTGGTGGAAGGGAGCATCGAGGGGAAGGTGTATGTTTCCGGGACTATCGGTTCGATTATAGCCGGCAATATGGGATTGTCTGCCAGTACGATTGCCACGATTACCGCCGGCGGCAGCATCGGGACGATTGCGATTTCCGGGGAAATGCAGGATAGTTATATTCTGGCGGGTTTCGATCCGGGGATGGACTGGGATCTGGTGAACGATCCGGATTTCAGCCCGGGCGATTTGACGACGGAATTGACGGTGGACGGGACTACGGCGGATCCGGCGGAGCAGGCGCTGGCGGGGGACATCCAGAAAATCCAGGTTGGTATTTTGAACCATTCGGTGGTTGCGGCGGGCGTGAGTCCGGGCCGCAATACGACCTTTGGCGACCTGGACGGCAGCGATGTGGCGGGCAGCGGGCTGAGCCGCATTGGTTCGGTGATTTTGGGGCAGGTGCTGGGGGACGGCAGTTCCTTTGGCATATTCGCGGACACGGAGATTGGTTCGCTGAAGATCGGCAAGAATAAGATTTCGGTTCCGGCCTACCTGGCGCAGTCCGGTTTTGGGGCGTGGACGGTATTGGCGGAGGAGCCGGAAGGGATCGACGGGATTCCGGTGCAGCAGGGGATGCCGCTGACGCTGCTGTTCGGGGATAAGCTGGTGACGGTTACCCTCAGCGGCCCCGGCGTGGGCCTGGTGGTGCCGGGGGCGGATCAGATTGAGGCGATCCAACTGAGCGGGACGACGGACAAGACCACGGTGAAGATCGAGGCCAAGGGTTCGGATGTGATTGATGTGGGGCAGTTGTTCACCAGCGATGACGGGAGCCTGAAGCAGTTGATTCTGGACGGCCGGATCCATACTGCCACCCAGGACGCGACCCTGTATATTGGGGGCGGTATTGCCAAGCTGAGCCTGGGCGGGGTCGGCGCGGGCAGCACGATCGATATTGCCGGCAGCGTCGGAACGGCGTCGCTCGGCGCGTTGAGCGGGAGCGCTTCGGCCGCAACGGGGATTTCCGTGCAGGGGGATATTGCCAAGCTGATTACGGGGACGTATGGTGCGTATGTAACGGTGAATGCCGACAATATCAGCCAGTTGGCGGTGCGGGGGGATATGGATGGCGTATTGAATATTCAGGAGTATCTGCTGGGCAAGATGCAGGTGAGCGGGGATATGGCGGGGACGATTTCGTCGGAGGGGACGATTTCCCGGCTGGTGGTGGGCGGGTTGTTCAGCGGCGGGGTCCGGGCCAGGAAGGATATCGACCGGTTTACGGCGGGCAGCATGTATGACGGGGTGGTGGCGGCGAGCGGAGATTTCTATTTTGCGCAAGTTTATGGGGATGTGGAATTCAGTACGCTGGCGGCCGGTTTGGATACGGGGGCGGATGCCCGGCTGGATGTGACCGATGTGGTGGGGCGGGGCGATTTGAAGACGGTGGTGATCGGCGGGGATTTTGTGCAGTCGAACCTGGCGGCGGGGATCGCTTCCGGGGCGGACGGGTATTTTGCGACGGGGGATGATTTTCTGGCGGATGTCAATGTGGAGCAACTGGATGCCCCGCAAGTGAACGGGATTACGATCAGTTCGGATTTAAAGAGTATCGAAGTGAGTTTTCTGGTTCCTGACCAGGGGGAATCTTCCAACATTAACAGCGTGCAGATCAAGGGATATGTGGAAGGCTCTATTTATCCCAGCGAGCAGTTTGCCATAGCGGCGGCGGGTGAAGTGGGGACGGTTTTTGTGCATAGCAAGGCCTTTGGCGGCAGTGAAGCGGAAAATATTGTCGTGGAAAACGTGACGACCAAAGGGATGCGGGCCTCGACGCTGAATGTGGCGGATATCAATTCGAGCAATGTGTTGACCGCTCCTTTCCAGGTTCGCTCGGATGGGCTGGATCATCTGTTTGGCACCGCCGATGATATTATCATCCAGGGTGATGATGACGATTCGACGAATCCCACCGTTTCCATTGAGTTTGATGAATCGACGCAGACGGTGAAATTTACCAAGGAAGACGGATTTTTAATTAATAATAACGGCACCAATTACTATCAGATTGTTCTGGATGCCTCCCAGATTACCAATATTATGGGTGTGCCTCTGGATGGGGAATTCAGTGGCCAGTGGCCCACGGGCAATGGGATGCCGGGGGACGGCAATTTTGTGTATTATTTTTCGGTGGGCGATTTGGGCGATGCGGTGGCGACCGCGTTTACGCCGTTCCCGCTGCAGGAATATGCCAGTGGTTTCCCGACGAATCAGCAATGGCAGTATCGCAGCCAGACGGGGGATGCAGGGATTTTGCAGGGATCGTTTGATGATTTTGATCTGTTGCGGTTGACGCAACTGGAGAAGGGGCAGATTTTAAATATCGGGATCAACGATGGGCAAACGGTGGGGACGGGATTTTCGAATCTGTTTCAACTGGTATTATATAAGTTGGAAGATAATCTGGACTTGTCTGCGCAGGAAATTGTCGGTTATGGTGGACGGAACGATTTAAATCCGAGTCGTGATGTTGTGGTTCCGGAACTGGATGAACTGGCGTATGCGGGCGGGATTTTCTACGGTTATGAAAATATCGGGCAGCAGTTTTACTCTTTGACGCCAGTCAATTTAAATCTGGATGTCAACCTGCTGGAAAATGATCTGGAGGATCTTAATAATCTGCTGGCTACGCCGGGGACGCTGACGGATATTAATGCGTTGGGATACCACGTGGGCAATTCGATCTGGGCGATCGTGGATTTTCAGCCGGCCAGCGGTGCGGCGCGCAAGAGTCTGGTTTTGATTACGGATCTGGATAATCCGGATACCACGACGATTACCATGTCCAGCAAGGATGTCGGCAGCCGGGATATTGTCGGGCTGGCGGAACTGGACGGGGTGCTGTACGGATTGGATGCGGCCCATAACGCACTGGTTGCCTTTAATTCCGATCTGACCAGTTCGAATTTCGGCCAGATAACGAATACGTTTACCTTAACAAATACGGAACTGGTATGGGCGGGATTGTCGGTCAATGCCGATGGGGATGCACTGTTGGCCCTGCACGATCAGCCTCTGGATGTTCTGACCAACTTTTATAATGATGCCCTGTACGAAATCAATCCGAATTCGGTGCTGGGCGGCAACCAGATCAATCCGGTATTATTTTATGAATTTCCGTATGATTTGGAGCGACAGGGACTGGCGGTGCAGCCGGGTGGGGTAATCCTGGCAGGGGTGCCGCTGCGGGGCAGTCCCGTGGGGGATACGGTGCGAATCGATTTTGCCAGTGAGTCGGTTTCCGTGACCAATACCCAATATCATGTGTTTGGCAGCGATACAACGGTATTTCCCGGTTTCGACAACACCATTACCTCGGACAAGCTGGTGGTGTTGGAAAACAACCGGCTGCAGAATTTTGTGGAAGAAGGCTTGTTTTATGCCTTTGAAATAAACTATGATCAACAGGTCGGCCCGATTACGGTTACAATTTCGGATATTGACTGGCTGAACGATACGGAATTTGGCCAGCTTAGTTCGGTATTTACGGATTCACCGGAGAATGTGACGATTACCGGTATAGGGGCGAATACCCTCCGCTTTGAAATTGATACGGATTTAGGGGACGGGTCATTCAGACTCTATTTTTCCGGAAGCAGTTGGGTTGAATTCATCGATTCGGAAGGAGAAATTCTGCTGGGTGGATTGAAGGGTAATGAGGCGCGCGAGGATTTGTCGCCCGTGCGGGATATGATCATGCCGGACCTGACGGAATTGGCCATCGCCTCGGCGAATCTGGACACGTATATCACGGTGGAATTTACCGAGGAGTTGCGGGATGCCCTGCCGGAAGATCTGGTGGAAGAAGTGGAAGATAATGGCCTGACCGCGGGCCTGTGGAATCAATTGCTGGATCAACTGCCGCAGAATATGTGGGATGATCTTTTTGCGGCGGTGGTTTTCACCAGCTATGATGCCCTGGGCTATGACGCGGACCAGGAATATTTTGCCCTGGTGAGCACGACCAGCCTGGATGTGCGGCCGATCCTGGTGCAGGATCCCCTGGACCCGCTGGGTGAGCAGGTGCCGCTGACGCTGGAGGTGTTGAGCGATATTTTTGATCAGTCCTTTGACACCCGCGATGTGACGATTGACGCGGTGAAAGGATTCGAATTTGGCGTGTATGACGCAGCCCTGGGGATCGATGAGCTGTGGATGGTGGCTACGGTGACGGTGGAGAATGTCGGAACCTACGATTTCCTGCTGAATATCGACAGCATTCTGGATCCCTATGAGGGGATGACGCTGGGCCGGGACGATTTAACGGTTATGGTCAATCAGGCGGAAGTATTCATGGACATTACCGACCTGGCGTACCGGGACGATAAGATCTATGCGATCGATTCGGTGTCGGATACCCTGGTTACGATCGATACCCGTATGCAGGTGATCGA
The DNA here is from genome assembly GCA_964580995.1 of uncultured Pirellulales bacterium. Classification (GTDB taxonomy): domain Bacteria; phylum Planctomycetota; class Phycisphaerae; order Sedimentisphaerales; family SM23-30; genus JAKJEP01. Next base: position 10,806 of record CAZOMV010000004.1, read on the forward strand.
TCTGCTTACCAATGAACCGATCAATAACCCCAATTTCGGAAAGATTTCGCTGATTGACGGGCAGTTGGGGAACCTGGGGGATCCGGGGTCGGGCCAAATTGATATTGTGGGTCTGGATTTTGATTCGGATGGGGTTTTGTATGCCCTGGATAATTATTCCGACAGCCTCATGCGGCTCAATACGGAAACGGTTTCGGAACCCAGTGCGGTACGAATGGAAGTGGACCAGGTGTTAGCCGGCGGCGACTACAGCGCCTTTAATTTTGATTCCAATGATTTTGCCCTGATGGTTCGCTCCGTAGCCGGCAGCCCGGTCGGCCAGACCCTACAGATTACCGTCAATTCCACCAGCACCGCCTCCCATACCTTCGGCACTTCCGCCACCACGGCGGTCGGCGGGGTGAGTGTGACCAGCAGCGCGGCGGCGAACACAGCGGCCCAGGTGGTGGAAGAAGGCGGATTTTATCGGCTGGATATAACCTATGGAACCTCACAAGGGGATCTGGTTATCGATCTCAGCAACATCCTCTGGGGCGGCTCCGGCAGCGGCAATGTGGATTCGGTGTTTGTTACGGATCCGGCCAATGTCACGGTAGCGAATTTTGCGACGGATTTCATACGATTGAATATCGATAGCAATAACGGCGACGGCACGGTGAGCGTGTACTTCGGCGCCACCTCCGATTTGCTGTATGCCACCCAGGGGGGGATTGTTACTACGGTGGATATTCAATATACCGATGGGCAGGGGAATGATCTGGTGGAGATGATCCCGGAGGACGGGAATTATATTTTAGAGATCAGCAGTATGATGAACACCACCTACGATCTGGATATCACCTTGTCGGACGATGGCAACAGCGATTTTGGCACGGACACCACGGCCAGCGGGATTGCGTATGATCCGATCGGGCCTTCCAACCGGCCGATCAGTCTGGCGGCGGGCAGCACCGATCTGGTGGTGGATGAGGATGACGATACGGTGTTCTACTATAATCCCGCCCGCAGCGGGGCCTCGGTGGAAGACGGTTTCCGGGTGAAAGGTGAGCTGCTGGTGCCGGGCGAAGCGAATTCCCTGGCTGTTTATTCGGAACTGGGCAACCTGATGGATGTGGATGTTTATAGCTTCCAGTTGGAAGAAGGCCAGCAGATTACACTGGATGTCGATTCGGATATCAACTATGGCCGGGATGAGGTGGGGATTATCGTAGGTATCTACAATGGGGATCTGGAAACCCTTACGGCAGCTTTGGGAGATGGAAGTGATGTTCTGACACCGGCTCAGCTTGCCGATCCCAATTATACGGCTCAGGCGATTTTTACCGTGCCCAACCACGGTTCGGTTACAATTGATCCGAGCGTAAATGGAGTGGGAACTTACTATATCGTTGTTAGTAGTAATCCCTTTGAAAGTGATCCTGACAAGGAAGAAATTTCCTATGCCCTCAAAATCACGACAACCGAGCCGGAAGCGGTAGAGGCGGCGCCGTCGCAACTGGTGTGGCTGGCGTTTGATGGTGCGATTGCGGATTATCTGGCAAGTGCCGGGGCGGGATTTTCCGCTGCTGATACAAACCGGCCCGCTTTCGATATTACGGATTTCGGCCTGGGAGCTACCAGCCGAAGCTGGCTGATTCAGCAGATTGCCGACCGGATCGAGGAAATCTACCGCCAGGCGGGTCTGGGTGAAGATGAAATTGAATTTACCCTGACCAAACCCGGCGCCGGGCAAGTCTATTCCACCGTTATTTTTGGCGGCACTCTGGGTACCGGGTATGGGTTGGCGGAGTCTGTCGATCGCAATAATGCAGACCGAACCGATATGGCTGTAGTAATGACCGAAGCAATCGGCAGTGGATACTGGCTGGATTTTAGTAATGATCTGACTACCCGTCGGGAGGAAGTGATAAACATAGTGGCGAACATTGGTGCTCATGAGTTGGGCCATATTTTGGGCCTGGAGCATGCCCGGGAAGTAGGGGTAACTAAACCAAATAATGTTATGAATTATTACTGGTATGAAGAAACCGCCATATCGCTTGCCGAACTGGAATTCGAAGAAAGAACCGAATTTCTGGAGTTTGCAGAGAGACATTACGATGGTCTTTTCGTGGGCCAGATCGGTTTCCAGAATGAAGTGGATATCCTGCTGCGGAACATCGGATCCGGGACGGTAATGGGTAAATAAGGTAAGGTATGGAAATGCTAAGAACCGAATCAGGGAATAGATAAGGAGATACAGGATGGCAACGGATAAGAAGATTGGTCGAATCTGGTTATGGGTGGTATCGATCTTCTGGGCGGCGGCGTTCGTAGGACTGTTTTATGGGGTGCTAGTTACTATTTTTCTTCTGGAAGAGTATTCGAGTGACCTGTTACTCAGCAGAGATATAGCGTGGGTGATCGCTGTTCTTTGTGGTTATATTGCGTTCAGCCTGAGTTTGGTTTTGCTAGTATATTATATTGCGGGTATCAGCCGAAACTGCGAATCGATGGTGAACGATTTGCGGCGGCTGCTGGCGGGGCAGACGCAGAATGAGGCGATCCTAACGCAGATTAACGAAAACCAGTTTCTCAGCGATGCGGTGAAAGCGGTAGCCTTTCGGGAAAAGGACCGGTCGGTGGTGCAGGAAGCCATTCAGCAGGATATCCGGATCGGAAACTGGGACAGTGCCTTGCATTTGATCCAGGTCCTGGAAGAGAAGTTCAGCGGCAAACAGGAAGCCTTGCAGATGCGGGCGGAACTGGACGAATACCGGAATGCGACGATTCAGGAAAAAATCGATAAGGGGATCAAGCATATCGAATCGTTATGGATGATCCATCATTATGAAGATGCCCAGAAAGAAGTGGAACTGCTGATGAGGATCTATCCGCAGGATGAGCGGGTGCAGGCCCTGGAGGGGCAGACCGACCGGCGTCAGCAGGGGCACAAGAAGGAACTGCTGGCCCGCTGGGACAAGGCGGTGAAAAGCAACGATGTGGAACAGGGGGTCGAATTGCTGAAGTTGCTGGATGCATATTTGACGCCGACGGAAGCGGCGGCGCTGGAAGAATCGGCCCGCGGGGTTTTCAAGGCCAGGCTGCACAACATGGGGGTGCAGTTTTCGCTGTTTGTGACGGAACGGGAATGGAACAAGGCGCTGAAGCTGGGTAAAGAGATTGTCGAAGAGTTTCCCAACAGCCGGATGGCCCAGGAAGTGCGGGATAAATTGCCGGTGCTGGAACAGCGGGCGGGCAGTCAGTGATTGACGGAAGGTAAAATAGTATTATAATGGGTTGGAAAACCAGGATATGCGATTTTGGATATAAATTAGTGAAAAGGACCGAATAGATTAAGCGGAGGCTCAAAAATGGGCAAAAAACGTGGTAAATGGATAGTGGCAATGGCTCTTTTGATGGCGATGTGCGTGAGTGCACCCGCGGTTTTGGCCCAGACTACAGCGAAAGACCCCCAGGAGCAGGTCCGGCAGAACTGGGATGAGTTGATGCACTATACCTTAATCGGCCGGCTGGACCTGGCGAAGGAATTTGGTGAGGCTCTGGTAGCCTCCAGCCCGGATCCTGTCTATCTGCTTTCCCTGGCGGAGAGCGACCGCTATACCGATAGTTATCGCAATCTGAATATTCTGCAGAAAAATGCGGATCTGGCGGAGATGGCGGGGAAGATACTCAAACTGCTGGAAGACGGACGTTTCCAGCAGCGGACGGATTTTCAGCGCATCGCGATCGATGTGACCCGGCTTTCCGATACGACCCGAGCCCGAATGAATGCCTTGAAACGGCTTCAGGATTCGGGGGAGTGGGCGATCCCGGTTATGATTCAGGCCTTGCGGGATGCCGGTCGCAGCGATGAATTTGCCAATATCAAATGGGCCTTGCCGCAAATCGGGAAAGCGGCCGTGAATCCGCTGGTGGTGGTTTTGCAGCAATGCGGGGAATTGGAAATCAAGTTGATTGTGCTCGATGCCCTGGGGAAAATCGGTTATCCGGCCTCGCTGCCTTATATCCGCGAGGTGGTGGAAGACAAAGAATCCAGTCCGGAGCTGAAGGCGGCGGCCTTATCGGCGATTGGGCGAATCCTGGGAGCCGAAAATGCCAGTACGGTTTCCGCGTCCATCTTATATGAGCGGTTAGCGCGGGATTATTATCAAAATCTTTCTTCTCTGCAGGTGCCGGAAAATCAGGATTATGCCAATGTCTGGTTCTGGAAGGATCAGGGCGGATTGTATTTTGAACAGGTACCGAGCGGGGCTTTCGCTGAATTGATGACGATGCGTTGCTGCGAGTTGTCGCTGAAGCTGGATCCGGCGCTGGGCACCACGATTTCCTTGTGGCTGTCCGCCTTTTTCCGTCTGGAAGCAGAAGGATTTAAACAGCCGGAGTATTTCGGAACGGGTCATGCCGATGCCGATACCTACGCACTGACGGCAGGGCCTGAATATCTTCATCGGGTGCTGTCGCTGGCACTGGAGAATCGCAATCGTCCGGTGGCACTGCATGCGATTCAGGCTTTGCAGCGGAATTCCGGACAAAAATCCCTGCTGCTGGAGCTGGAATCCCAGCAGCCGCTGCTCAAGGCCCTGAACTATCCCGACCGGGAAGTGCGTTTCAGCGCCGCTCTTACGCTGGGGAAAGCCAATCCGCAGGCGAATTTCAATCATAGCGAACTGGTCGTTCCGATCATCGCTGAGGCATTGCTCCAGAAGGGGAAAAAGTATGCGGTTGTTGTGGATGAAAATCAGGATCGGCGTAACGGTTTGGCGGCTTCGCTGGGCGGTACGGGATTTTTCGCAGAAGTTGTTAATGGAGAAAATTTTGCGGTTATGCTGGAGCAGGCAAGCGGGTTGGCCAGTTTTGACTTGATCGTTCTATCGGAAAATATTCAGAACCCGAATCTTTCGGAGGCTATGGAGACGATCCGAAAAAACTATCATCTGGCGTTTACTCCCACGATCGTGCTTTCGGAAAGTCGAAACCTTACGCTGCTGCGGAAAAGCCTGGAAGCCGATTCTTTTGTGGAAGTGGTTTTGGATAATACACCTGCCGAAGAGCTGGCGGCACTGGTGCCGACGATTCTTTCCCGCAATCAATCGCAGTCATTCAGCGGTGAACTGGCGGATACCTATGCTCAGGCCGCCGCGGATATCCTGCTGAATCTGGCAACGGTCCGGAACCCGGTATTAGACGTTATGAAAGCGGAACCCGCTTTGTTGGCGGCCATTTCGGATGAACGAAAACCCATTCAGGAAACGGCGACCAAAACGCTGGCCCATATGGATTCGCTGGAATCGCAGCGAGCCATTGCGCGATTGTCATTGGATGAAAAGGTGGAAATTCCGGTGCGTCTGATGGCGTTTCGTGCCCTGGCTACGTCCGCCAAGATGTTTGGAAATTTGCTATTGACCGAGCAGGTGGGTGCGATCTACAGCATCGTCAATTCTTTGGAAGCGAATGTCGAATTGCGAAATCTGGCGGCGGAAGCGTATGGATCGCTGAATTTACCCAGCGTTACCATCAGCCAATTGATTCTGAATCAGGCCAGGAGCGGCTCCCGCTAAAAATCGGATTTTGGACAACGTAAAGTAGCAACTTGTAGTGCAGAGTGGCTTCAGTAGTCTGTTTTTTTATCCAACATACGGTCTGGAAAATGGTCTTATAGAGAAGATGGCGGCGCCGGCGGCGGGCCGAATATCTTTGTAAGTGCTTATTAGACATTGGATTAGGTTGACTTATGCCAATATATCAATACAAGGCTATGGACCGGATGGGGCAGGTTGTCCAGGGACAGATCGAGGCGGAGTCTCAGCAGGGGGCCATAGCGGTTTTGGCGGAAAAGGGACATTTTGTCGATGAAATTGTACCGCGGGTCTATACTTCGACCGGTCCGAAAACGAGCCAGAAAGGATTCAAACTTCGTTTGTCGGATAAGGACCTGTCCGAATTTATCTGGCAATTCGCTACCGCTCTGCAATCGCAATTGCCGTTGATTACCGCCTTGCAGGTAGTCGGCCAGCAGAATCCCAGCCAGAAAGTGAAAGGTCTGGTGGCCGGATTGACGGAGATGATCACGTCCGGGCGTTCTCTTTCCGAGGCGATGGCCAGGTATCCGCGTATCTTTGATAATCTCCATCTGTCCATGGTCGCGGCCGGGGAAGCCAGTGGTACGCTGGTGCAAAGTATGAATCAAATGGCAAAGCTGCTCGAGCGGGAGCTCGAAATCAGAAATAATATTCTTACGGCGGCCTTGTATCCTGCCTTTGTGCTCTGTCTGGGACTGATTTCGATTGTGATTGTTGTCACCTGGATTTTACCGCAGATTCTCTATACGCTGGCCGGCGATGTCAGCCAATTGCCCTGGCCGACCAAGGTGACCCTGGCCATCAGCGGATTTATTAAGTATTATGGCTTGCCATTGTTAGGCGCAGGGGTGGTTCTGGCTTTTCTGGTGAAACGCTGGAAGAAGACAGCCCTGGGCAAGTATTCCTGGGACCGGATCAAACTGGCGATTCCGGTCTTTAATGTGGTCCAGCGAAAATGGGCGGTGTCGCGTTTTGCCCGGACGCTGGGGACCCTGATGCAGGAAGGGATCAATATTCTGGAGGCTCTGCAAATCGTTCGGGATACGCTGGGAAACGAAGTATTGGCTCAGGATATCGACAAGCTGGCTACCCAGGTTCGCACCGGTTCGGGTCTGTCCCAGCCGTTGGTGAAGTCGGGCCGGTTTCCGCCGCTGCTGATTCAGATTGTTTCGGTGGGGGAAGAGACCGGGTCGCTGGCTCCTCTGCTGCTGGGAGCGGCGGATGCTTTTGATCGCGATACCCAGACGGCCGTGAAACGATTTATGGCGATCTTTCCCGCGGTGCTCATCCTGATCCTGGCGTTGGTGGTCGGCTTTATTGTCGCTGCGACCCTACTTCCCATTGTGCAAATTGAGACTGCGATTCCGGGTTTATAAACAAAAGAAGCAGAAGAAAGGATTATGATAATGAACCATTTAGATAACAGGATTCGGACCGGAGGGCGGCTCGCTCCCCAAGGATTTACCATCATCGAGGTTTTAGTGGTCATATTGCTGATCAGTTTGTTGGCCGTCTTTATGGTGCCCCGCTATCTGGACCGTGTCGAAGGAGCCAAACACAAGACCGCGAAATCGCAAATTGCCCTGCTGGAACAGAACCTGAGTGCCTTTTATATGGATTGCAGTTCCTACCCTTCGGAATTAAGTGCGCTGCGAACGGCGCCTGCCAATCTTTCGGGTAAATGGCACGGTCCCTATGGCAAGGAAAGTGATTTTGTGGATCCGTGGGGAAATCCCTTCAAGTATATTTTCCCGGGCACTAAAAATCCGTCCAGTTTTGATATTGTTTGTTATGGCAGCGACGGCCAGCCGGGCGGCGAAGGGTATGCCGCCGATATTACCAATGACTGACAGGGCATGAATCGAGATGCGAACCAGAGGCCGCGAAACAGGATTTACCGTTCTTGAAATTCTGGTAATGATTACCATTATCGCTCTGGCCAGTACGATTTCCGCTCTTCATATTTATCACAGTCTGGACAGCGTTTCTTTATACGGAGCGTCGAAAAAGCTGCTGTACACCGCCCGGTATGCCCGACTGCTGGCGGTGGAAAATCATCAGAGTTGTATTTTGCATATAGATATCGATCAAAATTCCTATTATCTGAGCGTGCAGAAGACGGGGATTCCCGTGAAAACCCACGAAGAATCAGAACCGGCCGCGGTGGTGAATAATATTTATGTGAGCCCGACGGTTCTGCCGGAAAAAATCACGTTTGGAAAAGTGCAGGTGGAGGGGGCGGCCCCGGCGGAAAGGGGAGAAGTGAAGATCCAGTACCGGGAGGACGGCCGTGTGGAGGCCGCCTTGATTCAGATGGGAAACCAGCAGAGTATTTATACGGTATTGCTCAATCCGTTTACCGCCAAGGCGGAGCTGCGGACCGAGAAAATCGAAACGTTGCCGGCGGATACCGTGGATCTGGACAAAAAGGAAAGTTCCAGGTAAGGGATTCCGGCATGCGGGCATTCAATAGGTGAAAGGAAGTCATGAAAACCCGAAGAAGCGGTTTTACTTTAATTGAAGCATTGGCGGGCAGCCTGATTTTCGCGATTGGTGCGGTGGTGATCTGCGGGCTGAGCCATCGATGTGTTGTCAATAACGTGCGGGGACAGGAATACGAACAGGCCTATCGGCTGCTGGATGAATGTCTGGATCAGGCTTCGTGCGATTTGCATACTCTGATCGAAAAAGAAAAGAAGGAGGGGGATTTTCCGCTGCTGCAGCCCCCGTACCAATATTCTCTGGTGGCCGAGCCGGCCGATATTGCCAAGGTATATTGGGTGACGGCGGAGGTGTTCTGGTTTGTGGCAGACCAGAAGTATTCGGTAAAAGCCGATACGCTGCTCTATGACCGGTAATCAACAGGTTCCATCCGAAAGACGGTGATGATAAAAGGAAAAACAGGTTCTGGCTTTACGCTGGTGGAATTGCTGCTGGCGACTCTGGTGGCGACGATGGTCATTCTGGTGGCGCTGGCCACGTTCCGCAGCGTGCTGATCAGCCGGGCGGCGGTTCAGAATCATACAGAGGTGATTTCCAATGGCCGTTTTGCCATGAAGCAAATCCGGGATGATCTGGCCAATTTTTATCGTTCTCCGGTTCCGGGTGTGATGCATCTGGCCGGGCAGAGGCATTTTGTCGCGAATCAAGCCGCCGATTCTTTACTGTTCTATGCGGTTTCCGACCGCATGCGGAACGAGGAGGACGAGCAGGGGGATGTGTACGAAGTGGAATATAAGATTTATACGGATGAGAAGTCCAAAGCCAGCTATCTGGGCAGACGCTGCGCGATTGTAAAGGATCCCTGGTTGGGAAACGACAAGGGAATGTTGGCTACCATTGCCACCGATATCCAGGAATTGAAATTCGAATATTATGATGCCACGGATTGGAAACCGCAGTGGGAGGAATCCGGCCGGGTGCCGCAACGGGTGCGGGTGAGCATGTTGTTCCGGCATCCGCAAGATGAGAACATCGAAGCCCGGTTCAGCCAGGTGATTTCCCTGGAACCTTTGCCGGAAGGACTGCCATAGGAAAAATCATGCGTATTCCCATAAAAACAACTCAGAATCAGCCGGTTCACCATCCGTTCGGCATGGCGCTGGTTCTGGTGTTGTGGGTTCTGGTGATTTTAACGGTATTGATTGTGGCCCTGGCGCAGAATACTCGATTGGAAAATGCGATTCGGGTGGCGACGGGGGACCGGATGGTGGCACGCTGGGCCGCGCGGGCAGGGGTCCAGCAGGCTCTGGGGATTTTAAAACAGGACGCCGGCCCGACCGATTCCCTGTATGACAACTGGTATGACAATGCAGAAAAATTCAAAGAGATTTCCCTGTCGTCCAGCTCTTTCACCGTGTATGCCGACCGTTTTAAGCTGAACAATGAATTTGCGTATGGGGTGGTTGATGAAGCGAGCAAATTGAATCTGAATACCGCCTCGCGGGAAGCGATCCTGGCCCTTCCGGAGATGACCGATACGATGGCTTCGGCTATTTTGAATTGGCGGAATAAGCGAAGTGTTATCACGACGGAGAATAATCCCCCCAACATCCAGAGTGTCGTTGAATCGGCGGTCCTTATTCCCGCGATGTCATCCTTTTTAACCGTGCGGGAATTGGGTTTATTGCCGGAAATAAACCGGAAAATCCTGTATGGCGAAGACACCAATCTAAACGGAGTTTTGGAGAATAACGAAAACGATGGGGAACAAATGGACCCGCCGGATAATGAAGACGGCAAGCTGGATCGCGGGATTCTCTCGTATGTGACCATCTATTCCTACGAATGGAATCAGGATGGAAAAGGGCGAAAACGGATCAATATCAACACGGCCCCTCTGGCGGTTTTAGAGACCGAGCTGGAGCTTCCGTATCTGCAAGCCTTGTGGATCATTGAGCATCGGGTAACGAAAATGAAAAGCATTGCCGACCTTCTGATCCCGGAAGACAAGGGGACAGTAAAAGAACCGGATGCGGAAGAAGCCATCCCGCCCGATCTTCCCACGTTTCGCCGGATTGCCGATCGAATCACCGTTACCGATGAGGACCGTATTCCCGGCCGCATCAATATCAATACCGCCGGGAAAACCGTTCTCAAGACGCTGCCGGGCATTACGGAACAACTGGCAACCAATATGGTGGAAGCCCGAACCGCTCTGTCGGAGGGATTTACCAGCATCGCCGAATTGCTGGTGGTGCCCGGCATTACGTTCGAACAGTTTCAGGATATCGCCGAATTGATTGCCGTTCGCAGCAATGTATTTACGATCCGCAGTTGCGGCACGGCGGAACGGACCGGCCTGAAACATTATGTGGAGGCGGTGGTGGACCGGGGTCAGGCGGTTCCCTCCATACTATACTGGAAAGAAAGCTATTAATCGGCAGCCGCAGCCATCTGCTCCCTCAGCCACTCGGGCCGGTCGGTGGTGATCCCGTTAATTCCCAGTTTTTTCAGCCGGATAGCCTCCACCGGGTCGTTAACCGTCCAGGCATAGAAACCCAGTCCAGCGGCCCGTATCGCCTCGGCAAACTCTTTCGTGATACCCGCATAATGAAGATTCAGCCCGTCCAGACCATGTTCCCGGGCTTTTTGAATGAGATCGGCAGAGTGGGGAATCGGCTGCTGCGTTTGCTGGTTCTTATCGGTGCCGACCAGCCAGTAAACGGGGATTTGCGGCATCTGTTTTTTGGCGGCTGCCATGGTTTGCAGGTGAAAACCAATAATGGCGACTTGCGATTCTTTCCCGCCGGCCTGAAGAACCTTGTGCAAAACCGGCAGGATTTCCTCCCCGCATTTAATCTCCACAAAAAGCAGGCCGTGGGGCGGGATCGTTTCGATGAGTTCCTCCAGATAGGGAATCTTTTCTCCGGCGAATTCCGGCGATTTGAAACTGCCCGCATCCAGTTTGCGAAGTTCTTCGGAAGGGGTTTGGCTGACCGGTAAGTCCGTGCCGGTCGTTCGCTTGGTGCTGGCATCGTGCAGGACGATAATGCGGTCATCCCGGCTCAGATAGACATCGCACTCGACGGCATCGGCACCCAACTGCCAGGCCAGCCGGGCGGCCGCCGCGGTATTTTCCGGCGCCAGGTAAGAGGCCCCGCGATGGGCGATAATGAGCATCGAAGATTTCCCGCTTCCGCAGCCGATCAGCGGTAATGTCAGCAGACATGGCAAAATAAGTAATAGTACGGTTTTCATTGTTGATCCTTCATTTTGCAAAACATTGATTATAAAGCGGAGAAAGATTGTTTTCAACGGGAATATATGTTATATATCCAGGCTGCGTCCATAGTGTTTCGTTGTGACTATAACTCCTGAAAAGAGGAATACGATGCAAAAACAAACCAATTTCATTCCGTTCTTTTCCCGCCAAAATACCATCCTGATCTTTGTTTGCCTGTTTACAGGTGTCGGCTTTTTACAAGGCCAGCCGGTGGAATCAGGACAGGCGGTCAATCCGGGGGTGCCCTGGCCGGCGATGGATGAATTGAAGCGGGAACTGCCTTTGGCCCCGGAGGCGGGGGAGCCGAAACCCGGCCGGTTCGTCGGGATATTTTATTTTTTGTGGCACGATCAGCATGGCGATACCAACCTCGGGCCATTTGATATTTCAAAGATCATGGCGGAAAATCCGATGGCCCTGGACGATCCCAACGCGCCGCAATGGGGATCTCAGGGGCAAATGCATTATTGGGGGGAGCCGTTGTTCGGGTATTATCACAGTGCCGATCCCTGGGTGATTCGGCGTCATGCCCATCTGCTGGCTGATGCCGGGGTGGACACGCTGATCTTCGATACGACCAATGCCGTTACCTATAAAAATGTTTATATGGTTCTTTGTGAAGTGTTTACACAGATTCGAAAAGAAGGAGGCCGGACACCGCAACTGTCTTTTATGGTCAATACCAATGCCGGGCAGACGGCGACGGAAATTTACAATGACCTGTACAAGCCGGGGCTTTATCAGGATCTCTGGTTTATGTGGCAGGGAAAGCCGCTGCTGATCTGCGATCCGGAAGAGGCCGGTGACGAGCTCCGTGCATTCTTCACCTTGCGGAAGGCGCATTGGCCGTTTAAGCTGGTGAATACCGCGTATGCCTGGCATTGGGAGGCCACATATCCCCAGCCGTATGGCTATACGGATAATCCTGAAAAACCCGAGCAGGTGAATGTGTCGGTAGCCCAGAATCTGCGGCAGCAGGACGGTAAGGTTACGGATATGAGCCGGGGCGACGCCCGGGGCAGAAGTTTTCACCAGGATCATCTTTGTACGCATCCCTGGTCGGTGAATCTGGGTTTGAACTTTCAGGAGCAGTGGTCGCGGGCGTTTGAGCTGGATCCGCCATTTGTTATGGTGACCGGCTGGAACGAGTGGATTGCCGGGGAATGGAGCCGGCCCGATGCCCCCCGGGTGTTTGTGGATCAATTCGACCAGCAGACCAGCCGCGATATCGAGATGATGAAAGGGGGACATGGTGATAACTATTACTGGCAGTTGGTCGCCAATGTCCGGCGGTATAAGGGAGTCCCGCCCTTGCCAAAAGTATCTTCTCCAAAAACTATTTCCCTGGGGCAGGGATTTCAGCAATGGCAGGAGGTCCAGCCGGAATATCAGGATCCGGATGGGGACACCTTGCCTCGCGATCATAAGGGGGCGGGAAAAACCTGGTATAAAATGGCGGCGGGAAGAAACGAATTGCGGCTGGCGAAGGTGGCCTATGATGAAAACAATCTCTACTTTTATATGCAGACCCGCGAGCCGATCAGTTCCTGGAAAGACTCAAACTGGATGCTGCTGCTGATTGATATCGATGCGGACCACAAGACCGGCTGGCAGGGTTTTGATTATGTGATTAACCGGTCCGTGGTGAGTCAGTCCGAGACCCGGCTGGAGAAAAACAAAGGCGGTTTCCAGTGGGAGCCGGCGGCCGTGCTGACGTATGAAGCGGACGGCAAGGAGATGCAGATTGCGGTCCCCCGAACGGCTGTGGGGCTGAAAGAGGGTAGCCCCTTGAAGCTGGACTTCAAATGGCTGGATAATTGCCCCAATCCCGGCGATGTTATGGAATATTATGTCAACGGCGACGCGGCCCCGGATGGTCGGTTTAAATATCGCTTCCAGCCGGAATAGGTTGACATTCCCATTTTATAAATGATATTTCGAACCATTTCGTGGATCGGTTGTGGCCATCATTGCCCCCTGGTTAGCCGGGCCAGCCTTGGTGATTCGGTTCATCCCGTCGTCCATAACCATCTGTTAATACAGCTTTTACAAAACTTCAGTTGGCCCGCGAAACTTTTCCTGAAAATACTTGCAATCGTTTCCAAATCGGTTATTCTATTTACACCTTAAACGATGCAGCCGAAGCTGTTTAAGCGGGTAGATAGCTCAGTTGGTAGAGCAATGGACTGAAAATCCATGTGTCGGCGGTTCAAATCCGCCTCTGCCCAGTTCCCTTTTTTCCCATTTTTAGCTGAAAAACCGTGTTTTTCGCTTGAAAATGCGGCTTTTGAGCAATCCTGATTTTCGGCGATTTGTCCGTCTATGTTCGCTAAAATCCCTATCTTTCCGCAATTTTTGGCAAGGGATTTGGCAAGTATTTTGGCAGGGGTTTCCAATGGTATTATGTCATCGGTTCCGGTTGCCTTTGCTTGCTGGGCCGCCTGGCTGGGTCTGGATAGGTCCGGTAGGGCGGCTATGGCGTCGGTTTCCTGGCCTTTGTAAATATGGGAATATCGCCCAAGGGTCAGTTCAATCGTGCTATGTCGCATGATTGACTGGGCCACTTTCGGACTAACGCCTGCTGCTGCCAACATGGAGCCGGTGGTATGTCGCAGGCTGTGGAAGTCGCAAAACTTACCCGCCGCGTCCTGGTAGTCAATCCCCGCCGCTTCCAGGTCATCCCGTAGCATTCGTACCACATTGGATTTACTGGGCATTCTGAATGCCTGGGCATCCGGTAGCTTGCCGGAAAAAAGCCTCTGTAGCTCCGCCGCTGTATCCGGTTTTAAGGGCAAGGTATCTTTCCCGTTTGCGTTTGGAATGGGAAGCCCTTGTGCATTTATCGAAATCGAAGGAATTGACTTTCAGGCTTCGGATTTCATTGGAACGTAAACCGCTTTCCGCGGCAAGTTGAAATAGCCAAGCACGCTCCGGGCCGGTCATACGCCAGCGGGTCGGCTCCATCCGGGTAACTTCCAGGAGTCGCCGGATTTCGTCTGGCTCCAAGGCCCGCCGATCATGCCTTCTATCGGTTCGAGTATTCAGCCCTTTAAGGTGAGTAACCTGCCGCTGATTTTCTGTGGTTTATGCAGGCGGTTTTGGAGGATCATTTATTGTTGATTTTTACAGAAAAACAAATGAATTTCTGAGTAGAAACTGGTCTGGTTTTCAGAATTGGACCTTATTGTGTTTTGAACTACCCCATATCACATGACTCCATCAAAGTACTTAGAATTCGGCTTACGAGTTACTTGTCCCTCTTGAGATTGATAATATAATTCTCCAATTTGTCAGGAATATAAGCCTGTAAATTATAAACCCTTACGCACAAACGATGAAAATATTTGCTGACAAGAATTATTTTTTAAACGTTTGTAAAAAATTATCTGGACAAAATAAAATATTCTGGTTAAAGGGAAATAGCATTTATATTTTCTTGTTGACGGGTTATTCCTTGCCGGGGAGGCCGGGGGAATAGCGAAAGTAAATAAATGACTGTTGGAGGACTTTGTTTTCACGAGCGGTGATAATTTCTAAGAAGTTTTAGTGACAGGGATTGTGTATTTTGTGTTTGAAATCCATTCTATATGGTTATAGGGATTTTCTGTGCCTATAACAGGGAATAGTAGGGTAGAAACAGCAAATTACTACGGTTTCAGGATATTATTGGGAAAAACAATTGATTAGGGAACTATTCATCAATTCTATTACATTATGAGGTGTGGTGATGAGTGCGAAGATTAAGCAGTACGGGAAAATTCTGGTATTGGTGGCTTTATTATTAGCTGTTGCCGTGATGGCAGGTCTGGCAGTTACCTGGAGTACGGCCCAGACGGAGGGGACGGCAACAGAACCTGTTCTTACCGATACTGAAGAATATACCAGGGATAATCTGTCTGTAGAACCTTTCGTAAAAGAAGAAAAACCTCTTTCGGATTCCAATGATCCCCTGCTGGAAGGGGAAGCGGAAAATGTATTATCGAAAAAGGTTTACGAACTGGAAGACCGGCGTAATGAGAATTGTCGGATCTGGCAGGTGGAGCGGGAAGTGGAAATCGTCGATCCGGGCACGAAGGAGAAGCTGGTCGATACGATTGTGACGGACATTGTCGAGATGGGTAATGGCATATGTTATCAGGATGAGGGCGGCGGTTGGCAGGTAACAGTTCCGCACTGGCGGGCGACTCAGGATGGTTTCGTGATGGATACGGCTGGGTATCAGTTGGCAATGGGCCGGAATATTGGTTCGTGGCTCCGTTGCACGGCGGGAGGTGAAGAGATGCAATTGCGGCCATCGGTTGTGGAGGCCGGTAATGATTATAATGCCGAGGTGGTCGCCAAATTAGTGAGTGAGGTGGAAGGGTATATTGATCCGGAAGATCCCAGCCGGTTGGTCTTTGAAGGGGCTTTCGGCAAAGAGATCGATCTGGAATTAGTTGCCCGGTCCGATGGGTATGGCCAGAATGTCATCTTCCATAATCAACCGAACCTGCCACGTGGTATGGAGTTATCAAAGTCTGATATATCCATTCGCACCGAATTGAATCTGGATACCACCACTGATGGGGATATCAAGATTTCGCTGAACCAGCAAGAGGGAATGGACTGGCGGAAGGAATTGCCCGCCGAATCGACGCTGGAAGAGATTGAAATTTATAAGGAAGTGGATGAGGAGGGCGGCAAGGTTCGGCAGGTATGCCACCAGTTTGCGGCATCCAGGGTGTATGATGATTCGGGGGAGATGGAGATTAAGGCCTTTAAGAAGCTCCAGCGAGGCAGAGATGACAAGACCTATTTGGTGGAGACCTTAGAAGGAGAATATTTGGAACAGGCAAACTATCCAGTTAC
This sequence comes from uncultured Pirellulales bacterium, assembly GCA_964580995.1. Classification (GTDB taxonomy): domain Bacteria; phylum Planctomycetota; class Phycisphaerae; order Sedimentisphaerales; family SM23-30; genus JAKJEP01. Next base: position 26,961 of record CAZOMV010000004.1, read on the forward strand.
CTGGGATTATGAAACGAAGTACGGTTCTTTAACCAGCAATACTGTCTGGTATGCCAAAAGTACCTATTATATTTCAGACAATTTGCTTGTGAACGGCTGTACCTTGTGGATTGAGCCGGGGACGGTGGTTAAGTTTAATAATGCTAAAAAGATATCTACGAGCAATGGCGGTGTCATTATTGCTCAAGGAAATCCGCACATGCCAATCGTGTTTACCAGTAAATATGATGCGGATAATGGGGAAGCTGTCTCCAGCGGTACTCTGACTGCCGGTATTTATCAGGGATTGGAAGCAGGGGCAAACAGTGCCTTTGAATTCTGCCGGGTGCAGTGGGCCAGTGTGGGTATTAAGGTTCTTGGCCAACCTGTCGTGCCTATTCAACATTGTTATTTTCATGCCTGCAGCACGGGGATTTCGATACCGAGTGACTATTCCAGTACGGAAGAATTATTGATTTTTAATAATCTGTTTGCCTGGGGAACAGCGGGAATGACGGGGATTAAGGTGGATGGTTCAGTAGGCGATATCGTGATACGCAATAATTCGTTTCGGAATAATACTCGCTGTGTGGATATTCTATCTGGCTGCAGCCGCACCATAAGCATAGAGAATAATCTGTTTGCCGAAGGCAGTTATGGTATTTACAATAATTCCAGTAGTGTGGATTTAACCAATCAATATAACGGGTATTTTCAAGCCACGGATGTTGGCACAACTCCAGGCGCCGGTTTAGTTACCTGTACCGTAAATCCCTATCACTATTCTGTTTCGGGTGTCTGGACCCGGTTGGGTTGGTTTTGGTTAAATGATGTGGCAGGTGGAGGGGCGGAACTGATTAATGCCGGTAATGGTACGGTGGGAGATGTATATGGAGATTACCGGGAATGGGCGATTCATCATGTCGCCGAAGGTGGTACCGTCGAAGAGAGGCATGGTTTTTCCAGTGATGTGACGATTGCAGAAGATACGGTTTGGCAGCCTAATTATGCTACCTGTGATACCGGGATAGTGGCTATTGGCTGTCATTTTCCGCGAGTGGATTATGTGGTGTATGGGGCGGGGATAACATTTGACGAAGACCTTACCTGGCGGATCGAGCCGGGTACGGTGATTGCATATTACGGCAACGAGGATTGTATCCGGCTTTATAACAGGTCCAAAATGATTTGCAATGGGGATCCCTATGATGCGGAGGCGCCCAACGATGGCTATATCACCTGGGTGTATAATTTACGAACGGGGTGTAATACCTCAGTCAAGTATCCGTATTATAATACGGATACGGGCTTATACCTTAACGGCGATTATTACGAGATTCGTTACAATCGGTTCTGGTCGATGGGCTGGGCGGTGCGTTTGTTTAATGGCGGGCTGGTTCGGGACAGTGAGTTTCTATTAACTCGAACGGGAATTTATCTCAGTTCATACCAGGATATTCGGGTGGCTAACTGCCTATTTGAAGGAAATTATTTCGGGATTATGCCCTGTAATTATCAAAATGCGACTTTATTTTGCGATTTGTGCACATTTGATCATAATTCGTATGGTTTCATTCCGCATAACACCGCAATCAAGTACGATCTGAAAAATAGTTTGTTTACCCTGAATACCTATGGGATCTACCATTATCAATATACCGGTAGTTATAGTATCAACTACAATACCTTTTACAGCAGTACTAATTATAGTGTGGGAACCTTGCCAGCTACGAATCTAACCTTAGCCGCCAACCCTTATAATGCGACCTGGTCGGGCCGGGACCGGTTTTATCTAAACCAGTCATATCAACCCCCCTGTGCGATAGATGGAGGGCTGGATCCGGATTCCCGCGGAATGCCGGGTTATACTACCGATTATGCAACGGGGGCTTATGATGCGGCCCCGATTGATATTGGCTATCATTACCTGGCACCGTCTCGCGCTGACAGTGAGGATATGGGTGCGGGAGATGGGCTATACGATGATGAGGAATATTGGCACGGTACGGATTATCTTGTCTCGGATACGGATAATGATGGTATGCCGGACGGCTGGGAGGTGGCAAACGGATTGAATCCGTTAGTCAATGACGCCAGCCGGGACCCGGACCGGGACGGCCTGACGAATGAGCAGGAATATGCGTATGAGACAAGCGGCCAGCGCTGCGATCCGCAGGATTCCGACAGTGACGGGGACGGCATGCCGGATGGCTGGGAATATACCAACGGCCTTAATCCTTTGACAAATGATGCTTTGGTGGACTCGGATAATGATGGGCATCTCAATCTGTCGGAATATTTGCATGGCAGCGATCCGACGGGAGATGTGAATAGTATTCCCACCGCCAATACCACGATTACGGTGCCTACCCAAACCGGATCGATTCAGACCGCTATTAACTGGAGTATTGACGGAGATGAGGTCGTACTTTTACCGGGAACGTACTATGAATATGATGTTGATTTTAGCGGCAAGGCGATTACCTTACGGAGTACCAATCCGGATGACTGGCAGGTAGTGGAAGATACTATTATCGATGCCAATTATACACCTTGGAGTCATGGTGTGGATTTCGATTGCGATGAAGATTCTAATTCTATTTTGAGCGGAATAACCATACAAAATGCTCAATTTGTGGGAATAAACTGCGAAGTATGTTTAAACCCGGTAATCAATCGTTGCATTATAAGGGACTGTGGAAATGGAGTGACTTGCTATGAGGCTTCACCAACCATCGAATATTGTAAAATCTATAATTCAGGGTATGGTATTTCTTGTTGTTTTTCTTCGGCACCTATAATAAAGAATAACTGGATCTATGGGAATAGTGACTTTGGAATATATTGCCTTTATGCTGGGAATACCATTATAAGAAACAATACAATTGTAAATAATGACTGGGGTATAAGTCTGGTGTTTGGAACTGCTCCAAGTATTAGTAATTGTATTATCTGGAGCATCGATGACGACCTATATAATTGTAGTGCGACTTTCAGTTGTATCAAGGATGGGGATGGTGTAAATGATCCCAGTACCCATAATATTGCGGATGATCCCTTGTTTGTGGATCCGAACAATTACGATTATCATCTGATGATAGATTCGCCTTGTATTGATTCCGGTAATACTGCCGGTATCGTGGAGGAACAGGATATCGATGGTGATGAACGAGTGAATCGTTCGGCGGTAGATATAGGAGCGGATGAGTGCAACTGGGTACACAATATAACCCAGGATACTTATTATGGATGGATTCAGGATGCGATTGAGGAAGCAAATGACGGGGATGTGATTGTAGCCTACGAAGGAATCTTTCGGGAAAAAATTGATTTCTTGGGCAAGGCGATAACGGTACGCAGTACAAATCCGGACGATCCGGCCTGCGTGGCGGCGACGATTATTGATGGCGGCTGTGATGCGGCCAGCCCTGGTTCAGTGGTGACTTTTGCCGATAATGAGAATTCCTATAGTGTGCTTTTGGGTTTGACGATTACCGGTGGTTATGCCTCCGGTGAAGGCGGCGGGATCAAGGGGACCGGGGCGGTTTCACCGACGATCCGCAAGTGTGTGATTCGCAGCAACCATGCGACGGGTAACGGTGGGGGAATCTATAACTGTGGCGGCCTGATCAGTGAATGCACGATAACCGAAAATACTTCGGATGCTTATGGCGGCGGCCTGTCGCTTTGTGACGGCCGGATCGAAGACTGCCTCATCAATGGGAACTCTTCCGCCAGCGGTGGGGGTGGCATGAATGACTGCCGCGCGGATGTGACGGGGTGTACCTTTGCATCGAATACGACCGTCGGAACCGGTGGTGGTTTGCGCGGGAATAATGATGGGCGGCTTCGTTTCAGTACGATTCGCAACTGCCTTTTCCAGAATAATACTTGTAATACCAGTGCCGGGGGCGGGATCTGGGGGTACGATGGCCTGATAAGTGGTTGTGTTTTTACTGGGAATTCCGCCAAGTGGGGCGGGGGTTTTGCTGTTTGTCATAATCGGGTGGAAAATTGTTTGATTGTGAATAATACCGCCTTGAATGCCGGCGGGATCAATAACTCTGATGGCCAGCTTGTCAACTGTACCGTGGTAGGGAATACCGCTACCAGCGGCGGTGGCGGTGCAGTAGAGGGGTGTGATGGTACGATTACCAACTGTATTATCTGGGATAACCACACACCGGCTGTTTTTGTGAATTGTCTGGCGACCATCAGCTATAGCTGCTGGCCGGGAGCCGGAAGTACCAATGGAAATATTAGCAGTGATCCCCTGTTGGTAAATCCGGATTATGAGGATTATCATATCACGTCAAGTTCCCCGTGTGTGGATACGGGAACGAATATCCCAGCCGGTGGTTTGCCGGCGACGGACCTGGAAGGCAAGTGGCGGCCGCTGGACGGCAATGGTGAAGGTACTTATACCGCCGATATGGGCTGCTACGAAGCGGGAGAGGAACCGGCAGCCATTGCATATTATGTGGATGCGGTGAACGGTGTGGATAATGATCTGGCAAATCATGATGGTTTAACCCCGGAAACCGCCTTTCAGACGGTTTCCTATGCCATCGGCCAGGCCCGGGTAATCAAAACCACAATTAACGTATTGCCGGGCACGTATAACGAAAACCTTAACCTGGGCGGCAAATTTATCACCATTACCTCAACCAATCCCGATCAACCGGAACAAACCATTATCGATGGCGATGGTACCACTTCGGTAGTCACTTTTGCCGGTGGGGAAAATGCCAACACGATTTTGTGCGGTTTTACGATTACCGGCGGATCCGGTGTGACTTTAGGGGGTGGTATTGTGGGTAACAATACGAATACCAATCCATCTATCAGCCAATGTGTAATCACCGGGAACAGTTCCACTTCGGCAGGGGGCGGTATCTGGGGATGTGGCGGCAAGATCAGCCGGTGTGTCTTTTTCAGCAATACAACGGTTTACGGGGGAGCGATCGCTGCCTGTCACGGTACTATTGTTAGCTGTCTGATTTACAATAACCAGGCAAGTTATGGAGGCGGGTTTAACAATTGTGACGGGACTATTATCAACTGTACCATCACGCAAAATACTACCACCACCCAGGGGGTTATCAATGGCTGTGATGGGAACATTACTAATTGCATCGTTTGGGGAAACACGCCGGACACTTTTACCGAGCATACCACGGGCGTCATAACCTATTGCTGCTGGCCGGAAGGGACCGGGACCGGAAATATCGATGACGATCCCTTGTTTGCGGCTGCGGCAAGTGATGATTATCACCTCCAGGCTAATTCGCCCTGCCTGGATGCCGGTCAGCCGGGTTGCTACCAAGATCAATTGGACCTGGATGGGAATCTGCGCTGTCTGCATGATCGGGTAGATATAGGTGCTTACGAAGTAAAAATTCGTTGGTATGTCAACCAGAATATTGCGAATCCCGGAAATGGCCTGAGTTGGGAAACGGCCCTTGATGATTTGCAGACGGCTTTGCAGGATAAAGCCGGTGCAGGCGATGATATCTGGGTGGCTGGCGGTACCTATCTGCCTGCTACCAATACGGCAGACCGCTCTGCCACGTTTCAATTACTGCCCTACCTACAGGTGTATGGCGGCTTTGCGGGTACGGAAGCAACCCTTTCCGAACGGGACTTATCGATTTCCACCAACCAAACCATTTTAAGCGGGGATATCGATCTGAATGATAATGGAGAAATGCCAGGAACCGGTAACAGTTACCATGTGGTTACCGGAGCGGATCATGTGATTCTGGATGGTTTTGCCATTACAGGTGGTAATGCCAACGACGTAGTAGCGGGCAGTTTGGGTGGTGGGGGTATGCTTAACAATTATGTAAATAATGTGAAAGTAAATAATTGTTATTTCCTGCAAAATATTGCTAATTATCCCTGCTATGGTGCGGGAATAAATAACGCAAATAGCACAATTCATTTAACAAATTGCATTGTCAGTCATAATAGTGTTGTCGGGGTGACCCCACCGGCGTGTCGTGGAGCAGGTATTTACAATCAAAATAGTAATATCAAATTAATTAATTGCACTTTATGCTATAATCTGGGAGATAGAGGAGCGGGCTTGTATGTAGTTTCAGGGATGGTCGAAATATATAATTCAATTTTCTGGAATAATTGGTCAAGTACTGAAGTGTGTAGTCAAGATGTTCAGATGTATATTGAGGGTGGTTCAATATTGGTTAAATATAGTTGTATTCAGGATGGTACTCCCGGTGAAAGTCCGTATCCATTGGGTGGTATGGAAAATAATAACATAGATCTGAACCCTATTTTTGATGAATTTTATATGCCGTCGGGATCCCGCATTGATTTGCAGGCCGGATCACCCTGTATCGATGCCGGGGATAATACCGTGGTGCCGTCGGGAATCGTAATCGATTTGGCGGGAGAGGCTCGGTTTGTGGATGATCCGGCTACGGCTGATAGCGGCAATGGGGATGCTCCCATTGTGGATATGGGGGCCTATGAATTTCAGCCTGTCACGGAAAACCATAATCCGGTTGCGGATGCCGGGGAGGATCAGACAGTGGTTGATAGCGATGACAATGGTTTGGCGGGAGTGACGTTGAATGGTTCCGCTTCGCATGACCCCGATCCAGGCGATACCATCATCTCGTATGTCTGGAAAGAAGGCGATAAAGGATTAGGCAGCGGGGAAACTTTGGCTGCGGATTTGTCTATCGGAACGCATCGGATTACTCTGACTGTTACGGATCAAGGGGGACTGCCGGGTACGGATGAAGTTTTGATTGAGGTTCAGCCTGCCACCATTCAGGTGGAAGCCGGGGAAAACCGGACGGTAGGCTGGCTAGTGGATGCCATCCCCGTAACGCTGTACGATGCCCGGGTCTGGGGCAGAACTCCTGGTACCTATACGACTATCTGGTCGAAAGAAAGCATGCCGGTGGGCTGTACCGTGGATTTCGATTCTGCGGCACAGGACAATCAAGCGTATTCCTATGAGGTGAATCCTGCGATTATCCTGTCCGTAAATCCTTTCATTTTCAACTACTTGCCGCAGGTCGTATTCGCTCTGAAGCTAACGGCCACTGAGATTGCGACAAATATCAGTGCGGAAGATACGGTTTTCATTGTTGTGACGCAAAATTCTTTCAACGCCAGCCAGCAGCCCCCCCAGGTGGATGCCGGCGGGCCGTATAATGTAAGTGCGCCTATGGTGTCAATCGATCTTGATGGAACAGTGACCGATGACGGCCTGCCGTTCAATAATTTTTTGAGCATTCGCTGGTCTATGGTCGGTTATGACTTTCCATCCGATATTACCAAAGAAGATGATGATTTGGGAGGTGAGGTGCTATTTGACAATGCGGCGGCGGAAGATCCGGGTGCCCGATTTACCCAGCCGGGCAGCTACATTATCAAACTCTGCGCCTCTGACGGCCAGCTATCCCATGAAAGTACGGCCCTGGTAACCGTGGCCGGTCTTATGAATAAACCGCCGGTGGTGGACGCCGGCAGCAATAGAAATATACCAACAGTACCCTGTTCACTGGATTTAATGATTGTTAACACTGGTGAAACCGCACCTTCAGTAGATGATGATGACAACCAGCGGCAGCCGCTGCAATTAACCTGGAGTGTCGTGCAGGGGCCGGTAGGTGGCGCGATATTTGCCAATCGCCATCCCAATTCGGCGACCCCGGGCACCACTGTAACTTTCAGCAAACCCGGTACCTATATCCTGGAACTGGCGGCTAACGACGGCCAATATACCACCACCGATTGCGTGACCATTAAGGTGAATGCCAAACCCGAAGTGGAAGCCGGCGCCAATAAACTGGCGACGCTGGAAGATCACTCCCCTAATGGCATTTATGCTGAAGTCACCATGTCTGACGCCCGCATCCGGGAACTCCAACTCCCGCTGGGTGATATGACGATTCTATGGGAGTTATCATCATATAGTGGACCACAATATCCTGCGGTTACTCAGGGTGATTTTATTACTTGGAATCCAGATAAACTAAATCAGCATAATCCTACTTTTAAATTTCTTGCAGAGGGTGTTTATGAATTACAACTATCCGCTAGCGATAATGGAATAGCCGGGACATCCGATACCGTCCGTGTCAGTATCCGTCCTGTACAGCAGGAATATAAAACCCTTTATGCAATAACGTACCAATATCCAAATGGAGAGAATGGTCCGGAGATTCAGATTTATGATATAAATGAATCAAATGGAACGTTAATCGATAATCCAAGCACAGTATTTTGTGATGGAGAAAGAAATATTACAGAACCATTGAAGAATATCACGTTTAGTAAAAAATGGAGAATGTTATTTGCATTATACGACTATAGTAGTTTCATGTCTACTATTCACCCCCTGGCAATGTGGCCGATATGCGAGCAAAAAATGCCTAATTGGAATTTCCTTGGTAATGAATGGGAAACATTGATTATTGATGACGAAAAAGATGTAATCTATTCCACAGGTGATGGTCCAACTTCAATAAAGGCGTATGTTTGGAATGAAAGTCAAGAAGAGTTTATTTTGCTGCATGATCATACTATCGATTTTCTTCCATATGGATTTTCTGATTTTGCCTTGGATGCAGAGAATGGATTGTTATATGTCGCGGATGCAACCAACATAATTAAAATACTTGATACAGAGAATTGGTGCCATTGGGTGGATAAAGATATTCCTGTTGTTGTCGATAAAGAAGAAATGGAAGTGTCAGTAATTGCTATCGACACGAAAAACCATTTTCTTTATAGTGGATCAGAGTATGATGGAAATTGGCCGTTTGATATTGATGGTCATAATTATCTGGTTCAAACGAATTTAAATAATCGGGATGACCAATCCAAAATTGATCTTGGCGCAAATGTGACGGGAATTACGGTGGATCAGGAAACCGGTCTGGTGTATTGCATTACAAAAGCAAATAAAATATATGTATATGATAGTGCGCTTGATAAAAAACAAGAAATAGAAACTACTAATAATAGCGACGATCCGGCTGGTCTCACTCTGGCGAAAAATGTAAAATACAAACCCTCTATCGGGACCCTTTCTATCAGCCATCAAGAGGAAACGATTGGAAGTAATCCTGTCGAAACACCGATTACCGTTTCGCCAACGAATGTGACTATGGATGAATTTACCTATCACATTGCCTATACAATTGATTCGGAACTGGATGAACAAACAGATACGGTGGTGGTTGACTATCTGCCTGTCCAGGTGGAATATGCCTGGGCCACAGATCCCGGAGTCTATGATAAGGATGAACATGCGGTTAAGTGGTATCTAGGCAATGTCACCCCGTCCAGTAGCGGAACCTTTCAGGTGGGAGTAAAAGTAAACGGGCGAGCAGCTCCCAATAGTAATATTATCAATCATTGTGAAATTGAAAGTAGTAACCTGTGCACTATCGCCAAGGATGCGAATGTCCATGTAAATTGGTGGCTGGAAACTAATCGAATTTATGTAGATGACAATGCGATAGGTGGTAATGGCAGCTCCTGGCCACTGGCACTGAATGATTTGCAGGACGCGTTAGCTTTGGCCCGGTATTATGTGGAGGGGGAGGATCATCTTTGGCCCAATGGCGGGGAAATCTGGGTAGCGGATGGTTATTATTGTCCAGGGGATAAATCTAACGATACCTTCCAGTTAGTTGCAGGGGTAAGAATGTATGGCGGTTTTGAGGGTACAGAATCTGCTTTGGACCAGCGAAACCTTATAGATCCGGAAAAGGAAAGTATTTTAACCGGGAACGATTGTTGTTCTAAGGTAGTTACAACGGAGGATAATACGGTTATTGATGGTTTTACCATTCAAAATGCAAAAGATCCTTTTGGTGCTGGTATCTATTGTTGTTCTAGTTATGCTACTATTCAAAATAATAAAATTATCAATAATTTCCAAAATGGTATTACTTGCGAAAATGCAGTTCATCCATCCATAAAAAATAATTGGATATATGGAAACTGGAATCGTTATACTAATCCTTCTGGAGGTGGAATACAATTCACAAATACAGTTAGAGCAAGTGTATTTAATAATTGCATCACTAATAATGGTGGATCTATGATTGGGTTTGGTATTAAAAGTGATGCGGGATCTGAAATAAGTGTTAGCAATTGTATTATATGGGGGAATGATCATGATGCTCAGGATAATTCCTATGAACTATCTTCTACGATTACTCCCCGATTTTGTTGTATAAAAGGATATCCCACTATAGCAGATGGAAATGGTAATTTTGGCAAAGAACCAAAATTTGTGGATTATACAGAACGTGAAGCATCGGGGGATTATGAATATTATATTTACGATTTGCGGTTACAGCCGGGATCGCCTTGTATTGATAAGGGATTTGAGGATACCATTAATAGCGAAGACGAGGGTTCAATTTCAGTTGATGGGAGTATCAGTTGGTATAACAATGATGATGTTATTGAGATTGACAACGACGAAACACCTCGAATAATCACTGTTAGTGGGGAGGCGATAACTTTTGTCCCTCCCCTTGAAGAAGAAACGGATCCGGTTGGTATGACGATTACCAACTGGATGCATGTCTGGAATTTTGAGGATAGTACGACAGCGGAGGGGACGACTTCCAGTTTGGTGGTGGCGGATGTGAGCCGATACCATGTCCATGATACGATTAAGTTTACGATTACAATTAATCAGATCGATAATATCTATTACGTTGTAGTCGCGAATGTTGACACTTCTACGAATACTGTATATTTTGATTCCGTTTCTCCCTTAATTGCACCTGTTCCTGATGAAACATTACTACATTTCTGGAGTATTGTAAGTGAGCGGGATATTTTAGGTGGTCCGCGGAAGGTGGGGGGGCATATTGATATGGGCGCTCATGAATCGACCCGGATCAGCGTGGATGCCGGGGCGGACCGGGAAATACCGTTAACTTCCGAATCCGTGGATGTCTGGCTGGATGACACAGCGTTAACATATCTGGATACGGATCACACGGATGTAGAGTTGGTATGGTCCGTGATAAGTGGGCCCGCTGGTGGCTATGATTTTAACGGCCAGGCAACCGGTCTGAATCCGACCGTAACCTTTACCGAAGAGGGAAACTATGTCCTTCGTCTCCTGGTGCAGCGGGCAAGCGATGACATTCCTTTGTATTCCGATACGGTTAATATCCGGATTTATTACGGCGGGCAGGCGGGTTACACCCATGATCATGTAGCCGATGATAAGGAATTTACTCTTAATGTGGGTTTCCCAGCAGTAACCCCCAGCAAAATCCGTTGGACAGGCCCCGATGGTGTAAGTTTTGATCCGTCTGGTGATATTACTCCTCAGGAGGTAACAGCTACCCTTAGTGCGGCTGTTCCCGGCATTTATGACTTCAAGGTGGAAGCCTTGGATAGCAGCAATAATGTTATTGGCTGGGACAAACTCAAGGTCCCTGTCAGCCATCAGCAGATTCTGGTGGATGCCGGCAGCTACAATACGATTACCTGGCCGGACCATCAGGTGTGTCTGCTGGGCATGGTCAGCGGTGGAGTTCCCGCGGCCGTACACTGGCAAGCGGACGAGGATGCGGCTGGGCATGTCACCATTGAGTCGCCGGACACGCTGTATAGCTGGGTGAAATTCGATCAGCCGGGCCGGTATGAACTGGAGTTCCTGGCCTATGATGACTATGGGGATGTGATCGGAGCCGATGTGGCTATTGTAACCGTGGCACCGGCTGCTCACGGCCCGGTGACGGTGAATCTCGGCAACGACCAGGTGATTACCTTCCCGCAGGACTTTGCCTTCCTGACCGGCCATGTAACGGGACTGCAAACAGGGGATACTGTAGATTTAATCTACAGCGGCACTACGAATCCAGAAGTTTCAGTTGTTACGTTTTCGCATCAGATTCCTGACGATGGTATTTTTGCAACCAAGGCCACTTTCCGCGATGTCAATGGCGAGAGTATGGGTGGAGAATACCAGTTCAGCCTGGTGGCCAGCGACGCCGCTGGTGTCATTCTGGGTGTGGATACCATGACGGTCCGGGTTGACTTTCCGAAGATCGTCGATGCGGGCGAGGATGTGGTTTTAGAACCTGGTCAGGCCACTCTGGCTCTGGCCGGCAAGATTGCAGCCGGTACCGCCTGGGATACCGTCAAATGGCTGGGCAATTCCGACGGACATGTTTCATTTAGTGCCGATTCGATATTAGCACCCACCGCCACTTTTACCGTGCCCGGAGTATATAAACTGGGTTTAGTAGTCCGTAAGGTGATTAATAATATCAATACGATTGTCGGTATGGATACCATCCAGGTGACGGCACCCTATTCTACAGAGGAGGTAGTGGTGGATGCCGGACATGATTGCCGTCTAACGGCCCTGGGTGAACAGGATATTGAAATCGCCCTGCATGGCAAGATTTTGTCCGGCGATCCGGATTCAATTGCATGGATTTTCCCGGATCCGAGTAGTAACGGAATTCCTGGAAATGACGAAATAGAATATCGTGGTAGTACGGATACTCTGGACACCTGGCTGCGAATTCCGAATCCGGGTGTTTATCCAATTGCCCTGGTGGCATACAAGGGTGAAAATATAGTTGGCTGGGATATGGCAACTTATATTGTTGATAAGCCGGATACATCCTCCGATATAACAGTAGATATAGGAACTACTTATGAGGCTTTAGAAGTAGGTGGTAATGTTACTCTGAGTGCAACTATTAGTGGTTGCATCTTTCAATGGATCTACACCGAATTGAGCAATGTTTATTTGTTTGTTGATAATTCTACTCCGCAGAGTCCTTCGGCTACAGCCACGTTTTATCAGCCAGGTGTATATGATTTTAGTCTGGTATTACGTAATCCTGTTTCAAATGAGATAATTGGTTTGGATACCATTCAAATTACCGTTCTGCCGGAAGATCAGCGGGATTGGAAACTGGCAAGTAGTCTGGAGGAAATAACCTTAGGCACGAATAATTCCGTATCATTAACCGGAACTACTACTCATCAGTACAATTCTGTTGTATGGGTGGATCCGACCTCAGATAATCGAGTCGAATTTACTCCAAATAGCGAAGATCCCTTAGAAGCTTCAGCATGTTTTTATAATATTAATGATGATGAATATTACTCAGGCATTTATAAACTTGGTTATGTAGCAAAAGATGAAAATGTTGTACCAGTCGGTTGTGATACCATAACCATCAAGGTCAATCCCCGCGGCCATCACACAATCGAGGCGGGTGAGAAACAGGAAGTGACCTTATCGCTGGACGGCAGGGCTGTTGTAGCCTTGGACGGCACGATTGATACAACATCATGTAAATGGTTCACTCCTGTTCTGGTGGATGGCACGGTTACATTTGATGATGGGGATCCTGCAACAACGAATGATGACCAGCGAACGGAAACCCGCGCTGTCTTTACCGCTCCGGGCAGCTACAAACTGGCCTTGTTGGCGTATTCCGGTGAATCCCTGATCGGGGCCGATACCCTGACGGTTACCGTCCATCCCTATGACAGCCGTTCCTTGTATATGAACATGGACGCTATCGATAATGAGATTACCTATCTGGCCGATGATTCTGCCGAACTACAAGGTACAACCATAAAAGGCGGTCGTCTTGCTAAATTGCGGTGGTTGTTCAATAACGATCCATCGAATCTGGTGTCATTTGCGGATTACAGCTTTCTTAATACCACCGCCACCATCTTAAAACCGGGCATCTACAGCGTGATTCTGGACTGTTTATGGGGGGATACCGTGGTGGGACAGCGTGCGGTTCAGGTGAAGGTCAAAGAACCCCAGGTACGGGTCGATGCCAAGGTAAATCTGGGTGGTAATCCAGTTCAATTGGTGGATGAATATTGCCAGTTGTTAGGTACTACTTTTGATGTTAATTTAACAGCTCAGGTATTTGGTGTTTCTGATACAAGTATTTTGACCTACAAATGGTTTTCTTCAGATTCTACTAATGCAGCAATTAGTAATCCAGGAGTATGGGAACTGACTAAGCAACTGACGGTCAATACGGCTGGTAAATATGAGATTACATTAGAAGCTTGGTCAAGTGATAATAAACTTCTTTCCCGCGACAAACTGCTAGTAATCGCTCTTTCAGGCACTCCGATTGTGGAGGCGGGTCAATATGATTCCGTGATTAAAAGCGAAGGTTTGATTCTGAGTAAAGCTCAGATCTGGGATGATACTTCGGTATTTAATGATACCGATCATATTCAATGGACTTCAGATCGAAGCGTAACTATTGATACTACCTCATCAGGTTGTTCTATATTACAGCCGGGTGTTATTTTCAATGATATTAATAATGATGGTATTGGTCTTTATAAGCTTACACTGGGATATCGTGAGACACTAGAGTCAGATTATGTGGTAGATGAGGTTACAGTATTGGTCGAGCCCACTCCGATAAGTTTTGTCTATGCCGGCGCTCAGAAGTTTACCAGCCCGTATCATCCAATTGAAATGAATGATGTGAATGTAATTTCCTCGAAGGCCAATCTGACTTATGCTTGGGAGGTAACTGCTGGTGAATCCGGTAATGTCACGTTTGATTCTCCTAGCCAGAAGAATCCTGTTATCACATTCTTGGCCGAAGGAGACTATACGCTTACTTTGTCGGTAAGCTATGGGACCTTCCCTCCGGTTACAAGTACCGTTGATATAAATGTGGTTAAGTTTTACAGCGATGGTGATCCATTCCTGGCTTTAACCGCTAAGCAGGGCGATACAGAAATTACAAATGGACATGAAGTATGTGGTTCTAATATTGAGATTGAAGTTAATGCAGAGTATGCACATACTGACAGTGTGTGCCTCATACTCGATAATGATGATAATAAAGAGATTAAACCATACGACTTAACGATTCACCAGGGTTCCGCAGATTTGCCGGAAAAGATGATGTTCCATTATCTGCTGGATACCCATACCATCAGTAGCGGCTCACATATATTGAGTGCGTCTGCGAAAGGTACGTCCGTTTATGACCCTGACCCAGTTTCATTTACATTTACCAATAGTTGCGCTATTACAGATTATAAAGTAAGCCAGGAAGTAGTTAATAATGATCCAAGTACTCTTACATTTAGTGCGACCTTTACCTCATCTTTAAATTGGCAGTTTGAGATTTGTAATGTCAATGATTTAACAGGAACACCTCGATATACAGAAAGTTCTTCTGTAGCTTCTAGTGAAATAACTATACCTGTTACCATTGGTAATTGGGGAAATGGTACTTATAGAGCCCACCTGAAAGTTGATAATGGTGGATCTACCTTGGATGAAGCAGATGTGTGTTTCAGTGTGGCGATAGGTGATATTAAAGATAAGCTGGTGGCGGAATTGGATGGCTCCCTGAAATTCGGTCCGGAAGATCTTGGCGGGGTGGGCATCCCCATCAAATCCCGTTATATGATTACGAAAGGATTCTTCGATTTGCAGGGCAAGGCCTATCATCCGGATTTCCCGGACGATGTGAGTTACCAAATAACCATTTCCGACGGCAAAGGAACCTCTCAGAATATCACCCCCGGTATTCTGGCAAACGGCTATCGCCATGCGTCGGTCAAGCCGGAAGGTGACGACCCTTACGGTTCCCTGGGAGTGCTGGATCTAACCTCCCTGCCCAACGGGATTTACAAACTGGATCTGGCGGTGAAATGTCTGGGGGTGACCAGGCATGATACGGCGGAGATCGCCCTGGATTGCCCGCTCAAGATCGGCAATGTCAAGTTCAGCCAGGAAGATCTCACCATTCCGGTGGCCGGTTTCCCCCTGCAGGTGGTCCGGACGTACGACAGCTTCAGCCGCCAGAAAGATGGCGACTTCGGCTTCGGCTGGAGCTATACCCTGGCCGATATGGATATCGTAATCAATAAGGGGATTACCCAGCAGGCGGGTGTCATATCCGGCTTGTCCCGCGATGTCACCCTGACCCTGCCCGACGGCCGGCGGGCCACCTTCACCTCCTATCTGGATGGTCGAATTTATTCTACAGGGAAAGGTTCGTGGACCGTTAAATATCAATCTCCGGAAGGTGTTAATGGGTCATTGGAGGCGACCGGCACAACTACATTAAAGTATGAGCCGCTTAGTTTTGGATGGTTTTGGGATGGATACCAGCCGCCATTGTACGAGATGAGTAGCTATATGGACCTCAGTATGCACGAATTCGAAGGTTTCACGCTATCCATGGATGATGGCACGATATATAATATTAACCGGTATCCCTATAACGATTCGCAACATCTCAAGGAATATGGTGAGGATATTGCGGAAGAATTATTCGGATATACCAATGGCGGTTTATTCCCATACGAAGACTATGGCAAGCCGTATCTGGCCTCTATCAAATTGGCATCAGACGAAACCATAGTATTTGAACCTGATTTCAGTCGTGGCGGAGAAAATCCGGATATTAAAAATGTGAAATGTTATGCTGCTGGTGTTGAACCGGATCAATATCAGAGTAATTACATACAATCGATTGAGATATTCCGGAATACTCTTGGGCGTATTATTGCAATCAATGCTCCTGCAGAGACAGAGACTGAAGAAGAACCGGTAAACGGTAGCCCAACCCTCGTATATGATTATGATTCCGATGGAAATCTGGTAAGTGTCAGCAAGCTGATTACACGAGATGATCCGGAAACAACAGATAAGGACGAAACCAAATACGAGACAACCACCTATGCCTACGATAGTGATAATATACACTATTCCTCGGATCATTACGTTACGGATATTAAAGACCCGCGTGGTCTCAGCCCAATCCAATATCTCTACGATGCCTCCGGCCGTCTGATCGGTACTCGCGATGCCAGGAACAAAACAATTGAGGTTCATCATGATCTGGTACCCGATGAAGAAGGTTTTCGGACTGAGACGGTAGTGGATCGCAACGGGTATCCGACGGTTTATAAGTATAACGAACGCGGCAATGTGGTTAAACAGGTGAAAACTCTACCTGCTGAGCCGGTAAATATAGAAATTGTCACCAGCTACAACTATATCGATCCGGCGAATCCGGATAGTCCGACCTCAGTTACTCAGTTGGTGCCTGATCCTGCTGTTCCGGGTCAATTTACCGATAGTATTACCAGTACTACGTATGACGCCAAGGGCCGGCCGCTGTCGGTAACCGACCCCGAAGGCAATGTTACGGTGAATACCTACGATTTATGCGGTAACCTGCTCTCCACGACCCAGAAGAAACCGGGCGGCGATGTGGTTTCCGTTACCTATAACCACTATAACAGCCGCAATCTTCTGGTTTTCAGCGGTACGAAGGCAAATTCGAGCGGCCCCTGGCTGGACTTGAACGTCAATTACTACGATGAGTATAATCGCCTCTGGCATACGGTGAAGGTGGATGTGAACCATCTGGATCCAATACCGTTTAACGAGCGAATTGATTCAAACGCGACTATCAGCAATCCAGCCTATTTTGATGCCCTTTATGATGATGTTTCGGGCAATGCGGTTCTTAACAACATAGAGTACCATGTAATAACTACCTATACCTATCCGACTGATCAATCGGGAAATTATCTGAGTGGTTCAGCGGATCAGCCGTACAGCATTAGCGAGCCGTATCATGGTGCTGCGACATACAATTCTGAACTGGAAAAATATATCAACCACTTCCAATACGATGACAACGGCAATCAGTATAAATCCTGGTATCTATGGGACGCGCCGGCGGGCCAGCCGGACCTGTACGTAATTACGCTGAATGAATATGACGCCCAGAACCGGGTGATTAAGACCCGCCGCATCGTGGCGGACAATCTGGACGGCCAGAATCCGGTCAGCGATGTAACGCTTTCCGAGACGATTTACAACAGCATCGGCAAGGTGGAATCCGCGGAAGGGGAGCATCTGCCGGGTGAACACGGCAGCCTGACGGAATACTACTATGATGAACTGGGTAATCTGGTCGAAACCAATACCTATGACCCGCAGGGCAACCTGCTGACCGCTAGCCGCACCCTCTACGACGCCGACGGCCGAGCCCTGGTCACCGTCGGGCCGTACGCGACAGGTGATCAGCCGGTCGGCACCGAAACCGTCTATGACGCCCTGGGCCGCGTGACCGAAACCCGCCGCTGGGCCAATGTAGCCATTACGCTACAGGACATTCATGACGCCTCCAGCTGGCTGGTCGGCAAAGCCGCCACCGGCTGGACGACTGCCGGAAACCAGGCGGTAGCAGGCAATGAACTTTCCTATACCAAAACCATTTACGACATCGCTGGAAGAGTGGCAATGACGCTGACACTGGATGAGGAAGGGTATGAGCAGCCTACCGGCTATAAATACGATAAGGCGGGTAAGCAAATCGCGGTGGCCGATGCAAAAGATTACGGTTTAATTAAAGGTACACATTATACCTATGATAATCCATGGTATGTGATAAATGAATCTGTTTTAGCGAATCTGCTCCAAATGGATATTGCCGCCATTTCGACTGCTTCGACGACCGATTACCAGGGCACGCGGCAATGGAAAGTTACCGACGATCGGGGTAACACGACGGAATTTACTTACGATGCTCTTGGCAGAATCATAATGACCACTTTCCCCGCGACGACACAGAACCCGATAACGTATGCACATGTTACATATGATGGTTTGGGCAGAAAAATATTCGAGTCGGAACAAACGACCCAGATAAATCCGGACAACGCCGTCGGCAAAGAATTTGAATATGATGCCAGCGGTCGCCTGTCAGCCGTTGTGTTGGCGGCGGTACCTGATTCGGAGAACGGTAACGTATTAACCTGCCCTCGGTACGAATATAAATATGACGATTTCGGTAACCAAATCGAAATCTGGGATAAACTCAAACAGGATCCGCTGACCGGTGTTGTGAACGATACCTACAAACGGATTACCAAATTTACTTATAACGAATTACATCAACAGACTAGTCGTCAGTTACCGGGTACTCAAACAGAGTATAAGGAATATGATGAATTTGGCAGAATCAGGAAGGCGACGGATTTTGATGGACAGGTGGCGGGGTATGTATATAATGATGCCGATAATGGTCTTTTGAGCGAAGTCCGATATTATGCCGATGAGATGGCCTATCAAGCCAATCATCCGGCGGGGACGTTCGGCCTGAAAATCGGCTATACCTATGACAAGTTAGGCAGAAAAGTAACGGAAACCATCGATGATACCCAAACGTGGACATATTATTATGATGCCGAAGGGAGGATCGAAGCAATCGTCAACCCGCAGGGAATAGTTGGATACGAATACTCGGATATAACCGGGCGAAAAGGCGCGGTGGTGGTTCCGGAAAGCCTGGGTTCGTCCAATCATAGAGAGCGGATTGAGTATGGTTATGATGAAATCGGGCGGCTATCGGATGTGGAGGCGGTGAAAAGAGGCGGGGCGGGGATTTCCGAACTGACGCATTACCAATACGATGCGGCCGGTTCCCTGGAAATGATCACCTATCCGACGGGCACCACGACGGACTATGATTATGATGAACTCAACCGTCTTACCTCGGTCACTAATCGGAACAGCCAGAGCCAGACTCTCAGCAGTTTTATCTATACCCTGAACGACAACGGCAGCCGCGATCACGTGGTGGAAACGATGGGCGGTCAGGCTGCCACGATTGAATGGGATTACGATGCCCTCGGTCGGCTGGCCCGTGAAACCTGCGGCAGTGACTATACCGATTATATCAGCGATCTGGTAGGCAACCGGCTGACGAAAAAGTTCAACGGTGCGACGATGGTCACGTATCAGTACGACACCTTCGGCAATGACCGGCTGCTGTTGGAGGACAATGCGACTGGTGAAGATGTTGCTTATGAATATTACGACAATGGCGCCTTGAAGAAAAAGACAGTCGGTTCCATAATTACGAACTACGGCTATGACCTGCGCGGCTGCCTTACGTCTCTTTCCGGCGGCGTCAATACCACCTATGCTTATGACCCAGCCGGAATCCGTGTTTCCGCCGGTTCAACGACGTATCTGATCGATCCTTACAATCCGACCGGGTATGCACAAGTATTTAAAAAGATCACCGGTACCGAAGAAATCACCTATACTATTGGCAACGATGTTATATCACAAGCCGATGCGACGGGTATTGCCTATTTGATTTATGATGGTCATGGTTCGGTTCGGCAGCTTGTGGATAATACCGGTTCTCTCGTTACCGGCCAGCAATTTAATTATGATGCGTATGGGAATCTGACCAATACGGTTTCACCGCAGACAAATCTTCTATATGCCGGGGAACAGTGGGATACTGCTCTGAGGATGTATTATCTTCGTGCCAGGTACTACGATCCTGCCAACGGTCGGTTCAATGCCCTCGATCCGTTTGCCGGTAATAGCCAAGACCCGATCAGTCTGCATAAATATCTATATTGTCATGCTGATCCTATCAATTATGTTGATCTATCAGGATATAATGAGTTTTCCATTACCGGGCTTATGGGTAATATAATAGCTCGTGTGGTTGTATTCACAATACAACATCCACATTTAGCAGCGGGAATAGGAATCGCGTTTGATATAATGATGCCTGCTGTATGGCAGGAGGCAATGATAGGCAGTGGGATACCGCCCTTCCAATTAGCCGGCAATGTCGGACGTGTGGGAAAAGGATTTTTGCGTACCATTTACGCCAGCAAGCATCCATCTTTCAAACAAATCATGGACCACTGGAATAAGAGTGCTGCAGGGAAGTTGGCAAAAGTAACTGGTGATGAATTTGAGAAATTTTTCGAAAAATATATGCCTAACGCTGTTCGGAATGCACGTGTTGGACAGGGAAAGAACACGGTGGATTTCAGTTCGCCAGGGTATCTTGTTGAAATCAAATCTGGGATTAGTTCTTTCAATGAAAAACAGTTGGCGGCTATCACCCAAGAAGCGGGAGTAACAGGACAGACCATTGTGTATCTCTTTCTGGAAGATCCACCATCACCTGTCACGCAGAAAATAGTAGGTGTAGGTGGGAATGTTATTTCTCTCTACAAACAAAGAAAATAACCTTGAAAAAGAGGAATAGCCATGTGGCAAAAGAAAAAAGACTTACTTTTACAAAATACTGCAAAATATCTTGATGAAAGACTGATTTCACTTGGGTTTTTTCGCTATGGGAAATATACCTGGCTTAGAAAATGGAACTGGAAGACAGATTTAGTCGATCTTTACGAGAAATCGTATGGGATAATGATCAATTTCACTATTATGATACCACCTAACAAAAACTATTTCGGAAAAATAGGGTTTATAAATTTATTTTCTTATGTAGATCACACAGGAGCAGGTGGAGCAACTTATAAGTATCCCTCTTGGCCGTGGGCATATAAAGGTTTTGAGGAAAAGGCACGTAAAGCCATTGATGAGGGTTTGCCATGGTTTTCAAATTTTGATACACCGGCAAATTGCTGGTTTTATATGCAAAAGCATGAGCCACGTTTGGATACCCCTCATGCCCGTAATTGTGAGGAATATCTCAAGTTGCTGCCAATAGAGGCACAAAAGGGACAAATCTTACAAGAAAGTTTATTGGATCCCCATGGTGAACATTACGATGAATTCACCCGCGCCATGTTTGATGCTAACTTTCGCAAGCCTTTGCCGCTGATAGAGGAAGAAGATTAATAAGGAAGTCGAGACCCGCCGCTGGGCGAATGTAACAATAGAAATAGATGATGAGAATCCCATATATGATCCCGATGGCTTTATTGTGGGCAAGAAGCTGATTAGTTCTGCCGTGCCTGCCAATGCCTGGGATCCTGATAATGGTAATCCACCTGTTGATTTACATATTGGCTGGACCGCTGGCGGTGTTTTGCCGCAAATTGGCAACGAACTCTCCCATACCCGCACGATTTACGACATCGCCGGGCGGGTCCAGATGAGTATCACACAGGATGAAGATGGCGTAGAGCAGCCGACCAGCTATGCATATGACAAGGCCGGTAAGCAAACCGCCGTTATTGATCCCGAAGGGCACAATAGACAATATCTGCCGGATGGTAAAACACTCGATCTTACAGCCACGACTCTAAACGATACTCATCGTACCGAAACGTATTACGAGGGTACCCGCCGCAAGACCGTAACCGATGCTCGTGATAAAATCACGGAATTTACCTACGATGCTTTAGGCCGTGCTGTTACTACCAAACATCCGCAAACGGATTACATCAACGAGGCCGGAAATGCGGTAACTGACACCCACCTTTACACGCACGTAAGCTATGACGGTTTGGGCAGAAAGAAATATGAGACGGCACAGGTATCCTTTACGGCAATGCCCGCCGAAGAAACCGACAACTTCAAGAACCACGTCAAGCAGTATTATTACGATGTCGCTGGTCGGCTGACTAAGGTTACACTGCCGGCAGTGGATGATCCGGAGCATGCCACGACCGATCTGGTCAATCCGGAATATCGTTACATTTACGATGACTACGGTAATCAGGTTGCTATTCTGGATGCCAAGAGTCGGCTGACCGTTTTCAAATACAATGAACTCCATCAGCAGGTCGTCAAATATATGCCGTTTACACCAGTGGGAAGTGTAGAGACGTACGTAGATGTTTATGATGAATTGAATGACCTAATTGTTGTGGATAACGAACCGGATTCTGAAACATGGGCCTATGACGAGCAGGGGCGGTTGATATTGCACCTTGATTACAAAGAGCAGGGAACCGGGTATTTCTATAATGAACTAGGCCAGTTGTGGTATAAGAATTTCTATGCCCAGGATAGCGATCCCAATGATGGTGTGAATGATAATTACAATGCAAGTAATCACGATGTTGGCTGGGATGAACAGATCGAATATGCGTATGACAATCTGGGCCGCAGGGATACCGTTGTTGATAGTAACGGCACAGCAACATATGGTTATGATGCGGAAGGCAACCTTGAAAGTGCGGATTCTCCGCAAGGTAAGGTTGGCTATACGTATAATTCAATAACCAATCAGCAATCGAATACCAGGGCCTATCAGAAAGGTTCCACAACGACAATTTACGCGGATACCTCTTATGGATATGACGATCTGGGCAGGCTCGAAACGGTTACGGATAACGTAATTTCTCCGCATCCTGTGAATACCTATTATTACAATGCAGTAGGCAGCCGGATCCAGATGGTACTGGGTAACAGCGCCTCACCGTACTATGTTTATGATGCCCTGAACCGGCTGACGGAATTGAAGAACCATGTCTCGAAATATGAGCCGCCCGCTGCTGAACCAGCTACGCTGAGCAAGTTTGTTTATACCTTATATGCCGATGGGATGCGTAAATCCGTGGCAGAAACCGTGGATGTCCAGGGCACAACAGAGGCCCGCACGGTGAATTATGATTATGACAATCTGAACCGTCTGACGCAGGAAGAGGCCAAAAAAGACAGTACAAACTATGGCTATACGATTGATTACACCTATGACCTGGCGGGCAATCGCACCTATCGCAAGGTAACCGTGACGAATGGTTCCGGTGTGCAGGAATTACATACAAAATACACCTACGATCCCGATACGGATCAACTGGAAAAGGAAGAATTCAGCGATCAGCAGATTGCGATGACTGTTCCCTATGGCAACCATCCGGTTTATGCCTATGCACAGCCGGGCGGCGGGATCGGCTACCTGAGGGCAGATGGTACGTCGCTGAGCACCTGGTCGGCGTTCTGGCGAGGACTGCCCAATCAGTGGAACCGGTATGCCAACCGGGCCGCCTGGGGCCTGTTTATGCTGGTGCTGGTAAGCCAGTTGCTGCTGGAAAGCCTCCGCCGCTTACGCCGGGCCGCGGATACCTATTGTCCGCGTCCCAGCTACAGTCTTTCCGTCCGTACCATCTCGCTGGTATTGGCCTTTACCTTTATCCTGGGTCCCAGCGAATTCCAGCAGTTGGCCCAGGCGGATGAATTATATGATAACCTCAGCCGGATGGACTGGATTCAGTGGGCCAATCCGAATGATCCGATAGATTATACCATAACCTATGGGTATGATGGTAACGGTTCATGTACCAGCAAAACAACCTGGAACGGTGATCCGGATACGTCCGGCACCAAGCGGGAGGAAGTTGCCTACGAATACAACTATCAGGGCCGGCTGAGCCGCCTGATTACCGATCTGGATTCCGCCAGCGGGACCAACCCGGTGGATGTGGTGGATTATGCCTATAACGAGGCCGGGATCCGTGTTTGTGCCTATTCATTTACCGTGACGCAGAATTATCTGGATACGCAGAATGAGCAGACCTACGCGACCGGAAAACAGACGACCCTGTACCTGATTGATGCGCAGAACCCGACCGGCTACGCGCAAGTCATAACCGAGTTAAACTATAACAAGTCCAATCCCGATCCCGCCACCGATACCCCTGCCTCCATCCGCAGCTACACCATTGGCGATGACATGCTGGCCCAGACGGATGATCCGCTGGGCACACCGGCGCTGAAATACCTCCTCTACGACGGCCAGGGCAGTACTCGACAGCTTACCGATGATCTTATTGACGACAGTAATGATATAGTCGATAGTTTCTCCTACGATGGCTACGGCATGATGCTCGGCGGTAATCCGACCGCCGCCAGTCCCGCCGCCACGAATCTTCTCTACACCGGCGAACAATATGATGCCAACCTCCAGCAATACTACCTCCGCGCCCGGTACTACAACCCTTCCAACGGTAGGTTTAACCGCATGGATGACTACGCCGGCAACAACTCTGACCCGCAATCCCTTCATAAATATCTTTACGTGCACGCGAATCCAGTTAATGGCATTGATCCAACGGGTAATTTTGAATCTATAGTTGGTATAATGGCAGCAACGTCGATTCGTTCCATATTGGTTAGCATACAAGGAACCGTTGGTGAATATGCGCAATTTGCTGCCGAATCTGCCTATGCTGGATTATCTCTGAATCAGGCCCTTATTTATGGTTTGATACTGTTTGTTACATCATTAGCCGTGGGACATGCTATTGGCATGGTAGGAGAATTTGCAAGCAATCTTGCTGGTCGAGCCTTTAACAAGGTAAAAGGTGGTTTTGCCCGGATTGGTAACAAAGTTATTCAGCCAGGCACAATACTTACTCGCAACCGATTAATCCCCGGAACACCCGGTATTGTGACTGGAAGCTCTTCAACGACGTTAAAAAGAAATTTATTAAAAGCTAATGGGTTAACAACTACTACACAGGTAAGTGGTTATCAGACGATGCATATAATCCCTTTAGAATTTAAGAACCATAATATTATTAGAAAAATTGGTATGGATTTAGATGATGCGACAAATGGAATATTTTTGGATGAAGCAACAATGCATTGTGGATCGCATTCAAATTTTTCAAGAGCATTAGAAAGAGTGCTAAATATTATACCAGAAAATTTATCAATTGACGAAACAATGGGAAAAGTATATGGTGTGCAGGCGAGAGCAACAGAAAAATTTCTGGAAGGTAATTCATTGCGTTCAGCTTTAAGTGATACAGAAGATCAATGGTATAGGTGGCTTATTGAGTAACTTAGTATGGCATTGCTGGTTTTTTAAAATGAAAACCGACATTATGGCATTAGAAGTACCGTGTGGCATAATTTATTACTAATATAAAATAAGCACTTATGAACAGAATAGTGCTGGCGTATTAAAAATTGTAAAGAAAGTCAATCCCATGAAATATAAGTTTGGACCTAATAAAGAAGAGGTTGATGAAGTACTTGATTTTATTGAAAGCAATAGGTTGCTATCAGGTGGACAGATTCCGAATGATGTTGAGGCGGTAATTATTAGAGATCTCGATCAAATACCCGCTGAAGAAGATTATGAGAAATATAATGATGAACGGCCTAATTGGCGTGATATTTTAGGTATTGAATCAGCAGAATATTATGGACGAGAGTCTGCCATGTGGGGTAATGATTTCCCTTATGAGAGAAACATTCTAGATGATATTGTAATGAATCTTACGGCAAAATACAAAACTACTATGTGTAAACGATATATAAACCATTATTTCGATCAAAATATTCCAGGAATTTTGTCATCGATAATTCACTGTCGTATAGTTATGGGGAAAAGTCATGTATTTTTCGAAAAACTATTTAAGATCTTTGTATCCGGTGGTTATCCATGTGGTTGGTCTGGAAAATATCCCGAAGGAAAAATAATAGTTTATTATCCTCCCAAGTAAAATGAGCAGATGATGCTCTTAATGCTAGACAAGATCAAAGGGCGGCTGACGGCCGTCATACTGCCGCCGGTGGATGACCCGGAGAATGGCAATGTATCAACTTGTCCCCGGTATGAATATAAATATGATGATTACGGCAATCAGATTGCTATTTGGGATAATATCAAGCAATACGATGACGCTACCCCTACGGATTACGATCATAAGCGAATTACCTTATTTACCTACAACGAGTTGCACCAGCAGGTCAGCCGCACGTTACCCGGCGGCGCACCAACCGAGACGAATGAATATGATGCCCGGGGCCGGCTGCGGCTGCATGTCGATTGCAAAGGACAGGGAACCGGCTATTTCTATAATGACCTGGGCCAGTTGTGGTATAAGAACTCCTATATTAACAGTTCCTCTTATAATGCCGGTGATCCCGAAGTCGGCTGGGACGAACAGATCGAATATGCGTATGACGATCTCGGCAGAACGGAAACGGAAGTAGATGCACGGGGTACGACGATCTACTACTATGACGCCGAAGGCAATGTCGAGCAGATCGACTCGCCCGAAGGTACCGTCAATTACGAATACTCACCCGTCACCAGCCGCAAGGTCCGTACCTGGACCGATCAGACCGAAACCCGATTCGCCTACGATGAATTAGGCCGTCTGAAAGAAACCAAACTCGTCAAACGCGACGGTGTGGATTTAACCATTGCCCCCAATACACCGGAAGTGACCACCTACGATTATGACGCCGTAGGAAACCGGTTACATCAATGGATCGACCAAAATAATGACCAGACAATCGATTTGACTGCTACTTATGATTATGACAACCTCAACCGCCTGAAAGGTCTGGTTCACACCAATGCGGCCAATCAACAGCTTGCCTCGTATGGCTACACCCCAGCCGCCGATGGCATGCGGACCAACGTTACAGATCAGATGCGAAAAGTGGGAGCGACCAGCCAGATTGACAATGATACGTTTGATAAAGTATATGGCTATGACAATCTGAACCGTCTCACCTCTGAATCCTCTTTCGAGCATGATACGAATAATGGTTACAATGCCACCTATACTTACGATCTGGTCGGTAATCGCAAGCGGCGGGAGATAATCAGCCATCAGGAAGGGGAAAATCAGGGATTGGGGACGGTCCATACAACAGAGTATGTCTATGATACCAATGGTAGGGACCGTCTGGACAGTGAGTCGTACAGTGTAGCGCCGCAGCAGTTACAAGGCCGGCTGGACTTGCGCCAGTATTACCCCGTCCAATATGCGACCAATGCCCCCGCCGGTAGCGGCAGTCCGCAGTACCAGATCGGTTGGTGGGCGGTGCCGAGCCGTTTGTGGCAGAGTGGGTATATTGGATTCCTGCTGGTTCTGCCTCTGCTGCTGTTATTCCCAGCCCTGTGGGCGGAAGTAAAGCGAATTGCCGGCCTCCAGCCTGCCCCAGCCTATGCCCGGCCCCGCCTGAGCGGCCTGAACCGGGGTATTATTTACTTCCTGACGCTGGTGTTCATTCTGAGCCCCTCCAGCCTGCAAATCTGGGCCGACCAGTCGCAGCTTTACAGTTCCCTGAAAGACCGGGCGGAAAAGATCTGGGGCGAAAATAACCGCACTATTCACTACCACTATGACAACAACGGCTCAATGACCGCTAAGATCACCGCGGTTACCGGTGAAGAAGACCCGGACAACAATTTTATCGAGAAAGTGGAATATGGTTAAATCTCCAAAGCCGGCTATCTAAGGTAACTACCGATTCGGATTCAACCAGCTTGACCAATACGGTAGATTGCGTCGAATACACCTATAACACCGCCGGTATTCGAGTGCAGGCTTATAGTTTTCAGCAGCCGCAAAATGGCGGTACTAAATCATACGAGGAAACCACTACCTATTTGGTAGATACCTATAACCACACCGGTTATGCCCAAGTGTTGGAAGAATGGACCGGCGGCACTTTGACGATGACCTATACCATCGGCGATGACATCATCGCCCAGAAAGACTCTTCCGGTGTACGTTTCCTGCTCTACGACGGCCACGGTTCCGTCCGCCAGCACGCTGACAGCAACGGCGCTGTGATTACCTATCAGGCTGACCATGACGATGATCCCCAAACGCCGGCGGTCGATTACAACGCCTTCGATTACGACAGCTACGGCCAGGCCGTCACCCCGCTGCCCAGCGGCAACGGCCTGTACTACACCGGCGAAATGCGCGACTCCGCCACCGCCATGTACTACCTCCGCGCCCGCTACTACAACCCCTCCAATGGCAGATTCAATCGAGTTGATCCATATAGCGGCAATATGCAGGATCCCCAATCCCTCCACAAATACCTGTACTGTCATGCCAACCCGGTTAATAGACTCGATCCTTCAGGTTTATTTGGTAGTATTGCAGATGTTGCCATTTCTATCGGGATTATTTCTTTGGTTTCAGGAGTTATTAGTGCAGTAATAGCTAAAGCCACGGGGGGGAATGCTATGAAGACTTTTATTCTGACTACCATGACTACCGCAATTGGCTTAACTTTATCAATATTTTTGTCAGGACCCGTCGGATTTGCACTAGGAGCTTTAATATCAAATGTTATTTGGGAATGGTATGTTGAAGGTTTTAGAGAACCAGAGCTTTCAGCAATGCGCATATTTGTTGCGGTAATGACAGCATTTGTATTTAGTTATTTTGTTGGCTTAAAATTTCCAGCACTTTCAGCTGAGGTTTCTGAGTTATCTGTTATAATAGAAACTGCTGGTTTAAGACAAATTGCGGGTGCTTTTGCTAATGAATTTGCTAAAGTTATTGTAAAAGGAATTTTCTTTGGTATTATGGGCCGATTAATAGGTCTTTTGCAACAAGTAATTGAAGTTGTATATCGAGACATGGGAAATCTTGGTAATGAACGGAAAAGATATTTAGAACAACAAATAAGAGGTCTTTAATGAGAAAATATTTTGCTTTATTAGTAGCATTACTTTTGTCTTGTTTTTCTATGATATTTGGATTACTTGGTACAACTTGGGCCTGTGAGTTATTATTTTTCAAGCTTGTTGAACTTGGTTTGATTGATATCCCTGAGTATTACATCTCAAAGATTAGTTTATGGTGTGGTATTATAATTGGAATTCCTTTTTTGGGTTTTCTTTCAATTCGATGGATTAAAGAATGGAATATATGGCAATCCAATAAAAAATGATAGATTTTTCTTTAATTACAGCCAAGGATTGGGAACTGCTTTGCCGACATGGTTTCTATATATAAAAGTGGTATAATTTTTCGATAACTAATATGCTCTTTCTCAATTAAATAAATCTCTCAAAGACCGGGCGGAGAAAATCTGGGGCGAAAATAACCGCACCATCCACTACCGCTATGACAACAACGGCTCAATGACCGCTAAGATTACGGCGGTTACCGGGGAAACGGACCCGGACCATAACTTTATCGAGAAAGTGGAATATGGTTATAATCTCCAAAACCGGCTGGCCAAGGCAACCACCGGGGTAAATTAAAGGGGTCGGGGGTAAATTAAAGGGGTCGGACCCCATTGTTATATAGGGACATATATAACATATGTCCCGCCCGCCTTCCCTCTTGCGTCAGCCCCCCCCCAGCCGTCATTATCTGATGTTGAATAGTTCTTCTTTTTATTCGTGTGCATTTACCTTCTGATTTCCAGCGGTTCAACCTCTTTCTTTTCTTTGCCATCTTTTATTTTAAAATATTCTTTCATTATCGGTGTTTATCTGCGGACTGATATTCTTCTCTTCCCCCCTTTGCGCCCTCGTGTGCTTGTGGGTAATCTCTTCTTTTTTCGCCCGCTCAGCAGCGAACGCGAGCGTCAAAAGGGGCATATGACCGCGGCGATCTCGCCGCAGGCCGTGCCTGCCCAGCCAGTCCCGCGTCAAATCCGTTCAGGTCGTGCCTGTCATTTTTTCCACTTTGATTTCTATTTTCTTATGGTAGGCCCAGATGGCTATTTTACCATTGGTAATCTGGAAGGTATAGATAAGATATGAGCGGTAAAAACCCGCCCCCATCCACATGCCACGTGTAAATACCATTCATTTTTACTCATTTTTTCTCTAGGTTTATCATATGTTTTGCTGCACTTTTATATCACTTTGTTCATGTTTTGTTATACTTTGTTCAACATTTGCCAACTCAACCCAATCGCCCTATCTTGCCATTTTCCACCCTGTTTTCATATGATACTCACCGGCTTATAATTGCGCAAAAACGGCCACGGTGAATGGCCAAAATTGCGCAAGGCAAAAAAAATTTTGCTGAGGATTGACAAGGGTTTACGTTATTTTCGGGTAAAAAAAATGGGAAAAACCTTGCGCATTCGTGGACATCGGCCCTGGGGTAGAGAGACATTTTTTTAACAAAAGGAGGTCCGATATGATTATATGGAACATAGTTAAGCTGTTGGTGGAGTTGGGATTGTGTCTGTCGTCTGTTATTCTGCCCGCCGTACCGTACCCGGAAAACGGCAATGCATTAACCTGTCCCCTGTATGAATATGAATACGATGATTATGGCAATCAGACCTTGATTCGTGATAACGTCAAGCAATATGCAGCTGAACCGATTACGATTATATACGATCGAGAAAGAGAAACCACATTCACCTACAACGAACTGCACCAGCAGACCAGCCGCACGTTACCCGGCGGTACATTGACCGAGACGAATGAATATGATGCCCGGGGCCGGCTGCGGCTGCATGTCGATTTCAAAGGACAGGGAACCGGCTATTTCTATAATGACCTGGGCCAGTTGTGGTATAAGAACTCCTATATTAACAGTTCCTCTTATAATGCCGGTGATCCCGAAGTCGGCTGGGACGAACAGATCGAATATGCGTATGACGATCTCGGCAGAACGGAAACGGAAGTAGATGCACGGGGTACGACGATCTACTACTATGACGCCGAAGGCAATGTCGAGCAGATCGACTCGCCCGAAGGTACCGTCAATTACGAATACTCACCCGTCACCAGCCGCAAGGTCCGTACCTGGACCGATCAGACCGAAACCCGATTCGCCTACGATGAATTAGGCCGTCTGAAAGAAACCAAACTCGTCAAACGCGACGGTGTGGATTTAACTGCTGCTCCCAATACACCGGAAGTAACCAACTACGATTACGACGCTGTTGGCAATCGCAACTGGTTGGAGACGAATACGGACGGAGTAGCTGGATTTGAGATCAAAGCGGATTATACATACGACAATCTCAATCGGTTGACGGAGGTAATCAATCAGAAGGCGACAGCCAACCTTTCGACGTTTACTCATCACTTGACGGCGGACGGAATGCGGGATACCATAACCGAAATGCAGACACAACCGGGTACTTCGACGGCCGAAAGCCGGACCGTAAGCAATGGTTACGACAATCTCAATCGTCTGACCAGCGAGAGCGCCACCGGCAACACCGGCAGCTACAGCATCACCTACACCTATGACCTGGTGGGCAACCGTACCGAGCGTACAGTCAATGCCAATGGCCCATTGCTCCAGACTAACTACGATTATAACGATCAGGATCAGTTGGAGACTGAAACGCATATTGAGCCGGTCACGGCCATCCCTCATGGTGATGATTACGTATATGCCTATGCCAATAGCGGCGGCGGGGTGGATTATCGCCTGCCTAACCACAGAGAGACGATTCATCCGTTGCGGGCCTTCTGGATGGGCTTGCCCTCGAAAATCTGGGCTTATTGCCTGGCTCTTGCCTTGGCGCTGATCCCGGCGGCCTTTATCGCTCCCGTATTGGCTCGTTTGCTGGCCCGGTTCCGCAAACAATCCATCCGGCCATACCCGGCACCCAAGCCGGTGTTCGCACTGTCCACCCGTTGTATCTGCGCCATGCTGGCGATTATCTTCCTGCTTGGCCCGGCCAGCTTCGAGGTTATGGCCAACCAGTCCAGCCTCTACAGCAATATCACCCGCTCCCACTGGGGCACACCAGGCGATACGATCACCTATTCCTATGACCTTAATGGTTCCATGACCGGCAAGGTCACAACCAATGGGGCAACCACGACCGAAACCGTCATCTACGAATACAACCTGCAAAACCGGCTATATAAAGTGACCACCTGGGACGGTGGGGCGAATGATGAGGTGGTCGAATATACATATAACACTGACGGAATCCGGGTGAAGGCGTACAGTTACACACAGCCTCATAACGGCGGTACGAAGTCCAACGAGAAAACCACAACGTATCTGATAGATTCTTATAATCATACTGGTTACGCCCAGGTACTCGAAGAGACCTCCGTCGCCAATTCCACCACCACCCGCATCACCTACACCCTCGGCGATGATGTGATTGCCCAGAAGGACAGCAGCCTGTCGGACACCCAGTTCCTCTTGTACGACGGCCACGGCTCGACCCGGCAACTGGCCGATTCCACCGGGGCGGTTACCGACTGCTACTCCTACGACGCCTACGGCATGATGCTCGGCGGCAACCCAACTCCAGCCGCTCCCGCCGCTACGAACCTTCTTTATACCGGCGAACAGTACGACGCCAACCTCCAGCAATACTACCTCCGCGCCCGCTACTATGACTCCTCCAACGGCCGCTTCCATCAGCTTGATCCCTTTGCTGGCAACTATTCCGACCCACAATCCCTCCACAAATACCTCTACTGCCATGCGAATCCGGTTAATGGTATTGATCCAACCGGGGAGTTTCTTGGTGGAATTAGTGGTCTTACGCTGTCAATTGCTATTGGGGCAATATTGACAAACATTGGCTTAACTGTTTACAGTGGCATTCGTCATGGACAAAGTGGTTTAGGTATCGCATGGAGTGTAATACAGAATTTAGCCACTTTTGTTGCAATCGCAGGTGCAATATTGCTTTCTGGGCCAATTGCATTAGTTGCTGCACTAACATTGATTGTTGTATCAATTGTTGGGATAATTAATCTTATCCGTAGCTGGCCAAAAATGGATACTACGGATAAGGTTGTAACAGCGGCAACAATGTTAACTTTCATTGTTTTCGCTGGTGCAATTAAGGCAGGAGCAAGTCCAACTCCGGAACCTGCTCCTCAAATATCTGGTGAAGTTTCGGTTTTGCCGGAGTCATATTTTAGTCATGTTGCAGTTGATATGAGAAATGCCCCACCTGGCTCACAAACAAACGCCGCTGGTTTTCCAAGAAATGGTCCTTGGTTTTGGAGACAGGTACGTAGCCGTAAACCGGAATATTTCAGTACCGATAATTTGCAGAAGATTAGTGATAATTTAGCACCAAAAGTTAATCCTCAGTGGGTGAAATATCATCCCCAACATCAGAGTTTTATGGGCGATACCCTTATTCATCACCACATAGGACAGGGACCTATTGCTGTTGGAATGCCGGAAGCTGTACACACTAGTTGGGCTCGATTTTTAAATACAGGTGCAGGCACAGGTGGCTAGATTTCTTGTTAGCGAATAGCATTAATTTATAGGTAAACTTTATGTTAATTGTATTGATATTAAACTTATTGTCCTGACTGTTATTGAAGGAGACAGAGGTGAATGCTGATGAATTTGTAAAGAAAATGACTGAACTGGCAGTGTCAATGGATAAGGAATCATATTTTCTGGCAAAGAAGTCTGAAGAAATCCCTCAATTTGATGATTCGCTAATCCATCTTATATGTAATTATGACACATCTACTCTTGAAATTGGGATGATAAGATTAGGTCGCCACAAGTACTCGTTTGAACCTCCATCAGATAAAATACTTGTTGGTTGTATTGAGTCAGACATTCTTGTGATTGATCCTTTAACTGGTATTGTGGAACTGCTTGACCATGAGGATCCAAATTATGTAATGTGTATCTGCGCAACATCTGGGGATTTGTTCTTAGAAGCATTACTCAAGCTTGCAGCATTTCAATATCCACATGAAGATATATACGGTAATTTACCAATAATAAAAACAAAGGAAAATAATGATGCTGCATATGCATGTGCTATCGAATGTGCGAAGATAGCAGGTGTGGAAGTTGAAAATAGTATTTATCATACACTACTAGGATATGATTCTCGTATAAGTTAATGAAAAACTCAGACGGTGCAAAATTCATCGATATTGAAGCTCGATTTATGCCATTGGGAAGAAAAGGAACATTGTAAATTACAGTAATCTGCTCTTTTACAAGTAAATAGATGAAAAGGTTCAATACCCTTGTAGCTAACGGCAATCAGTATAAGTCGTGGTATCTATGGGATGCGCCGGAGGGGCAGACGGACCTGTACGTAATTACGCGGAATGAATATGACGCCCAGAACCGGGTGATTAAGACCAGCCGCATCGTGTCTGACAATCTGGACGGCCAGAATCCGGTCAACGAAGTAACGCTTTCCGAGACGATTTACAACAACATCGGCAAGGTGGAATCCGCGGAAGGGGAGCATCTGCCGGCTAAGTCAGGCAGCCTGACGGAATACTACTATGATGAGCTGGGTAATCTGGTCGAAACCAATACCTATGACCCGCAGGGCCACCTGCTGACCGCCAGCCGCACCCTCTACGACGCCGACGACCGCGCCCTGGTAACGGTCGGCCCCTATGCGCCGGGCAATGAGCTGGTCGGGTCGGTCGGCACCGAAACGGTCTATGACGCCCTGGGCCGCGTGACCGAAACCCGCCGCTGGGCCAGTGTAGCCATTACGGTACAGGACATTCATGACGCCTCCGGCTGGCTGGTCGGCAAAACCGCCACCGGCTGGACGGCTGCCGGAAACCCGGCGGTAGCAGGTAACGAACTATCGCATAGCCGCACCGAATACGACATCGCCGGTAGAGTCTGGCGTACATATAGCCAGAACGAAGCGGGTGATCCAGTTTGTACTGCCGAATACGTGTACGACGGCAAGATTTCCGCCAAGTTTTTCAAATCCATCGAATAAGTGTTTATATTATAGTTACTTATATCACTCTGCCGTATGGACTGAAAATCCATGTGTCGGCGGTTCAAATCCGCCTCTGCCCAGTTCCCTTTTCTTTCCCATTTTTGTTGTAAACTATTCCTATAAAAGAAGATATCCGATTATATAGTCTGTGTGGGAGACCGTTTGGAAAAATTACCTGCAAGAGATGACCTTATATCTTTATAGTTGAAAAATTGCGATAGACATGATATGATGTCAGGATATGAGGTGAGAAAGGTGAACAAATCCCAGATAGGATCCTACTTATTTGGTGAACCAACCAAAATTTTCAGAATAAGGAGATTTTTCGTGTCCAGAAAGGTATTACTATCGGCAATTGTCTTTTGGATTGCGATTACAGGTTCTGTCCGCGTACAGGCGGCCTGGAATGTGGAAGCGGATTTTTCGATCGCGGCGGGGAATCCGAACGGACAATGGAGCTACGGCTCAGCGGCTAATTTGACTATACCCTATGTTATAACCTTATATGACAATGGTTTGGCCGTCACAGGGGAACTGGCAGGCCTGGAGCTTTGGCGTACCGGCGCTATCTCCGATCCGGTGGATACCCATAATACTACCGATTCGGCAATATCCCCCTCTTTTGGGGCGGTCTGGCCGGCACATAGCGCCGCGTTTCATCCGGGGCCAGACGGGCAGTATAGTTTATATCGCTGGACGGCGGTGGCCAACGGATTCTATGAGGTTTCCGCGATCTTTTCCGTGGGGCATCCCAACAAAACCACAACGGATGTGCATATTCTGGTGAATGGGTCAGCGGCGGAGGGATATGAAATTTTCGCCGGCGCTATTGACGCCCAGGCCAATGGGAATGGGGACACCGAAAGCTATTCCGGGCTGGTGTTTCTGCAGGCCGGCGATACCGTTGATTTTGCCGTCGGATATGGAAATGGTTCCCATAACAGTGATACAACGCTGATCGATGCGACAATCACACAACTGGCTGGGGAGCCGGTGCTCTGGCTGAAGGCGGGCGAGGGTGTCAGTTCGGATGGCAGCGGGGTGGCTTTATGGCAGAATCAGTCGGATCCCAATAACCATGCGGTCCGCCAGTTCGGCAATCCGCAGGCAACGACCGCAACCTTTCCGAACGGGGATTTCCCGGTGATTCGATTCAATGGGGATGACGGATTTTATCTGGCGGACGCGGCGGCGCTGCGGCTGAGTACGCTGAGTATTTATATGGTCGGCAGTATCGACGCAGGATCGCAAAGCCAGGTCTTTCTGAGCAACTATACGGATATTCAGGGTTTTGTGCTGGGGATCAGTGATACGGCGGCGGAAACGGTAAAGTGGTTCACAGCAGCACCGGGGGCACCCCTGGAACCGGAAACGGCACTTAAAACGGAACGTCCCTATTTGATAACGGCGGTGCAGGACGGCGGCAGTTCCGCCAAGAGCCTGCGGGTGAATACGCAGGAAGTCGCTTCGGGTACCGCCGCGCTTACCTATACCAGCCAGACCATCGCCGGTGTCGGAGTTCTGGAACCGGGCCGGCAGTTTCTCACCGGGGACATCGCGGAAATTCTGGTGGTGGATTCCGCCGATGCAGCGGTGCGGGAGGCGGCGGAGAATTACCTGATGGGCAAATACGGCATCCTGCCGCCGCCGCAGAACTGTGGGGATGCGGGGATGGAATATCTTTACTTTGATTTCAACCGGGACTGCTATATCGATTTGCAGGATTTTGCTTTATTCACAAAGGAGTGGTTGTATTGTAACGATCCGGAAAATACTACCTGTGTGGATTTCTGGGATATAGCGGCCCAGCAGGAACAGGAAGAGGCGGCGGACTGGGTGAAGGATAAATTTACCGGTACAGCGCCGGCGGTGCCGTTTTCGTTTGTTTATGATGGGGTGCCTTCGGATGATTTTCTGTCCGGCTGGCCGTTGAGTCAAAGTCAGATGTCCCTGGATGCCAACCGGACACAATATACCCTGACCTACACCGATCCGGCGACGGGGCTGGAAGTAAAGTGCGTGGCGGTGGCCTATAACGATTATCCCACCGTGGAATGGACGGTTTATTTCAAGAATACCGCCGCAGGCAATACCCCGATTCTGGAAGACATTCTGGCTTTGGATGATGCCTTTACCAAGCTGAACGGCCAGGATTTTCTGCTGCATCATTTCAAGGGCGCCCCGAGTACGCCCAATGATTATCAACCCTATGAAACGGTTTTGGAACCGCAAGCCAGCAAAACCCTCAGTGCCGCCGGCGGCCGTTCCACCAATAAGGATATGTCCTACTTCAATCTGGAGACCGGTGACAAGGGTGTGATTGTGGTGGTGGGTTGGCCGGGGCAGTGGTCGGCGACGCTCAGCCACAGTGCCGCCAACACGATGACGATTACCGCCGGGCAGGAATTGACGCATTTGCGGTTGTATCCCGGTGAGGAAATTCGCAGCCCGCTGATGGTGGTGCAGTTCTGGCAAAGGGACTGGCTGCGTTCGCAGAATATCTGGCGGCGGTGGATGCTGGCCCATAACCTGCCGCGTCCCGGCGGATCGCTGCCGGAGCCGATGATGTCGGCATGCAGTTCATCCCAGTATAATGAAATGTGTAATGCGAATGAAGAAAACCAGAAAATGTTCATCAACCGGTATGTGGAAGAACAGATTCCGCTGGATTTCTGGCATATGGATGCGGGCTGGTATATCACCAGTAATTGCTGGCCGGGGACGGGGACCTGGGAAGTGGATACCAGCCGCTTCCCCAACGGGCTGCGGGCGATTTCAGATCATGCCCACGCCAATGGCATGGATATTATTTTGTGGTTTGAGCCGGAGCGGGTTACCTCGGGTACCTGGCTGACGAACAATCATCCGGACTGGGTGCTGGGCGGCAGCGGGGGCGGGCTGCTGAATCTGGGCCATGCGGAGGCCTGGAACTGGCTGGTCAATCATGTCGATGGGTTGATTAACAGCGAAGGGGTGGATTTGTACCGGCAGGATTTCAATATGGATCCTTTGGGATACTGGCGAGGGGCAGATGCCGCCGACCGGCAGGGCATGACGGAGATCAAGCATGTGGTGGGTTATCTGGCCTATTGGGATGAGCTGCGCCGCCGTCACCCCGATATGCTGATTGATACCTGTGCTAGCGGCGGTCGCCGCAATGATCTGGAGACCCTGCGCCGCTCGGTCCCGCTGCTGCGCAGCGATACGATTTTCGGGCCGGTGGATCAGCAGTGCCACACCTATGGAATTGCGTTCTGGATTCCCTATCACGGCAGCGGCCAGCGTGCCGAAGATACTTATACCTTCCGCAGTTGCATGCTGCCCTATAACACGGCCTGCTGGGATGTGCGGAATTATGGCCTGGATTATAACTTCCTGCGGCAAAAGACGGCGGAATGGCGCAGCATCAATCATTATTATCTGGGCGATTATTATCCGCTGACGGATTACAGCCTGTCCAACGGGGACTGGATGGCCTGGCAGTTTGACCGGCCGGACCTGGGCGAAGGCATGGTGCAGGCGTTCCGCCGGGCCAGTGCCGCAGTTGCCAGTATGATTTTCAAGCCCAGAGGCCTGGATGCGGATGCCTGGTACCTCGTGAAAAACCTGGATGAGACCTCCAGCACCCGAATCTATGGCAAGGATCTGCTGATTCAGGGGATAACCGTCCATATCCCCTCCCAGCCGGGAGCCGTGGTGATAACCTATCAGAAGGACAATTAGAAAGGCTTCACCAAGGTATCGGTACCGGAATCTTTTATTTTCCGGATTGACCGGCGGGGGTATTTCCGCTACCATCTCCGCCTGATTGCTGCCTATGCTATATTATGGAGTTATGGAAAAATGGTAGATATTGACTATGATAATATTGGTTCTCTATTAGAGGACCTCTCGGCCCGGATCCAAAAGATTCGGGACTCTCTTTGACATCCCCGGCAAAAAGAAGAAGCTGGCGGAACTGGAAGAAACCATGAATCGGTCGGGTTTCTGGGACAACCCCGAAGCCGCGCAAAAAACCGTCAGCCAGCTCAAAACCATCAAAGCCCAACTCGACCCGCTGGAAAAAGCTTATAAACAACTGGAAGATGCGGGTCTTTTCTGGGAAATGGGCCAGGCGGAAAACGACACCGCGACCAAGCAGGAAGTCGCCGATTCCCTGCCGGGCTTGCAGGAAATGGTGGATAAGATCGAACTGGCTTCGCTGCTCAGCGGGAAAAACGATCCGCTGGATTGTTTTTTCAGCATTCACGCTGGGGCGGGTGGCACGGAAAGCTGCGACTGGGCGAATATCCTGCTGCGGATGTACACCAGGTATTTCGACCGGAGCGGCTATACGTATGAGGAACTGGACCTGACGCCCGGCGAAGAAGCGGGGATTCGCTCGGTCACGATGCGGGTGAAAGGGGCCTATGCCTTCGGGTATCTTTCCTGCGAGATGGGTGTGCATCGTCTGGTCCGCATCAGTCCCTTCGACGCCAACAAGCGGCGGCATACCAGTTTTGTGGCGGTGGATGTCTTGCCGGACCATGGAGCGGCTTCCGAAGTGGAAATCAACGAAAATGAAATTGAAATGGAACTCTATTGCCGGGCCAGCGGCGCCGGCGGCCAGAATGTCAACAAAGTCGCCTCGGCGGTTCGTATCCGGCACAAACCTACCGGGATCGTCGTCAACTGTGTTTCCGAGCGGAGTCAGCATCAGAACCGGGCACTCGCTTTGGCGTTATTGAAATCCAAGATCGAGCGGATGGAACAGCAGAAACGGGATAAGGAAATGGCCCAGTTGTACGGTGAAAAAGGGGATATCGCCTGGGGCAACCAGATCCGCAGCTATGTTATGCAGCCCTACCAGATGGTCAAGGATCATCGAACCGACTATCAGGTCGGCAATCCCGACAAGGTTCTGGATGGGGACCTGGACGAGTTCATCTTCAGCTATCTGCGCCTCCGGGCCGGTCGAAATGATAAATA
Organism: uncultured Pirellulales bacterium; assembly: GCA_964580995.1. Lineage (GTDB taxonomy): Bacteria > Planctomycetota > Phycisphaerae > Sedimentisphaerales > SM23-30 > JAKJEP01. The sequence continues at coordinate 67,108 of CAZOMV010000004.1, forward strand.
ATCGCCATAAACAGGTCGAGTCCTGAAGATCAGTTCTTGCCGGCAAGAAGAAAAATTTCGTTTTCAGGACGCAGGAGACGAAGAAAAAACAAGCCTGCGCGGTAAAGGGACAGCGAAAGCCGGGCCAGAAACGCCAGCCGTCTTTCATAGCTAAAAGGCCGAACCTTTATGGTTTCGATGCGAAAACCGGCGGCAGCAACAAGATTGCCGAGGCTTTGGGCGTTCCAGGAGAACAGGTGCTGATTGGGATCATCGGCGCGGTAGTTACGATAGCGGCGGCGGGTTTCGTGGGGCACGTAGAGGAGCAAACGACCGTTGGGGACCAGGAGCGTTTTGATACGGCCCAGTGTCGCCAGGGGATCGGCGGTGTGTTCGAGAACGTGATGGCAGAGGACGGCGTCGAAACAGCCCAGCTCAAGGCGATCCAGATCGGTGATGAAATGGATGGCGAATTTTTCGCAATCGCAGCGCCCGGCTTCGTTGAGGTCGAAGCCCCATTTTTCGCGGCAGTGGAGCAAACGCAGGTTGTAGCCGCCGCCGACGCCGAATTCCAGGATGCGGTCAGAGGGGCGAATATAGGGCTGGATTTTGCGGCAGCGCTGGCGGGAGATGACCTGTTGGGTGAACTCATCGGCGGCAATCAGGGTGTAGTAAACCTGGCCGCGCTCGCCGCGATAATGCTGCTCTACATTAAAAAGGTGTTCCGACATAGTTTAATTCAAATATCCCATAGGACTGCTGTCTATCGATCAAACCATATTTCCATATAGTCTAGATCATTAATACAATCATGCGTACCTCAAAACAAGCACAAAATGAATGATCAGGATAAAAACATCGGCAGATGGAAGACGCAAAAATAACCGAAGACCAGAAAGGCGGCCAGTAAACCAATTGCAAAAATCCTGCCGGGCTTGAGGATTTGATATGCCCGCTGCGAAAGCAGCTTGGGCATCACCACAAACAAGCCGACCGCTACCCATATGGCCTGTAACGGGGTCAGCAGGATGCCATCCACCACCGCGGACAACCGGACCATAAACACCGGCATTTCTCCCAGCCAGTAAACGATCGCGATGTTGGTAGCGAGAAAGAAAAGCAGAAACAGGCGGAACTGGATTTTCCAGGCGAATTTTTGATTGAAGCCGGGGATACAGATGCGGAAGGCATCCGCCAGCATCCGCGGCCAGCCGGCCAGAATGCCGATGAGGGTGGACGTAAGGGCCGCGGCCCCAGCCAGCTTGAACAGCAAAGCCCCGATAGAACCCCAATTCTGAGCGAAGATATTCGATAGCGTAAAGGCCACTTCCTTGCCCTGCGGTGCCATATGACTCGGTCCCAAAATTCCCGCCCCGGCAATCAGAAAGGCACAGGTGGCGGTAATCCCAATCACAAATGCCAGCGTGGCATCCACATACAGAACCTTACACCAGCCCTTGATTTTACGGGCCTCGGCTGCTTCCATATTTTTCAGCATCGGCAAGTCTGCCGGTTTCCCATAGCCCCGGCCGGCCCCAGCCCCGTAATTGGCCCCCAGTACCCAGTAACTATAAAAAACCTGGCTGGCAAAACCGCCCGCTCCCCAGCCGATCAGCGGTAATACCTCATTCCACGGATTAGACGATACTCCCTGTAAATTCAGCGCCCAAGCGGGAACCGGGGGAACCGGCAGGCGGAGGTTTTCCAGCAGAACCTGAAAACCCGGCACCACATGGATGGCCACATAGATGACCCCCAGGATAATAATCAGGACAAAAATACTCATTACGATTTTGAGCACATCAAAGACCCCCGACCAGACCACCAGCAGCGCAAACAACGCCACCGCCCACCCGGCCCAGCGCGAATCGATGGGTATCATGCTGGCAAGAAAAGCGCCCGAGGATATGGTTAAGGAACCGATGGAGAGAATGGCGGCGAGGAATTGTACCACCAGCACGATCCAGACTACCCAGTGTGCCGGTCCCGGAATCCGGTCAAACATGTCGATCATCCCTTCGCCCGTGCAGACCGTATAGCGGGCGCCGCTCATGCCGATCCAGTATTTCAGAAAGATGCCGATCACCACCGCCCAGAGCACGGAAGTCCCCAGAATCGCCCCCGTGCGGGTGGCCAGGATCACCTCGCCCGAGCCGATATATTCCGCACACCAGACCATCGAGGGCCCCAGCATCGCCAGGATCGCCAGCCCCTTGGGGGGAGTCGGAAAAGTTTCCCGGTTATGGTTGATTGATTCCATGAGAGCCTCCTTCAGTTCGTATTCTGGATTCCTTCCCGCCAGATGAGCCGTTCCATGAAGCTGCGCCAGCTTTGTTCCAGTTGGGACGGATTGCCGAAGAATTTCTCAAAGTCGGCGATTCGTTCTTCCTCCGTATATGGCTGATCGGTAATCCGCAGGGCCAGGTCATAGATATAGTCGAACAGATTTTCATGCTGCTCTTCGACCAGGTAATAGAACAAGGCCCAGGCGGTCGCATAGGCGGAGGCCATTTCCGATTGGCTGGGATTCTGATAAAACAATTTATCATTCAAGACCAGGTCTTTCAGGCGGATGGGATTGCCGCTGCTGAAGGTCTCCAGCCGCTTTCGATTGACCAGCCCCGGCCGGTCCCATTGCCCTTCCTGCGGTGCCTCGAAATAAACCGCCAGGCCCTCCACCAGCCAGGTCGGGGTTTCGCAGTAGCGGCTGTGAATGCCGCAGGTATAGGCCAGTTGATGCGTGCCCTCGTGAATGGTGATGCTGACATTTTGGTTGGTATAAAACGTCCGCACTTTTTCAAATTCGCTTTGGAGCGTCCGCACATGTTTTCGCAACTCACTCAAAAGCTCCTCCCCGGTGACTTTCCGCTGGCTGCCGTCCGGGTCGGTGACAACATACTGCTGCGGCCCCTTACGCAGCGCTTCGGTCACTTCCCGCTGCTGCTGCTTTGCAATCTTTAATTGCTTGCCTACCTCATCCCGAACCGTTAGAAACTGGCTGCCGGTTTCGGAAATGGCGTCATAAAAATAACTCCGCCCGGTCTTGCCGGAATAAAAGCCTTCGGAATAGGTAATATTTTCCGCCATTTTCTGGGCATAGAGATAATACTGCTGGGCTGTGTCGAACAGCACCACTTCCAGCCGGTCCGTCAGCGGGGCAGGCTCGAAATGGCGATCCTCGAAAAAGGCCATGAACTCCTCATAGAGCCGTTCCAGCCGCTCGCCGGTCGTCTCCGCGAAAATATCCGCGCTGTTGTAGCAGATTCGATAATGCGGGGTGTTCCATATTCGAAAATCCTCCCCCAGGTCCGCCAGCATTTTCTCGCAGGCCTTCTCGTTGTCCGGCAGATTCGCATGATGAAGCCGGTATTCCCGAAATAACTCCCGGGCCTCTTTATGATCTTTATCGATCAGCAGCGCCGTCCGCAAAGCCCGGATATATTCGTTTTCCAGCCCCTTTTCCTGCGCCCAGCGGGCCAGTTCTACGCAGGCATCCGCACCCTGGAGGGAGGCTTCCTGCAGCCGGCCTATAAAAATATCTTCCGGCAGCGGTTTCTTCTCGATTTTATCCACATCCGATTTCTGGAATTCGATGGAACCGGAGCGCAGCTCGATCAGCACGCTCTCGTCGCGTTCCGTCACCCGTCCCTCGAAACTGCCCCCATATTTAAGATGCACCACATCTCCCGCGGTAAAACCGGCCAGCTGCCAGCATAAAATAACCGCAGCAATCAGAAGACATGTAAATGGATAAAATCGGATTTTCTTCATACCATATTTATCGGCCTTATCGATTCCTTACTTAATGATTATTACTCAATAGCTCAATGATGTATCGCAAACCAATATTTAGGATTATTCAAAACCTCGATCTTCTATATCTACTGTTCTCGTAGTGCAGCCGGAATGGGCAAGCCATCTGCTCCTAAACCTAGTACAATGTCATGTTGCTCTGCTCTTGTTAACACCTCAGGCAATGCTTTTTTCATCAAATTATCAATCGGAATAGACAATTTATTGCCCCCTTTCAAAAAAGCATGTAATTCATAATTACTTTCGTTACCATCCTTGACTACCAGATATATCAGTGAGTCGAATGGAATTTCAATGTCATCTGGAGCATACCACGGACCACTACGCTGATGAAAGGACTCCTGCGTAATGGTTATATATTGATTAAATACTGTTGGAATATGGAAAAAGATAAAGAGTGTTAATGGTGATAAAACCAAAGCAATCACGCGAAACAGAAATTTCCGCTGCATCCAATAAAATGCTGCCAAAATCCCGGTTGTTATCCCCAAAACGCAAATACTTGACAACAACGTCAGAGGGAGTGCATACCGAGTGGTGTTTTCAGTTTTTACCATTGAAACTTGGATGTCTGACAACAATAAGAGAATTATCTGAATCACCAAAACCGCTGCCGCCCCTCGGGCTAACCAAATCTGCTTACGTTTTATGAACATGGTCCTTATCATGCAAACTCTGGCAGGTAAACATTAATTAATTCAAACTGATATTGCCCAAATACCCATTTAAAAAACATGACTGACTCCATACATCATCATCAATTTTAAAAATTCACTAACAGAAGGGCAAGAAAATTCCATTCCATAGCCAATTTTCCTCAAAATTCCGCAAATTTACGGGTTTTCGCTTACAGCCGTCATTTTTTCACAGATCCTGACTGTCGCAACAATGCGGCAAGACTATGCTGGGCATTCTTTCTGGACCGATTGTCTGTCAGTCTAGCGATAGTGATTATTTCTCCGGTGGTAATGGCCGGTAGCGAATTAGAAGACTGTTTTTTTCTTTCGGTAATTGAATGACCAGTTTTTCAGCCAGTCCCCGGCCGGGGATCGTCTTTTCCGTCCGCTGCCAGTTGTCATCGATAAATTCCACCTGATAATCCCTGGCCGGATCAAGCCCTCCGAGCTTTACCGTATATTCCGGCTGAGGACACTCCTGTCGCCGGAAGGCCAGTACCATACCCCGCCCGCAATCGCCGCGATGGAACTGATATGCGGCCCACTGGTCCGCCGCCAGCGTGGGCGAGGTAAGCGGATAGTAATCGCCGTACCAGTACGGCTGATTCTCCTTGGCCTCGGACAGGGCCGCCTGGCCCTGATCCATGGGAAACTGCTCGTTCATACAATCGAACTGGCCGATCGCACCGGCGGTTGCGGCACTGCGAAATTCACAGGCCTCGGGCGTCCAGCCGAACGATGCAAACAGCGGAATATAAAGGCTCAACCCCTGGGTCTGTACCTGGTCAAAAATCGGATGGCCCGGTGAGCAAACCGTATCGCTGCGCGACAGGGGAACCGCCCTCATACAGGTCTCCAGATCGATACGCCGTCCGCCGCTGGCGCAGTTGTCGATCCAGAGTCCCGGATGCCGTGCCCGCAGTTCATCCCACATTGTATAATGTCCTTCCACGTAGCGGATTTCCGTCATCCCCTGGCGGTCGGGCGTATCGTTCCCGCGCCAGAAGCCCAGCGGATCGATATTGAAGTCGTTGCGATAAATATCGATTCCGAATTCGGTGATTCGCTGGGAGAGCAGGTCCGTCAGCCAGCGCCGGGCATCCGGATCGTTGAGTTTGAAAAGCCCGCCGTCGGCCCCGCCGAAAACAAACTCAGGATGCTCCCGGGCGATTCGGCTGCCCGCTCCCACCCGCTCCGGCTCGAACCATACGATAAACTTCATGCCCTGCTCATGGCAGGCATCGCCAATGGGCTTCAATCCCTGGGGAAATTCGGGCCGGCATTCCCAATTCCCGACACCGTTGGGAAAACCGTCCTTGAACCATAGCGCGTCGATCCAATGGGCCGTGCCGCCGAGTTCGTGTGTGAACTTCACTGCCGCAAGCTGCGCCGCCTCGGTGGCGAATTCCGGGCGCTGGTTGCGGCCGATGTAGCGGTCAAAGCACTGCGCGGCGACAATCGGAAGCCGCACAGGCCGGCCGTCCAGTTTCGGCACATATTGAAACATCAATAAACGGCGGAACCGTTGATGGGCCGTGATGCGGTCGCCGTTCCAGGGCATCAGCAGGATGCGCGGGCTGCGAATTCGCTCGCCCGGATGTAATACGAGGTGTGTCAGCTCCATCCCCGCCCGCAGTCGCGTGGGACCGTCGTTGGCACGCTGTAGGGTAGCGGCCCACTGGCCTGACCAGCCGATGGCGGTAATGACCCCTTGTCCGGCGTATTCGAAGTTGAAGAAAGGAAACGCATTGGTGTTCGACGGTCGTCCGCCCACGGGGGCCATCGTGATGTCCTTCCCGGCCTTCAGCGGCGTTTCATAGGGCAGGAAGGATCGGTCATTGCAATTGTCACCGGTGAGCCGGTGCAATACCGCCGGTTGCCGGGCATCGTTCGTCCGCAACCTCACGTCGAGGGCCTGGATATTTTCGATGATCGGCGTGTCTTGCTGCCCCTGGTTCTCAAAAGAGAGCAGCCACTCCACAGCCGGATAGCGATGGAAGCAAGTCACCACCGCCGTAACCGCAAGCTGGGATACCGGATCCGTCCAGGTAATTTTGTGTTCTATCCCATCTTTCTGCTTTACGGTTTTTACCTCTTGTTTCCACTCTTTCAAAAATTTCGAGCTGTCGGTGCCCCCATATTGAAACGAAAACGGCGTCGCCACTGCCAGCAGCGATGCCTCACCGGTCCCGGCAGAACCGCCTGTAAATGCCGCCGCCGACCAGTCGTGCAGGATCTGGATCTCCGCCGGACCGGCCATCACGGCGTCATTGGGCGCATCGTTTGGCAGGCTGATTTCCTCTGCCGCCTGGGCATAACCCACCGTAACATAAGCAGCAATAATAACGGCAGATAGTAGAATGAATGAAAGCCTGTTCGGATTGTTCGCATGACCCATAACGCCGTTCCTTTCTCTAGGAATAATAACACCTTCAGAATATATCCAGATTTACACTTTAGCTTCTGTTATTGCTTCACTAAGCAAGCATTCTAACGTGTATAAATCTATTTTGGTATATTCTTTTTTGGAGAGAATTTAACTCTGGATTAATAAATCGAATTGTTCGGGGGACAGGGCCTTTCGCAGTTTCTGCAGGGCGGCCAGCTCGATCTGGCGGATTCGCTCCTTGCTCAGCCCGACCAGGTCCGCGATCTGGCTGAGACTCTTGCTCTTCCGCCGGCCCAGTTCCGGTTTGTAATCAATCAGGCCGTAGTGTTCCCGCACGATGATCCGCTCCCGCTCCTCCAGCTCTTCCTCGATCACCTCGTCCAGACTCCGCCGGGCCGATTCCAGCGCCGCTGTCTTGCTCGGCTCCACCCGCAAATCCTGCGACACCTCGATCCAGGCATCATCGGCTGTTTGCTCCATGAATTTCGCTTTTCGTGTCTGATAATGGCTCGCCAGCCGCTTGACAATCGCCCAGGTCGCATACGTGGAGAATTTAAAGCCCCGCGAAAAGTCAAACTTTTCCACCGCGTTCATCAGCACCACATTGCCTTCGCTGATCAGGTCCAACATCTCTTCCTCATGGCGGGTGTGTTTGCGGGCCACCGCCACCACCAGCCGCAGGTTACTGCGAATCAGGAGGTCCTTGATCTGGCGGGCCTGCTGCATAAAAGACTGTACCTGCCGCAGCAGCAGAGCCTGCGGATATTGCGGATCAATTTTGCCTTGCAGCCGGGCGGCACAATACTTCAAATAATTATACTTCCGGAACAAAAACATCTCCTGCCGGTGATTCAGCAGACTGGTATCTTGAATATCCGCCACATACGCATCCAGATCCTGCGCGGATTTGAACCGGCTGGCCGGTGTGTGGAGCAAATGGATTTTATCTGCCTGTTCAAATAGATCGGCCGGCGGTTCTAAAATTTGCTGCTTTAGAGAGTTATCATCGAATTCCGGGCAGGAAATAAATTCGACTGGCATGTTCTTCAGACGTTGTGCCCGCTCCAGATTGATAGCATAATAAATATTCGTCCGGCTCCTGCCAAACCGCTGCATGAGCTGTTCCACCGGGGTTCCCTGCTCATTTAGATCGCAGATTTCCCGCCGTTCCTCCGGGCTGATGCCGGTCGGCCGCTTGGCGAACAAGCCTGCCTCAGCCGTATCCCCTTTCGAAAATGGAAGCTGCATCTGTTTTTCATGCCGTTCCAGGATGGAACGTACGGTCTCCAGGGACCGGCCATATTTCCGGGCGGTCTGGCGGATGGCTTCCTGCCGGTGGTCCGGGCATCTGCGGCCCCAGCGGATCAGTCTTTTTAGAATGGCTAGTCTTTCCGATTCCGTGAGCAGGGAGAAATTCTTGCCCCGCGCCACCCGCTGCCGCTCTTTTTGCAGGAAGTAATCCACGCTGGCAGCCAGATACCCCAGCTTCATCCGGCCATCGGGAAACACCAGAAACCGCCCGATCAAGCCCTGTTTTTGCCAGCGGCTTAGCGTCTTCGGGCAGACCCGGAAGCGACGGGCCAGCGATTCCCGGGTATATACTTTCTGACCGACGCTGCCGGAGGGAATATTCATAGTCCGGCTGAGGGACTCCGCATACCAAGGCAGGTCCGATAATAGCTGTTCGTAGGAAAGCAATCTGCTGGCTTTGTCTGTTTTCGGGCGGTATCCGGTCAGGTGGTAACAGACAAATTCAAAGGGATAGGTCTTGTCCGGCTCGATCAGCCGAATCAGGGTCTCACAGGCGTCAAGCTGGATTAGCCGCTGATGCTCCGGGGCATAACGTGCCTGGCTGAGCAACTCCCCAAGTTCCTGGCATATAATTTTAGCCATGACCGGACCTCGAAAACCTGTACCGCGGTAATTATCTGCTACTACTATATTTTGCGACAAAAACGATAAAAAATCAAGTTTATTCCGAAAATTCCCAAAGACCATATGTCTCCGAATAGATATTATAAATACTTTAATTATAGGTAATTATAAAAATAATGAAAATCAGTAAATTTTCGGTTACTAATTGTAAAAGATTCGGAATTTACCATAAATATTTGATTTTCTTTGCAACAATTATTGTATTTTTACGTCATAATAGATGTAATGAATTATGTAAAATCTGGAAGGCTCGCAGGGAACTGTTATTCACTATAAAAATGTTGAGGTGATTCGAGGTCTTTATGGATTCATTGGACATGAATAGTGAGATGCAGGAGAAGATTGCAGATGGTCTGCGGGTGGGTGACCATAACGCTAAATTGCTTCTTTACCAGGCTTATGCCAATCATATTAGACGTCGGGTGGCCCTGGTGACCGGCAGCGATACCATGGAGGTCGCCGATATTGTCCAGGAAACCTTTCTGGCGGCAATCCGGATGTCGGACCATTTGGATTTGCAGCAGGGTTCGTTATGGGCATGGTTATGGGGGATTGCCCGTCGCCAGATGACGCTGCACAACCAAAAACATGTGACCGCGGCGCTTTCATAAGGAAGAGGATCTACGCAAAATTCTGCGTGTGAGATCTTTCCTCCGCTCACAAAGCCCGCAAATTCTCCACAAACTCCTCGATAATCCAGTCGGGCGTGGAAGCCCCAGCCGTAACGCCGGCTCGGGTCTTGCCCTGGACGAATTCCGGCGAAAATTCCTGCCAGTTTTGCAGGTGATGTGTCTCCACCCCGTTCCGTTGGCAAAGGTTGGCCAGTTCCCGGGTATTGGCACTATGTCGTGAACCCAGTACGAACATAACCTGCACTTGCTGGCATAAACTGATTGCCGAATCCTGCCGCCGGGCTGTTTCCCGGCAGATGGTATTCACCACTTTCATTTCCTCATACCCGCCCATCGCGATTAATCCGACGATTCTGCCGAAATCCTCCGCCGAATGGGTGGTTTGCGAGATCACCGCCAATTTATTAGATTTGGGTATCTTTTTCAGGTCCTCTTCACTCTCCACCACCAGCACATCGGGGGCATAACCGATCAATCCCTCTACCTCCGGATGGTTGGGATCCCCGACAATAATTACCTGGTAACCCTGCTGATATAATTCACTTACGATTTTCTGGGCATGTTTTACCAGGATACAGGTCGCGTCAACCAGTTGCAACCCCCGGCTTTTCACCTCTTCCGCCAGCTCCGGGCGGCAGCCGTGGCTGCGGATCAGGACGGTGGGTATCTGGACTTGTTTATTCCCGGTTCCGTTCCACAGGGTGGTAATCTCATCGAGGTTCTCCACCACCTCCAGCCCCGCCTGCGAGAGCCGGTTTACCACCTGTTTGTTATGGATCAGATCCCCCAGACAATAAACCTTCTTCCCCTCCGCCAGCAGCTTTTCCGCCAGCGAAATCGCGTGTTTCACCCCGAAGCAAAACCCTTTTTTATCCGCTACCAGAACTTCCATAACTATCTTTCATTCATAGAAATATGCCTTTTTACCACTTTGCTCCCGCAAACGGTTCTGCATCGAACGCAATTCCCGGTTGATGATATCCACAAATTCCTCCCGGTCCATCTTCCTGCTTTCTTCCGGGCCAATCGCTTTGCCGAAAACCACACGAATCTTCCCCATTGCCGGCAGCCGCTGATGGCGAGGCCAGACCTCAAACGGACCATCCACTACCACCGGGATCGTTGTGGCTTGCGATTTCCGCACGATCAACTCAAATCCGCCCTTGATCGTTCGGATTTTTCCATCCGGGGTTCGGGTCGATTCCGGAAATAAGACGATCGCCCGGTCTTTTTTCAGCCGGTTGATTACCAGTTTAATCGCAGCCACGTCCGCCCGATCCCGTTGGATCGGAAACGCATTCAGCGAGCTGATAAACTTCCCAAACCACCGGTTATGAAACAGGCTGTCCCGCGCGATATAATCCAGTTCCCGCTGCAGCCCCAGCCCGCAGAGAATCGGATCCAGAAAACTCTGGTGGTTGCACAGCAGGATGACCGGACCCTGGAGCGGAACATTTTCGCGACCGAAGACCCGGACGCGGAAAAAACCGCAAAAAACCACCATCGACATAAACTGCCACAATCGATACCAATGCCGCATAGCTATTTCCGCTCCCCTTTTACATGGCAATACAAACAATCTACCACTTCTTCGATCGTCATATCGGTCGTATCAATCACGATAGCCCCCCTGGCCACTTGCAAAGGCGCCACCGCCCGGGTGCTATCCCGCTGATCCCGCTGCTGCTGCGAATCGAGAATCTCCTCAAAAGACAGATCGGGATTTTTCCGTTTTAACTCCCGCCAACGCCGCTCGGCCCGGCATTCCGGCTTGGCATCCAGATAAAATTTGAAATCCGCCAGGGGAAACACCACCGTGCCCTGATCCCGGCCTTCCGTGACCAGCGAGTGATTCTGCCGGGCGATATTCCGCTGCTGGATAACCAGTTGCTCCCGGATGGCCGGATTACCGGCAATTTTATGGGCAGAGGCCGTCACTTCCGGACTCCGGATTGCCTCAGTTACTTCCCGGTCGTTGAGCCAGACCATATTGCGATTATTCTCCCGCGTCAGCCGGATCTCACACGTCCGCGACAGAACTGCCAGTGCCCCCGCATCGTCCATATCCACCCCCTCCGCCAGGGCGCATAAGGTAATTGCCCGGTACATGGCACCCGTATCCAGATACGCGATCGAAAGCCGTTCCGCCAATTGGGCCGCCACCGTACTCTTGCCGGAACCTGCGGGACCATCTATAGTTATAATCATAAGAGCACTCAAATAAAAGGAATTATAATCGTTCCCAATGTTTAATACAACATATGATTCTACATAACTTAGCTAAGGTTTGGCAAAATACAGATTGTGACAGACGGAACAACCGAACAAATAAATGCAAAAGATGACGGGAACCTGTGGAAATCAGGAAGACGCCTGGGGGTTTGAGTTATAAAATTTGTAAGTTCCTATGAATAAATAACATACACATTAGTAGGACAGGACCGGATTATTTTTCCTTGACCGGCTTATACATTAATGTATAAGTATAATATTGGTGATAAGTATATTGACAAAATATATTTCAGCGAGACCTAATATTATTAAGGATCAGAAAGGAGAGCAAAATAGTGTTGCTTGAGGGGAGGGTTTTTGCTGAGGAAGTAGTTGAATTATCTGAATGGTTTTAACTTTCATCAGGCCAATTCGGCAGAAAGCTAAGCCATAACGTGCCAGGGCGTTTTAGGTCTTGGCAAAAAAATAAAACTTGAAAAATGCTTTTTATGAAAATGATTGTTGCAAGTGGTACAACCCGGGTTACTGAAAAGGGCATAAGGACTATAAATGCCTGATAACAAAAAACTTATTATAAGTTACGCGGGGTGTTTTTGGGAAATTCATTCCCTGCCGCGCCGGGATTTCGCGTACTCGTATTGTAAAATCGGTCTTTTAGGGAGCTCGAAAGAGTCGTAAAAATTTCCGGTTTTCTAAAAAGTAAGAAATTTTTCAGGGATTAACGCAGTCTGTTTCAGCAACTCTTCCTTCTCGATTCCCCCTCCGTTTTTCGTTTCTTGTTCGAAGGTGCTATTGTGTCCGATAACCTGCCATTCCATAAACCATTAGTGAATGGGGCGCTGGAATAGGGGCAGGAGGGTTAATCGGTCTGTTACAGGACCGCTAAATATAGTAGATATTGTGGAGAATTAGTATGCAAGTTTTACAATTATTGGCAGTTTCAGGTTTTCATCTGGTTTTGGCGTTAGTGGTGGGTTTAGCGGGGGGAGCTGCGGTGTTATGGGCGGTCCAGAAAGCCACAGGCAAATCGCGGTTGGAAGAGGCCCAGAAGCAATGCAAGGCAATCGTTTATGATGCGGAGTTAAAAGCGGAAAATGTGGTCAAAACCGCCCAACTGGAATCCAAGGCGGAATTAATCAAAAGGCGGGAAGAGTTCGAAAAAGAAACCGCTACCGTTCGTAATGAATTACGCGACATGGAACGGCATTTAAACAAGCGAGAGGATAATGTAGATAAAAAATGGGAGGGGATTACGAATAAGGAAAAAGAACTGGAAAAGCGGGATAAAAACCTGGCCAATCGCGAACGAAGCATTGCCAGCAAGGATCAGCAATTATCAACAACCCTGGCGGAGCAGCGGGCCCAACTGCTTCGGATTTCTTCGCTGACCGAAGAAGATGCCAAGCAGATTCTGCTGAAAAATATGGAAGGGGAGGTCAATCGCGAGGCTTCGGTACTCATTGAACGGGTTGTCAACACCGCCAAAGAAGAAGCCCATAGTCGCAGCCGGGAAATTGTCTTAAATGCGATTCAGCGGTACGCCGCCGAACATACCTGCGATAGTACCGTTTCAACGGTGGACATACCCAACGACGAGATGAAAGGCCGGGTCATCGGGCGAGAAGGCCGCAATATCCGTGCCTTTGAAAAGGCAACCGGCGTGGATGTCATTATCGATGATACCCCCGGTGTAGTGGTCGTCTCCGCGTTCGATCCGATCCGCCGTGAGGTGGCCCGCATCAGCCTGGAAAAACTGATTCAGGATGGCCGAATCCATCCCTCCCGCATCGAGGAGATTGTCGAAGAAACCCAGAAGGAAGTGGATGATAAGGTCATTGAAATCGGCAAGCAGGTCACTTTGGAGGCCAATGTCAACAGCTTAAGCGGCAAGATCCTGCCCTATCTGGGCCGCCTGAATTATCGAACCAGCTATGGCCAGAATGTCCTGCGTCACAGCGTAGAGGTCGCCTTCCTGTGTCAGGCCATGGCGGATGAGCTGGGGCTGGACGGTGAATTGGCCCGCCGCTGCGGGCTGCTCCATGATATCGGCAAGGCCGTGGATCACGAAGTGGAAGGGGGCCACCCAGCTATTGGTGCCGACCTGGTCAAAAAATTCAACGAAAGTAAAGAGGTAATCAATGCCGTTGCCGGTCACCATGGAGATATTCCTCCGATTTCTCCTTACACGCCTTTGGTGGCGGCCGCTGATGCCATGAGTGCTTCCCGGCCCGGCGCCCGGCGCGAAACGCTGGAACGCTATATTAAGCGGCTGGAAAACCTGGAAAATATCGCAATCGGCTTTCCGGGTATCAAGCAGGCTTATGCGATCCAGGCTGGCCGGGAAATCCGGGTGATCGTCGATCCGGAAACCATAAATGACGCCACTGCCTGGAAAACCGCACGGGATATCGCCCAGAAGATCGAAGATGAGCTAACCTACCCGGGCGAAGTCAAGGTAACCCTGTTACGTGAAGTACGATGTGTCGAGTATGCCCGTTGACCGAAACGGGCCTGTTCATGTTCAGAACCTTGGACTGAAATAGATTGGAAGGTATCATGCAGATCAAATTGCTCTGTATCGGAGATGTCGTCGGTCGGCCCGGGCGCCAGGTTCTGGCGGATCATCTTACTGCCATCGTCAAGGAACACCAGATCGATTGTGTGATCGTCAATGCGGAAAATACCTCCGGCGGTTCGGGACTGACCGTCACCTGTTATGACAAAATGCTCCGCTACGGCGTCAATTTGATCACGATGGGCGATCATATCTATCGCAAACGGGAGATTATTGAAACCTTGCAGGTTTCCAATTGCATCGTGCGCCCGGTCAATCTGTCGCGGCAGGCAGCCGGCCGGGATTTTGCCGTGTACACCACCAGCCGCGGTGCTCCGGTGGCGGTCGTCTCGGTCCTGGGCCGGATGCACATGCCCATTCCGACGGATAATCCCTTTCATGCCGTAGAGACCGTTTTGCAGAAGATTCCTTCCGATGTCAAAATCATTGTTGTGGACATGCACGCCGAAGTTACCAGCGAAAAGGTCGCGATGGGCTGGTTTCTCGATGGCCGTGTCAGCGTCGTCTTCGGCACCCATACCCACGTGGCGACCGCCGATGAAACCATCCTGCCCAAAGGCACCGCCTACATCACCGACCTGGGCATGACCGGCCCGCATGAATCGGTCCTGGGCCGCAGCGTCGATAAGGTCCTGAAAAGCCTCACCACCCAGATGCCCTACGCCTATAGCATCGCCACCGGCGACATCCGCCTTAACGGCATTCTCGTCACCGTCGATTCCACCACCGGCAAGGCCAGCCACATCGAACGCCTCTGCGTCAAAGGCACCACTGCCGTATCCTCCAGCTACGACGAATCCGACGGCAAACCTTCCGAAAACCATTCTTATTTGTATTAATACTGAAGTTTTGCAAAACTTCAGTTAATAGATAGGAAGCTGTTGTACAGTCTTAGTGAACTTCTTCCGTACGACTGAGGAACAGCGGTACCGCACGTGCCCAATTGCTTGGGTCTCCAAATCTTCCCGGCAGTTCCTCCCGTCCGGTGTCCCGGGTCTCGCCGCCGCGCACTTCGCGGAAATACGGTTCGGGATCCCATTCCTGGTGCCGCTGCGTGACGAAAGACAGCGACATTTCTCCATTCTCAACAACGTACGCCGGGGATTTCGGAAGTTTCTGGTCCTCCTCTTCCGAGTTCCAATAGTGGAATCCGCCCAGCACCTCCGACCGGCCGCCGTGGGTTGTCACGAGAATGGGGCCGAATCCCTCCGTCTTGTAGCCGAGAATCCACAAAGTGCCTCCCTCGTTTACAATACGCGGCCCCAGAGCAGGCTCGGGATTGAACCGAGGCTCAGGATTGAACTGACGAGCCCAGACCTGCTGGGAATGAAAGATCGTCTTACTACTCTGATGGCGGCCACGGTTCTGATAGCAGTCGGAATAGCAGAAATCCTCGATGAACAGGCGACCGGCTCCCGGTTCGTTCCGATACGCGCCGCCGGCCGCCCAACTGAATACACTCTTGATCACCAAATCCTTCCGGGAAGCATTTTCAATAACCGTACCGCCATCTGAGAAGTTCATCACGTTGAACCGTTCGAAAACCACTTCCGGCACGTCGTCATCAGGTGTCTCAAAGCGAAAGATAGGTTTTGCCGCCGACATCCCCTGAAAGGTATGGTTGGAGGCGGATAGAATCTCGGCCTCCATGCCGATCAGGTGCCGCACCCGACCGCGGATTCGCAGCGTGTCGGCAATATGATAGCGCCCCGGCGGAAAATAGACGGTCGAGGCTCCGGAATCCAGGGCGGCCTGGATTCGGGCCGTATCATCGATGCCGTCCGGCTGGCCGACGCTTTTCCAGTGGCTCAAATCGTTATCCCAGTAGGTGGGTGTCTCGACCACGGGAAGGTTCAGCGATAGGGCTGAACCGCCGAACTTGCCGCCGATCACCTGGGAGGCGTATTCACCGCTGGCAACGCTCGCTATGTTCTGCTCCCGGTCCCGAATGGCAGCGCCGTAACCGCCAGTCGCAACATTTCGGATAAACAGATGCGCGGAATTCTCCACGGCAACAGCCGCCGGATCACCGCCCAGGAGTTTGCTGTCCAGCAGGACGACGAGCCCGGCGGGGTCGTAGTGGTTGTCGTCGCCTTGCCGGGAAATCACGGCCGGAACCGTGTTGTCGCTGCGGAGATCGCGAATGGCCAGACAGTTGTCCGCATTTCGCAGTCCGCATACCCGCTGATGGTTCAAGACAATGTGCTCCAGGGTGACACTTATCTGGCTGTGAGCCGCGTCCATTCCATAATCGAATCCCTCCACCCGGACGTTTTTCAGGAAGCATGGCCCGGGCCACGCGCGGCGCATGGCCACGCCGGTGTGGCCCACTCGTTCCGGATCGCTGGAACGAACAATCACATTCTCAATCGTGCCTTTGTTGTTGGCCAGATAATCAATCCCGATCGCGCCGGGATTGGCGGTTCCCACGTCCACGGTGAGATCGTAGATCGAGTTGCCGAACGCTTGATTGCCGCCGCCCTCCGCGTCGCGCGGATTCTGGTTGGCCGTCATAATAACCGGCCTGGGCCGATTCGGATCGGTAAAGGTGGCGTCTTTCAGACGCAGGACCGTAGTCTCGGCGTTTTCACCCTGAAGGGAGAGCCAACATTGCCAATGACCTTCGGCATCGCGCCAGGTGAGCGTATCGGAGACCAGATAGGTGCCTTGCGGGAAGAAAAGGATACGTAGTTTACCCACGTTTTCCTGGATTGCCTTCTGGATGGCGATCGTATCGTCAGTCTTCCCGTCTCCCTGGGCGCCGTAGCTTCGGACGTTGAAAACCGCATCGGCAGGGAAAACCTTCGAGCCGGCAGAGTCCTCCGCCAACAAATTCGGGCTGCAGGAAATTATCGCCAGGACAGTTACAGCCAGCAGCAGGCAAAAATGGCCAACGACACGGAAATTTTGACCTCTTGACATGTGAACAAATCTCCTGTTGTGACTTCTACCGACAAACACACATTCTGACAATTTCGCGGAATAACATTTATAATATTATCTCTTTTTTCACCGGATCAAACCGCGCGGTTTTGCCCGCCCGATGGGCCAGCATCGCCATCTGCAGCACCGTCTGCGTGCGGAACGCCAGATCCATCGGGCTCCAGGTCTTTTGATCCCGACTGCGGCAGCACGCAATCAGATTTTTCCAGTGTTCCAGATTATCTTCCGCTCTTTCGATGGGGAAGCTCTGCGGCTGTTTGGCCCCGCTTTCCTTGATCGGCGTAAATACAATCTCCTTGTTTTTGTAAATAGTCAGAGACCCATCCCAGCCTCGGATCACCGGCGTCCTCTGGCCGGAGCCGCGCAGCTCCGTGGTATTGTAATCGTTGCCTTGCGTGCCCATCACCGTAATGGCGGCCTTTTCCGGATACTGGGCAATCAGGGTAAAGGTATCCGGCACCTCGCGAAGTTCATACTCATAGCGATAAATCCCGCCCAGGGCCGCCACGCTCTCCGGAAAACCCACACCCAAAATATCGACCACCTGGGTCAGGCTGTGCGGATACAGATCCGTAACCGGCCCGCCGGCGTAATCTTCAAACAGCCGCCAGCGAAAATACCGATCCGCGCTGAAGGGACGCTGCGGGGCATCGCCTAACCATGCCTGCCAATCCAGATCTTCGCCCGGCTTAAGATTGGGATCATCCATCGGCATCTCCCGTTCTCCCCAGTCTCCGATCCGGAAAAAGCCCGCCTCTCCATATAGCGGCTGGCCGATCAAACCTTCCTGCACCAGCTTTTTCATCTGGTGCCAGACCGAATCGCTCATCGCCTGGGTTCCCAGTTGAAAGACCCGGTCCGATTTCTCCACCGCCTCCGCCAGCTTCTTCGTCAATTCAAACTGCCGCCAGTGCGTCACCGGCTTTTCGCAATACACATCCTTGCCCGCCTGAATTGCGTCGATCGCCTGAAAGCCGTGCTGATGGTCGGGCGTGGCAATACAGACAATATCCACATTCTCATCCGCCAGCAGTTCCCGGTAATCGCGATACGCCTTGACGCCGTATTCCCCGGACGCTTTTTCCAGCCGCGGTTTGTACAAATCCGACACCGCCGTAATCTCAATATTCTCGCCCCGGTTCTTCAGCTCCTTCAGCATAGCCAAATGGCTGCCGCCACGCCCTCCCGTTCCAATCACACCAATCCCCAGCCGTTCATTGGCAGAGCTGGTCTGGGCATGAATGGCAGGGGCCACCATACTCCCCACCGCATACACCGCCGTCGCCGTCCCCGCCTTTTGCAGGAATTGCCGCCGGTTCAATTCCTGTCCCTTTTCGTTTTGCAGGTTCTTCGTGGTCATAAGGTATCTCCTTTTGAATGGATATTTTCTTTCTTCTGCGATTGAGCTTCCACCCACATTTGATATACTTTTTCAATTTCTTCCGCCCCGGGGCAGCCGTCCCAAACCGCTACCCCGTAACGCAACATCAATTTCTCCTCTCCCCGCAACACCAGCGGCTCCTCATGCACCGCCGGCGTCGCCGCTAGATACACAAACGGCTTCTGCATCGTAAACCACGTCGCCGGGTGCCGCGCATTCTCCGGAAAGGCAAACATCGCCGCCGTCCCCGGCTTGCCCGCCGCCCGTGACGCAAACGCGCACCACCCGGAGCGAACCAGCCGTTCCTCGCCCCTAAAAACTGTCCCCTCTTTACCCTCCGCATTGAAAAATTTCCCCGCTTCCTCCCGGTCCATCGATTCCAAAAACCGCATCCCCAGCCCGTTGTAATGCTTCCCGCCGATCACAGCCTGCGATTTCCCCGGCGGCAGGGAAAACGCGGAGGTCCAGGTAAGCAGCGTCGCTTTTGATTCCGGCAGAACCTCCGCCTCGATGGTGCGATGCTCTTTCAACAGGACTTCTTTCTTTGCCGGATCGATCCAGTCGATAGCTTCCGTAAAACCGGCTTTGGGGTCATACTCTTTGGTAATCTGGCAGCCTTCAAATTTTCGGTGCAGCTCTTTGCCGCTGGTGGGAAGCTCTTCCCAGAAATTGACACCGTCCACCGAATACGCCAGCATCAAACCGTGATGATGCAAATGATCGTGCGGCGAATCCCGCAAAATATTAGTCCCCGCCGGCGTATATAACTCCTGCACATACGGCTTGAACGGCACGCCCTCATATTTATAACGCAGTAGGAGCTGATCCTGGTTATACACCGACAGATATTTTTCCGCCAATACGATTCGTAAAGGATTCCCCTCACCCGGCGGATCTTGCGCCCCTAAAGAAGCTACTCCCATCGCTACCCCCAAAATCATCCCCAGCATCCGCAAAGTTTTTTTTGCCATCATTTTTTCACCTGTTTCTGCATCGCTTATAGCCATTTCCTGAGATGTTTTAGACTGCTCTCCGCTTGCTCTACCGTACCACATTCCACCGAAAATACAATATCGCGTGTGCCTTTCCGGCAAATTTCAATCACTTTCTTCCAGTCGATCACCCCTTCCCCGCAGCCGCATCCCACCGGCGTACCCGTCACCTTGCCGCGCTCGCTCTCCGCTTGCGACATCGCGATGTCCTTGGCGTGCAGATGCACCAGCCGCCCCAGCACCCGCTCCAGCCACAAATACGGGTCCTGCCCGCTCAAGTAACTATTCCCCGTATCAAAGTTAATCCCGATCGCCGGCGAATCCACCAGATGATCAATCCGGTCCAGCCCCTCCGGGGTTTTGCTGTACTGCTGATGCGGTTCCAGCCCGATCTGGATCCCCCGCGCCTCCGCCAGATTCGCCGCTTCTCGCAAAACATACCGCATCAAAACATGATCCTCATCCGCCGTCGTCCAGGCGGGCTTAGGCCCTTCATCCGTGTTCACCACCGGCGCCCCGCACTCCGCCGCAAAACGCACCGCCTGTTTGAGATACTCCCCGCTGATCTCCGGCTTGCACAGGGGGCAATGCGCTGACAGCCCCGACAGCCGGATCCCCGCCTTTTCACAGGCCCGTTTGATCCGGTACGGATCGTCCAGCATCGAAACGCTATGGAAGTATCCCGCCTCACTGAGCAACTCCCGCCCCCAGTGCACCATCGGCTCCACATACTCATACCCCAGCTCCGCCGCCTTCTCCACCCCCCATTCAAACGATTTGTCCCCGCTGCGGACAAACTCCATATTCACGCCCAGAGATACCTTTGCCATGAAATTTTTCCTTTCCGCTCTTAAATGCCTTGAATCCAGGGATTTAAGAATCCTCTGACCGGCGTTCCATTTCAATTCGTTTCCATTCGCCTGTTATGTTAATAGATTTGCAAACCCATGTCTTCCAATTTTTAACAGTGAAAAATATTGAACAAAAAATTTTCGTTTCCCGGTATTTTCTCCTTATCAGCCCCATCCGTTTCCACTATGATAACTCCACATACAGAGATTATTCTAACCGGCGGAATACGCGATGTCCAAATTCATTCAAAGCTATCGCGAACATGGTAAAACCTACCATGCCGACCGCTGCCAGCCGGTGGTCCAGGCCGTTACGCAGGGCAAACTCCTGCTGGAGGCCCTGGCCCGCGAAGGATACCCCGGCCGCAATTTAAAAGCCGGAGAATTGCCCCATGTTTTAACTGTCGGCTTCTGGGATGCCGTCGGGCTACAGGACTGGGGCCTGGATTTACACCGCAATGAGGGGATCGAACTGACCTTTCAGGAAACCGGCAGCAATGTATTTTTTGTAAATCAGCGGAAACACCTGCTCGAACCCGGCGACTTGACCATCACCCGCCCCTGGCAGCCGCATCGAATCGGAGATCCATTTATCCTGCCCGGCCGTTTGCACTTTATCATCCTGGACGTCAAGGTTCGGCTCCCGCACCAGCGCTGGCAATGGCCCCCCTGGATGATTCTCTCCCGGCCCGATCTGGAGCAGTTAACCCGGCTTCTCAGCCGCAATGAAAATCCCGTCTGGCATTCTTCCCCGGAAATCGCCGCCTGCTTTCAGAAAATCGGCTCTCTCATCGCCGGCTTGCCATCCCCCGTTGCGAACCTTTCCCTGCTGACCGTCCTGATCAACCAGCTCTTCATCCATGTCCTCCAAATGCTCCGCGAAAAAAATATCTCCCTCAACCACGCACTCATCAGCTCCCAGCGAACGGTAAAACTGTTTCTCGAAGAGCTGCGCCGCGACCTCCCCAGCCTCGCCCGGCCCTGGACCTCCGCCTCCATGGCCAAATCCTGTGACCTCGGCGTCACCCATTTCACCCACCTGTGTAAAAAAATCACCAACATGACCCCTCTGCAATATCTGAACTATTATCGCATCGACAAAGCCGCCCGCCTCCTCCGCCAGCATCCCGAAAAATCCATCACCGACATCGCCTTCGCCTGCGGCTTCCGCTCCAGCCAGTATTTCGCCACCGTCTTCCGCCGCTGCAAAAACTGCCCCCCCGGTGCCTGCCGCCCCCAGCCCAAATAATTCCCCCGCCGCCTCACCACCCGCACCCAGCACCGCCCCAAAAATCCCGAACACCACAACCATCACTCTCACCTCCATTTGCATACCATTCCTACCCATTTTTCACCCTTTCACCCACAACGCAGCGACGAACAGGAGCATCAAATTCCCATTTATGATCGCGGCGTAGTGGTGCAGGTATCGCCTGCCGTCCCGCCTGGGATTTCCCCAATCCTCTCTATCACGAATCATGCAGCTTCCAGCGGAAGCGTCATATTGTCATTCGCGCCCACGTCGATAATGGTGCAGGTAATGCCTGCCTCTATATAGGGGCTGATGTCCACAACTGCGCACCATTTTTCCCATTTTTTTTCAAAAAATCGCCATAACCCCTTGTCAATCCTCAGCAAAATTTTTTTGCCTTGCGCAATTTTGGCCATTCACCCTGGCCGTTTTCGCGCAATTTCCCCGCCCGATAACCCCAACAGAAGCCCCAGTTTTACCTTGAGGGTTAACATACTTGACGGATCCGCCAAAAGTCGATATTGACATCCAAAAACGGTTCTGGCTCACCAATAACAAGGGATCGAAAAGCTTTTGACGCTGGCGTCATAGTTGGGGATTAATAGTTGGGGATTAAGCACTTGACTGGATTTTACATAGATATATAATAGGCATATGGAGTTGTATTTATAGAATACTATATACTATGTGGACAAAATTAACAACATGGTTGGCTTTTAGCTTGGTTTGTACCAGTGTACTGCCGGGTGGTGCTGTATTATGTTTCGGGACCGACGGACATTGCGCTATTGAATCCTTATATGCCAAAGGTTGTTCCCAATCACAACCGGCCGGTGATCTGCCGGGTATAGGCTCCACGTCTGCCTGTTACGACCTGTCCATCCCGGATACGATAAACGGTCTTGTAGTTGCCAGAAAAACGATGGAGATCTCAGCTCCCTCGATGGTTTATCCTTTACCTTCTGTATCCATCGCGTTTTCCGGGTATTGGTTTAATGAACCGGTCCGCCAATGGAACCCAGGGGATCTTCACGCCTTTCGCGATTTGGTTATCCTGCTGAATTGATAATTCCCGCCTTTTTTGTTTCCTCTTTTTAACTCTGCGCGCAGATCGTGTGCCTCCTCCAGAAAGGCAGGTTTTATTTGAAAACATACTTCCTATTTCTACTGTTAATTTTTACCGTAACAACAGGCTGCACCGTTCAAACTCCTTGGCAAACGGAAATAGATCCTCAGTCGTCTGGTTCAGCCGCATCGCAGCCTCAAAATCCTGCGGAACCTCTTCCTGAGAACCTGAACGAAGAAAACGGCTTACAATCGGTAGGGGCACCGGTTGATGAACCAAACCGCATCCTGAGTCTGGGCGATGCCTTTGCCCGGATTCTGCTGCACAATCCCACGCTGGCAGCTTATTCGCAGGAAATCCGGGCCCAGGAGGCCCTGGCATTGCAAAGCAGCCTGCGGCCCAATCCGGAGTTGGAGACGGCGGTTGAGGATTTCGGCGGCTCAGGAGACGCTCGAGGATTTGACACCGCGGAAACCACGATCCAGATCAATCAGTTGATCCAACTGGCCGGGAAACGGAATAAACAAATCCGGCTGGCCGGTTTGGATACCGAACTGGCCCAGTGGGATTATCAGGTAAAGCGGCTGGATCTCTTCGCGGAGGCCGCGAAAACCTATGTGGATGTTCTGGCGGCTCAGGAGCGGCTCGGCCTGGCCCGGGAGCTAAACAAGCTGGCGCAGGAAGTGAAGAATACGGTGCAGGAACGGGTGAGCGCGGGGAAAGAATCACCCCCGGAAGCATTAAAAGCGGAGGTAAGCCTTTCCGCCAGCCAGGTCGAGCTGGAGAATGTCCGTCGCAGCCTGGATATATCCCGCACGAAACTGGCGGGTTTCTGGGGCAGTTTCCATCCGGATTTTCCCGGACTGAAAGGTGACATGTATCGTATCCGGCCGCATGGATCGTATGAGGATTTCGCCGCCCGCCTCGCGCAGAATCCCGATGTGGCCCGCTGGACCGCGGAACTGAATCAGCGGCAGGCCGCCCTGGCCCTGGAGAAGGCCAGAACCGCACCGGATATCACGGTCTCCGCGGGGACCAAATATTATTCCGAGCCGGGCGACACCGCCTTTATCGTGGGAGTGGCCATCCCGCTGCCCCTGTTCGACCGGAATCAGGGCAATCTTAACGCTGCCCGTGCCCGTTTCAATAAAAGCCGCGAGCTGGCCAGGGAAAGCGATCTATCTGCAAGGACCAGCTTGGCGCAGGCTTATACCTCCATGCTGTCAGCCTACGATCTGTCAGTCAATCTGCGGGATACCATCATTCCCGCGGCCCAGCAGTCCTTTGCGGCGGCTCGGGAGGGCTATCAGCAGGGAAAGTTCGGCTACCTGGACCTGCTCGACGCCCAGCGTACCCTCTTCCAGGTGCGGCAGCAATACCTTGACATCCTGCTGCTCTACCACCAGAGCCATACCGATATCGAGCGGCTGGTGGGTGGAACACTCGATCTGGATACCACAACTATTATGGAAAATAAACAGGAGATCAACCATGAATAAACGTAATTTTTTAACTATCGGTGCGGTTCTGACGGTCTTTTTGGCAATTGGCGCCGCGGTATATTTTTCAGGCATATTTCCGGCAGGTGTGGCCAACGCCACAACCAGTTGTCCGGATTGCACGAGTGAAGAGTATGAGAATGAATCGGAAAATCATGCCGATCATGCCGAATCCACTGAGCCGGGCCATGAAACGGAGACGGACCCTCATGCTCACGAAGGCCACGTGGTATTGAGCGAGGCAGCCATCCGTCAGTTCGGCATTGAAGTAGCGCAGGCGGGTCCGGGAGAGATCGGCCTCTATACCACCCTGCCCGCGGAAATTGCGCTGAACGAAGATAAAAAAGCACATGTGGTCCCCCGCATTCCCGGCGTGGTTCATTCGGTCGCCAAAACCCTGGGGGACAAAGTCACAGCCGGGGAGGTGCTGGCGGTCCTCCATAGCCGGGAACTGGCCGATTACAAGGCGGCCTATCTGGCCGGCCGCGAAAAACTCGCCCTGGCCGAAACCATATATGAGCGGGAAAAAAACCTTTGGGAAAAGAAGATTACCGCCGAACAGGACTACCTGAAAGCCGCCGGCGAAGTGGCCGATGCCCGGATCTCGCTGCGCTCGGCGGAACAGAAACTCCATGCCATCGGCTTTTCGCAGGAATATCTGGATAATCTGCCCCGTGATCCGGAAGAATCGTATATCATCTATGAGATTATTGCCCCAATTGCAGGCACTATTGTTGAAAAACACATAACGCACGGCGAAGTGCTCCGGGAGGATTCCCAGCCGTTTGTGATCGCCGACCTGAACGACGTCTGGGTCAATGTCAATATTCACCAGAAAGACCTGCCCTATGTCAAACCCGGCCAGCAGGCCGTCCTGAAAACCGAACACGAGCGGGCAGAAGCGGTGGTCAGCTATGTCAGCCCGGTGGTAAATGAAAACACCCGGACGGCCCTGGCCCGCATCATTATTCCGAACGATTCGGGACGCTGGCGGCCGGGCACATTTGCCATGGCCGACATTTGCATTGAAGAGGTGGACGGCAAAGTCGTTGTCCCCCGGGAAGCGGTCGTGACCCACGAAGAAATGTCCCTGGTGTTTGTTCCCGCCGAAGAGGGCTTTCTGCCCCAGCCGGTGGAACCGGGGCGAAGGAACGAGGAATGGGTGGAGATCGTATCCGGCCTGGAACCGGGTCAAAACTATGTCGTCCGGGGGGCCTTCACCCTCAAATCGGAAATGACCAAGTCCACGGGAGACCCCTGCGGCGGACATTAAACAGACTTTTGCATCGAGGTTAAGATGTTAGAAAAATTGATGGGCCTGGCCCTGAATAACAGACTCTTGGTTGTGATCCTTTGCATCACCATTATCGGCCTGGGCACTCTGGCTTTCCGGACTCTGCCGATCGACGCCTTTCCGGATGTCACCAATGTGCAGGTGGAGATTGTTTGCAATGCCCCCGGCCTTTCCCCGCTGGAGATCGAAAAATTTGTCACTTACCCCATCGAAATGGCCATGCGCGGCATTCCGGGGCTGGATGACATGCGTTCCATCACCAAGTACGGCTTGTCCGTGGTAACGCTGGTTTTCCAGGACGCTGTCGATATCTACTTTGCCCGCCAACTGGTGTTTGAACGGCTTACGAGTGTTAAGGAATCCCTGCCCGCCGGCGTGGATTGTGAAATGGGGCCTGTCGCCACGGCCATGGGGGAAATCTACCAATATACGCTGGAGGGGCCGGAACCGGCCGATCCGGCGGAAAAAGTCGGATATTTCACCGAGCTGAGAACCCTGCAGGACTGGGTGATCGCCCCCATCCTCAAGGGGATACCCGGCGTGAATGAGATTAACTCGTTTGGCGGCTATATCCAGCAATTCCAGGTCACATTACATCCTGAAAAACTTTTGACCTACAGGCTTTCCATTCAGGATGTTTTCGAGGCCATCGAACAGAATAACCAGAACGCCGGCGGCAACATCATCGAAACACCAACCGAGCAGTACGTAATCCGCGGCATCGGCCTCATCCAGAATATGGCCGACATCGGCAATGTCGTCCTGAAATCCCAGGACGGCGTGCCCGTCTATATCCGGGATGTTGCCCAGGTGGAATCCTCACACGCCCTGCGGCAGGGCCTGGCCTTGAAGGACGGCAAAGGCGAAACGGTAGGCGGCGTGGTGATGCTGCTCAAGGGGGAAAACAGCCGCACGGTAGTCGAACGGGTGAAAGCCAAAGTGACGGAAATCAATGCCTCCACCGTGCTGCCGGACGGCATTCAAATCAAATCCTTCTACGATCGCTCCGAAATCGTCGGCAAAAGCATTCATACCGTCATCAAGACCCTGGCCGAAGGGGCAATCTTAGTGGTCGTGGTGTTTTACCTGATCCTGCGCAGCGTACGGGGCGCGATTATTGTGCTCCTGACCCTGCCCCTGTCCATGCTGCTGACCTTCCTGGTCATGAAGCAGGCCGGTTTGCATGCCAATCTGATGTCCCTGGGAGGATTGGCCATTTCCATCGGCATGATCATTGACGCCGCCATTATCCAGGTGGAGAATGTGCAGCGGCACCTCAGCCATCAGCCGGATAAAAGCCAAAAGCTGGCCGTCGTTCTCCGGGCGGTGGTGGAAGTCCGAAAACCCAGCATCTTCGGCGAACTGATTATCGCCCTGACCTTCCTGCCGATCATTACCCTGCAGGGCATGGAAGGCAAGATGTTTGCCCCGCTGGCCTACACTGTGGCCATCGCCATTTTCGCCTCGCTGTTCCTTTCCATTTTTGTCGTCCCGGTACTCTGTTCCTTCTTCCTGAAATCAGGGCCGGAAAAGGAAAGCCTGCTGATGAGAATGATTCGGTGGCTGTACCTGCCCCTGCTGCGCTGGTCCCTGCATTGGCGCAACGCGGTCATGGCCGTCTCCGCGCTCGTCCTGGCCCTGGCTGCCGCCAGCACCCCCTATCTGGGAAAGGAGTTTATCCCCATCATGGACGAGGGCGCCTTCGACATGGACATCCAGCTTCCGCCCGGCACCTCCCTGCCGCGCTCGGCCTTGATCGCCGAAATGGTGCAAAAACGCCTGATGCAGTTTGAGGAACTGGAAACCATTATCGGGAAAACCGGCCAGACGGGCATTGCCATCGAGGCCCGCGGCGTGGAAAAAACCGGATTTGTCGGCTCTCTGAAACCTCGCTCCCAGTGGAAGAACGCCGCCACCCGCGACGAACTGTACGAGAAAATGAGAGAGGCCATTGAAGATATTCCCGGCATCGCCTACGGTTTCAGCCAGCCCATTCAGTGCCGCATCGATGAACTGGTCGCGGGAACCAAGGCCCAGATTATCGTAAAGCTCTTTGGAACCGATGCGGAAATTCTCAAACAAAAGTCCGGCGAAATCGCCTCCGTACTAACCGGCATCCGGGGTACCGCCGATCTGGTCACGGAAGTGATAGCCGGCCAGCCATATGTGTCCATCCGAATTGACCGCGGTAAAATCGCCCGCTATGGTCTCAATGTCAGTGATGTGCTCAATGTCATCGAAATCGTCCTGGGCGGAAAACCCGCCGCCCAGATTTACCAGGAAGACCGAATATTCGATCTGGTTCTGAGATTCCCGGACCTCGTCCGCCGTTCCGTCCAGTCGCTGGGCGAAATCCTGGTTGATACCGGACAGGGCTTCAGCCTGCCCCTGAGCCAACTGGCGGATATCGCCATGGAGGAAGGTCCCGTCCAGATCAGCCGCGAAAATGCCCGGCGCCGGATGGCCATTGAAGTGAATATTCAGGGCCGGGACATCGGCGGCTATGTGGCCGAAGCGCAAAAACGGATCCGGGAAAACGTCACCCTGCCCAGCGGTTATTATATCGAATGGGGCGGCCAGTTTCAAAATCAGATTCAGGCCATGCGGCGGTTATCCATCATTACCCCCGTCGTGATCGGGGCCATCCTCCTGCTGCTGTTTATCACCTTCCAGTCGCTGCGCCTGGCCATCCTGGTCCTGCTGACTTTGCCGTTCGCTCTGGTAGGCGGCATTGGGATCCTTCATCTGACGGGTATGTATCTATCCGTACCGGCCTCCGTCGGTTTTATCGTACTCTTTGGCGTGGCCGTACTCAACGGGATGGTTCTGATATCCTATATCATCCAACTGCGCCAGTCCGGCATGAATGTCGAGGAAGCCGTGCTGGCTGCCTGCCGGGCCAGATTGCGCCCGATCCTGATGACCGCCTCCATCACCGTCTTCAGCCTGATCCCCATGATCCTGGCGACCGGCCCCGGCTCGGAAGTGCAGAAACCGCTGGCCCTGGTGGTCGTCGGCGGACTGGTCACCTCCACCCTGGCTACCCTGCTGGTGCTGCCGGCCATCTACAGCCGCTTCGAGCGCAAACAAAATCAAAACCTTACTGCCGCTCCGCGGCAATAGGGATCTAGCCTGCATATCTCACGAGATTTTGACAAATATATTGATAACTACATGGTTTAGTTTGTCTTATATGCTATTTATCGCTTTGCCAAGTTCGACCGTCAGTTTTCAGCGCCGCTGAAAATCGACAGTCTGTGAGATATGCGGGTTAGCTCCCCAACAAGCTTTCCCGCTACGAAACAGCTTCCGTAGGTTATACGCTGTGCAAATTAAAACCCCTCCCCTTCGCACATCTCCAGGCCCCGGCCATTAATCCATCTTCTATTCCTCCGCTCTCATACCATATCCCAAATACCGGACCGTTGCACCCTCCCCGGTGGTCCTGGTCTCTACGGAACCGTTATCGTCATACGTATAGGTAATGACCTGGCCGCCCTTGCCCCAGCTATTCGTGCAAAGCTGGCTATATTGCACATCCGTCTGCGCCAATTGCACCAGCCCTTCCGGACTGAGCAGCATCACCAACGCCAGGAACAGATAGATGCCCCGCTGCGAAATACGCACTTTCGCCAGGGCCGACTGGCGATGACGACAAAAAATAATGTCTGCCCCCATTTATACCCCACTGCGTATAATATTTACTTGAGAAGGAGCATATGCTATAAACTATTTACCTAGAAAAAGGGGAGAATATTTTTCTTCCCACTTTTTTATGCAAAATTATTTTTATTCCTTTGGTACGAATTTTCTATTCTGCCAATTGTATTGTTCTTTGGCTTTGGTTAACCACTCCTGCCACTGTTGTTTCTGCTTGGCACGGATTTCCTGAGAGGCATACGGATCAAGTGATAGTGAATCTGCGGTTGTACCACTGGTTCGTTGGCGAATAACATGGCACATTTGTTTGCGTATTTGATAATTTATCTTATCCATTTCAGGAAGATCAAGTAAATCAATCAAAGCTTCTAAAGCAAGTAAATCATCCATTTCTTCCAATCTAAGCAATGCCTTACGTGATAGTTTTATATCTTTATAGACAGTTTCTTTGAAAAGACTTACTGCTCGGTATATATCCCCCTCAGATCTCGCCCTTTTTGCATTCCAGTAGGATCCTTTCTGATATCCATAAAACAACCAAAAAACAAGTATAATCAAAAAGAAACCAAAACCAATCGTAAACCATTTGAGAACTTGGCTTTTCAGAAAGTATATTATTTGTTCTGCTAATGCCATTGTTAATTCCTTTTAACTCTGCTTTGTTATAATATTATACTATGTTTTAGAGGTCTGCTATACCCCAATCTTTCATATTTCTTGGTAGAAACAATGAAATACCGACAGTTGTTAAACCTGTTGGTTTCGTCGCAAAGCTAAGCGTCATTCCGCCGCCAACTGATACTACACCTGTAAAACCTTCTGATAAGGTAAAACTAAAGAAAGCTTCACCATAGACACCAACATTTACACCCTGAATAGTACCACCGCCACCAACTGACAAGCCAACTACATCACCCGCATAAGGAGCATTCATCACAATTCCGTTTCCACCCATTAGCCCAGCCTCAAAACTTCCTTGCTTGAATTCAGCGCCAATATTTTGACTAAAATTTCTAAATCCGTTAAGTATAATATTAACAACTTTAAGGCCGTTGTCAAGCGGATTCTGATTCCAATTCGCTTTAATAGCATCTGCTAGGTCTGACTTATGCTCTAAAAGATATTTTACTCCATCTTTCACTTTAGAGACGGGAAATACTAGTCCACAAGCAATGAACGCTCCGACTATAGCCTTACCGGTACTTGTCCCTCGAGCTGTCATTAGACTATATATGCCTCCTATTGGTCCAAATCCCAATGCAAGACCAGCCGTCGATGTAATCCACCTACCAGAAGGTTCATAATGGTTCTTGCTTATCATGTCCGCAGTAGCAAAACTTGCTAAATTATAAAGGGCATTAGCACCCATATAGAGACAGGATATAAGAATTGCATGTGTCGTTATAGCGTTTAATAGTCCTCCGATATTGAATTCAAACATCCCACTCGGGTCAATGGCATTGACCGGATTAGCGTGGCAGTAGAGGTATTTGTGGAGAGATTGCGGATCAGAATAGTTGCCAGCAAAGGGATCAAGCTGATTGAAGCGGCCATTGGAGGGATTGTAATACCGGGCGCGGAGGTAGTACTGCTGGAGGTTGGCGTCGTACTGTTCGCCGGTGTATAACAAATTTGTCGCGGCGGGAGAGGCGTCGGTCGGGTTGCCGCCGAGCATCATACCATAGGCGTCGTAGGAGTAGCAGTCGGTGATCGCACCGGTAGAATTGGCTAGCTGGCGGATTGAACCCTACGAATTATTTACTTGGGAAAGAGCCGATTGCTATCATTCACAATGTCCCATTTTATTCCCTTATCTCTCATAACGGTTCAAAACCCCATCCATTTTCTGTGGGGCATACACCCATAAAAAACCAACTTGCTAAAAGTTCCAATCTCTGATAGGCTTTCTCATAATATTCCTGTGGATATTCTCGTGGGAAATTAGGATGTTGGGCCCATGGTTTGACAGATTTTCCAAAATACCAAAAACCTTGTGCAAGCCATCTCTCTACCTTATATGTAAAAAATTCATTGTCATGATGTCCTTCATATTCTTCACAGCATATCTGCATCACACAAACAAGTCGTGAAAAAGCTTCTTTATCCCATTCCAGATGACATCTCATTTTACTAAAAAAGCTCCCACTTTCTGCTATAAACTCAGATTTCAATATTTTCAGATAATTTTTTTTATTGATATTCATGTATTTGGTTCTCATCAGTAAAATTAAAGGGGTCATACACCGTTTTTATACTGTCCCCCAGCCCGCCACAAAACCACCAAACTCTTTCACCACACCATGCATAGAATCTGCGTTCCGCCTTTCTCGCTTCACCATCGCCAGCCGGCTGCCCGTTTCCGCATCGTTGTTCCGCTCATCCCCCCATCATAATCCCCCCCGCCTCCCCCCGTCAACTGGTATTTTTCTCCCTGACTTCTACCCAATAACCATAAACTGAGCATCAATACCCGATAGCTGAGAACCATTTGCCGATAACCATTTTCTAACTCATAATTCGTAATTTTTCCTCCCCCCAGCCAATCCATTCGCCCCTCTCCCCCAGCATTAAAATCCCATACTTCTTTTTTACGGGGAGAAACCAGCATTCCAGCA
>CAZOMV010000005.1:0-5781 GCA_964580995.1 uncultured Pirellulales bacterium
AAAAGATAACATGGGGCAGAAAACCGTCAATCTGAACCAGAGGGAATACAGGAATGAGGTGGTTTCAGGCCCGACAGGGACACTTTAAAGTACTGTATATTCAGGATTTATATTTATCAACGGCCGTGTCAGCCACTTTGTACTTGTTTTTTTAGTCGAAATGTTATATCATTGAACCTATTCCATATCGCCGATGCTGTAAGAGATGAGAATCTGAGGTAAAAGCATTAGCAAAAGGAAAAATATGGAATAAAACAAGATTACGAAATTAGTAGTGATTGTAACCAAACACTACAGTCCGACAGGAGGCGGAGAAATGTGTAAATCAGTACAAGTTGTTACAAAGGGTGCAAATTGGGCGATAGGGGGTGTTCTTGTTATGGCGCTGCTGGCATGGGCCCTGCCCCTTCAGGCGGATAATGGGGTGCACAACTGCTATTGGGCCCACGCCGGCGTTCCGGGCGACTGGTCGGGCCCCGGCAATTGGAATCCGCACGAACCCACCTCGGAAAACGGTATACTGCTCTTCATCAGCGACCCCAGCGTTCCCTATGTCAGCGTCACGCAACCCGGCGAAATCTGCACCAAGATCAGGCTGGGCGATGAAACTTTCGGCAGTTCCGCCCGTCTCGATATCGTCAACGGCGATCTGACCGCCACCGACTGGACCTTTGTCGGTTACTCCACGATGTATAACCACATGGCCCACATGTATCAGAGTGGCGGAACCTTCAACGCCAACATGCTGGCCATCGGCTACGGCTATCCCACGGGTACTTTAATGCGCAGCCCGGGCACCTACCACATGGATGGCGGCGTCCTCAACTGCAATGCCCTGCATATCTCCTATTACAGCAACGGCAACTTCATACAAACTGGCGGACTGGTTAAAGCTACAGACGGGGTATATATTTCATTCTATGCTGGCTACGATAATCAGGCAACGGGTAACTACGATTTCCAGGGCGGGCGGTTGGAAACCAAGCTTTTCTATGTCGGCGGCGGCTACCAGGGCAACCTCAATATCAACAGCGGCACCACGACCTATATCAGCGAACTGCTGGAATTCATGAGCAACGCCAATTTCACCACGTCCGGCGGCGTCCTGATCCACATGAACGACGCGGCGATCCCGCCCACCAAAACCGCCGATTTCAACAACCGCACCTCCAGTTCGAGCCAGTTGGCCGGGCTGGAAAATGTCACGCTGCTCTTTGACGCCTCGGTGCCGGCTGACACCGCCTACTACGAAGTGGCCGGCAAGGACCTGGGTGACGCCCCGGAAGGCTTTGCCGACAACTTCGTCCTGGCTGAACTTTCCCTGGGACCCAACGCCCGCGTTAATCTGCGCGACTCCAGGGATAATCAACCCGCCTGGTCGGGGCACGAAGCCCTCTACGTCAAACACCTGCGCCTGGCCGCCGGCTCGATCCTCTATCGCAACTGCTACAGTATTTATTACCAGACCCTCGAAAACCTCGGCGGCACCATCGAGGAGGGAACCAACTGCGCCGTGCTGAACATCTCGACCGACAAAGCCTCCATCCCCAGCAACGGCTCCGCCACAGCCGTGATTACCGCACAATTGCTGCTTTACGGCGGGGCGGCCCCCAACCAGCCGGTGACCCTCCAGACCGACCTCGGCTATCTCATCGATCCGGCTACGCAGAATCCTGTCACCCAACTGACCCTCAACACCGACAGCCAGGGCAGGGTCATCGTCATCTTCCGCGCCGCGGACGAGGCGGCCCTGGCGACTGTCACCGCCGAATACCCGCCCCGCAGTCTCACCGACGATTGCACCGTGGACATGGTGGAATACGGCCTGTACCTGATGGCTGTCGATGAGGCCCGCTACCTGTCCGTGCCCGGCCGCGAGCCTGACAATCCGGTGATTCGCTCCTTCGGCTTCGGAGGACACCCCGAGGTCACGCGTAATGGCGTCACGGAGATTCCCATGATGCTGGAGCTGTCCGGGGTGGATGTCGGCGGCCAGGTCATCGAATTGTCTTCCG
Source organism: uncultured Pirellulales bacterium (assembly GCA_964580995.1). Lineage (GTDB taxonomy): Bacteria > Planctomycetota > Phycisphaerae > Sedimentisphaerales > SM23-30 > JAKJEP01. The sequence goes on from CAZOMV010000005.1 coordinate 2,016, forward strand.
TCGCCCAGGATCAGACTGCCGAGCTGGGCCACGGGGCCATCCAATTCCCGGCCGAGGTCACCACTGACAGCCAGGGCCAGGCCTTTTTCAACGTCAGCATCTCCACCTTGAACGAATATAAAATATATAACGTGGGCGAACTACCGAATATCAACGTGGTGGACCTGACCGCCAGGGTGAAAACCGATCCGGCGGTCACCGACAGCCAGGAGTTGCCGGTTGTCGAGAACTACGAACTGATTATCGATCACTACGAGAATGACATCGAACACGGCCTAATATGGACGGATAATGACTACTATTTTCATGTGCTATGGTCGATCAATCCGGCTCTGGCCACCAGCGTGCGTTCGGCAGCCAAGGGGTACGCCGGCCTGTTGACCGACGCCCTGGTCCATATCGCTCCCCAGCGTTTCTGGGAAATGGAGATTTTCACCTGCGGCGGGTACCAGAGACAGGTGCTCTACCTGCTGGATTCGTTGCGGCTAAGCTCCACCGAAAGCTGGATTATGAACGGATTTGATTTCGGTCCGATCATGCAACTGGGTGGCGCTCATCAAGCCGCGGCCATCTGGACCCACGAGCGAACCTGCTGGGATGTGCTTTTTTCCACCGTGCTCGATCCCTGGCCGACGCAGGATCCCAAAGACGGGGTATATGACTGGTTTACGTGGCTGGCCACCATCGGGTTGAGAATGCCCTTCGTCGGCCAGGTGCTGGAACTAAATACCGACGCCGGCTCCAGCGACGAATACATTAACTCCCATTATCCCAACAAAAGTCTGCCGTATCCGCCCGAGCCCTATTGGAGCTACACTCTGATGGAACCGCCGCAACCGGCTTTGATCGTGGATTGTCCGGTGAATATCATGTTCACCGACGGCAGCGGCCTGCGCACCGGAAATCTTACCAACGGTGATCCTAATCAGCCGCAGTTCATCGCCGAGATTCCCGGTTTGGACTGGATGCCGTTCGTACTGCCCGACGGCACGCTGGCCTGGTTGTTCAAGATGCCGGAGAATTGGCTGGATCTGGAGATGACCGGCTACGACGACGGCGATTTCACCCTGTATCTGCTGGACGGAACAGGCGCAGCCACTGCTTATACCCAGGGGACGGTCGCTGCCGGCCAGACGGCGCACGTTGTTTTCGATCCGGCGGTGACGGCGGCCCCCGCGGTGGTCTTTGCCGACGGGCGGACAATCTTGCCGGATGACATCCTGAACCTGGGCGTCTGGCACTATGACGGCCTGACGGAAAAGTCATCCACCCTGTTGACCCTGACCAATAATACCGCCGTGGCCCTTCACGCGCCGTTATGGCTGGTCATCGAGAACGTCTTTCCGGCGTCGGTGTCGCTGGCCGATCCCAATGGCGTCACGCCGCAGGGCCAGCCCTATCTCGATTTAAGCTCCCTGCTGAGCGGCGGCGTCCTTACGCCGAATCAGAGCGTCAGCCGCACGATTACCTTCAGCAATCCTGATCGCATCCGGTTCGACGTGGACGGCGAGCTGCGCGGCCTGACCGACACGTCTGCGGCGGCCACCGCCCGGCTGGCGGCCCGATTCGTCGGCTTGACCCCCTGCGAATCGGACGGCTACCCAACGTACGATCTGGCCGAGAATAATTCCTCCCAATGGGAATTCTGGGCCGCCGAGTCGCAGCCGGAGAATTCCGTCGTCCTTGATGATACCAACAACAAAATCGCCGGCTCTGCTTCCATCTGGGGCATGACCGATGGCGGATTCGACACCTGCCTGCGCTACCCGCTGACGCAGAACGCCGCCTGGGACCTCACGCACGCCGGGCTGCTCCATCTGAGTCTTTTTGTTGCCAACGGCAACGAATTCCAGGAAGGCCCCTGGATTCGCCTGCTGACCGATGCGGATAATTTCTTCGAATACCGCTTCTACCAGGACGGCGGCCTCCCCGTGCTGCTCAATGATTGCCGCGTCTATTGGCAGAGTTATCAGATCCCCCTGGACGCGCCGGACAATGAAAATAACGGCTGGCGGCGAACGGTCCAGGGCACGCCGAATATCGCCCAGATTAATTACCTGGAGATTCACGCCGACACCTGGGATTCCGGCTTCCTGCTCTGGACGGATGATCTGCGTTTCGCTCCCCCGATGTCGCCGGAGGCTGACCTCAACGCCGATTGCACGGTGGATATGGATGACCTGATGATTTTCTCCGAAAAATGGACGCAGTGCGATTGTACTCCCACAGTCTGCGCCGGTGCGGACGTCAACGGGGATACCCGCGTGGACCTCCGCGACTACGCCCAATTGGCCCAGAACTGGCTCGAAGAGGGAATGTAGAGAATCCCAACGATCCAACCGCAAGGATAAATACCAATGATCTAATCAGCAATAACCTGGGATCATAAGGTATTTCATATTGATAATCCATATACCCGAAGGAAACTATTGTTTTTCCCGCCCGCAATTGGCTTGTAAAGGCTCCCGGAAAAATTTATACTACAAACGCCAATTTTTTTGGTAATGTAAAGTGCTGTTAAATATGATTTTATAAAAATTTTTCGAATTTCGAAATTTTTTGCGTCCAAAAATGGCAGGGAGCGCTGTCTATATGGTGAAAAAAACGCTCCCCTGGATGGAGAACAAAAGGTTTTGCTGACGGACGTTGAGCTAATTCAGGCAGTGCTGCAAGGCAACCCGGAAGCGTTTACTCCGTTGATAAGGCGTTACGAGTATGTGGTTCGTGCGATAGCCGCCGCGATTTTGGGTGACTGGGATGAGGCCCAGGATGCCGCCCAGGAGGCCTTTTACAAGGCCTATGAAAACCTGGCGGCCCTAAAAAGACCAGAAACCTTCCGATGGTGGTTGTTCCAGATTGCCCGTCGGCAGGCCTTAACTTTACGGAAAGAAAAAAGTAAATATATGCGTCTGAACAGGCCGGTAGCAGTTTCGGCCCCGATCAGCCGGGCGCAACTCGATGAGGAAACCAGACTACTGCTGCAGGCGATCAGCAAACTGCCGCAACAACAGCAACTGGTAGTCATGCTGCGGCATTTTGACGGCCATTCGGATGAGGAGATCGCCGAAATAATCGGCAGTTCGCGCGGGGCCGTGAACAAACTGCTGGCGAGAGCCTATAAAAATCTGAAGGTTTATTGTAAGGACTGGATCGATGAATCCGGAGAATGAAAAAATAGCACGAAAACTCGATGAGCTGGGGCAAACGCTCATCAGTCAGGGATCCCTGGCGGAAGATGTCATGCAGCGGATACGCAGCCGTGCATCTTCCCGCCTCGACCTGCCGGCTAAGGGGAATCTATCCCTTATCTATATTCTCAAACCGGCCCTGACCCTGGCAGCCTGCCTGATGCTGGTAACCGGTATTTGGCTGGCCTTGTATGCCAAAACCCAGCCGGCCTTCTATAGTCAGATTAAGGCAGCCATTGACAATTCAGATCATTTCTACCAGGTAACGGAAAATATTTCGGATGGACAGGAACTGACCCTGTGTAAACTCTGGTATGACCGTAAGGAAGGGCTGATACACCAGTCCTGGCAAAATGGGAAAAAAATCAGCGAAATCGTCGATGACGGCAAAAATCGCTGGTTCCGGTATCCCGATGGCAACTCCATGCAGCTCAAAAGCATTCGCGAACCGGGGAAAATGGACTTTATTCTCACCCTGATTGAAAGATTCAGCCGGAATATCGACCGTAGCCCATTGGGAGATCAGAAAATCGATGGTGATTTCTGTGAATGTTATGTCCTGTACAATCCCGATTATT
>CAZOMV010000005.1:5881-93471 GCA_964580995.1 uncultured Pirellulales bacterium
TCCTGGTCGTCATCGCGATTATCGCGATTCTGGTCTCCATCCTCATGCCCGCTCTATCAAGAATTAGAGACTCGGCCCGTATGGTTGTCTGCAAAACCAACCTGAAGGCGCTGGGTTTCGGCACCATTCAATATGCCAAAGATCACGAAGAAAAGATTCCCTGCTGGGGGATTGAGTTTGATGAGTGCGCCGTACATAGTACAGGCCCCTGGAACGCTCCAAATGCCGAACAATTGGCTCGTGCTTTTGAATGGGGTTTTATCTGGGAGTATGCCAACGCTGCAAAAAGTTATGCCTGCCCCACGCTGAATAATAAAATGAATCCCAAACTGAGAGTAGGCACAGCTCTGCACAGTAATGAGGTTTGGGGCTGGCCAGGTACTGATTCAGCAGGCAATCTGCCCGGACCGATGTGGAGTTATTCGGTCAATGGAGAGCCGGGCAGGACCGGGGCGAGAGATAGTCAATGGCGAGCCAATCCAGATCTGGTCAAGCCGTCCCCGTATGACGTTTTCATGTTGTACGAGCAGGATCAATCGGACTATGCCTCCTGGGATAACACTGTATCTTTGTTCAATCCGATCTATAATACCAACAACAATTCAGAGGATTCTATTGGCCGATACCACATGGTATCGGGGGAGATTAGTTATGTCGCTGGATCAACTTTCGATAACAGAAGGGGAAGCGGCAATCTGGTTTACTTTGACGGTCATGTCGGAGATATGAGTCTGGAGGAATATATCTCTCGTCGCAGCACAGCCAATGGTTCGTTGCAACTATTAGGCGGCCACGAGGGTTTTCCAGGATGGGATTAATTCTGCTAACATAGTAAAATATTTAAACCTGGGATGTTTTATATCCCAGGTTTTCTATTGGGATTTTGCGGGTCGGATTGAACCAGGCTGACCACCAGAAAATCCAGGGTCCGGTTCGCCCTGATTGAAAGATTCAGCCGAAATATCGACCGCAGCCCATTGGGAGACCAGAAAATCGATGGTGATTTCTGTGAATGTTATGTCCTGTACAATCCCGATTATTCCCCTAATACCCGGTATTATCTCTGGATTGACGCCGAGAATCGCATCCGTATGTGCGAAATCCGGAAATTCAAGGATCTCAAATGGCAGCTATGCCAGCGGAATATCATCGAATACGACATCAACCTTGATCCGTCGCTCTTCGATGCCAATTCCAAACCTGGTACTAACAGGCCGATGGAACAAACCATGGCCTCTAAAAACAAGCAGGATAATAGTTTAGCTTCCGGAACTGGTTTTCCCCATGATTATTTCCTTCATTCAATCCGCCCACAGCGGTTATATATAAAGATTTACACTTGAAATGTCATTATGATAAAATGGTTTTAGTTTTAACAAAGAAAGAAAGGATTTACAATGCAAACCAAAAGAACTAAAGGATTTACGCTCGTCGAACTCCTGGTCGTCATCGCGATTATCGCGATTCTGGTCTCCATCCTCATGCCCGCTCTGTCAAGAATTAGAGACGCCGCCCGCATGACTGTCTGCAAAACCAACCTGAAGGCGCTGGGTTTCGGAACCATTCAATACGCCAAAGATCACCAAGAAAAAATTCCCTGCTGGGGGATTGAGTTTGATGAGTGTGCAGTACATAGTACAGGCCCCTGGAACGCTCCGAATGCCGAACAATTGGCTCATGCTTTTGAATGGGGTTTTATCTGGGAGTATGCCAACGCTGCAAAAAGTTATACCTGCCCCACGCTCAGCGATAAAATGAATCCCAAACAGAGAGTAGGCACAGCTCTGCACAGTGGTGAGGTTTGGGGCTGGCCAGGTACTGATTCAGCAGGCAATCTGCCCGGACCGATGTGGAGTTATTCGGTCAATGGAGAAGCGGGCTACACCGGGCAACAAGATGCTTATGGGCGTGCCAATCCGGATCTGGTCAAGCCGTCCCCGTATGACGTTTTCATGTTGTACGAACAGGATCAATGGGACTATGCCTCCTGGGATAACAGTGTATCCCTGTTCAATCCGATATATAATACCAACGATAACTCTGAAGATTCCATTGGCAGATACCACATGGTATCGGGGGACATTTACAGCAATACCACATCCTTCAATAAAGCAAGAGGAAGCGGCAATCTGGTGTACTTTGACGGCCATGTCGGAGATATGAGTCTGGAGGATTATGTCTCTCGTCGCAGCACAGTCAATGGTTCGCTGCAAATGTTAGGCGGCTACCGGGGTTTTCCTGGATGGTAATAGTTCTGCTAAATAATTAAAATATTTAAACCTAGGATGTTAGGTCCCAGGTTTTTTATTGGGATTTTGCGGGTCGGATTGGACCAGGCTGACCACCAGGAAATCCAGGGCGCGGTTGGCGTCTTCGGTGATGCGGGACATTTCCTGCTGGAAGGGGCCGGCTGCCAGAGTTTGCAGGGAGCCATCCGTCCTGCCGGTGAAGGTATCCGCAGCGAAGCCGTGTTCGTATAGGGTCTCGGTAAAGGACTGCAATTCATTTTTCGGGGCCGGTTGCGGCAGAGTGGTAGATACACCCCAGTAAATGACACCCCCGGCCAGAACCACAACAAACACCGCCGCCGCCGCTCGCCAGGGCCGCAGAGACCGCCGCTGCCGTCCTTGCGACAAGGGCAGAGCCTGACCGGTCAGATCGACAAAAAGACGATTGAACATTCCGCCCGGGGCTTCCTGCTTCAGCCGATCCGCCATCATCAAAGAAGTTTGATAGAACCTCCGGCAGGAATCGCACGTGCGGATATGCTCTTTCAGGCTTCCGGGCAATACCCGTTCCCCGTCCAGAACATGGGAAATCCATACTCGATACAACCAGCAAAACATCTCCATCACCTGCCTTCTACTATTTTCATCATATTCATCCGGGCACGGTACAAAAGAACCTTCACATGCACCCGCGTCTTATCCATCACTATCGCGATCTCTTTCACGGGCAGATCTTCCACATAACGCAGCCACAACGCATCATGCTGATCGGGAGGCAGCCGCCGGGCTGTATGCCAGAGCTTCTCACGGTCTTCCTGCTCTGCTACCACTTCATACGGGCCTGGCTCGGCAGCCTGAATCTCGGCCTCCATCCGCAAAACCCGGTTTTTTTTCGCCTTGCGGTAATGGCTGATGGCCAAACGAACGCCTATGGTAAACAACCACGTTGAAAATTGATACGTCGGCTCGTAACGATGCAGATTCTGATACGCCTTGACAAAGGTCTCCTGCACCAGGTCTTCCGCATCTTCCGTATTGGCGGTTTTCCGTACCAGAAAATGGTACAGCCGGCCGCCAAACCGTTCCACCAGTTCCTCGAAACACGCGGAGGAGCCGTCTCTCGCCCGAAAGACCAACTCCTCCGCGCTCAAATTATGAAGCGTGTCTCGATTGGTAGATGATAGCATCTTTACATTTTTCTTCTCAAAACATCACACGTTGCCAAACTTGCTTCACTTCACTCTCGTCTCTCTGCCGCTCCCAGGCATGGTTTCCTCACCTTCGCGGATCCTCAACGTTGGATATTCAAATTTACTGCCCCTGCCCTTGGGTCTGGGTCTGGGCTGCCATTTCCTTTTTATGCTCCCGGATCTTTTTAAGCAGGATGAAAACCTCTTCCGTGGTCCCTTCCAGACTGACTTTCAGGACCCGATCGGTTTTATTCACCTGGACCGCCTGGGCCAGGTCCGCCACCAGCGGAAAGTTCTGCCGGTTGATTTCCGCAAAAGCCAGCATCCCATAGATAAACTGCTGCGTCTGGTCCGCCAACTCCACACTTTGAGCGGTCATGCCCAAATCGACATATACATTCTGATCCACTTCGCCGAGAACCACGGTAAGTTCATCCATCTGGCTAAGCATCGCCGATTTCGGCTGGATTTCCGGTATCTGGCTGAAGTCCACTGCCGCCGCCACAAAAATCGCACCCGCCGGAATCTCCGGCAATGACTGCAGTGCCAGCGAAGAGGAGATATTCTCACCGCTGCCGTCCATAACATCCAGCGACTCCTGCACATAGGCCTCGCTGCTGCCCAGAATAATTAAATTGTCGCTGTAGAAGGTAACAAATCCCTTGCGATCGCGGTACGGGCTGGTCCATTCATAAATCACATAGCTTTTATAAGGATGCTCCAGGCGAGACGGATCGGTATTGAGCAGATTTATCAGATTCTGCGTCTTGAAAATCCCCCGCAGCAGGATGACACCCTCCTTGGGCTTAAATTCCGAACCGTACATGGTAATACCCGTAACATCCCGCAGCGGATTAAAGCCCAGATACCGATCCGCGGTGGCCGCACTTTCTTCCAGCGTTCCGGCAACCCCCTGAGAACGTAAATCCTGGGCAATCTGCACCGGATTAAAACCAAAGGCCTGGCCCGCTATCTCAATCTGGCTTATCACGCGCTCGGTCGCTTCCTGGTTGTTCATCTCATCCAGAATCAATTTGCATAATGCCGAACCTTTGAATTTATCCACATCCAGATGCGCTGCCCATTTGGCGGTTTTCGGTATCCGTTCTACACGGATGGACTCCGCCTGACAAACCGTGACCGCCGCCAAAAACACTCCTAACAAAAATAATTGCTTTTTCATTCTATAATCTCTCCATACTTATTGGTTATTTTTCGTCCATGTACCCTATGCAGCTGCTATTTTCTACTGTTTTATACGTAAAAGACCACAGAAGGTTACAAAAATTTCAGAACGCATATAACCTATTGCACTATAGATAGATATGAATATTTAAACGAAAATATGCTACCTTTTAATTCGCATCCATTATATCGCCAAAGCAGTCAGGAGCCAGGCTTTTCAATATTTCCAGAATTTGCAGGCAGGCATTGCGGATTTCCCATTGTGCCTTCTTTGAGGTCCGCACCTGCAAAATATGCCGCCACTCCCGGAAATTCGCCGATACCATAATCTCACTCGTGCACGCATTCGGCAGGACAAACCGGGCATCCTCCTTCTTCAACCCACGATCCCGCCATTTATGATACATCCCCTGAATTATCTCCATGTCCTTGCGATAATCCTCGACATGCTCCACCGGCAGGGTTTCCGGTATCACATACGAGAAATGCTCCTCATTCACGTACCGCTGTGACTGCTGCGAAACCGCCATCAGCCGGTGCCGCACCAGTTGATGCGTCATCGCCCGGCTGCAATTCTGAATCCGGAACGTCGCATACGCATGCTCCAGCGGCGATTCGTGCCCCAGCTTGATCAGCCGCCGGATAAACTCCGCATGGGAATTGGCCTCAATGTTTTCGAAACTCAGATAACACGTCCGCCCCGCCTCCTCAATCACCTTCTGCGGATCGGGGGTATGGGCAATCAAAGTAACTTTTAATTCCGCTGTATTTTCCGTAGTCATCGTCCGCTTTCTTTATAAATCCTTTCTGTCTATTTTTTTTAACACCGCCAGCGCTATTTTTACATTCCCGAACGGGGCACTGATCGCAAATCCCGCCACCTGATCGCTGATCTTCTCGATCATCTCCCAGGCGATTTCAATGCCCAGATCCCGCCCCTCCTCCCGCGTCCGGGCCTGGCTCATCTTGCGCAGTAAATTATCAGGGACAACAACGCCCGGCACCTCATTCGCCATGAATTCCGCGTTCTTGTAGCTGGTAAACGGCCAGATCCCCGCTATCACCGGTATTTTAAACGATTCCACCGCCGCCAGAAACTCCAACAGCGAATTCTCGTCGAACACCGGCTGGGTAATCGCGTATTCCGCCCCCGCCTCCACCTTCTGCTTGAACCGCTCGATCTCCCGCCCCAGGTCCGCCGCCACCGGGTTGGCCCCCACCCCCATCGTCAGCGGCACCGGCTCCGAAAGGGTATTGCCGCCGATATCCACCCCCCGGTTGAGATTCCGCACCGCCGACGTCAGCGCAATCGCATCCAGATCGAATACTGCCGTCGCGTCCGGATACTCCCCCAGCTTGGGCGGATCCCCGGTAATCAGCAGCACATTCCGCAGCCCGATCGCGCAGGCCCCCAGCAGATCCGATTGCAGCCCGATGATATTGCGGTCCCGACAGCAGACATGCAGAATCGCCTCGATCCCCGCCTGCTGCTGAATCTGAATCGCCGTAATCATCGGCGAGATTCGCGAACTGGCCCGCGGCCCGTCCGGTATATTGATCGCATCCACGCCCAGCCCCGCGCACAGCTTCGCCTTTTCCGTTATCCCCGCCAGGTCCGTCCCGCGCGGCGGCGTAATCTCAATCGTTGTAACCTTTTGCCCCCCGGCAATCTTCCGGCCCAGAGCCGACTTCGCCGCCAGCGGCACCGCCGCCAGCTCCTGTTTCTCAGTCGGCACCCTGACGGTGATATGCACCGCAGTTTTCTTCGCCGCCGCCTTATCCAGCGGCCGCACCGCCTGCACAATCTGCTTCATATGTTCCGGCGTCGTCCCGCAGCAGCCGCCAATAATCCGCGCCCCCTTCTCGAAAAACCGCTTGCCATACTCCGCCATATACTCCGGCGTGCACATATATATTTTCCGCCCCTCTACCTCCCGCGGCATCCCGGCGTTCGGCTGCACCGAAATCGGCTTGTCCGTTACTCCGCGTATTGCCTCCAGACTGCCCAGCATCAGCGCCGGCCCGATCGAACAATTCAGCCCCACCGCCGTTACCGACGGATGCGCGGCAATCTGCCCAATGGCTTGTTCGAGTTTCAGTCCATATATCGTTTCCTGATACTCATTCGTACTCAACTGCGCCACCATCGGCACATCCGCAATCGCCCGCACCGCCTCAATGGCTATCAGCAACTGCTCCGGATTGGAAAAGGTCTCCAGAATCAAAAAATCCACCCCCGCCTCCAACAGCGCCTTTGCCTGCCGCCCAAACGCCTGCTGCGCCTGCGATGGTGTCAAAGTTCCATAAGGCGGCAGCTCATGCCCCAGCGGCCCCATTGCCCCAGCGATCATCATATCCGCCCCCCCCGCCCCCCGCGCAATCGCCACCGCCGCCCGGTTGATTTCCTCCACCTTATCCGCCAGCCCGAACTTCCCCAGCTTGAACTCATTCGCCCCAAACGTATTCGTCTCGATAAAATCCACCCCCGCCTCCACATACTCCCGGTGCACCTGCCCCACCAGCTTCGGATTCGTCAGGTTCAACTCATCAAAACACGTATTCAGAAACGCCCCCATCTGATACAGCATCGTCCCCATCGCCCCATCCCCGATAACCACCCCCCGCCCCAGCCGTTCCAAAAATCGCTTGCTCTCAGCCATCCGTTCACATCCTTGTTTTTTTTATATCCCGTCTGCCGTAAGCCGCGCCAATAAGGCCCGGGCCGCCGCCTCCGGCCCTTTCTGCTCCCAGCCGGGGATTCCCAGCCGCGTCCGCAATTGCCCAACAAACAAATGCTTCGCAAAAAATGCCTCGAAATACGCCTTTGCCAGCTTTTCATGAACATTCTTATATTGGACCGCACCGAAAATATTCACAAAATACGTATGCACTAGGCCCTGCGAGGTCGTGGTCCCTTTGCTCATCGCCGTGCCTTCCCGAAACACATGCAGGGCCGCTTCGGGACTGGGCAGCCGTTCGATAACGGGGTGCTCCTGGTCTATCTCCTCATAATTATTGGCATACAGGATCATATCCACCGGATACCCTTTCATGACATTTTCATAGGTGGTCACCGGCAGCACGATACGCGCATTCACCTGGCTGGCGTTCATGATAATCGAGCGGTCCAACTGCCCAAACGCATACCCCGGCTGCAAATCGTCCAGCCGCACAAACGCCCCCACTTCCGTACCATACCCGATGACCCGCCCTTCCGCATCCAGATCCAGCGATCCCATATCATCGGCTATGATGGTCATCTCCTCAATCAGATCCGACCCCAGAATCCGCAGCGCCTCCAGCGTCTCGGACTTTCCCGCCCCGGTATCGCCTATGATCAGCAGGGTCAGCGCATGGCCCCCGCGGGCCAGTATCCGGACCATCGCCCCATGATACGGCATCTTCCCCCACTTCATGACTTTGATGTTATGCAGGGTCAGCACCATTTTCTTCAGATACCCGAAATACCCGAATTCATCCCGGTTCGGGCACGCCGCTGCCATGATGTCATGCTCCGGATCGTCATAAAACACCGTCGGCATCGGCGCCAGCGTATCCAGCCCGGTCCCGGGCGCCCCGAACAGATATACCGCATCGACCGGACGGTCCAAAAACGCATCATCCGCCAATTCGAACAAATTGCATAAGGTAAATCCCAGCTCATAAAATGTCTCGTGAACATAGACTAGTATCAGCAGCGGCCCCACCTTCGCCGGATAGCACAGCCACTCGCCAGGCGCCACCTCGATGGCATCCAGGGGATTGCGCGATATCGGCTCAAACTGGCCCGTCCGTTTGTTCATCGGCGGATTCAGCAGCAGCGGCGGATATAACAGGATCTGCCGGATCACCGGAATGCTCCGCAATTTCTGATAGCTCCCGCCCGGCAGCGCCAGCTCCATAGGCCGGGCAATGACCGCCACCTCCGCCCCGGCCCGGATCTGCCGGTAAATACTGGGATGCTGGCCAGTTATGTTCTCTTCGATATCCCGATACGTCTGCCGCACCAGATGCGTCAGCGATTCAATCGTCGAGTTAAACGTGCGGTACGGACGCTCGTCCAGCCGGTCCCCCGTCGAATCGCACACGATGAATCGTTCATATTGCCGCCAATAATTGTACAGGTTCTCCACCAGGTCCTGCAGCAGCGAGGGATTCACCGCATATCGCTCCCCTCGTTCCAGCAGCCGAGCTACCGCCTCCAGCGGCATCTTGCTCAGTATCTGGAACACCCGAATCAGTTCCCGCACCTCTTTCGAACCGATTTCCTCGACGGATTTACCGAATAACTGAAGCAGCGGGGATTGCCGACGCTTCAGCTCATCCATAAAACGCCGCACCACCTCGAAAAACAAATCGCTGGCTATCAGCTCTTCCGGCGTCTCACACACCCGGTCACGCAAAAATATAATGATCTTCTTATTTACAAATCGATAGGTTCCTTGCTGTACCATAACCTGCCGGGCCTTGGACCCTGCCTGACTCTCCTTTCTTCCTGCATTCTTTCCTAAAGGGAACTCACCAAACAGCTTGACACGCGTCTGCCGCTCCTTTTCGCCCACATGCTAATCTGACCCTGCCCACCTGTCAAGCACCACCTTCCCTTAATCCGGCCCCGATCTGTTTCCGTTTGGCCGTTTCCGATCTGCCTGGTTTTAACCATACCGACAGCCAATCCAAACCATAGCAATCCCAGCCACCGGTCGATTACCCTCGTTCCAATCCCCCAGTTTCCCTCATTCCATTTTTTTTAAATTTTTATGTCGCAAAATCGGTAAAATACTACACTAACAATTGTTATTTCGATTTCTCCCAGCGAGGTAAAAATGACCCAGAGCGACACGGAGTATATTAAACAATGCCTGAACGGCCATGCCGACCAGTACCGCTTCCTGGTCCAGCGCTACCAGACGGTGGTTATGGCCTTCCTCACCGGCCGGCTGAGAGACCCGCACCGGGCCGAAGAAGCCGCCCAGGAAACCTTTGTGCGGGCCTACTTTAGCCTCGACAAACTCCAAAAACCCGGCTCCTTTTACCCCTGGATGATGGGAATCGCTGACCGGGTGGCCAAAGAGGAACTCCGCCGCCAGTTCAAACAGAACGAAGTTGCCCGGCTCACCAGTGAAAAACTGCCGACAGCCGAATTTTCCGAAAATTACCGGCTGGAGCAGGCCATCGCCCGGCTGCCCGATTCCTTCCGCGAAATCGTCCTGCTGCGTTATTACAGCGGCTTGAACTGCTCCCAGGTCGCCGAAAAACTGAATAAACCTCTCGGCACCGTCACTAAAATGCTCTCGCGTGCCTATGGGATGCTGCGGGAAATCCTTGAATCCCGCTCCGATACGGAGGTATCCAAATGAACTGCACAGAATTCCTCGATAACATCGCTGCTTACCTGACGGAAGAACTAAGCGAAGCCCAAAAACAGGCATTCGAATCGCACCGTCAGCAATGCCGTACGTGCGCCGCCCAATATGAAGCGGATTGCCACTTGCACCAGCAATTACTAAATAACCAAAAAGCCCTCGGCCGGGGCCAGTTAGTCAACGACGTCATGAATCGGATTGTTCGCGAACAAAGTGTCAATTTACGAAAATCACAAACCCCGAAGCCCCTGCTTCACAAATGGAGAACAATCATGAAAAATCGAATCACCAAATACGCCGCCGCAGCTGTAGTTCTTTTGGCAGCCGTGCTGTTGATATCCTTTATGGATACTACCGTCAAAACTGCTTATGCCTTGGAAGATACCATCAAAGCCAATCATAGTGTTCGTTATCTTCATATAAAAATATATAAAGGAGATAATAATTTACATGCGGAAGGTTGGTTAGTATATGGCGAACAAGGTGAACTTTTGAAATTACGTTCCAAAATGCCGGTTACGGAAGATGGTCCCAAAGATATCGTTTGGGATAATGGTAAAGCAACTGTTTTTATGTCGGGAAAAAATATCCTGGTAACAATTGGCGAAAAAAAGATCGCTGAACAGCTTGAGAAAATGGCAAAAGACCTCGATCCTAAGTTGACCTTGGAACGGCTAAAAGAAGCCCATGCTCGCGGTGAGCTTACTCTCGATATTGCAGAATCAGAAGAAAAAGGAAAACCGATCATTCTTACGGTTTATTATCCTTGCAAGAGTGACAAGCCGGATATCAAAGAGATATATATGCTTGATGCAGAGACAAAACTTCTTACCCAGTTTGAGAAATATCCGTTACAGAATGGAGAAAATAAACTGGCGTTGCGAATTGAGTGCACGGAGTATAATCAGCCGATTGATCCAGGTATGTTTACTTTCAGTGATTTGCCGGAAGATGTTATGCGGATCGATCAGACTACACAGGTGATTGGTCTGGAACAGGGCAACATGACGGAAAAAGAAATCTGTAAGGAAGTAGTCAAGCAGTTTCTGGAAGCACTGATTGCCAGGGATTATGCCAAAGCGGGTAGCCTTTATGAAGGCATTCCTGCCCAGGCAGCTCAAAATTATTGGGGCCAAATGAATGTGGCCCGTATTATCTCTATTGGTGAACCGGAGCCGCACCCGGTACCGGGAGTAGGCGGCTATCGAGTACCCTGTAAAGTGGAAATTGAGAAGGATGGTGTAAAGTCTGTTTATGAGCCTTATGGGCCTGGTGTACGGTTTGTTCCTAATCAACCCGGTCGGTGGGGCATACACGGCGGATTTTGAAAAATGAAAATATGACATAAAGCCCCGGCTCCCTGCCACCGGGGCTTTATTTATTTACATAATTTGGGAAAAATTTCTTCACTCCGGTTCAATCAGTAGCGAAAGAATCACCTCCGCATATATCCGGTGGCCGAAATCGTTGGGATGGTTCACGCCGTTACCGCTTAAATCGGCGAATTTCTTGCGTCGCAGAACCTCTTCCCAAACCGACGTCACATCCGCCAGCACCACCGAGGAACCGCACAACGACGGCATGATATCCCGGTACTGATCGTAAAGCTCCGGAGCGGAAGCGGTCCATTCGGGATTGGCGGTCATGGTGGCTATCAGGATAAATTCCGCCTGGGGATTGACCGCCCGAACGGCATCGATCTGGGCCTGGAGGTTCGCCTTATATTCTTCCGGAGGCACTCGCCCGCTGGCATCGTTCATCCCCCAGGCCAGCATGACCAGATCGGCCTTTTCTTCGACTATCGGCTGAATGTTTTCCTTGCCCCAGCCGCTGGCCATCCCGCCTTTGGAGAAATTTTTAAAATCGATTTTCGCCCCATATTTTTCTGCCAGAATATTCGCCACCATTTGACCGTAAAACGGCTGGAACGGCGGCGCCTGGGTAACGCCGGAGGCATTGGCGCCGGTGGATATGCTATCCCCAAACAACACCAGTTTTAATACCTTCTCCTTTTCCAGCTTTGCCCGGGTCCGAGGCAGGGCATTCCCATCATACTGCGGCAGCCGTCCCCGCCATTTGCTCTTTTTATGCTCATACGTAACCACCACCTGCTGGTCATGGAAGACATACCCTTCCGCCCAGAACAGGTTGCTATCTTTGCCGCGGCAGGCCGGTATGGTTCCTTCCGCCCACGGTCCCGGCGGCGGGTACATCTCCGCCCTATTCTTACGGGGGATCCGAGAACCGGCTGTCAGCGTGATGGTCCGGGAACACGGACAGTAAATAAAATCCCGATCTACCTCATACTCCACATCGCCGGTCGCCTTCCTAAACGAAATCATCCGGCTCGGGGCAAACAACAGTTCGGCACTGGCGGGACCATTCTCTTCCTGCAGGAACATCAGGCTCTCTTCATACATCAGACCGCTGTTCCAGAACCATTTCCCCTGACACAGCTGCTGCGAATAATCCATTGGCTGCTTACAGCCGGCCAGGACGGAAATCAACAGCAAAAGAAGGGCAACATACTTTTTCATTCGATACTCCTGTAAAAAAACTAACGAACATCCAGACAAATCAGCTCCCCCTGGGCATTACGTACCAGCAGTTTGCCGTTAGCCAGCACCGGTACGGTCCAGCAGCGCTGCGGCAGGACCTTTGCTCGCGCCAGCTCTTCATATTTTTCCGGCGAGGCCGGCACAATCAGCAAAACCCCATCCACCGTTAACAGAATCAACTTCCCTTCCGCCATCGTCAGTGCCCCCAGCGTCGTTGTGCTTTGGGACCATTTCAACTGGCCGCTCTGGAAATCCAGACAGCGAAAATAATACTTGCCCGCCGTCCAGCTATCGCCGCTACCCCCGATATTTCCGTCGAAACCATAAATATGCCCCTGCCAGATAATGCAGGTGCTGTACTGGTTCCGCATATTGCGATTTCTCCATAATTCCGCGGCCTTATCCCCGCTGATATCGTACAAGGCACAGCCTTTGCCATACCCCGAAGAGACAAAAAGTTTCTGATCGACAATAATCGGGTCCGCCGAGCTTACCTTCAGCGGTGTCTTCCACGGGACCCGCCACAACTCCTGGCCGCTGTCCGCCCGCAAAGCCACTACCGAAGATTCATCCACGATTGCCACATACGTGGTATCCCCCAGCTTAAACGGCACGGGCGAAGTATAGCTGGTCGGCTCCTGGCCCGTCTTCCAGACTGGCTCACCGCTATCCGGCTGAAATGCCATACCCGAAGTGCCTGCATTCAGCACCAGCAGCCCGCCAATCATCTGGGGTGAGCCGGTAAAGCCATAATGGGCTGTCTTAATTTGGTACTCCGTCTTCAGATTGTGATGCCAGATAATCTCACCGGTCGCCTTCTTAAAACAATACAAATCCCCCTCCCGGCCCACGGTATAAAGACGCTCCCCATACACCAGCGGCGTGGCGTTCGGCCCACCCTCATACTCCCGCACATCCACCGGGCTGGGGTAAGCATATTTCCACACCGGCTCCCCCGTCTCTTCCTTCAGGCAAAAGACTACATCCTCATTCTGAATATTCCCCATCGTATAGACGCGGCCCTCACTAACCACCATGCTCGAAACCCCGACCCCCACCGCCGCCTTCCAAAGCTGCTTCGGCCCCCCTTCCGGCCAGATCAGATTCAAACCCGTCTCCCGGGAAATCCCATTGTAATCCGGCCCCCGCCAGTTCGGCCAGTCCGCCCCCCTGCATTCCGCAATCCCAAACGCCCACCCCAGCCAACCTGAAATCAACACCACTAACCGCAGCTTCTTATCCTGCCTCAGCATCCAGCAACCTATCCAAATATTTCATTCAAACTGACATCACGACAACGCATGATTATACCCAACCAGACCTGAAATGGCAGGCTTTTTTGCTATTACGGCTGGAATCATTCCTCCCCAAAGTTAAATTTATCTGATTCAAACCCATTTTTTTGTAAGTTTTTTCCGCCTAAAGAGTCTAATATGGCAGATATGGCGGGCAAAAGGACAGCGATGGAGGCCGGAATGAGGCAGCCGGCTGTGACGGAAGACGAGCTTCTGGTCCGGCGGTTTGCTGAAGGTGATCTATCGGCCTTCGACCATATCGTAGCGCGGCATCAGCAGCGGGTGGCAAAACTGACCTACCGGCTGCTCGGCTGGACGGATGAGGCGGAAGATGTGGTGCAGGATGTGTTCCTGGCCGCCTATAAAAAGCTGGCTGATTTTCGCGGCCAGGCCAGCCTGGGGAGTTGGCTGACCGCCATAACTATCAATAAATGCAGGACTTGGAGACGCAGGCGGCTGCTCCGCTGGAAAATCCGTTCGGCCGCCTCACTTGATGACCATGCCTGTATGGATGAAAAGAATGAACGCACTATTGATCAGGAAACCTGTAACCAGCTTCGGCGTACCATCCAGAAACTGCCCACTAAATTGCGGGAAGTAGTGATACTGAGGTATCTGGAAGAAATGCCCATTACGGAAATGACCGCGGTTTTGAACGTCACAGAAAATACCGTCCATGTCCGGCTGAATCGCGCCCGGGCCAGGCTCCGGAAAAAGCTGGGCAACCTATTCGAGGAATAAGCCATGAACGAAGAAAAATTGAAAAATCTGCTGCATCAGATCGACCGGACCGCCGGTCCCCCACCGGTCCCTGCCGACCTGGCCCGACGGGTCCGCCCAAAGGCAGCCCGGCAAAAAAGATGGGCTATTGTCATCCCCTCCGCGGCCGCGGCTTTGCTGGTTCTGGCAGCCACAATGTTTATACTGTCCAAAAATGAGCAACCCGCCGCCAGACCGATACCAAATATAGAAAAACCGTCGCTGATGGCGGAAAATCCATCTGTATCTCCAACCGAAATAGCCAGGCTGCAAAAAGAGATCGACCAGCTCAAGGCCGAGGCCGACGCCCGCATGAAGATCGTCCGGGAATTGATTGCCCTGGAGAAAAAGCGTAAGACGTTGGACGAACTGGAACAGAAACTGGCCTCCATGAAAGACCCGGTGGAGGAAATGCGGCAGCAGGTGGAAAAGGCCGCGTTTATTCTGGTCTATCAGGCCGACCGCAAGCTCAGCGAATACAACCTCCGCAATTCCGCCCTGGCCGATTACCATCAAGCCGTTGAATTCTTCCCCAACACCCAAGCCGCTCAAAAAGCGCGTCTGAAAATCGCCGAACTGGAAAACTCGCAAAATTTGAAAGGAGATTTGTTATGAAATTCAGAACATTATTTACGATTTTAGGTGCAATCCTCGTGGTGTCCGTACCTGTCTTTGCCCAGGAAAAATCCGAAACCGTTCAACCTGATGCCGCTGCACCTGTCGCACCGGCATCAGGGGAAAAGTCGGAAATACCGACGGTTTATGTGTTCAACGAAACGTGTTTATTTGAAATAGAAAGGAATGCACTAAACCTAGATAAACCCATCCTCGAAAGATTATGCAATACTCCCTTCGTCAAAGGATTCGATAACAGATTAAATGACATAGATATTGGTTTAAGTTATTGGGGAAATCAAATATATGAAGTTTCTTTGAAAAATCATTACACTAAATCCCCGTCTGTCAATAAAATAGAATTGTCATCAAAAGAGGTGGCTGAGATTTTCCAGGAAATTGCCCAACGACTGGGAAAAAGCTTACAAATCCAATTTACAAATTATAGAAACGATCTTGTTCAACAGTTGCAAGTGACAAAAGCCAAACAAAGCAAGGCTCAAACAGACCTGGTGGAATTACAAGAAGAGGAGACGCAATTGCAGCAGGCGGCCGGGCAGAGTAATTTGTCGCGGGAGGCCATTTTAAATCAGATGAAGGATCTGGAGAATGAGCGGCAGCAACTGCAAATGAATCAGGCCGCGACCCAGTCACGCCGAGGAGCCATATATGAAGAAATAGCGAAGATCGCCAAACAAACGGAGGCCAAAACGGCCGAGGATCCGGTGATTCAAAATCTGAAAAAAATATGTGAATTGCAGAAAGAGAAACTAGATAATCTCAAGAAAATGGTTGATAGCGGCCGGGCATCACAAGACGAGTTATCCGATCAACAGGAAAAAAACGCCCGGACTGAGATTGAGATCGCCCAACGCCGGGAAGAATTACAAAAACAGGCGGGCGGTGGATCAGCGGAAAAATGGAACACTGAACTCTCCGAAATGGCAATTCAAACAGCAGAGATGGAAGCACGGTTAAATTTTGTGAATAACCAACTAACACAAATGAAGGAAAAGAATCTGCTGGGACTGGCCAATCAATATGAACAGGAAGTGGTGATAAAAATGAAGCCAATACAGCAAGCTTGTGAAATGGCCAGCCGGCATGTGGTTGATTTGCAAATGCAACTGGATGCCCTGCAGCCGCCCAGCGTAACCATCCTCGGCGGGCAGCCGGAGCAGGAAGAAAAGAAGGCAGAAGAACAATAAGCAGCGATTTAATTTCCAAAAAACCGACCGGCTCCTATTTCTATATGGGCCGGTTTTTTTATGAATAGGGATTGATAGATTCGCCCCTGCTCCATAAAATCAGATAGTTCGATTCTTTATAAGTGAGCAGGAGTATGTCAGAACGGGTTATTATAACGGGTGCGACGGGTTTTATCGGCGGCGCCTTGTGCCGGTATCTGGCTGGGTGCGGTTACGAAGTGATTGCCCTCTCCCGCCCCGGAACCCCCCGCCGCCCGGAACTGCCGAATGTCCGAATGGTCGAGTGGGACGGAGTCTCCTGCGCCGGCTGGGCCGAATATGCCGATGGGGCTGATGTCATCATCAATCTGGCCGGCGAAAATGTCGGTACAGGGAGTTGGACGGCTGAGAAAAAGAGCAAAATCCTCGGCAGCCGCCTGAATGCCATCGCCGCCGTCCTCGAAGCGGTGGAACAAGCCATCCACAAGCCCCGGCTTATCATCCAGGCTTCCGCCATCGGCTATTACGGCAGCCGGGACGAGCAGATCCTGGACGAGCAAGCCACCCCCGGCCAGGGCTTCCTGGCGGAGGTCTGCCGGCAATGCGAAAAAAAAACCGCCCGCTTTTTTGATTTCCCCGTTCGCTGCGCTATAATCAGGTTAGCGGCGGTTTTAGGGCCGACCGGCGGCATATTGAGTCAGCTCATTCCGCTCTACCGGAAGTACCTGGGCGGCTGCCCCGGCGGCGGTCGGCAGTGGTTCTCGTGGATCCACCTGGCCGACGCGATAGGAGCGATAGAGTTTATTATGAAAAACGAAACAGCACAGGGCCTATGGAATCTCTCCGCCCCCCATCCGGTGCGGGCGAGGGAATTTTATACCTATTTAGGCCATGCCCTGCATCGACCCTCGCTCCTGCCGATCCCGGCCCTCACCCTGAAACTGCTGCTGGGCGAAAAGGCCAGGGAACTGGTCCTGGCCAGCCAGCGTGTGATTCCCAAACGCCTGCTGGAGGCCGGTTATGAATTCCAATTCAGCCGACTGCAGGAGGCATTACTGGATATTTTAAAACCAACCGAGCGATAGTATATAGGAGAGTCGAACATGGATCTGAAAGAGTATTTTGAAAAAACCGAAGGCACGGGTGTTTTAGCGACGGCGGATGAAAGCGGCAAGGTCGATATCGCGGTGTATGCCCGCCCGCATGTAATCGAAGAGAATCTCATCGCCTTCATCATGCGTGAGCGAATCAGCCATCACAATCTCCGCTCCAATCCCCAGGCCGCCTATCTGTTCATTGAAAAGGGGCCGGGCTATAAAGGCAAACGGATCTATCTGACCATGCTCCGCGAAGAAACGAACACCGATCTGATCAAGCAACTGATCCGCAAGGAACACTGCATGGACAATCCCAAAGACGACGCCAATCGCTATCTGGTCTTCTTCCAGATTGACAAAGAGCGGCCCTTAATCGGCGACCATCCGTAAGGCCGGCTTCATCTGGCCAGCGGCCAGATACGAATATTGCGATACGCCACCGGCCCGTGGTTGCCCTGGAACATCAGCGGCCCGGTCGCACTTTCCTTCTCCATGACACCGCCGGGAGTCTGAGCAGGCATTTCCAGATCCTGATGCAGAATCTGACCGTTCAACTCCACTTTGATAAACTTGGCGTTGGCGATCTTATTCCCCGCCGCGTCAAATTTCGGGGCCTGAAAATCAATCACATATTTTTGCCACTCCCCCGGCTTCTTACAGGCGTTCACCCGGGCCGGTGCCGCCCCGTAAATAGCTCCCATATCACCCGATCCCATCGTCTCCCGGCCGTAGCTGTCCAGCACCTGAACCTCATATTCCCCCATCACATAGACACCCGAATTGGAATCCTTTGCCACCATCAGTTCCAGCTCGATATGGCAATCCCCAAATTTCTCTTTGCTATAGATATCCAGGCTGTCACCATGCTTGCGGGCCAGATTGATCATCTCGCCGGCGCCGGGTTTGGCCGCCAGCAATTTGGGATCATCTACTGCGACTTCCGCTTTCCCCACCACCCATTTACTGGCCGCTGGGTCCCCTTTCACTACCCAGTTATCCAGATCCTTGTCGTCAAAGGGGGCAACATAATTGCCGGACTGGCAGCCGGCCGAAAGGGTATATAAAACCGCCAGACTGACCACGAAACTGATTGCTTTCACTGCCTTCATCTTTTGTCCTTTTCTTGTAAATGGTTTTCTGACTCAATAATGCCAAAGGAACGATCGGATTATTATACCTGCCCGCCAGCCGGAATAAAACTATTATTTTCGTTACCAAAACCCAAACCGGGCCGCATAAGGATGACGAAGTCTTGCCCCTCCGGCAGGCCCGCCCCACCGGTCCCACAGGAAATATTACACGCGACAAGTCACACCTGTCGCGCCAATAATGGAGCGACCAGCGGAAGCGTCATATGCCATTCGCGCCCGCGTCGGTCCTGCGGACGGCAGCTCTTGGTTTCATTTCTCGCCCTGTGGCAGCGACCAGCGGGAACGTCAGATACCATTCGCGCCCGCGTCGTACCGCCGTCCGCTAGGACGGGTCGGGAACGGGGTGCAGGGCGACCAGCCGGGGTTTATCGGCTGGGCTGAAGACCTTACTGCGATCGAAGATCGCGATCACCCGCTTCTGCGGCCCCTCCTCCCCCACCCGGATCGCTATATAGGCGGTAAAGACGTCGCTGCGGACCGTTACCAGATTACTGACTCGCTGAAAGAGGATGTTTCGCTCTTCCAGATCATTCTCCACTGCATCCGCAGTGAAATCCATTGGAACGGCTGATCCCACCGCATCTTTCTCAAAACGGCGGAAATCATACCATTGATCATAGGTTCCTGACAAAGGTTGCGTCACATTTAACAACTCACCAATCTGAGTAAATCCAGGTCCGACAGGCGGCGCAGGAATCAATCCGGTTGCAGTAGCACGATCCGAGTAATTCGGAGCACCCCCACCATATCCGGATAAATCAATAAGATCCCGATACGCGGTAATCGCCATCGCCAACTTCAGTTTATTCACATCGTTGTTCGCCAGCGTGGTATCCTGCATCCAGGGCAACTGGGCAATCACATAAAAGGACGCGGTATTGATATTGATGCGCCCGGCAATGGCCAGTTCGGACGCTTCGCCGTAATTGGCATAGGTCTCCAGCGGATCACTGGCGTCAATGGTTCCATTATGATTGTTATCTTCCCCGTCCTGGGCCGGATCATCGCTGCGTCCGTTGCCGTCATTATCCCAGTAATCGCTGAATGGACTAAAACCATCTACTGCCAGATACCGTGTCAGATTGGCATAATCCGCATCACCGGCATCCAGCCGCCCCGTGGTGATATCCCCACCGCCTCCCCCAAAAAGTCTATACCAGTTTTCATTCAAAGAGATATAAACCCCACCCACCCTCATGCCGTTTACAATCAAGGTATTATAGATCTCACCCATATTTAATAGATTATTCGTACCATTGGATTCAATCTGATAGGGAACAGTAATAGGTCCGGGGGTCGTCATTTGGGTATTCAATGTACTCACACCGGTGGTATCAAAACTATCCCAGGCACTAAGCAAAATGATATTTTCCAATGCTAATAATTTATTGGCAGCGATTTCTCTGCCTGCCCGATCCAATGTCCCACTCACTTTTCTATTAATAGTATCAGCCGGATCGGGATCTGGCGGCAGACCATTAACATCAATAGAATCTACCGGTATTTGACCTTGCCCGATAAAACTTCCCGTGGACTCACTGGGTCCCAGCAGGGTTATCTCTTCATCTTTGTCGAAGGTAAAGCCTGCAAGCTCGACTGCAGGCGACAGGGAGCCAAAATCAGTCGCCTCAAATCCATCGGCAGTGCTGGAATCGATAAATACCATACTATCTCCTGCCGCCAGGGTAAAAGCAGGCAGATTATACTTTTTTGTCGCTGTCCCCGTAACATCAATTACCCAATCACCCGCCACTGCATTTATATTTGCTTTTATACCCACTCCATGATTATAAATTTGCAGGGCATAATGCTTATTACCATTTTTATAACTGATCCCCACCCGAGCGATGTAAAGATGCCCAGCCTCGGCTTCAAAACCAAAATATAAGTTATTGTCATCTATTCTCAAATGGGTCGATATCGTATCGGTGTCCACATAATCGATCAGGTTCACCGCCATCTGGCAGGCAAGCTGCTCACGCGTGGTAGCATCCCAATTCAGATCGGTTGCCTTAAATTGCTGTTTGGTCAGCAGAGTGTCTTTGCTGGGCAGTGCCAGCCAGATCGCGGCCGCTAATATTTCCGGTGACAATGTTGCCGAACCAAGCGTTTTTTTATTTATCACATCAGAAATACAAACCGGCCGCAAAAGAGGCGTCGCTGTATTCCAGTTGTCCCAGCTATCCCAAAACATTTTCAGGACCGGCGGCATCGTATCGCCTTTACTGGTTGCCGACGCTGCGGTCCAATCCGAATCCCTGGGTACCATAACCCGGTCGAAACTATAGGTGGTGGTAATCGCCCGACGATTATAATACCCCACATTGGCATTCCCTGTGGTAGGTTCCCAGCCACAATTTACGTTATCGAACCAGTTATCAATATCTTCTCCCAGTACATAGGGATAAATTTTCCCGACCGTATTGGTACCCGGCTCAAAGGTAACATCCCACAGGTAATCAGGCGATTTATACCCATAGCGATGCTTGCTGCACGAATTAAGAAAAAACCGGTACCGCAAAGCCAGCTCATCGGAAATATCGAATGGATTATAATAAGTTATACCAGCCACAGGTACAGCAG
The DNA here is from genome assembly GCA_964580995.1 of uncultured Pirellulales bacterium. Lineage (GTDB taxonomy): Bacteria > Planctomycetota > Phycisphaerae > Sedimentisphaerales > SM23-30 > JAKJEP01. Next base: position 27,096 of record CAZOMV010000005.1, read on the forward strand.
GATTCAACACCCGAACGGCCACATCTCGATTATAATCTTGATTGGTTGCAGGGGTCGTACCATCACTACGCTCGGTTTGAAAATCATTCAATAAATCAAGCGTTTCATCAAACGCACGGATGCCTAATATACCGCTGGAAGCATTTGCCGTATTGGGAACCGGTATTGTATCCAGATTTATTTGCGTTAATTGCGTTCCATCCCAGTCTTCCGGTGTTGACAGAGTTCTTGGGTCACAATAGGCGGTATTAATATTAATCATCCCGCAATTATCAATGATGCGGACGGCGGCATAGACATTTTGCCCTTGTGAGCCGGTCACTCCGGGAATCCGTACCCAGCAGGAATCGGCGATCCCGTCGCCATCGGCGTCCGCCTGGCCGCCCCATTTCCAGACATAGTCAAGGGTAGTGGGATTATCCCAATTATCACCATCATAAATGGTCTCGGTAGTCAAATTATCACTGATAATTCTGCCTATAAAATGATCCGGAGTCCAGCTTACCATATTCTGTCTGGAAGCGGCTTTTGTGCTATCCCACTGATCCGGATTCGTATGATCTTCCGGACTGTAAAATGGTGCTCCTACTGGCGATGGTTCAAAATTATTGCCATATAAATCTGTAATATGCCTCCAGACCACCCAATCATCCGCGGTATTGCCTGAAGTTCCATTATCATTATACGATTCCGGCTCCAGGCTGGCCAGCCAGGGATCGTCGGGGCCGGGATAATCCCAGTATTCATCGGAACCGGCATCGCCGTTGAGCATATTGCCGTCAGTACCAAAGAGGTCGTTAATCAGGACCGTATGGATCTGTTCGACAACGGCATCGACGCCGGCGTCGAGCGACTGGCGGAACTCCGAGCCGGTGACGATGGTCCGTTCCTTCTGGGTGGTGATGACAAAGACGATCCCGATGATAAAGAGCAGCATAGTAATGACAATGGCCATGACCAGGGCACTGCCCCGCGGGCGATTTGCTTTTATTTTCACTTGCGTTGGCATTTTAGTTTCCTAATGCAATAATTTTCACCACGAAGAACACGAAGTTCACGAAGAAAATATTTTTTGAAAATCAGTAAATCCGATTCACTTTTCACCTTCGTGTCCTTCGTGATCTTCGTGGTTTAAAATATTCTTCCTCAGGGCCGCGGCGGCAGCTTGACGATATAACTGAACTCCACCCCCTCCGGAAAATACCGCCGCCCCTTATCATACAGCGTAAAGGTAAACTTCAAGGCACTGGGCCAGACATTAAAACCGTATCCCATTCCCGATAAACCAGTATTAATTGTCTGCAATTGTTGATCGGAGAGCCAATCCAATTTATTGCTATTATCAATCGTATTATTAATGGCAGGATCCGATGGTGCACCAGTGACATTCCAATAAAAAGCAAACTTGAATGGATTTTGGAGATCGTTACCCGGAAGTATTGTGTTGTTATTTAAAAGCAAACTATCAAAACCAACCCGATATTGATCATTGGGAAACCATGCCTGGACGGCGGAACTGGCAAACCATGTTTCAACCTTAAAATTGGTAACATCCGGAAGGAGATACATCGCCTGTAAAACATCGCCTCCAATATTTCCATTATAAATTTCATCTTGAATATTTTGATAAACCGGCCGGCGGATAAAGGACAGGAGTGTATTTTCATAAAACAAACCCAGATTGGGGCTAGTATTATCCGAAAAATTAATAAAATCCAGATTTTTCCAGTAACTCAAGGTCGCATTTTCAACCGGATTATAATCGTAATTTATATTAGGATACGATGACGGGCTAGGAAGGGTAAACCAGTTTAAAGTATTATCCGCCGTCAATATTTTGAAACGCCGGAAGAGAATTCGACGATCAGGATTATCTGAATCCGGCATTTCAATAATATCATTCGCTTGGCCATAATAAATTCGAGCAACATTCCCTGAAATGGAATTCCCATTGCCGTAATCCAGCGTCTGATAATCTCCATTGGCGAAAAAGACGATTCGATCGCGGCGTTCGAAGGTGACCGTATCTTCTTCGAAGATAATCGCCATCGGCAGATCCGGCCGCAGGCCGCGGAAGTCCTGGTCAAGCTGGAGCATGACCGCCCGGGCCTGCTGGAGGATTTCGCTGTAGGCCATCGCCTGGCCGGAGGCGTCGGTGGCGCTCTTGAAGACCATACCCGTCAGCAGCAGCATCCCGATGGTGATCGCCACCGCGACCATCAGTTCCGGCAGCGTCACGCCGCGCCGGCGGCAAAAACCCAACTTGTATCTATTCCTGTTCATCATAAAATTTCTTTTCACCACAGAGGGCACAGAGTTTAAAATCCTAATCTCTAATTTCTAAATACTAAACAAATTCCAATTGGAAAATTCAAATTTTTGAAATTTCTTAGAATTTAGATATTGGGTTTTAGTGCTTATCCATTCTCTGTGTTCTCTGTGGTTTAAAATATTCTTTTTCTTCTCCATCTGGCTTAGAACCGCACAATCTTCTGCGTCACCTGCATCACCGGTTGCTGCTCGGCGAAATAAGGAAAATCCTCGATTGCCGGGGGAAATACCCAAAACTGCTGCAAATTTACCTCTAACGGAGTTCTCAATCGCAGCCACTCATCCCCATTATTATCCACCGTAATCTCCAGCACTTCATAAAGATACCCATTCACTGCATCTACAATATACGAACCTGGCCGAACAATGGCGGATATCTCAGAATGAATCCAAAACCGATCATCATCCTTAAGGGCATTATTCGTTGCCGTATATCTCGTAACAGTCAAATCAATCAGCCAGGGCACCGGGAATCTTCGATCCGTGGTGGAATCGGTATTGGATAGCGCCTCCGGCTTAAGCACCGCGGGATTGCTGCCGGTATATTGCTGGAGGGCATATCTGAGAGATTTATTGGGGCAGCGAAGGGTAAAAATATAAAAGGTATATTCATTCGAGGTAGTAAAATGCCTTTGATAGAGAGCTTTCCAGCAATAATTTCTCGTCATCGCCACATCAAACAATGCCGGATGCAGATAGTCAACTCGATCCGTTGCGTCCATCGGATTATAAGTCGAAGTTGACTGATTGATTATTTCAATCACCCTCGGATCGGACTCATCCACGGCAGGACACATGATAGGACCGATGTCACCAATAAATTTAATGGAGGTATTTTCATATTTATTCGGAAGATAATTATAAGGATTGGTCTTTGTGCGGGACCAAAAAATCCATTCGGGATCTTTGGTCGGATTCGCAATAATATGATATTCATAATTTTCCGGGTCATCAATAGTAACTTCAACGCTATCAGCAAACACATTGGGTGTAACCAGCGGATGTACGGATGTGTCTCCCCTGTCTAATGTTTGATCTAAATTACCTGATATCAGCGTGAGTCGCTTCTCCGCCGCCTTGATTTCCAGTTCGGTCATAATCTCGGCGTTGTGGGAGTTAATGGCGTTGAGGGTGGCCTCCGCGGTCTCCTTGGAGGCCATCAGGCCGACGGGGAACTGGGCCGCCACGAAGATCAGCCCCATCGAGAGGATCATCACGGCGAAGAGCACCTCGATCAGCGAAAACCCGGTTTGTCGTTTCTCAATCTTTTTCATATTCATCTTCTCATATCCGGCCTTTGGCAGCGACCATCGGGAGCGCCGCTAGCGGCGAGCGCCCGCGGCGTTCCCGCCGCAGGCTGTGCCTGCTAATCTCGTATAATCGTACCGGTGTACATATTAATCAGAACCGGCTTCACATCCACCGTGCCGATATAATCCGTCCAGCGGGTGTCGGCACTCACCTCCTGCAACATCTTATTCACCTCAAAAATATAAAGGCCTTTGGCGCTGGGTTCGTACACACACCATGGAACGGAATCTGTAATATTTATCCAATTAGCATAATTATTATCATAATACAACAATGGCGGAGGAAGATCACCCGGCGATGAAACCAGGTTCACATTATATTCATTATTAAATACCTGGTCATCCGCATCCCACCAGGTTACATACAAATTTTTTACCACCAACTGACCGGTAGGGGAAAAAATAATGGAGAAAGTTGTCGAACCCAAAAGACCATATTGATCCGTATCATTATCACTCAAGTTGTAATTATTAGTGTTAATCTGTGTCTGATTGCTCGGATTCTGGGTAATCATTGAATAATCAATCACCCCGATTCCTTCCGGCAGAGCAACGGGTTTGGCATTGGGCGCGGCGCGATACTCTGTTCCAGTGATATTTTCAATCAAGACTAGGTATTGCCTGCCTTTGGCCCAGCCGTTTTTGTCAAACTGGAAGCGGATGCCGGCGTATTTCTGGGTCTGGGCGGCGTGCACCTGGGCCTCGACCAGGGCGGAGCGGATCAGGTTCTGGGCGGCGCCTTCCTTGTTCGAGCTGATCATCTTCGTAAAGCCGGGCAGCACCAGCAGGGCCATCACCGCGATAATGGCCATCACCGTCAGCAGCTCGACCATGGTAAAGCCGGCCAGCCGGGTTGGTCGGGTTGGCTGGGCAGGTCGGGTTCGGGTTGTTTGTTGGGTTTTGTTCATTTCTTCACCATCGTTTCCATCTCTACTAGATTATACGGCGGCAGGCCGCCATCGCCCAGTCCGGCGGACGGTGGGGCAAGCCCCACCGTACTTAACTCGCCTTGTTGCAGCGACCATCGGGAGCATCATATTCCATTCGCGCCCGCGTCGTTAAAGGGGCCTCTCGGCCCTGCAGGCAGCGCCTGCCTACATTTCGCTGGAGAGGATATCGTCGGCATTGAAGAATATCCCATCCCGACCGGCGGACCGCAGCAGCGGGAAATTGCCCACTCCCTGCGTCTGGTAGCTAAGCGGATGGCCCCAGGCATCATTCACTTCGATCAGGGCCTTCATTTGCCCATTAAATAAAACCGCATCGTTATCGGCATTGGCGGTAACATCTGAGGGTATCTGGTTGAGGATCTTGCGGCAATCCGGTACATCGTCCAATTCGAAATATAGCAATTCAATATTCGCCTGCGCCATCCACATCTCATCGGTGCCGGCATCATCATCCCAGATACTGCCGCCTAAATGAATGCCGACTTGTATATCTCCGAGGTTTACATCTAACTTCTCTTTCCACCAATTTCGCCAATCCGCTACGTTAACGGCACCCGAATAATCGATCGGATACGGTTCAGCCGGAAACTCAAAATTCCGCCTGCCCTGGCTGTTAAAATTTTGATATTCCTTCATGGCAGTGACCAGCAACTGGATCGTGTTTTGGGTGTTCTGTTTTTTGGCGTTGTCAATGACATGCCCGGCCACCTTGACCATCGCCCCGATCAGGATCGCCATCACCGCCATGACCACCAGCAGTTCCACCAGGGTAAACGCCTGCCGGATATGTTTTCGCTTCATACTTTGCTCCTTCCCCAAAACCGTCCTACTCCCTGCGGTTAAAATTGGTAATATCATCTTCCGTGCCAAACACACCATCCAGCCCCGCCGAAATCAAAACAAAGGAATCCACATTATACGGCCGGGCGGCACCACTTTGCCACTTATTGATTAAATAATTTTGATGAGATGGAGCTAAATTGGTTATTCCGGTTTTGGTATCCCACAGAAAATAATTGAAGTTATTATAGGTTGTATCCGTATAATTTTGCAGCATATTGAAGGGATTCATAATATAACCATTATCGGCGTAATTATAAATAGCATGAATAAGCGAGCCTCTGGTATTCGCCTTAAAATACAAAATGGGCCTGGGTACTCGCGTATTCAATCCATCTAATATCACCGGATTGGGATTATTCCAGGCGTTTAAGTCATCACCACTAACTCCTTCCATGGCGGGTAAAACATCATCCAGCATACTTCCTACTTTGAGATTTTCAACATTGACAAACGGCCCCTTCCGATTGATAATATTCCCACCCACATCACAAGGCTCCCCTGCCGTTGTAACCCTATAATAAGACTGCGGATTATAGCCCAAATAATCCAAACCAAACATAGCTTCCGCCAGCCGATGGGCACCCACATCCACCAGCGAAGCACTCGGTGTTTCACTATTCGGAACCAGAGCCGATTCCGGGGAAGAATCCGGATATTTATCCTGATCGTTGCGAAATTCATTGACCCCGATGGAAATCGCACTGATGGCTGCTTTCAAGGCCGCCACTTTCGCTTGCCTGCGAACCACATTCAGGGCAGGAACCAATACCCCTACCAGCAACGCGATGACCGATATAACCACCAGCAGTTCCACCAGCGTAAAAGCCTTGTATCTATATTTCATAACGATTCTCCTTCAATCAATTTATTATTCAGGAAGGTTGCTGTGCGTTCCATTCCCGCATAAATATTATACCGTAATCCGGTAAATTTAATTTTCTCATCCTTTTTAAAAAGACTCTTTCTTATTTTGGACCTGATACACCCTGTATCAAGGATACCATCGGTAAAAACAGCGAAACGACAATGGAACCGCAGATCACACCGAGAAAGATAACCATGACCGGCTCCATCAGGGAGATGAGCGAGCCGACCAGGACATCCACCTCATCGTCATAGTTGTCGGCGACCTTGGTGAGCATCTTATCCAGTTCACCCGTTTCTTCGCCCACGTCGATCATGTTGGTAACCAGACTGTCGCAGACCCGGGTTTTGCGCAGCGGGTCGGCAAACGTTTCCCCCTTGCGGATGCTGTCGTGCACCCCGGCAATGGCCCGGCGGTAAATTTCGTTGCCGGTTGTCTCTTTGGTAATGTTCAGGGCATCCAGAATCGGCACGCCGGCGGAGATCAGGGTTCCCAGCGTCCGGGTAAACCGGGCGATGGAGGTTTTGGCCAGAATCTGGCCCAACACAGGTATTTTTAAAGAGATCGTATCCAGCACAAACCGCCCCGTCTCGCTCATTCGGATCAAACGGAACAAAATGACCAGGACCACCGGGACTCCCAATAGCACCGCCCAGCCATATTGTTCACTGATCCACATCGATATGGCCAGTAAAATCTCCGTCGGGGCCGGGAGTTGAGTGTCGAAGTCGGCGAAAATTTTACGGAACTTGGGGATGACGAAGTACATAATCCCCATCACGATCGCGAAGGCAATAAAGAGTACGCAGACCGGATAGATCATGGCGCCGATCACTTTTCGTTTAAGCTTCTGGGCCTTTTCCATGAAATCCGCCAACCGGTTGAGGATCAGGTCCAGAACACCGCCAGCCTCCCCGGCTGCCACCATGTTCGTGTAGAGATTGTCAAAAGCCCTGGGAAATTTGGCCATCGCCTCGGAAAGTGTGGAACCGCCTTCGACCCCATCCGCCACCGCCCCGCAAACCGACTTCAAGGTGCCGGGTTTCTGCTGCTGCTCCAGAATCCGCAGAGAACGCAGAATCGGCAGGCCCGCATCCTGCAGGGTGCTGAGCTGGCGGGTGAACTGGGTGAGTTGTTTGAGCTTAACCTTGCCGCGTGTGCCACGTTTTGCTTTAGGAGCGGCCGTCTTCTTGGCCGCCTCCTTACCGGTCCGGCGTGCGCCTTTTTCACGAATCCGGGTCGGGAAATATCCCATATTGCGGATCTTGCTGATCGCCTCTTCCGTGCTCAGGGCCTCCACTTCGTCCTTGACTTCCTGTCCCTGGGCATTCATCGCTTCATATTGAAAAGTCGGCATACAACACCTTACCCTTCTTCCACTATCGTTTCTTTTACCACCTCGTCGATGGTAGTCTGTCCGTCAAAAATAGCCAGAACGCCCGAATCCCGCAGGGAACGCATCCCTTTCCGCAGGGCTTTCTCCCGCAGAATATTCGTCGATTCGTGGTTCATAATGCTTTCCCGCATCTCATCATCCAGCCCCATAATTTCGAAAATCGCCATTCGTCCGCGATAGCCGGTGTTATTGCAATAATCACAGCCTTTGCCATAGAAGAACTGCTTGCCGGCGATTTTTGCCGGGGTCAATTCCAGTTCCATGAGCATTTCTTCGGTAGGCTGGAATTCGGCTTTGCAGTTTTCGCATATTTTTCGCACCAGCCGCTGGCCGACAATCCCCTCGAGGGTAGCCGTAACTAAAAACGGTTCCATCCCTAAATCAACCAGACGGGCAATCGAAGAGGGAGCATCGTTGGTATGCAGCGTGGTAAATACCAGATGGCCGGTCAGGGAGGCCTCGACTGCGATTTTAGCCGTTTCCAGGTCACGAACCTCACCCACCAGCACGATATCGGGGTCCTGACGCAGAATACTGCGCAAACACCGGGCAAAAGTCAGCCCGACTTCTGTACGAATCTGGCATTGGATAATCCCATCAATATCGTATTCGACCGGATCTTCGGTGGTAATCAATTTGCTTTCGATGGAATTCAATTCCGTTAGTGCCGAATACAAAGTGGTGGTTTTGCCCGAACCGGTAGGGCCGGTTACAATCACAATCCCATTGGGCCGATGAATGAGCTTGCGGAACGTTTCCTGTTCATCACTGCGCATGCCTAACCGATCGATATCAAGCTGAACCTGGGTCCGGTCCAGTACGCGAAGCACGACGCTTTCCCCAAAAATAGTTGGCAGCACCGAGACACGCAAATCCACCGGGTGGTTCTGCACGACCAGGGGGATACGGCCATCCTGCGGCAGACGGCGCTCGGCAATATCCAGGTTGGCCATAACCTTGATACGGGAACTGATGGCCACGGCAATATGATGCGGAGGTGGAACCATTTCATACAGCACACCGTCCACGCGATACCGCATTTTGAATTCCTTCTCAAAGGGTTCAAAATGGATGTCCGAGGCTTTGTCACGAATGGCCTGCAGCAAAACCAGGTTCAACAATTTTTTTACCGGGTTGGAATCGGCCAGATTCCGCAATTCACTTAAGTCAATACTTTCTCCCCGGCCGGCGAATTCCGCCAGATATTCATCGTCGGTCAATTCGCCGATCAACTCATTAATACTTTCGCTCTGGCCGCTGTAATAGCGGGCCAGCCCTTTTTCCAGGCTGTCCGTATCCGTAATCATTGCCTCAATGTTAAAGCCCAGCAAAGTCCGCAGGTCATCCGTAGCCCGGAAATTATCCGCCGAAGCAATGGCAATGGTCAACTTTTTCGTCTGGGGATCAAACTCCACCGGCAGAATCTTGTAAGTCATGGCGATTTGAGCCGTGATCTGGCTGATTACGGCATCAGGGATATCGATGCCGCTGATATTGATATACGGCATGCCCAACTGGAAAGCCTGAGCCAGATTCAAATCTTTTTCGGTAATAAATCCCAGATTGATTAAAACCTGCCCAAGCGGAACAGCGGTCTTGGATTCCTTCTGCAAGGCCAGGGCCTGCTGGACCTTATCGCGGGTCAGCTTGCCCATTTTGATCAGAACCCTGCCTAGGGGTCTGCCTTTCAGTTGTGATATGGGAGGTATTTCGCTCATAATTTTCTCACTACCAATTTCTGCTACTGGATTATACCCGTGTTCATCTCAATCGCCCAGTCGGCAAGAAGGTTCTATTCTTTCTTCAAAACCGCTTCTGGAGCCTCTTTGTCAGGTGCTCGTTTGCCCATGGACAAAGAGGCACTCTTCTCCTGATTCAATTTTTCCGTCATGTCATTGGGTCTTCTTGATTTATCAATCATCTCCTCTTCATCGATCAACCCGCCTTTATAGAGAGACCATAAATGGTCGTCCATCAACTGCATACTGTGTTTTCTGCCCGTCTGGATCGCCGAATCGATACGATAGGTTTTGTTTTCACGAATGAGATTGGAGATGGCGGGAGTAACAAACATAAACTCGAACCCGGCGACACGCCCCTTTCCGGTGGCTTTACGGCAAAGCGTCTGACTCAAAACGGCAATCAGATTGGTGGATAACTGGACGCGAATCTGTTCCTGCTGATTCACCGGGAAGGCATCAATAATACGGGTGATCGTTCCCTGGCACCCGGTGGTATGCAACGTACTGAAAACCAAGTGACCGGTTTCCGCCGCCCGCACGGCCGCTTCGATGGTTTCCAGGTCACGCAATTCACCCACCAGAATCACATCCGGATCCTGCCGCAAAACACGTCGGAGGGCTTCGGCGAAACTGGGAACATCAATCCCCACCTCACGCTGATTGATAATGGATTTCTTATGACTATGGTAATATTCAATGGGGTCTTCCACAGTAACAATGTGCCGGTCCAGCCGCTCATTGATAAAATTAATCATACTGGCCAGAGTCGTTGTCTTACCCGAACCGGTAGGTCCGGTAACCAGGAATAATCCCTGGGGGCGACGGCATAGTGCTTCGACAATTTTGGGTAGTCCGATTTTCTCAAAGGTAAGCAGTTCGTTGGGAATCAGACGCAAAACCAGACTTAAATCGCCTCTTTGGCGAAAAACAGATACACGAAACCGGCCGGCATCCCCGTAGGCAAAACCAAAATCGGTCGTTCCTTCTTCCTGTAACTCCTGCTGGTTCCGATCCGGTGTGATACTTTTCATCAGCGACTGGGTATCATTGCTGTCAAGGACTTTGGTCTCCAGACTTCGTAAACTGCCATGCAACCGCAAAACCGGCGGTCTTCCGGTTACCAGATGAATATCGGATGCCCCTTGTTTGATACAAGTTTCCAAAACCCTGTCAATATGTATCGATCCAGCCATATACTATACCTACAAAAAAACCTAATACCTTATATAGAATAGACATAAGTTATAAAACCTATGTCATTGCCGCCACTTCCACCTGCGCCGTTCGTACTACTTCTTCTAAAGTGGTTATACCATCTAAAATTTTACTTCTTCCATCTTCCAACAAGGTTCGCATACCACTGGCGATGGCGACTCGTCTGATCTTGTTGGTGGGTGCCCGATTAAAGGCCATTTCTCGTATTTCCGTATTCATCAGCATCAACTCAAAGATTCCAAACCGGCCATGATAACCGGTATTCTGACACCGATTACAGCCGGCACCATGGTAAAATGGCTTGTTCAGGTCATCTCCCTTGAAACCAAGAAGTTTTTGCCATTTTGGATCCGGATTGGGATCGACCGTGCGGCATTCCTTACAAATAATCCGAATCAGCCGCTGTGCCATCACTGCCTGAATGGCACTGGCAACCAAAAACGGCTTTACACCCATGTCTATTAAACGAGTTATGGCGCTGGGGGCATCATTGGTATGCAAGGTACTAAAAACCAGGTGTCCAGTCAAAGCAGCCTGAATCGCGATATCGGCAACTTCCAGGTCACGAATTTCACCCACCAGAATGATATTGGGAGCCTGACGAAGCATAGACCGCAAAATAGCAGAAAAAGTAAGTCCGATATCCGCCCGAACCTGGCACTGGTTCATTCCTGTGAAATTATATTCAACAGGATCCTCAGCCGTAATGATCTTTTTATCCGGACGGTTCAATTCCTGCAGAGCGGCATAAAGGGTAGTGGTCTTACCGGAACCGGTAGGTCCGGTAACCAGGAAAATACCGTTTGGTCTTTTGATGATTCGCTGAAACTTCTGGTAATCTTCCTCATAAAATCCCAACGCCCGAACGCCGATACGGACCGAATCGGGTCGCAAAATACGTAATACCATGCTCTCACCATGGTAGCCAGGTAAGGCACTGACACGAAAATCAATATCCCCACCCCCGACATTCTTTTTAATACGGCCATCCTGGGGAACGCGTTTTTCAGCAATATCCATCCCCGCCAAAATCTTAAGTCTTGTCAGAACAACAGATTGCAATTGTTTTGGAATATTGTCCCGCTGCACGCAAACACCATCGATCCGATACCGTACCCGGACACGGTCCGTCATTGGTTCAATATGGATATCCGAAGCCCGTAACTTACAGGCTTCATCGATAATTTTATTGATCAGCCTGACCACCGGGGCGGATTCGTCATCCATATCACTGTTGGCAATGGAATCGACATCAATAGAAGCATCTATGGAGCTATGAAGCTCACCAACGGTGGCATCCAGCGAAGACCCGATTTTATCCATAAACGTATCGATATAACGCTTGATTTTACTCTTGGAAGCCAAGGCACATTCCAGCTCGGAATTGAGGCGAAAACGTAAGAGGTCCATCGTATCCAGATCGAGAGGATCGTGTATAATAATCTTCAATCGGCCATTTTCTCGGCCCATCGGCAAAACCAGATGACGACGAATCAATTCATCCGGCATTAATTCCAGGGCCGCCAAGTCGATAACATGGTGGTCCAGATCAACATACTCCAGGTCAAACTGCGTTGCCATCGCTTTGGTAACTTGCTCTTCGTTGACAAGCCCCATTTCCACCAGGGCTTCTCCGAGTCGGCGGTTGGTTTTCTGAGCATGGACCACCGCTTTTTCAATTTGCATTTTGTCCAGGAGGCCCCAGGCGATCAAAATATCACCCAGTTTTTTCCGTTTTCTTGCCATATAAGGCTCCTGTCAAAGCAGAAATTCTTCCGCAGGAAAGCGTTATATCTGTCCTATATAACGCAATTTACATTATTTCAAGCCCAACAACATTTTCAAACCATATCTCTTGCTTCTCATGCCATATTTCAGCCGTAATAACGTAAGTCCAATTATATCAATGGTTAATAACGGCGGCATGCAGTTATTTTTTACCCGTCCCAGGCATGATCTCGCGACCTTGCGAGCCGACTATGCGGGAAGGCCTAACAAATCTTTCTATTTACCTACTAATCTATATTTTATATAAATCCACCCTGTTTCGTCAAGACAAAAGGCTGCGGAAGTAGCAGATAGCAAGTTGGACAAGATTGTACTTTCACGGGGCCAAAAGCATCGGGAGGTTTCCCCCGGCTTTTTTGACATATTGGATCAAAGATCCGTGACAGGCAATATCACCCGGTTGCCAAATCCTTTCTAAAACCTCCTCAATAGAAAGATCCTCAATGGATTGACCGGGATCAGGCAGGAGGTTTTCGGGCAGTTTGTATTCCCCGGCATGTTTTCCCAAATATGCCAGTGCCGCAGCGGCACCCAGCGCCATATTCAAAGGCTCGATTCCCTGCTGGAGAACCACGTTCATCGTACCAAAAATACGATCGTTTAAGCCCAGTTTGCGCAACGGATCTCGAGCGGCACGCTCGATCGTATCATCCAAAAAGGGATTGGTCATTCGCCGCAAAAGATCTTCCGCAAAAGCGGTATAACCCGCCTTCGTGAAAAGGGGATCGCCCAGATGGGAGTATTTTTTCACTAAAGCAGCGCCGGACTCTCGTAAAAAGGCATCTGCAGCAATTTGCATGATTTTCGAATCGCTTTTTAACTCCCCCATTTTCGTATAGCCTTTCAGGGCGCCTAAATACGCTAACAAAGCATGAATCGCATTGTGGCCGTACAGTTTGGCTTCCTCGAAGGGGAGCAGGTCTTCCTTTTCGAGAAACACTTCGATGCCGGGCCGGAAATCCGGCAGGTGAGATTGGGTAACCAGAATCTTATTGAATTCTTCCACCAGAAACGCACGATCGATCCCCGGCGCCATAGGTTTCAAATCCTTTTGGGCGATTTCCTGTGGGTTGGTCACGACCTGGCTCATTTTCCCGATCACGGTATTGATAAACTGAAAATGCACAGTCGGCTCGGAAGTGATTTTCTTTTTGACCTGTTCCTCCAGAATCTCGGCGGCATGATTATTATTTTCAGCCGCATAGATCAGGGCAGACTTTGCCGTGGAGTTTTGCAGACCGGCAGCGATCAGGGAAGCGACACTATTCCGGCCCGCATCATAAAAAGAAACCGAAGGCAGAGAGGTTACCATCTCGCTGGATTGGCAAAGGGCTTCCAACAAAATTTTTCGGTCTTGCTCGTCATTCGGATTATAGATTTCAATTCCATCGATGCGAACCACTTCCACGCCGTCGGCCTGGGCAATATTGACAAAATAGCTGCCCTGATTGGCCCGCACCGCCTGCACCAGTTTCGCATCAATTTCGGCGATGACGATCCGGGAAAAATTGCCGCTTTGAAAGGCTTCGTGCACAAAAAGCCCCGCCTGGATCGGGCCGAACCCGAATCCGGTCAGTACATGATTCTTCATAGCTTATTCCTGCTCAGCCCAAATGCTGATTTAAAAAGGTTATTTCCTGCTGCCGGTCCCAATATTCAACGTTTTGCAAAGGGGTAGGCTTACAATGGGGATACAGGATCGCTTTGCCGTCGATTTTCGTTTCTTTGATCATTTTGAGAACATCGATGGCGTTATCCAGCGAACCGACCGCGGCAACATAATTACCGGGATCAATATCATTCTCCGCAATCGCAGCCAGCGTGGCGGTCATATCATAGGGAGTGCCGCCGCTGGAACCGACAATTTTGATTTCATGATAATGGACCGCCAGGGCATCCAGTTGCAAAAGGTGTTTGCCTTTCGGCAGCCCGCCGAACAGATTGGCCACCCCCCCATCGGCCAGCAGACCCAGGGCGTGCTGCTGCACGGGATTAACCCCCACCGCCAGGACGATATCATCCGCCCCCCGGCCGCCGGATTCAGCCTGGATCGCCGCTTCGAGTTTGTCAGGCGAGAGACAAAGAAGTTTACAATTTTTGGACCGGGCTTTCGGCCTGATATTTTTAACCGTACGTTCCAGCCGTTCCTGCACCAGATCAGAAACTATGAGAACCCGGGGTTGGAACCGAAGGGCCAGCTCCGCGTGCATCCGGCCCATCGCCCCGGCCCCGATCACCACCGCGACGCCGCCGGGCAGAAATCCCAATTGCGGTTTTCGTTCCGCATGGGGGTTTTCCTTGATAATATGATAGTTCCGCTGCTGGGCGGAGTAAATGCAGCTAATGGGTTCCGCCATCGAAACCGCAAAATACGGCATTCCTTCTTCCGGCAAAGGCAACAGGCACTGCGCCCGCAGCACCTCCTCCTGCACCCGGATATACTGGGCCAGATGCCCGCCCAGCGTATAACCGACCGCACATTTGTGCATGGTTTGCCCCTGATTTTTATACCGTTCTCGATACAGAATGGGATCGGAATCCACCGCCGGCTGAATGGCAAACCGCTGGCCAATACGGTATTGATCCTTCAGATGTTCCCCCACCTTCACGATGGTGATCGCGCCTTCATCGCCAAGAACGACAGGCCATTTTTTCATATCCCAGCCGTTAATGAAAGTGTGTTCGGATCCCTGATCGATCAGTTTGAGGATGCTGGTGCAGACCCCGGCGGCATCCACCCGCGCCAGAAGCTGATCCGGCCCGATCGCGGGGACGGGAATTTCCGCAACGGCCAGACTGTCAAAGCCGCTGCCGCAGGCAATCACGGCCTGCATGGTTGTCGGAATAGACCGGCCGGTAAGCCGGACAAAGTCATCATATCGGGTCATAAAGCGAACTCCTGTAGAATTTTCAAATCGATCCTGTTAATTCATCGAAACTGTTAAAGGTTTTAGGGGAGCGAATCAAACGGAGCATTTTCTCATACGGCTGAATATGGTTATAGCGAGCCTGCAGAGGGGCCTTGATATACAGGGAGGCAAACAGATTGCCCATTTGAATGGCTTCGGCGAAGTCCATCCGGCCGGTTTTGAAAGCTTCGATATTCCGGGCGACATAGGTAATCAGGCCGGCGCGAAACGAATCTCCGGCCCCCACCAGGTCGATCACCTCTCCCATCAGGAACCGGGACCGGACTTTGCGGGGCGCAGGGCCGGTCCCATCCGGCAGACGGTGTTTTTCGTAGGCACCATCCCTCACCGTGACTCCCAAAAAGCGGGTACGGTTATCCTGGCTCCAGAATCGATCGGCCGCAAATTCAAGGAATTGCTTGATAGCATCCTCCGCATGCCCATTGGCTCTTTGCCCGGCCCGGCCCAAGGTATTCTGGATCATTTGCGCCTCATCCGTGGAAGTAAAAAAGATATCCAGATGCGGCAGCAGCGGCTCCAGCAGCTTGTATTCGGGAACCGATGCCCCTGACTGAATCAGTTTCTCCGGATCCCGGGTCAGGGTGTGGCTGTCCGCTATCGTCACGATCCCTCTGTTTTTACACCACCGCATAAACTCCGCCAGGTCTTTCCCTTCATTAGCGTCCCCTTTATCAGACAGCCCCGAATACATATAATACACAATGCGGGGATTCAGTTTCTCGACCGATTCTTTATAACCGGCAAAATCAATATCGTCATTGGCGTTGGGAAAGTAGGCAATCCCGCCCCGTTCCGTATGCCCCTTGTCATACACAAAAGTAATCCCGGTCCCCAGCGTCGGATGAATCCGGGTTTGGGACATATCAACATGATTGGCCGTCATGGCATCATAAAACATTCTCCCCGGGGCATCCAGCCCGCCAAAATCCCCTTTCCCCAGGTTCACCGCCACCGCCGCCTGCAAACCGGCCCGGGCCACCAGCGGAGCGGTATTGCCCGGCCCGCCGGCGGTAGCCATCCCCTGATCGATCCAGTCCCGATACTGCTGCTGGGTATAGCCCGGCATATCCTGGGTCTTACACTTGGCCAGGCCGCCGGGACCGGCCAGTTCTTCGGTGAACTTGAATTCACTGCTGCGAAAATCCGCCACCGCGGTATTGAAAATCAAAATATCCATGCCAGACACCTCATATTGGATGAAACAAATCTATTTTTCCAACAAATTAGTCTGGGTAATTGTACCGGCGGCAGGATTCACTTTCAAGGTTTTGATTTCATAAGGACCAAAGTCCACCTTTTTACTTTTCCTGACCAGCGGCAATCGCAAAACCGTAGACCGTTTTTTCCCCGTCGTTTCATGCAGCCGGATCACCATCTGCCGGCCCTGCTCCGATTGTTTCACCACGCTGACTTGGATCGCAGGATCGTCAACCAGTGCCAGCGGCCTGGGGTGGATCCCGCTGCCGTCCGGGAAAAAGGACAGCGCAAAGGGTTTTTCATTCCTGGCCTGGGCCTCGAAGGATACCTTTTCCAGCCGCCGGTCCTGGCGGCCGGCGTTGAGGTAAAAGCGGAAAATATGCTCCCCCTGGTCCATCCGCGGCACAAAATGATCCTGCGGCGCCCAGGGCCGCTCGCCCACCGGCCCACAGGAATAGGCCGGCGAACGCAGCAGCGTCAGCCGGATCGCCGACGGCGTAAAATCAAAGGAATACGTGCTTTCATTGATGCAGGTCAAGGCAATCTTTCTCTTGCGATCCACCGCGGCTACCCACTTCTGCGCGGCAATCTCGCCGCCGTCACTGGGGAACTCTTCCACTCCATAGGCAACCTGCCCCAGGTATTTCCACCCGGCATCTTGCAGGGGAATCGCCAGCTTCAGCATCTGGTCTTTCTGCTGCCAGAAAACCCGGGTCTCGATGCCAACCTCCGTACCGTCCTTCGGCAGAATATACCGCTGGCAGACAAACGAATGCTCATACCCAAACAGCGCCTCGATCACACTGCGCACCGGGCCGTCTTCCACCACCCGGACGGCATCGATCTTGCCCTGCCCGCCGGCAAACTGCCCCGCCGCCCCCGGGTCCAGCAGCTTAAATCGCCCTGCCGCCTTATTATAATTCTTGGTATCCATCCCCCAGGAATCCTCGTTGTCCTGCATGACATACAAGCCAAAGGCGTCCTTTTGGCAGTAGTTGATTCCCTCCACGCGGAAGGTATCAATCCGCCCGGTTCGGGTGTTAATTACAACCTCCAACTGTTTGGTTTTAAAACGAATTTTTCCATTCCGCCCCTTTAACACCGGAGGCTTCCTGGCCGGCAGCACCTTCATCCGGCAATCAAACCGGCTCATCTGCCCCGCCTCCAGCTCCGCCGCAAACACCACCCGTTTCCGCCAATCGACTTTGTGGAGACTGCTGGCCTCATGCTCCACCTGCGACGGCAGCGGCTGACCATTCTGGTAAACCACCACATCGGTAAACTGGTCCCAGAATTTCGCATCCGCCAGATTAAACTCGCACTCCACCTGCTGCCGTACTTTATAGGAATGCGGATTATACACCAGAATCGGAATCTCGCCCTCTTTGGCCTGTTTCTGCCCGCTCGACAGCTTCAAAAATGCCTCCATCTTGACCCGCGAAAGAATCGTTAAGCCATGCGCTATGGTCTGGAGGCAATCCTGCTCCACCGGCGGAATGGAACTACCCGGCAGAATATCGTGAAATTCCACAAACAGCAAATCCTTCAGCGCCTCTTCCAATTCCGTTTGGGGGTATTTCATCAAACCCTGGAATGCCGCCGCTGAAACCATCTTCTCTGTAAGAAAACACTCGTTCTCCAGTTGCCGGAACTGCTTCTTCAACCGCGCCATCGAGGAATAACACCCCGTCGCCCAGCGATTCAGGCTTTTGGCCACCCGCGGCAGGGTAGGCGCCGTCCGCTTCAGTTCCTGAAAATACGCCTGCGGCGTCGAATGTCGAATCCCCGCTTCCGGCCGCTGCTTGATCAACCGGGCAATATCTCGCAGATCCTTGCGCGATGCCCCCCCGCCATGATTGCCCACTCCCCAGGGAATCAAAAGATTCATCGACCCTTCATGCCCGTCGATCCAGCGTTCGATTTTCTCCGTCGCTTTGCCCAGCGGACTGTTATACAGCTCATGGTTAAAACTAAACCGGTGGGCGAGAATCTCACTGCCGTCAAATCCGACCCATACGAAATCCTTCGCCGGCAGTTCACAATCCCGCTGATACGGCCGGCCGCACAGATACGAATCATACCCGGCCCGCGCCATAATCTGCACCAAACCCCGGCTATGGCCGAACGGATCAAAATTGATCGCCGTCTTTACATCGACTCCGAATTTCTCTTTAAAGTAGGTTTTCCCGATCAGGATTTGCCGCACAAACGATTCCCCAGACGGCATGTTGCAATCCGGCTGCAAATACCAGCCGCCCATGATATTCCACCGCTTCTGCCGGACCAGTTTCTGAATCTTCCGAAACAGCGGCAGATCATGCTTCTCAATCCATTCATATAATAGCGACTCATTGTGATTGAAAACAAAGCCGTCAAATTCCTCACAAAACCGCGCCGCCGTCCGGAACGTCGAAATCGTTTCCGCCAGCCCTTCCTGCCACTGCCACAACCAAACCGGATCCAGGTGCGCATTACATACCAGAAATACATTTTTTTTTAACATCATTGAGAATCCTTAAAATAGTAATGAATAAAAATCAAAATAGTCCATCTATCGTTTTATAAAGAATCACAGCAGAACCGGGTGTTTGATCGAGCTTAACACCCAATCCCTCTTTCATTAACGAATAACCGCTTTTCAGGATTGTGGCATCCGTATCCAGGTTCCGCACTTCATAGATCGTGTTGATGTCCAAACCCCTGAGTTGGAAAATCGCAGACTCCGTGGAACACTTCGCTCGCCGAAAAGCCTGCACAAAACCGCCCTTTTGCGCCGGATCGTTAAACTGCCAGCCCATCCAAACATCATCCGCCAGGCTGTAATCCGTCATCGGATAAAAATCGCCATAGAAATAGGGTTTGATCACCTGCCATTCTTTGAAACCTTTCCGCAATAATTCATAGTCGAGGTCCGTGCGGCGCAAGTCCGAACCAATGGTAAATTCCGGACAATAGACACTTCGCATTAAGTACAGATCAATATCAATAAAACCCGTACCATAATAAGGAAACCACATCGCCAGGCCATACGTGTGGCACTGCTGCTCGTCCGGTACAAACGTTTTGTCGCTGCGCAGCATGGGAACGGCGCGGCGCATGGTTTCGAGGTCATTGCGCCGGCCGCCGGATGCGCAGGAGTCAATCCAGAGTTTGGGATGGCGAGCGACCAGTTCATCCCACATCTGAAACAGGGCGGCCACATGTTTGGTTTCGCTGATGCCCTGACGATCTTCAGTATCGTTTCGCCGCCAGGAAGGCAGGGGATCCAAATTGAAATCCTGCCGGTAAAAATCGATATTTTGCGTTGCGATTTGTTCGGAAATGATATCCGTTAGCCGCTGGCGGCACTCGGGGATATCCAGCCGAAAGAGACAATAGGGTTTGCCGGTACTGGTCCATTCGGGATGATCCAGCAATAAAACATAATTGGGATATACGTGTTCCGGTTCAAACCAGACCAGAGTTCCGATTCCATGCGCACGCGCGAAATCTCCCACTTCCTTTATACCATTGGGAAAGGTATCCGGGCAGGATTTCCAGTCCCAACGGTCGCCGATCTCATACCAGCCAGCATCCTGCCACCAATAGTCCAGTTCGATTCCCTGCTCTATCGCCCGTCCTAAAGCCGTAATCTCGTCTTTGGCGTTAGTACGAAGGTTGGGAAAATGATTCCCCGTACACAGACTACAATATGGTTCGATCAACTTGCCCTGCCGGCGCGGCAAATTATGGCTGACCATCCACTGCCGCCACCGGTTCTGGCCGCGGATCCAGTCGCCGGCATAAAACTGCACCAGGGCCATAGGCGCCCGCACTTCCTCGCCGGGTAACAGCTTGAAATGAGTCAATTCCTGAGCACCGGCTAGATGCAACGTGCCATCCGCATTTTGTTCCAGAGCGGTTTTCCACTGGCCGTTCCAGCTCAGCACATAGATCAAGCCTTCCCCGCCGCAATGAATATTATAGTAGGGAAACGCCAGATTGGTCGAGCGGCCGCCCACCGGGGCAAATGTTTTCGCCGCCCCCCGCTCCAGAATGACATCATAGGGCATAAAGCTGTCGGCGGTGCAAAAATCCCCCTTGTTGTAATGCAGATGGTAATCACCCTGCCCTGCCAGATGCGTAAAATTAGCATCCATCGTCTGGATCTCATGGAGAATGGGCGTCTCATTTTTACCGGTGTTCTTGAAATAGAGGGTCCACTCGACGGTGGGGAAATCCATATACTCCACCGCCTCGCAACGGACCTGTAAACCGCTTTTTTTATCCGTCCAGATATGGGTATAGAAGTTTTTGCCATCCTTTTGCGCGGAAGATTTTTTCAATTTACACTTCTTCAGCCAATCGCGGGAATCGATACCGTCATAGACAAAGGTGAACAAACTCGACGGCTCCCCATTGGAAAAGTTCGCTTTTACCCAGGTGTCCTTGCGAGCTTTCTCTACCGCCGCATACACATCTTCCAACCGGTCATACCCGGAGCCGGAAATTTGACGGTAGAACTTCATCTGATTTTCGATCAGGGACATATCGGCTTGATCGATTTTGCGGTCTTGATTCAGGTCATAGGGCAAATATTCCACATCCGGCTCGAAAGACAATTGGGAAACAGGGGTAACCGTCAGTTCCAGGGGAGCGTTTTCATTGCTCCAGATTTCCCCCGCACCCTGGCAAAAATCCAAAGTGACCAAATCTCCAGCCCGAAGCAGCAATTCAAAGGGGACATCGCCGGTTTCGTTTGAGGCATTAAAAATAATTTCGCTGGAATTTTTGACAACCCAGAAATGTTTAGCCCCCCCGGCGCCGCTGCCCCACTGGCCCACCGCTAATAGATAAGGTTCTTTTATATCGCCCGGCGAACTCCAGCGAATTTTACAATGCCGATCCGGCCCGGGATGCTGGGCCAGTTTACCGGCCCCCACGCCGTACAGAATCGTATCGGTACTGTTTCGCCAAAGAATCGGCCCCGTGGCTTTGTCGCTTTCCTTTTCCAACCACATGGGACCGCTCTCCGCGGCAAAGGGGCCAACCAGATCATACAAATCAAAATCATACAGCCCGGTCCCCCAGCCATAACTCCATACGCCGCTGGGATTATTTGTATCACTGAAGCCCGCACCCAATTCCCAGGAAACAGGGGAACCCGCTGGACAGGGCGTGCCTGCAAGAATAAGCCATATACCGATACATCCAATAGTAAATACCGTTTTCATATTTTCTCCATACCATACCAAGCAGGTGTTATGCTGAGGTAGATTGAATGTAACCCGACGTTTCCATTTTCATTCTCGTGCTGCTCATTCGTACATGCAGTTCGGTGGGGATGAGGATTCGTTTGACACCGGAGCTGTAATTGACCATCTGTTCGTGAAGCAATTTGGCCCCTTCATATCCCACTTTGACGGAATTTTGTTCCACGCTGGTCAGCTTTACAGGCAATATTTCACACAGGGGGGAATTCCCAAACCCGATGATAAAAATATCACGTCCTACCTGCAGACCGAAATCTTCGGCCGCCAGATAGACCTCGCGAGCCATCTGATCGTCACCGGCGAGGATGGAGAAGGGTTTTTCGGGAATGAGTTGGAAGGCCGCCTGGGCGGCTTTTGCAATCAGATTCGGATCTTTGGGGAAAATTTGATAGACATCGGCTTCCGTATAAGGGAAGGGGAGCGTATATCGTTCTTCGTCATAATAGTTGTATTCCCGCATCGCCTCATGCCAGCCGCAATGCCAGTTTAAGACCGAACTGGGCTGCCGGGTAAAGCCGAAATAGTAAACCGGGCAACTATGCTGTTCGAGCAGATGACGGGTGGCTTTATAAGCCCCGCTGAAGTGATCGGACATAACACTGCTGACAGGAACATCCGCCATATCCCGGTCAATTAACACCACATGAATACCCTGGCTGATTGCATAATTTAAAGCTTCCACATAGTCGGTTAAAATATACGGCATAACGAGCAATCCGCCGACATTGGGACCGGGATTTTTTATCGCTTCGATGCTGTTCTGATGACAATTTTTGGCATCCACCTCGATCAGGCTGATATTTTCCTCTTTGGCATAACGATGGATCCCTTCCGACATGGACAGGCAAAAGGCGTTGGAACCGGGCCGAATAAACATAATGGAATTCCGGGTAGCGGACTGGATGGTTTCGGGCTTATCCAGGATATACCCGCGGTTGGGATTATAAAGTAAAACGCCATCCTTCACGAGAGTATTAAAGGCCTGGCGAACCGTCCGATAATTCACATTTAACTGATTGGCCAGATAACTGGCAGACGGCAAAGAATCCCCCGTCTGCATACTCCCTTTTTGTATCATATTCGCGATTTCAAGGCGAATTTGTTTGTATAAAGGCAGTTTTTTACCGGAATTTTTATCCAAATCGAAATGTCGCAGCAATTTGTTCATAACTGTTTTATTTGTAAGTTATTACCTAAAAAATAAATCCGAAACAACGGATTCAGCATTACCTGCAAATACGCACAAAAAATTAATATTACATATATACAAAATAAATACAATAATAATATGCAATTTTTTTACATATTTATTGCAATCTTATCGCAAACAAATTATTCTGTACCACAAATGCTGGAAATCGGAATCCTGGTTTTTATTCCATATAAGGCTTATATGAAAACACGACACAAAGGGCAAAACATGAAAAAAATACCATCTCTGTACGCTGTGATTATTTTATTCGTGCTTCTGCAAAATTTACAGGCCCTCTCCGCCATTCAGAACGAAATGTCGTTAAAAAACCGGTGGGTGGACAGCCACCTGAAGCAGCAGCCACAAAAAGATGCCTCTCCAAATGATTACAATGCCATCCAGGTTTTATATCGGGAGGGAGACTGGTGGGACGCAACCCGGACCAATGCGGACTGTTTTGGCAAACCGCTGCGCATCGGGACTGAAACATTTGCAAACGGGCTTTTTTTCCATTCCCCGCACACCCTCCTGGTGCGATTGGCGAAACCGGCAAAAAGTTTTACGGCACGGATCGGTATCGCCGAAAGCAGCAATGCCGGCGCTGCCCAGATTTTCGAGTTTCTCGAACCCCAACCCGGAGAAAAAGCCTATTATCGCAACCCCGCGGTATCTTTCGATGCCGAACCGCTTCCGGTCAACTTCGAACTGAATGGGCAAAGGCAATTTATCATCCGCGTGCACGGGGAAACGGGTGACAATCACACCGCCTTGGGAGATGGAAAAATTATCTTTACCGACGGCACGGAAATCCTGCTTGGCGACATGGAAATCATCGACCTGCTGCCCGATGCGGCTTGTGACATTACCCCCCCCTTCTCCTTTCTTTACCATGGCGTGCCGTTCCAGGGTCTCTGCGAGAAATGGGAAACGGAACGGAAAAACACCCGGCTCGATGAGAACCGTACCCTCCATCAGATCGATTGGACCGACCCGGCCACCGGCTTGAAGGTTTCCTGCCGGGCAACGGATTACGATGACTTCCCCACCGTCGAATGGGTCGTCTATTTTGAAAATACCGCCGCAAATGACACGGCTATTATCAGCGACATCAAAGCCCTAGACTTTCATATAGCCCCAGGCGCGGGGAGGAACTATACCCTCTACCACGCCTATGGGTCCGATATGAAAATGGAAGATTTCGGCCTGCGAACGGATCCCATCACCCCCGATACGGAAAAAACCATCGGGTCCGCTTTCATGTCCTCTACGCAAGCCCTGCCCTTTTTTAACGTGGCTCTGGGCGATAAAATGGGATTCATAACCGGAATCGGCTGGTCCGGCGGCTGGAACTCGGTTTTTCGTATGGACAAGGAAGGCAGCTTCAACATACAGGCGGCTATAGCGGAGGAAACGCATTTCAAACTCCTGCCGGGCGAAAAAGTGCGATCCCCGCGTATCCTGATGATGTTCTGGAAAAACGACCGGATTCAGGGGCACAACCTCTGGCGCCGATTGCTGCTGAAACATTATTCCCCGCGGCCCGACGGCCAGTTGCTGCGGGCGCCCCTAACCGATGGCAACTGGGGATCTTTGTCAGCCGACCGGCATAAAGCAGTGATCGACTGGTGGACCGCGAACCAACTGCCGATGGAAGGGTATTGGATTGATGCCGGCTGGTCGGGCAAGACCGGGCCGATCAGCGATTGGCCCCTGAATGCCGCCACGCGAATCGTGAATCCGGAGATATATCCGGACGGGATGCGGGCATTATCGGATTATGCCCGGAAAGCCGGCATGAAGTTTTTACTCTGGTTCTGGCCGCACCGGGCCTTGACCGATATGGAAATCGGCAAAGAGCATCCGGAATGGATTTACGGCGAATCGCTGGACATGGCCGACGATGCCGTTACCGACTGGATGATCGAATACTACAGCAAATTAATTTCGGATTACGGCATTGATATTTTCCGGCAGGATGGCCATGCGGTCATTCGTCCCGATACCGCCGAGGACCGCAAGGGTATCCAGGTTATCAAATATTTCACCAACCATTATCGCTTCTGGGATGAATTGCTGCGGCGGCATCCGGGCCTGATCATCGACAACTGCTGCGGCGGTGGGCGCAAGATCGATCTGGAAACCACCATGCGGAGTATCTCGCTGTGGCGCAGCGATCTTCAGGTCCCCAATGATTTTGACGTGGTGGCCATGCAGGGCCAGACCGCCGGCATCTCGTTTTGGGTTCCGCTCAGCGGCGGCTGCTCCGCCCGCACGAATGTCCGGGAGCAGACCGACAGCTATAATTTCCGCAGCGGCTACAGCCCCGCCTTGACACTGAATTGGCACCTGTTCAGCGATAAGGCAGAATCTCCCGAATTCGATATGGATCAAGCCCGGAAGTTATTGAATGAATATCTGTCGATCCGGGACTGTTTTTACGGGGATTATTATCCCCTGACCCCCTATAACGTGGACAAAGAAAACTGGCTCGGCTGGCAGTTTAACCGCCCGGAAGCAGGCGATGGTATGGTGCAGATGTTCCGCCGGGAAAACTCCATGTATTGCGGCATGAACTGTCCTTTGCAGGGACTGGAACCACAGGCGGTCTATGAATTGAAGAATTTCGATCAGCCGGATACCGTTCGTATCAGCGGTAAAACGCTTATGAAAGGGCTGATGATTATGATGGAAAAGAAACCCCAGGCTGCCCTATATTATTACAAAAAAGTTGAGTAAAGGAGTTTCCGATGAAAATAACCGATGTTCTGTGGATTGGAATATGTCTGGCTTTACTTGGTGAGAACGCCTTTTCGGTTTCACCGGCTCCGGAAGAATTTGCTCTACAGCAAAAATGGATTCAGGAAAAATTTAACCAATCTCCATCTTCTCTGCCGTTCACATTTACCTATAATGAAAAATTTTCTCCGGATTTACTTTCAACCTGGCCTGTGGAAAGAACATCCGCCTCGCTGGATGATTCTCGCAAGCAGCAAACCTGCACTTATACGGATTCCGCCACCAGTCTGGTTGTGACCTGCGTCATGGTGGAATACCAGGACTTCCCCACCGTCGAATGGACTGTATATTTTAAGAATACGGGGTCAGAGGATACCCCGATCCTTTCCGACATTCAGGCACTGGACATCCAACAGTACCGCACTTCGGAAAAGGAATTTGTATTGCATCACAATCGTGGTGACGGCTGGGGCACTCCCAACTACGAACCGCTTCAAACAGTTCTGGAAGCGGACAAAAAATTGCGGTTCGTCCCCGGTGAAGGACGCCCCAGCAGTATGGAGTGGCCCTACTATAATCTGGAGTACGATAAGGGCGGGATGATACTCGCCATCGGCTGGCCCGGCTCCTGGGCGGCGGAATTCACTCGCAAGGAAGCGAGAGGCTTGCAGATCCGAGCCGGACAGGAACAAACCCATCTGATACTCAAACCAAATGAGGAAATCCGTTCGCCGCTGATCGTGTTACAATTCTGGCAAGGTGACAACTGGCTGACTGCCCAGAACCAGTGGCGCCGCTGGATGAAAGTACACAATATGCCCAAACCCGGCGGCAAGCTGCCCCCCCCCATGCTCTGCGCCGGCAGTTCCCGCGCCTACATGGAAATGATCAATGCCAATGAAGAAAACCAGATCCTGTTTATTGATCGTTATGCGGAAGAGCAGATCGGCATTGACTACTGGTGGATGGACGCCGCCTGGTATCACAATGAGTTGCCGACACGCGGCGTTTGGCCGATCTGCAGTACCTATAAGGCCGATCCGGAGCGTTTCCCCAACGGGATCCGTGCCATCAGCGACCATGCCCATAGCAAAGGGATCAAGACCATCCTCTGGTTCGAACCGGAAAATGTCTATAAAAACCTGCCGCTGGAAAAGGACCATCCGGAGTGGCTTTTAGGCGGGACCGAATACAATTACATGTTGAACTATGGGATTCCGGCGGCCATGCAGTGGCGGTATAAAAATGTAGAAGAAGTCCTTACCCAGGAACATATCGACCTGTACCGCCAGGACTGCAATATGAATCCGATTGTCTATTGGCGCCACAACGAACCGGAAAACCGGCGAGGAACCATTGAAAACCATTTCGTTACCGGCTATCTCCAATACTGGGACAATCTCCGCAGCCGGTTCCCCGAGATGATTCTGGATACCTGCGCCTCCGGCGGCCGTCGGCTGGACATCGAAACCTTGCGCCGGACCGTCCCCCTCTGGCGCAGCGATCACGCATATGAGTTGATCAGTTGCCAGGGACAGACGTACGGCCTGTCATTATGGATGCCGTTCTATGGTACAGGAACGATTGCTTGCGATAATGCGCCGTACTATGGTGAAGGCGCTACCCCGATTGAACCGTATGCCTTCTGGAGCGCAGCCGCTCCGAGCATGGCTCTGGGTTTTGATATGCGGATCAAGGAATTGGATTACGCCGCCATTGGCAAATTAACCGGGCAATGGCGAAAAATCGCGACGAACTATTATGGCGATTATTACCCCTTAACCCCCTATAGCCTGGCAAATAATACCTGGCTGGCCTGGCAGTTTAATCAGCCGGAATCAGGCGAAGGTCTGATTCAGGCCTTTCGGCGGACAGATAGTGTTTTCTTTGGCTGCCAGTTTTCCCTCCAAGGCCTGGACCCAGCGGTACAATATGAAATCGAAGATCTTCGCGACGATGGGAAATCCCGGCAAACAGGTCGCGACTTAATGGAAAAAGGTCTGCTGGTGATTCTGAAAAACGCGCCGGATGTCGCAGTATTTAAGTACCAGCGAATAAACTGATATATCAAACAAGGAAAATTTTTCGATGCCCTACTATCTCGATTTAAAAAAGAAAGAACTGGACTCCTATTTAAAATCCATCCAGAAAGCCGTTTATCAGCCGGTAAGCGATCTGGAGATTACCGCCTGGATCACTCCCGAACCGGTATCCTATGAGAATCGCTGCTCCGGCAAGAAACTCGCGCTGCGGGTCGGCCAGAAATGGGGCGATCTCTTCGACTGCGGCTGGTTCCATTTCACCGGAAAGATTCCTGCCCGCGCCGTCGGCAAAAAAGTCGTTCTCCTGCTGGACATCAATGGCGAAATGTGTGTCGTGGATCAGCAGGGCCAGCCGCTGTGCGGCCTGACCAATGGCAGTTCCGTCTATGACTACACCCTCGGCCAGCCGGGTAAAAAAGTCCTGCCCATCACCGATGCTGCCCGGGAAAATGAAACCGTCGATATCTGGGCCGACGCCGGCTGCAACGACCTCTTCGGCACTCTCTGCAAGGACGGCACCGTGGAGCTGGCCAGCATCGCCATCTGTAACGAAGCCATGCGCGGCCTTTCCTATGACTTTGAAGTCCTGGTTGACTTCCTGAAAATCCTGCCCGAAAACAGTGCCCGCTATCACCAGATTCTCCGCGCCCTGCACCAGGCCACGCTGCTCCTGAACGATTACACCGAAGCCGAGGCTGCCCAGGCCCGCCAAATCCTCGCACCCGTCCTGTCGAAAAAGAACGGCGATCCCTCCCTGTCCATTAGTGCCGTCGGCCATTCCCATATGGACCTGGCCTGGCTCTGGCCCATCCGCGAAACCATCCGCAAAGGGGCACGCACCTTTGCCACCGTCCTGCAAATGATGGACCGCTACCCGAACTACATCTTCGGTGCCAGCCAGCCCCAGCTCTATCAATGGATGAAGGATCACTACCCCAGCCTCTATCAGCGAATCCGGGAAAAGATAGCCCAAGGCCGCTGGGAGGTACAGGGCGGCATGTGGGTGGAAGCCGATACCAACGTCACCGGCGGCGAAGCCCTAATTCGCCAGATTCTGTACGGCAAACGGTTCTTCCGCCGGGAATTCGGCATCGATATCAAAAACCTCTGGCTGCCCGATGTCTTCGGCTACTGCGACGCCCTGCCTCAGATTATGAAAAAATGCGGCGTCGATTATTTTATGACCCAGAAACTTTCCTGGAGTGAAACCAACCGCTTCCCCCATCACACCTTCCTCTGGGAGGGGATCGACGGTTCGCAGGTCCTGACCCATATGCTGCCGGAGGAAACCTACAACAGCCCGGTCCTGCCCTGGGGCATCCACAAAGCGGAAACGGTTTTTTGCGACAAGGGCATTTCCGACCGCTGCCTGCTGCTCTTCGGTATCGGCGACGGCGGCGGCGGACCGGGCGAGGAACATCTCGAACGGTACGAACGGGTACAGAACCTGGCCGGCCTGCCCCCCGTAACCCAGGAGCCTGCTTATAAATTCTTCCAGCGGATCGACCAGGACACCCATCGTTATAAAAAATGGACCGGCGAACTCTACCTGGAACGGCATCGCGGCACTTACACCACCCAGGCCCGCAGCAAACGCTTCAATCGCAAAATGGAGCTGGCCCTGCGCGAGCTGGAACTAAACGCCGCCCTCGCCCAAAACCTCGTCCACGCCCATTACCCCGCCGACCAGCTCGACGAAATCTGGAAGGAAACCCTGCTCTACCAATTCCATGACATCCTGCCGGGTTCCTCCATTAAACGGGTTTATGATGAATCCCTGGCCCGGTATGCCAGCCTGCACAGCGACGTACTGGATCTTGCCAATAAGGCGAAAACCGCTGTCTTTGCCAAGATCAACACCGCCGCTCTGCAAAATCCCGCCGTGATTAGCAATTCTCTTTCCTGGCCGCGTGAAGAATGGCTGAAAATCGGCCCGCAATGGACCAGAGTCTCAGCTGCCCCGCTGGGTTACACCACCATCGACCTAGCCAATGCCGTAAAACTTCCCCACAATCTCGTCGCCAGAAAAGACATCCTGGAAAACGACCTTCTCAAAGTATCCTTCGCCCCCGACGGTTCCATCCAGTCGATTTTCGATAAATCTGCCCAGCGGGAAATCATCCCCGCTCATGCCCATGGCAATCGCCTGGCCGTCTATCCGGACCGCGGCGATGCCTGGGATTTCTCCATGGACTACGCCGACCGCCAGCCGGATTACTTCATCCTGCAATCCGCCTCCGCCAATGTGGACGGGCCGCGGGCCATCCTGCACCAGGAATATACCTATGGCCAGTCCAGACTCATCCAGAACATCATACTCACCCACGGCAGCCGCCGCCTCGATTTTGTCACCCATATCGACTGGCAGGAAACCCACAAAATGCTCCGCACCTCCTTCCCCGTGGACATTCACGCCCACGAGGCCACCTGTGAAATCCAGTTCGGCAGCATCAAACGCCCCACCCACGCCAATACCACCTGGGACCTGGCCAAATTCGAAATCTGTGCCCACAAATATCTAGACATCTCCCAGCCGGACTATGGTGTGGCCCTGCTGAATGACTGCAAATACGGCCACAAAGTACTCAACAACATCCTGGACCTCGACCTGCTCCGCAGCCCTGATTACCCCGGCAAAGAAGCGGATCGCGGTGAGCACGAGCTTACCTACTCCCTCTTCCCCCACCCCGGCAGCCATATCGAGGGAAAAGTAATTCAGGCCGGTTATGAATTGAACTTACCCTTGCAGGCAACGCCTCTCCAGAAACAAACCGGTGACTTACCTGCCACCTTCAGCCTGCTGACCGTCGATGTCCCAAACGTCATCGTCGAAACCGTCAAAAAGGCCCAGGATAGCGACAACCTGATTATCCGCCTCTACGAAGCCGCCGGCTGCTCCGCCCAGGCAAATCTGAATTTCGCACTGGACATCAAAACTATCGAACAGGTGGATATGATGGAAGAAAATCCGAAGCCGCTGCCCCGGCAGAACAGCCTGGTGAAATTATCTTTCCGTCCTTATGAAATTCGTACTTTGAAAGTCATGATCCTATGAAACCACGTGAAAGAGTAATAAAAACTCTGTGTTTTTCCGCCACCGATCGGCCTCCTTGTGATCTGATGGAAGGGGAAATCTGGCCGGAATTACAGGATTTTTTCCGAACTCAATACGGTTTCCAGAATAAAGAGCAGATATTTAATTTTCTGGGGACGGATTTTCGCTGGATCAAAACCAAATATACCGGCCCGCGGGACCGTTTGATATGGCCGAATCCGCGTACGGCGCGCGGATGGATGGATTTAACAGATACAGAAGCACAGGAGTTATTTCAAAAACATGGTTTTCCCTCCGAATTGCTAAAGGACAAGTCCAAGGAGGTTATGAACGGACCGTTAGCATCTGCCAATACGATAGCGGAGGTGGAATCCTTTGCGTGGCCGGATCCCCAATGGTGGCAGCCGGGGGATTTTTCCGCCTTCCGCCAACAATGGCCGGATCATGCTCTGGTCTTTCATCCCCGCTGGATGCCTTTGTTCTGGTGTGCCTGTGAGGCCTTCGGCATGGAAGAGGCTTTGATTAAAATGGCGACTCAGCCCCACGTCTTCGAAGCCTTCGTTCACTTACAGCATGAATTTTATATGAACATTCTGTCGCGGGGTCTGAAAGTCGCCCGCGGCTTCTGTGATATCTGCTGGTTGGGAGATGATTATGCCAGCCAGCAATCGATGCTGATGAATCCGGATCTGTGGCGTAAGCTGATTAAGCCGTATCTGGCCCGGCAAGTGCAGTTGGTTCGGGAGCACGATATGTATGTGCTATTTCATTCCTGCGGCGCGGTTCGCCCGATCTTGCCGGATTTAATGGATATCGGCGTGAATGCCCTGCTGGTTTTTCAAACGACCGCATCGGGCATGGAGGTGGAGTCCATTGCCCGGGAGTTTGGCGGCCGGCTGGCTTTTTATGGCGGCATGGATATCCAGCAGCTCCTTTCCTACGGTTCGGCAGCAGAAGTGCAAAAACAGGCACAAAAAAACATCGCCGCCTTTGCCTCCTGTGGTGGTTACATGGTAGCCAATTGCCATTCGAATAGTCCTACCATCCGGGGAGAAAATATTATTGCCATGTGCGAGGCAACTAGAAATACTTGCCAAAATTCTCGGAAAATCGTAGAAAAGACAAAAAGGAACGTTACTTGATGCGATACGATACATGTTCACAAATACCATTCGGTTTTTTGCTTAAGGAGTGTAGCTATGAAATCGGTCAATAGTATTGCCTGGGTATTTCTGTTTTTGCTGGCTGCCTTGTACCATCCAATTTTTGCCATCAGCCCAACCCCGGATGAATTGGCTATGGCCCAGGCATGGGCCAAAGAGTATCTATACTCCTTGAACACCGCGAAACTCCCCTTTTCCTTCGTCTATGATGGCAAACCCTCTACAGATTTTTTATCCACCTGGAAAATGGTCTCCCAGAAAAAGGAACTGGACTCCAATCGCCGCCGCTGCACCACCGTGTATAATCATCCAGATGATCCCTTGGAAATCCGCTGTGAAGTCATCGAATACCGGGATTTCCCCACCGTCGAATGGACTCTCTATTTCAAAAATACCGGTTCCACCGATACCCCTATCCTCGAAAATATTCAATCTCTGAATATCGCGATGGATCGTGCCGGCACGGATGAATATCTCCTCCACTACTTCAATGGCGGCGGGGGTGCCCCCAGCGACTACCAGCCCAACCAGGCCATTCTCTCCCCCGGCGCTGAGCAGAAATTCAGCGCCCGGAATGGCCGCCCCACCGACCGGCACATGTCCTACTTCAACCTGGAGTGGTCCGGACAGGGTATGCTCATCGCCGTCGGCTGGCCCGGACAATGGGCCGCCAGCTTTTCCCGCGACCAGGCCTCCGGCTTGCAGATTCACGCCGGCCAGGAACAGATTCATTGCAAACTCCTGCCCGGCGAGGAAATTCGCAGCCCCCTGACCGTCATCCAGTTCTGGAAAGGCGGCGATTGGATTCGCTCCCAGAATATCTGGCGGCACTGGATGCTCGCCCACAACCTGCCGCGGGTGGCCGGCAAACTGCCCGCCCCGCAGTTTGCCGGAAGTATCGCCGGCTACGGCTGGGTCATGTTCAACTCCCGCGAGGAAAACCACCTGATGTTCCTGGAGAAGTATCGCCAGGAAAAAATCCCGCTGGATACCTGGTGGATGGATCTGGGCTGGTTTGTTCTACCACCACTGGCCCAACGAGCCTGCGGTATCTCCGAGAATTGCGAACATCCACTGGAAGAGGTCGGCACCTGGACGGTGGAATCTCACCGCTTTCCCAACGGCCTCAAACCCATCAGCGATTTCTGCCATGCTCACAATATGAAGACCATCCTCTGGTTTGAGCCGGAACACATCTGGATCGGCACCTGGCAGGCGGAAAAGAAACCCGGCTGGCTGCTCTGGCCACCGAAAACCCCCGGCATCGAAAAAGAGATCAATCAAGGTGTCCCCATGGAGGGCCGTATGGTACTGAACATGGGCCATCCCGAAGCATTGCAATGGATCAACGACCGTACCTGCCAGGTTTTGCAGGAACAGGGAGTCGATACCTACCGGCTGGATTTCAACATCGAGCCTCTGATCTTCTGGCAAACCAATGACAGCCAGGATCGCCAGGGTATTACCGAAAATCATTACGTAAAAGGCATCCTGAACCATTTCGATACTATCCTGCACTGTAAGCCTGATATGATGATCGACAACTGTGCCAGCGGCGGCCGGCGAAACGATCTGGAAACCATGCGCCGCTCTGTCCCTCTCTGGCGCAGCGATTATGCCGGTGAGCCGGTCGGTATGCAGGGTATGACCTATGGGATCGCTTTCTGGCTGCCCTATTTCGGCCACGAAGGCGGCCATCTGAATCCCTATCAGTTCCGCAGCAATATGTATCCTTCCATTGTCATGGGACAGGATGTCCGCAATCCCGACTTGAATTTCGAATACCTCCGCAAGATGATTGCCCAGTGGCGGAAAATCGCTCCCTGCTATATGGGGGACTATTATCCCCTCACTCCCCACAGCCTCGAAAAGAATGTCTGGATCGCCTGGCAGTTCGATCAGCCCCAAACCGGCGAAGGCTTCGTGCAGGCCTTCCGCCGGGACCAGTGTAATGAAGAAACCTCCCAACTGAAACTAGGCGGCCTGGAACCGCAGGCGCAATATACCCTGCAGAATTTCGATCTGGAAGAAACCCAAATTGCCACCGGCCAGGAACTGCTGGAAAAAGGACTGCTCATCCGGATCCCCGACGCCCCCGGCGCCGCGGTGATTGCCTATACAAAAAAAACACAATAAATTACATTACTCAGGAGTTACTATGTCTCGAAAATATGATATTATGGTTGCCGGCCATCTGTGCCTGGATATTATCCCCCTCTTTCCGGATACCGGCGCGAAAACCATCGGGGACATCATGCGCCCCGGCAAACTGGTCAATGTCGAACAGGCAAAAATCAGCACCGGCGGACCCGTCTCCAATACCGGGATCAACATGAAAACCCTCGGCAGCAAGGTTTGCTTTTGTGCTTGCGTCGGGGATGATGCCTTTGGCCGCCTGATTATTGACATCCTGCAGAAAAACGGTAACGCCGACGGTGTGCACATCCTCAAAGACCAGGCCAGCGCCTACACCGTTGTCATAGCCCCGCCCGGCATCGACCGCATCTTCCTGCACAATCCCGGCACCAACAACATCTTCACCGCCCAGGACCTCGATCCCAGCCTCATCCGGCAGTGCCGCCATTTCCATTTCGGCTATCCCCCATTGATGAAACGCATGTTCGAGGACGAAGGCAAGGAATTGCAGCGAATCTTCCAGATCGCCAAAGAGGCCGGCGCCACCACCTCCTGCGACATGACCCTGCCCGACCCGGCCTCCCCTTCCGGCAAGGCCCCCTGGAAAAATATCCTCGCCAAAATTCTCCCCTATGTAGATATCTATGTTCCTTCCGTGGAAGAAACCTATTATATGCTCGATCCCGACGGCTTCCTGAAAATGAAAGCCAAACACAACCACGCCGAATTGATAGACTATTTCACGCCGGAAGAGTATTCCCGCCTTGCCGATCAGGTTCTTTCCCTCGGCACCAAAATGGTCACCCTCAAATCCGGCCCCCGCGGCTTCTATATCAAAACCGCCTCCCAGGACACCTTCGCCGGTATGGGTGCCGCCCAGCCCGGCGACCCCGCCAACTGGTCCCTCCGGGAACTCTGGGCGCCCGCCTTCGTGGTCGATCATTTCGGTAGTGCCACCGGCTCCGGTGATTCCGCCATCGCCGGCCTGCTCAGCGGCTTTCTCCGCGGCCTGACCATCGAAGAGTCGCTCAAATACGCCACCTGCTGCGGCCTGCAAAACGTCCGCGTGCTCGATGCCGTCAGCGGCATCAAAACCTGGGACGAAACCACCGCCATGATCCGCCAAAACCTGCCGATGATTGATATCCATAATTCCTCCCCCGACTGGTCCTGGAACCAGCCCTCCCAGCTCTGGGCCGGCCCCTCGGACCTTTTACGTCATTCTCATTAACAACATGGTACTCATTTCATCATTACAAGGAAATCAAATGAAAAAATCTAACCATAAAACAGTAAAACGAACCGGACATGTAGTTTCTCATACCCACTGGGACCGCGAGTGGCGCTACCCCATCTGGGAGACCCGCCTGATGCTGGTGGACTTTATGGATGAACTGATCGGCCTGCTCGAAAAAGGCTCCTACCCCGGCTTCCTGCTCGACGGCCAGGTAACACCCGTCCTCGATTATCTGGAGATTCGCCCCGAAATGACCTACCGGGTCAAGGCCCTGGTTGCCGCCGATAAACTCCAGATCGGCCCCTGGCTGATTTTGCCGGATGAGTTCCCCATCGACGGGGAATCCCTCGTCCGCAACCTCCTGCTGGGAACCCGCCAGGCCCGCGAACTGGGCGGAGTCTTCAACGTCGGCTACACCTCCTTCGGCTGGGGCCAGACCGCCCAGCTTCCCCAGATTTACGCCGGCTTCGGCATCGACCTGGGCATGGTCGGCAAACGGGTTGACAAAAAGCGGGCGCCCAATTCCGAGTTCATCTGGCGATCCCCCGACGGCAGCGAAATGCTCACCACCCGCTTCGGCGACCTGGGCCGCCAGAACTTCTACTTCTGCATCCATCTGTCCGCCCTGTTTGGTATGGAACATCTCGGCGATAAATGGTATTATGACTGGGCTAACGGCGGCCTGGCCTTCCATCGCGCGGACCGCGAGCAAATGGAACAGGATCACTTCCGCCTGGACGTCCCGCAAAAATGGTTCCCGGAAATCATCACCCCCGAACTGATCGACAAGACCTGGGAAACTACCGACGAAAGCCTGCTGGACGATGACCGCCTCATGATGAACGGCTGCGACTATACCGCCGCCCAGCCGATGTTCTCGGAAATGATGACAAAACTGAACGAAACCGACACCGCCGCCGACCGCCAGTGGATTCATACCACCATGACCCGCTTCGTCGAGGTCATGCGGCAAAAACTGGACCGCTCGCAACTGCCCGTCGTTACCGGCGAACTCCGCGACGGCCCCGCCGCCGCCATCACCGGCAACGCCCTGACCACCCGCCTCTACCTCAAGCAACTGAACAAAAAGGCCCAGAATCTCCTGATTCGTTTCGCCGAACCGCTTTCCGTGCTGGCCGCCCTGGCCGGCGCTCCGTTCCCGGAAACCTTCCTGAACAAAGCCTGGCGATTCCTCCTCGACTCGCACCCCCACGATTCGATCAATGGTGTCACCCAGGATAAAACCGTACTCGACGTCGAAAACCGCCTCCAGCAGGTCATCGACCTCTCGCAAAGCCTGGGCAACCGCGCCATGCAGGAACTGATCCGTCGGATCGACTTGAGCAGCCACGATGAAAACGATGTCCTGATAATGGTCTTCAATCCCCTGCCCTATC
Organism: uncultured Pirellulales bacterium; assembly: GCA_964580995.1. Taxonomy (GTDB): domain Bacteria; phylum Planctomycetota; class Phycisphaerae; order Sedimentisphaerales; family SM23-30; genus JAKJEP01. The sequence goes on from CAZOMV010000005.1 coordinate 63,873, forward strand.
CCCGCCGGGAGATTCTCGAAGCCTGGATCAACATGCCCATCCCTGCCGGCCAGACAGAGGCCTTCTGGACCATGGACGTCCAGGGCCTCCAGATGTTCGACGCCCAGGGCCAGCCGGTCAGCACCCAATGGCAGGGCAGCACGCAGGAAGCCTATTGCGTCGCGGAAGTCCACACCCGCGCCTTCCCCTTCCCCTGCAAACGCCACCGCGTATTCTTCGATGCCGGAGAAATCCCCGCCGGCGGCTACAAAGTCTTCAATGCCGCTCCGATCAAAAAAGACACCTACTATCCCGTGCGGTGGACCAACTCCAACGCTGCCACCGGCACCCTCCTGAAAACCCCGATCATGCTGGAAAACGAATACCTCCAAATCAGCATGAATCCCAACGGCACCTTCGACCTGACCGATAAAGAGTCGGGCCAAACCTATACCAACCTCAACTATTACGAAGACCGCGGCGAACACGGCGACTACTGGATCAACCGCAAACCCATGTTCGACCAGGCCCTTACCTCCCTCGGCTGCTCCGCCCGCATCTGGTCCGAAGAAGCCGGCCCCCTGCAGGCCACCCTCGTCAGCGAAATCACCCTACCCATCCCCTCCCGGGGAATCCGTGCGGAACAGCGCCGGGGCGACAACCTCACCGACCTGGTCATTCGCACCGCCGTCACCTTGCAGGCCGGCAGCCGCCAGGTGGACGTCAAGGTCGATTTCGAGAACCGCCAGGAAGACCATTTCCTCCGCGCCATCTTCCCCACCGGTCTCACCGAGGCCGCCCATGCCGACGCCGGCGGCCACTTCACCGTCGATCATCGCCCCATCCGCCCGCAAGGCCCCACCGCCGACAGTGTCTGGCCGGACATGGCCACCCTGCCCCTGAATAATTTCATCGACGTCAGCGACGGCCAAAACGGCCTGGCCTTCCTCACCGACTGCCTCACCGAATACGAAGTAATGGACAATGAGCAGCGCACCGTAGCCCTCTCCCTCCTGCGGGCCACCCATGACTGGATCTGCACCGAAATGCGGGCCGGCTCCTACTTCCCCTCCCAGAAAGGCGGCCAGTGCCTGCGCCCCTACTCCCTCCGCTACGCCCTCCGGCCCCACGCCGGCGACTGGCAAACCGCCCAGGTCCCACTGGCGGCAGAACTATTTAATGTCCCCGCCATCCCCGTCCAGACCCGCACCAGCCGGGGTTCTCTGCCCGCCCAGCAAGCCTCCCTTTTCGAAATTGACAACCCCCACCTCCGTTTTTCCACCCTCAAAAAAGCCGAGGACCGCAACACCTGGATCATCCGCCTGTACAATCCCACCCCCAACCAGCAAAAAGGCCATGTTACTTTCCACCATCCTCTAACCGCCGCCTGGCAAACCAATCTTAACGAACAGCGGCAAAAGGAAATCAAACGAAAACAGACCAACCACCTACCTGTCCAGCTCAACCCCCACGAAATCGCCACCTTCGAATTATGTTCCGGAGAAAATCACCCTATGGATCATTCGTGAGCAATTTCTGTTACTAGCTTACCGCCTTCCCGGCATACGTATAGGTACCTTTATAGGCACGGGTAACCAGGTCGTCATCTGTGTCAACCTCAACGGAACAGGTAAAAGTAATTTTAATCTGGAGCGTCAGCGTCGTTTGCTGGGTTTTGGCATTGGTCGCAATCACTGCGGTACAGGCAGAGCCGGTGAATTCCACAGAATCCAGATATACGTCTTCTTCCTCCGCCAGTAATTCCAACTGGTTCACAATGAATTCTTCATCCTCGCTTAACTCCGGACACAGGGTATAGGCCTGTTTGTTCGGTTGTAACGACTTGGATACATACGTCCCGGTGAATCCCTCGTCTTCGCCGTCCAGCAGCTGAAAAACGGCCGGTTCGATGGCATCCGTTTTTTCCTCCATCGTCAATGTCATCTGCAGCGGCCCCTTCTCGCCGGCGCCTCCGCAACTGAGCTTGTATTGGCCCGTCACGTCCCATTCCGAACCGTCATAGGTAAAAAGGTCCTTGCTGATTTTGCCCTTGAAGGTGTACCCACCCTTGACCTGTTTGGTTTTCTCCACATAATCCCCGTCTTCCTCACTGCCCACCCACTGTTCATAGGTCACGGTCGCTTCCACTTTCAAAGAAATGGCGACCGTCAGATCCGCGCTCAGGCTGTCCACACTGCCGCGTCCTTTGACGCCAAGCACCACTTTCAGAACCGGTGCCGAAGTCAGCTCAATCTCATCTGCATCGATATCATCACCAATCCCGCCGACCACGACATCCATCGCCAGATCCTCTAAAATATCGGGATCACAGTCTGCCTCCGTCAGGACTATGGATGATGCCGAAGTATTCGCCGGCAGGTTCAGGGTCAGTTCCTCCATATCTTCCGAAAAAAACGTAAGGTCAACCGTCTTCTGGACCTCGTCAAACACCAGCGACAAAGTACCCGATTCCTTGTCTTTCCCCAGACTCCCCGCCGAACAGCTCGCCGCCCCGGACACATTCCATGTCCCAGTTGTAGCCAGGTCCACCGGCAGGGATCCACCCGCCTGTACCGGCAGTACCCCCAGCCCCAACCACAACATCCAGCTCCATCGAATCAAATACCGGCTCATCGCTTTCTCCTCTAATAAAAACAGTTCCTGTTTCCCCATCTACCACAAAACGAGCTTACCTGACAAAAGGTATATCTTTCAACCCTTTTTACCACAAAGATACACCCAAAAACAAGCTTTTTCGCACAATCCCCCTAATCCCTTTGCAAACCGTAAGTTAAAACAGCAAACCCAGCAGAGCCTCATACTGGGAAAAATCGGGCACAATAATCTGCGCCCCGGCCTTCACCAGCCGCGACCTCTTCTCCTGGTTCAGGCCGTGCCGGCGCACCTCATCGCTGGCAATCCCGACGGCAATGCCTTCCCGTTTTCGGGCCTCGCGAATTTCCACCGGGCCATCCCCAAAAACCGCCATCTCCGGCCCGTTTAAATGATTCTCCTGAATAATCTTCTCCATCACCATTTTTTTCGAACAGTTGCGCACATGATCGATCGCCCCGTATATCCCGCCGTCAAACAGCTCCGCATACCCCAGCACCTTCGCCTCGTTGACCACATCGGCATAATCGGTCCCGCTGGCCAGATAGAGCCGCACCCTTCTCTGTTGCAGCGCCTTCAAAAATTCCATCGCCCCTTTCAGAATATAATCCGAAATATCAAGCTGGCGATTCTGCAGCTTGCGGATACGATGGTTCACCATCTCCATCAGGCTGGCATTATATACTTGCTTATACCCAAACGGATCCAGAACCTCCCCCGTCGGCACCAGCCCAAACTCCCGGACCATTTCCACCAGGGCCTCCATCTGCAGGATCGTCTGGATACCGGTCGATTGATTGATATACTCCCGCACCCGGTTCACAACCTGATGATAGAGCGTCTCATCGGCGGTTTGATAGCACTTGCCCAGGATCGCCTTGACCATCACCGGCTCCATAATCTGTTCCCACCCCTGCCGCAGCGAACTGATCGTACCGTCATGATCGAAAATCGCGTGTTTGATCCGGCCTAGGGAGAGAGTCTCCTTCGAATAACATAACTCGATTTCGGACTCATCGAGATAGTGAGCCTGCCGTATATCTTCCGCCAGTTCCGGCTGAAAAATAAAATCCGCGTTTTGGCAAACTTCCAGGATTTCCTCTCCGCTGGCCGTCCCCGTCTGAAACAGCTTCTGCACCGTAACCGCCGCCGCATAATTGGCAAACTCCGCCGCCTCCGCCGGCTTCACTCCCGCCGCCAGCGAAACACACAACGCACTAATCGTCGTATCGCCCGCCCCCACCGTATCAATCTTCTTCAAAATCTGAATCCCGGGAATTTCATGCAATCCTTCCCCATCCACCGCCAGAATCCCCCGCCCGCCCCGCGTCAAAAAGACCGGCTTGCCGCTGTCCTGGTACAGTTTGGCGGCATATTGTTTCACCTGTTCCAGCGAAATCACATCGCCCAGCACAGCTTCAACACCATTCAAACGGGCCGCCTCGATATCGTTGGTCTTGCGATACACATGCTTGAACCGGTTCCCATAATGGCGGGAATCAAAAAGCACGATCTTGTCACGATATGCGGCAAACAGTTCGTTCGCCTTTTCAATAAACGCATCATTGGGAATACTGCCAGGCACCTGCTGATTAAAAATGACCGCATCGCAGGTTTCCAGCGCCTCCCGCAGCGCCGCCAAAATCGCCTCATCCGTCTCCCGCGACCGTTTATTAAAAAATCCAAAATCAATCCGCGGCTGCTCCTGATCGGCCAGATACCGCTTGGCAAAGGTAACCGTGTTGTAATTCTCGGCCTGCGGGATCAACGACCGGGTATCCACCCCGATCTCCTGAAGCTGCCGCAGCATCTCCTTGCCGAAAATATCATTCCCCACCGCTCCGATTGCCCGGATACTCCCTGGCTTCAACGCCGCCAGATTCGCCGCCACATTCGACGCCCCGCCCAGCGTATAATAATGCCGCGCCACCGCCTGGCTGGCCAGCCCCGTCTCCGCCGAACTCTCCCCGCCCCGCGGATCCAGGATCCAGTACGCATCCAGACAAAAATCGCCGTACACGGCTACCTTCACCTTCGTAATCTTTTCCAGTATCGCTGCCACCTGCTGCGGCTTCATATTCATGCACCACCTGCCTGGATCATGCCTAGGATCGTGTTATAGAACAGGGGGATCGTTGCCTTTTGATTCCCCTGAATGTAATATCCCTTTCCGTTAAACGCCTGCGGGATCCGCGTTACCACGCTCTTTTGATCGCGGAAATAATAATTCTCCGCCGCCTCATCCGTCATACCCTTCACCTCAAACCGCCGCAGATCAAAATCCGCCGTAACGATCCCCTGCGGCACATTGCCGATATTGCCCGCCATGCTCGCCGCCTTCAAAAACACCTCCGGCCCCGTCACCGCGCTGCCGATATTCAAAATCACCCCCCCCGCCGTCAGCCGGCTGACTTCCTCCGTATAGATCAAAAAGTCCCGCCCGCTGCACCCGCCCTTGGCCCGCCCGTCAAACGAGCCATGCTGATCGATCACATCCGTCCCGATCCCCACATGCACGGTAAACGGCACCTTTTTCTCATAACAACGGGCCAGCACACTCAGCTCCGGATGCGAAAATCCCCGCGGCGAATCCTCGCGCCCCACTTTTGCCAGAACCTCGTTGCGAAATCCTTCCTCACAAATCATCCGCCCCAGCGATTCCCCATACCCCAGTCCGTATTGGTCCCCCAGCGCAATAGCGGTATTCTGATAACAAAACTCATACGCCATCCCGAACTGCCCCTGCTCCAGTGCCTGCGGCACATATTCACTCGTCTGCCCGATCAGCGCCAGCTCAAAATCATGAATCGACGTGGCCCCGTTCCCCGCAAACAAGGTAATCATGCCGCGCGAGACCAGGTCCGCCATCAGCAGCCCCAGCCCGTTCTTAATCAGATGCGCACCGCTGAAAACCAGGACCGGTTTGCCTTCTTTCCGCATCCGGACGATCGCCTTCGCCACTTCCTCAATCCGCTGCCGGACCTCTTTCTCCACCGCAGAGTCCCGCCGCCGCGCATCCTCCGGCCGGACCACATCGTCCCGGTGCACCTTGTTCGTCCGGGTATGAATCGGATACGCCCGAATCAAATCCGGATTAAAAGCCTTATACCTTCCCTGATATTGCATCCCTTACTTCACCTTCTCCGCAATCTTCTCCAGCCGCTGGATACTCTGCACCATCGCCCGCACCGTATGATAATTCACCTTCCACGAGTGGCTCATGTGCGTCCAGACCTGCTTGGTCCCTTCCCGGTTCAGCAGCGGCCACCATTCCCCCACCTTATGATGGACCATTTTATCCTGGACAAACCGGTGCACATTCACATACGCCTCCCAGAACCGCTCCTCCCCAAACCGCAGATACGCCTCCAACATCCCGATCAAAACCTCCGCCTGCTGCCAGAACTCCTTCTCTCGATCCGAAACACCACCGGCGTGCGGCCCTTCCACATACACCCCGCCGTATTCCCAGTCAATCCCGTTCGCCAGGGCATGATCGAGCTGCTTGCGGATCATCGGCACATACGGCTGCATATCCTCCTTCATAATATCCAATGCATGGAATAGCAGCCACACAAACTCCACATTGTGCCCCGCCGAGGTATTATCCTCCGCATTCGGCTTGGCCCCGCCCTCGGCGAACCGATCCCAGCCCCACACAATATCAAACTTGATCTGCGGCGCCACCCGCCAGTCTTCCCAGAACTGCGGAATCCCCGTCGCATATTGCGGATGCTGGATACGCTGGATAAGGATCCGGATCACTTCCTTCAGCTTGCGCAGATGCACGCTCTTCCCGCTGCATTCATACAACGTCGTCAATGCTTCCATAAAATGCATATGGAAATCCAGCGTCTTGCGGTCCCCGCCCCCGCTGCCCGGCCCGCACAATTCCCAATTCCGCTCGAACATCTCAAAATACCCCCCATACATCGTATCCGCCGCGTACTTCTGAATCAGATCGAACGTCTTCTCCGCATATTCAATCCCCCGCTTGTCACCCGTCGCCAGCGTATATTCACTCAGAGAATAAATCGCAAAACTCAGGCCATACAGAATCTTCTTGTCAATCTGGACCTTCCCCTTGCGGTCCACCGTCCAGTAAAACCCGCCATGCTCTTTATCCCACATCTTCTCCAGCAGAAAATCCACCCCGAACCGCGCATACTCCGCGCAAACGCCATCCCCATACCCCGCCCGGTGCGCTGAGGACATCGTAAACACCGTCCGCGTCTGCGCAATCAGCGACTTCTGGTCTTCCCCGGTATCCCTGCCATCTTTGTCAAAATGCGTAATGAATCCGCCGTTGACCCGATCCCGGCAACGCGTCAGCCAAAACGGCAGTAACTCCTTGGTTAAATGAGACTTAGCTTCCGCAATACACGACAATACTTCTGCCTTTTTCATATCCGTAATCCTTTATACCAGTATTCCGTTTTTATCGATCATACCTGCCATAAACCAATCCTATCCTCTTCCCGGCAAAATACCATCCTGATACACTATGACCAATTGTAACCATTTGTGAATATATTGCAACCCAAAATTCCCACCCTGCTGATAAATAACCCGGATTTGAATCCCCATGCTCTGCCATACCCCCTCCCAAGTCTATACCAAGGGCACCGATAGGATCGCCGTTTCGGTTTGCAGGCCGGTACTTTTGTGATTCGGAACGGATTAACTCACCAGGACGGTGTTGCTGACGACGGTAAGATATTTGACCAAAACCTCATGCAATTGTTCCCGGTTGATCGGCTTCGTTACATATCCGTCACACCCAACCTCCAGGCATTTCTCTTGGTCCCCCTTGAGTGCATGAGCCGTCAACGCCACAATCGGTGTGGTAATATTCTGCTGCCGCAGCGTGCGCGTAGCATCATACCCGTTCATCACCGGCATTTGCATATCCATCAAAATCAAATCGTAGGATTGTGACGTAGCGGCATCCACCGCTTGCTGCCCATTTTCCGCCAGGTCCGGTTCAAGCCCGGCTTTTTTCAGCAATACCTGTATCAGTTTCTGGTTCGGTAGGGCATCTTCGACAATCAGAACCCGGCCGGAATACCGATTGGGTGATACCAGGACAGGCGGGGCGGAAGATTCGAGAGTCTGCGGTTTTTCCAGTGTCGTTTGTCCATCGACCTCGATCCCGACGGGAATGGTCATGGTGAAAATACTGCCTTTTCCCATTTCGCTGTGGACGGTTACCGTACCGCCCAGCAGCATGGCCAGTTGTTTGGTAATAGTTAATCCCAGGCCGGTGCCGCCGTATTTACGGGTGGTCGAGTTGTCCGCCTGGGAAAAGGCCTGAAAAATGCTATCAAGTTTATCCGCCGGGATCCCGATCCCGCTGTCTTCTACGACAAATCGAATAAAGGGGATATTCTCAATGGTTTGCAGCGACGCGGTGAGGTGAACAAATCCGGTTGTTGTAAATTTGATCGCATTGCCTACCAGGTTAATCAGGCACTGCTGCAAGCGCGTCGAATCCGTGCAAATCAGGGCCGGCAGGGCGGTCTGATGAATCACCTTGAATTCCAGCCTTTTTTCCTCGGCTTTGAAATGAAAAATGCCGCCAACGGTATCCAGGATTTGTTTCAGAGAACATTCGATGCATTCGATCTGTAAATTTCCGGATTCAATTTTGGAAAAATCGAGAATATCATTGATTACCCGGAGCATACTTTTTCCCGATTCCCGGATGGTGTTGACATAATCGCAATGCTGAGAAGACAGATCATCCTGTGCCAGCAGGTCCGTAAAACCCAGAATGGCGTTCATCGGAGTTCGGATCTCATGACTCATATTGGCCAGGAACTCGCTTTTGGCCCGGCTGGCCGCGGTCGCCTCCCGGGCCAGTTGATTCGCGAGGGCGGTTGCCGTTTCCAGTTGCCGGTTCGTTTCCAGCAGCGATTCTTCCGATTCTTTGCGGACCACAATATGCCGCCACCCATCCATCAATAGCTGCAACTGGCGCATGTCACGATCATCGTAGTCCGTCGGTTTATTGCCCACCCCGACCACAGCCACGATTCGGCCCTTCTCGAATACCGGAATATTTATATGACGGATGACCGGAACATGCCCCTCAGGCGTACCCCGTTTGCAGGGATTCGGTGCGGCATAATCATTGGTGATAACGGGTTTCCGCTGACGGACCGCCTCGCCCCACAATCCCGTCTTTTCCACCGGATAAACGATCGGCTGATCGACAACCATGCACGAAGCATGCGCCGATTTCGACCAGTACTGCATCGTCATAACCGTTTCGTCCTCATTGAGCGTCGCCAGATATCCGATGGTGCTGCGCGTCATCTGGATCCCGTCTTCGACCACGGCGGCGATAATCTCCTGATACGAGCCCCCGGTCATTTGATTGATCGCCAGGAGTGACGTCATCCGCTCAATTTCCATGACCCGGTCTTCTTCCGCCTGTTTGCGATGGGTAATATCGTTGACCACCTCGATGAATCCCTGGATCTCGCCGGTCGGAGACGTAACCGGAAAAGCCTGAATCAACACCGAAAAAGCACGTCCGTCGTCAAGGATCCCCGTGGTTTCCACCTCCGCGGAAAGCCCGGTCGCCATCGCTTGCATCCCGGGACAATGCGGGCAGACTTCCTCACGCTTCTCAAATTCCCGGAAACACTTCTTGCCGATAAACTCGCTTGGCGATTTGCAAAACATTTTGCCCTGCTTGTTGTTGATCATGCAGATCGTATGATTCGTATCGATCAGGGTAACCCCAATACCGACATTTTCAACCAGGGTTTTGTACAGGGACTCGCTCGCTCGCAAGGCTTCGTCCGCCTCTTTGCGTTGGGTAATGTCCCGCACCACCGCTTGCAGCATCACCCGGCCTTCCAGATCCATTCGGGTCAACTGAATCTCCGCGAAAAACAACTCCCCATTACGGCGCTGGAGCTGCCATTCGAAAAATCGAGTGTCCTCCCGCAGTGCCGCCTCAATCAGTTCCCGGCCTTTTTCACGGGAGGCCCGTCCGTCCGGCTGCTTTTCCGGTGAAACGCTCCATGGATGGATCTTGGTTGTCTCGGCCTCGTTCGGAATGCCGAACATCTCCAGGGTCGCCGGATTCGCCCGGTTGACATGCCACAACGGTGGCTCCAGGATCATGATCGCGTCACGCGAACTTTCAAAAAGCATCCGATGCTTTTCCTCGCTTTTGCAGAGCGATTCCTTGGACCGATGGCGTTCGATTCGTCTGGCCAGCCAAAAAGCCTGAACCAGGGAAACCAACGCCATGATGAAAATAATGCTTCCAATGCGAATATCCAACTGGCCGAGTATCGAATCCAGGCGGGCCTGAAAATCGGTTTTCAGCACGCTGTCAATACTGTGTTTGACCGTCAGGTGTGCACAGACAAAAATAACCGCGGCCATAACCACATAGGACAGGATAATAAAAAAAGGAATTTTTTCTCTGATTCGTAACGGCATAAAATCCTCCATCACTTAATCAACTCAGACTGTTTCACCAGGACGATGGAAAAGATAATGTTCAACCGTTTTTCCGAATATCCCCTCAACGCGCACCATCCCAGAATCCCGGCCACCCCAGCCAAAATCAATGAATACTGCATCTGCATACTCCTATCCCCTTCCCCACGCAATTTGAATGCCATTTGTTCCGGATATTGCATCGGTATAATAAAGGTGCCTTTAAAACTTTTTCAGCCCGCTTTTTAACCGGCAAATCACCATACCCCCTCTCTACCCTGAAAACCGCCATAACCGCCATAAAAAACGGCTCTCCCAGCATTACAAAATTCCATATAGGACCTTCCCGTTCGCCCCGCCCACCGCAGAAAACAGCCTCCTCAATGATATTCCAATTCCTCCATAGAACAGGGGCCATTCGAATAAAACATCCGCATGGGCAAAACACCCCTCCTCTACCCTGGGACCGATGTCCACGACTGCGCAAGGTTTTCCCCATTATTTTTGCCTAAAAATGACGTAACCCCTTGTCAATCCTCACTAAAAAAATTTTTACTTTGCGCAATTTTGGCCATTCACCGTGGCCATTTTCGCGCAATTTACCCATCCGTTAACCGATAACTATTTTGTAATTCGCAATTCCCTCTGTCATTCCCGGGAAAACGGGAATCGATCTTCTCTTTTTATTCAAATCTTGATGAATGCGTGGGGTATAAGTGGCGGACGATAGGGACAATTATCAAGATTTTTCTCTGACGGAGCCAACCGACAGAACCTGCACCGATACGGCCGAACAGAATTCCACCCAGTATTGTAAAAAGAGACTTGCGGCACAAAAAAGTGCGGTTCATGCCAAAATGGCTTCCGAACCGGCTAAATTCCTTATCCCGACAGAACGTACAGAAAGGTTCAGCAGCGCGGCCCGCGCGGTACCGATCTTGGTGATTCCGTTACAACGCATCAATCAGTCCCTTAACGGGGATACTGAGTGTGATTTCCCAGATGGAATCATATGGGTCATCACACTCAGTTCCGCGGGAATCATACGTCTAAAAGTTATCCGATAACACGCCGGCTGCGCAGGAAGCCGACCAGGCTAATCCCAATACTGCCCAGCAGGATCGCACCCGGGGCGGGCACACGGATCAACTGCGACTGAATGTCAGAGCCCGTTTCGTAGGCATGGTTCAGCGTCCACAGGTTGAGAACATAGACATTTTCCCAGCCATTGGTATTCACGTTTGCCAGAAAGGGATTGGCGTCAACCGCGGCGTCCCAATCGGCATAGAAACCTTTTTCCGAATTACGGATCGCCAGGCCAAAGTCATCGGCCAGAGGATTTTGACTTTGCGTCGGGGAACCGGTATTCAGATACGCGGAATAAATCCTTTTCGTTACCTCTTTCAACAGGGCATGGGCACCCTTATACATGACCGTTGACTCAATGGTGGCTGTCATCTGCTTGTTGAACACCAGTGTCGGCGAATCCCACTCGACACAGAACGTATTGAAAGGGTTTCCGATCCCGGTAATCCGGAAAGGACCGCCGTCAAAGGTTCTGCCCGAGGTATTGGTAACCGTTACGGTATAGTTAGCGAATGCCGGGGCACTCACCAGGGCGATTAAGGCACAAATTACAAATAATTTTCTCATTCTTCTCTCCGTTACAAAAATACTTATTTTCCACCTGTCGTCACCAAAACGACAGTAATCAATAATACTCCCAAAATGCTCATGGGGCAAGGAAAACGGAACGATATGAGGGGCATTATTTGAAATTTCCGCTATTACAAATGCTGTTATTCGCTCCACCGGCATAGTATATGCATAATCCACATCTTACGTATATTCACTGCGCCGTACAGACAAACAATAACCTGCCGGCCAACAGAACGAATCGATCCTTTTTATATTATCATATTACCCAATAGCGCCATTTATAGTATCCGGATTCCCATCCTGCCAACCCGCCAACAAAATCATGGACGGTTTCGCGTCCGATAAATAGTTTTCCGCTTAATCCCATCAACAGGGAGCGGACCGATGTCCGAACCAACCAAAAAAACTATTGTTTTTCTGGCCGGGCAGGAATCACCAGGCTGCCGGCCCTATGTACCCCGGCCGCTGTTTATGCCGGCGGCCTCCCTGCGCTAAATCCCTTTCCTGCGCCCGGCTCGAACTCAGCCCCTTTTGGGAAGTTGAACCAATAAAAAAATCCTTGCTCCTGCCGGTAAACAGCGGAAGCAAGGATTACATAATCATCCCGGTCGAAATCATTCAAACCATAGTTTATAGGGCTTGCCTCCGGCGTAACCAACCAACCAGGCCAACACCAACACTCCCTAACAGAACCGCACCGGGAGCAGGAACAACGGGGGTATTGACAAAGGATTCACTCTTGTCATCACCTTCTTCCCCACCAATCGCCTGAACATGCAAACCAATCCGCAAGGCGCCCGAATCCAGGGCGGCAAGCAGATCATCATACGTCTTATTCAAAGAAAATGCCAAACCGAGCTCTTCACCCGGGTCAACACCCCATTTGGGAGAAGGGTTCTTAGCGGAAAAAGAAAGAGAGGCAATAAAAGGAGTGGATAGGGATTTTCCACCTGGTAAATCTTTATCACTCTCATCAAAATTAACCCCATCCAGTGGGATCCCGGTAATGCTTTGCAAACTGCCCAGAATCGGACTATCGGCATCATCAAAGCAAACCAATGTAATCACAGATGCGACAGGGCCGGCATTAGAAAAATTAAATTGCACTCCGCCGCCGATTAGGGAGGTGATTTCTACGCTAAGCTGAGAGGCAACCGGCGTATTGCCGTTATTGGTAATTTGCGTGAAACCATAGGTAGGATTGGCATTCGCCGTCCCAACAAGTCCCATCAACAGTAAAACACATCCGAAGAGCATCCATTTATTTTTCATAGTAGTTTTCTCCACTTGAAATAAATTCTTTCCATCCAGTCTTTTAGATACATTAATTATGGTACTCAAAAAATATTGTTTTGTCAATAAATGGAAGGGGTATTTCAGGGAAAAGAGACAAAATGCAAATTCGATACACGATACAACCAATACAATCGTTACATTTTATTTATTTTCACAATAAAAAAACAGGGGGAATATCTTATTATCTGCACTTGAAACAGATATTCTCCCTGTTACAACACCGCTCAACGGATGGATTCCGAGCCAGCCCGATTCGCCGGCTGGCCGATTCTACCTGTAGTTTCCGGGCCTATTCGTAAATTTCCTCACCGCCCTCATCGTTACCGGTCTGTCCGGCCAGGACGTACATGATTTCATCCACGGCATCATTGGCATCGAACCGAATCTGGTCCACCGCCTCCTCATAGGCACTCATCACCTCCCCAGCCAGGTCCGGCCAACCCATCCGGTAAAGAAAAAATGCACACCATCGGCAGTTGTTGGTGACCGTAATGACGCTTACCCTTTGCATCATGCGGATCCGGGTGATTGCCTGAAAAGCCGTGACCTGGGCTTTCCATGTCTGGCCCGCCAGCAGAAAATCGGTAATGTTATTTACCGCGGCGGTCTTCACATTATAGATACGATCACAACTCTGTCCGACAACTCGTTGTACTTCGCCGATACAGTTGTCGGCCAGGGTGTAAGGATCCGGCTTGGCTTGAACCTTTTGCACACTAAATCCCAATCCCCATGCCAGGCAAAATATGACCATGGTCTTTCTCATACATACCGTCCTTTCTCAGAAATAAGCGTGAATCTCGAATCCCGGCGCCGATCAACACCAATCGGCCCAGCCAGGCAGTAACCACACCATAATTGTTCTCTCTGCGAAAATCCGGCTGCCTCAAAACCATATGACACGTTAGCCATTGTCGGAAATGCTGCTCTTCCTACCCCTGAATCCGGATCAAAATGATCCGTTTGAAATGTACGATACAATACACTACTAGGCAACACCTATTATCTCTTTTGCCCTATTTTCGCATAATCCTTACTTTGCCCAATCGTAATAACCGTCAAACTTGATTATTCTGTGTTTAATACTGATATACAGGGGAATAACAGGGAAAATCTCTCAGCCAAACTGCGATAATTAACCAGATATTCTGGTTTTACGAATGGTAGGGCCAAAATAAACGGGAAAGTCCGATAATTTTTTATTGACAAAACATCTAATTTTCTTTAGATGACTTTTGCCAATAAAGGCATTGCTTGCACCCCAAGACAAGTAAGGTTTTTGAAAATAAACGTGATGCCGGTGAGCAGAGAGAGTGGTAAATTTCTGCGCCGGTTTTTTTATGCGCAAAATGAAAGGAAAATAGAAATTGGCTAAAAGTGCATTTACTGCTGAACAGCAAGAAAGGATTTTTATTGCCAGGCAGCAACAGGACAAAAAAAGAACACGAACCATCATTACGCAGGTTATCGCCATTATTCTAATATTTTCTACCGTTTTGCCTGCCATGACAGCCTGCCCGACCGCGGATGTAACGGGCGATTGCCGGGTTGACCTGGAAGATTTAGCCATACTGGCCAGATGGTGGCTGGATGACTGTGATCTATCCAACGACTGGTGCGACAACTCAGATTTTGCCCCGAATGGGATTATCGATCTGTCCGACTTTTCCGTATTGTCTTCGCAATGGCTGCTGGAGGGCCAACGGGAGCCGGATGGGATGGCCTGGGTGGCTATTAACGATCCGGGAGTCCCCGGGCATAGAGGCTTTGACGGACAGATGAGCAAATACGAAACGACCAATGCCCAGTATTGCCAGTTCCTGAACGCCGCCCTTGCTTCCGGCGATATAACCGTCATCGGCAATCACGTCTACGGGGCCGGCGGCCTCAATAGCGGAGAGGATTATGTCGATCAGGTGTATTATAACCTTGCCGGTGAGGGCCTTACTTGCGATGGAGCCGCCAGCGGCGGAGCGGCAAGGATCCATTACCAGGCAGGCGGGTTCACCGTGGACAGCGGTCTGGAAAACCATCCGGTCACCTATGTCAGTTGGTACGGGGCCACCGCCTTCGGTAATTATTACGGCTATCGATTGCCCACCGAATGGGAATGGCAGGCCGTGGCGGATTATGACGGCAGCTACACCTATAGCTGCGGCCCCAGCATCGATAACAGTATGGCGAACTATTTGGGTTCAATCCATCCACACGGTACCAGCGAAGTGGGTACTTTCGGGCTTTATGGCTATGGATTGTGCGATATGGAAGGGAATGTCTGGGAGTGGACCAGTACCGTTATCTCCAGCAGCTTTTGCGCTCTCCGCGGCGGTAGCTGGGACTTCCACATCAACTTCTGCAAGGTCTCATCCCGGAACTTCAGCAACCCCTACAGCACCGACGACTACAGCGGTTTTCGCGTCTGCCGCTAAGCACAGAGCCAGCCTATTCGCACAAAAAAACCCATTCCTCCCTTGGCATGTATACTCCCGGGTCAATTCATCATTCCGGCACATTCGGATCCGGATTAGTTGTGGTGGGAGTACTGCTGCTTTCATACTGTCCCAGATCCACTAGCGGTTTATCCAACTGTAGGTTGAAGCACCCGGCTATCCAAAAAACACCCACAATGGAAATCGCGTAATAAAAAAAACTGCGCATCCCTTTCTCCTTAAGCTATTTATGTTTTACAATTTCAATATATCTTCTAAATTCTATAGGCTATGGAACAAATGTCAATGACTCAACCAATGCATTTAATAATAGGATGTTCCGCCAACGGGAAAGAAAACCGGCATTGGAACGGGCAGCCGCAAGTCGCTCACCTGAGCGTCTCTGGGGCTGGTGCGGGATAGTCCTCGTCGATCCGCCAAAGACCGCCCGGTTCGCTGACGAGAGGTCTTCCATTTTCGGCCCCGGGACGACGGTTATCGCGCAGCAGGAGGATCAGGTCGGAACTGACGGCAGGATGACTATAAAAGTAGTCGTGACTTCCGGACAAGGCACCGGCCATACGGACTTCTATAAACTGGATGCCCGGCAGGTGCTGCAGCAGTTCGGTTCGCCGCTGCGTTAGGTCGCCGGCCTCCTGGGACTGGCCTAAACGTTGCTTGCTGCCGAAAAGCCATTCGGCTATGCTGAGGTTCGTGTCCGTGGGGGACACATACAGCACCATCTGCTCCGGCACGCGCATGATGCGTTCCGCGCTGACCCGCTGCGTGCTCACCTCCAAGTCGATGTCCGCCGCCGCCAGCACGAAACAGCCGATCTTCAAAGCCTCCCGGGCATCGCCTCCCGAGGCGCGAACTTCAATGGCCAGTTCCCGCAGGGCGGTAAGGGCGGTGTTGGTCCCGCTGCTATGGGCGAGAATATGGATTTTCTCGACACCCGGGCACGAAGCCAGCAGACGCAAGAACTGTTTGAGATGGAAGACCGTAAACTCACTTGACTCGCGGTCGTAGTTGTAGCTCTGCAAAGGGCTGTCCCCGCCGCCAGCCGGCCAGGTGTAGGCCACCGGTATGCCGGAACGTCCCATGAAGTGCCAGATCCCCGCCATTATGAACATGGGTTCCGAAAAGTTGCTCCCGATACCGTGGATGAAAACGTAAACCTCCTTCTTGGGGGTGAGGCCGAGGCGCTCAGCCACCAATGCCTTGAACTGGGCTTCTGCTGCCAGCCGGGCGTCCACACTTTCCGGAGATTCCACAAATTGGCCGTCACGTTCGACTTCTCTGGTCGGCACCGGCGGAAACCTGCCCAACTCACGTGTTTCGACCGTACTCATTGGCAGACTTACCTGCCGTTCGGTGGATCGGCTGGCGGTCACGAGATCGTTCCACGGCACATCTTTGCCCATTTTCACCAGGGTCATTCCAAAGGCAAGCGACTTCGACCGCCGAGACCCATATTGGGGATCCTGGTTCGGGTCGCCTTCGGGCTCACGATCCGTAACATAGACGACATCGACCGTGCTGGTGCGGAACGCTGGCGGAACATCCGGAAATGGGTTGTCCGGGGTGTGGGCGTAGAGGTTCGGGGTGGGCATGAGCGTGGGCATAAGCGCCGGCCCCACACAGCCCCCCGCCAGAACCATCGCGCCGGCTGCCAGTATGAAAATAACCACGAGTTGCCGCATACCGGTAGTGAGTGTCTTTTTCTTTGTTTTCATATTTTCATCTCTTGATCGACAGTATGGTGATGTTGCAGATGACCTTCATCAGTGCACCGAGCCAGGCCTGCTCCCGGTTACGGTTGAGCCTTACTTTTTCGGAGGGTGATCATGCAGCAGAATTTGAACAACAAGGAAGAGACCGCCTCCGCCCACCCCCAGAAAACATAAGATCGCGAAACCAGGATACCCAAAGATCCGAAACGAAGTCTCCACCTGCATCAATAAAGCCGCCCCGACGATCAGTGCGGCTAAAATCAAACCCAGGGTGATGCGATTGGCGACCTTCTGAAGTCCATCAATGATTATATTCTCGTCAATCGGCTCCACCTTTACCTTCAGCTCGTTACGCGCGATCGTATCAAAAATCCGGTTGAGCCGGCTTGGCAGCCGCACCAAAAGATCTTTCATCTCCAACAAGCCGCCGAACAGATTGGTCGGTGAGAACGCTTTCCACACCCGCTGCTGTAGAATTTTTTCCGCGTTGCGTCGAATCGATGCGTTGGGATTAAATGTAGGGTCGAGTGTTTGGCCGACCAGGTCCAGGTTCAGCAACGT
The DNA here is from genome assembly GCA_964580995.1 of uncultured Pirellulales bacterium. Lineage (GTDB taxonomy): Bacteria > Planctomycetota > Phycisphaerae > Sedimentisphaerales > SM23-30 > JAKJEP01. Next base: position 81,604 of record CAZOMV010000005.1, read on the forward strand.
TTTGCCCAACAGGGTCAACTCCGCGGGCACCCGCAGTCCGTTATCGCCCGAAATTTGCGTGATTTCCAGGACGACGCGCCCCACTTGAATCTGGTCCATTTTCGATCCTTGATACTCGCTTACTAGACCCGCCACACGCTGGCGGAAGGTATTCTCAGAAAAATTTTCTTTTAGTTCGCTGATTTTGATCGCCATGGCGGCGGCATCATCACCGCGGCCATCGCTCACCGCCAGCAGCAACTGAAGCAGATTCTCCTGCAACTGCGGCGAGATGTGACCCACCATACCCAGGTCCAGCAAGGCAATGCGATGATCGTCCGTAAGAAAAACATTGCCGGGATGAGGATCGGCGTGGAAAAATCCGTCCACAAGAATTTGTTTCAAATAAGCGTGAAATAGTTCCTCTGCCAGATCGGCTCCCTTAAAATCCAGACGAGCCAAAGGTCCAAGTTCCGTGATTTTCTTGCCGCGGATGTATTCCATGGTCAACACGCGCGAGGTCGTAAAATCCTCGATCGGAGTCGGCACGACGATCCCTGAAAATTCCAGCAGATTTGCACCTAACGTGCTGAGATTACGCGCTTCCTGGCGATAGTCCAGCTCACGCCACAGGCTTCTGCGAAATTCATTGAGCATCTTGCCGAACTCGTACCGTTTGCCCCACTGCGTGTGCTTATCCAAAAACTCAGCGATATCTTCCAGCACCTCCATGTCCTCCGTGATGATTTCTCGAATTCCAGGCCGCTGCACTTTCACCACCACCACCCGGCCGTCCAGCATGGCCGCACGATGAACCTGGCCCAGCGACGCCGTCGCCAGAGGTTTGGCTTCAAATTCGGAAAAGGCTTTTGAGATCCGTACTCCCAACTCGCCAGCGATGATGGCTTCCACCTCTTCGAACGGAAACGGATCGATCTTGTCCTGCAATCGTGTCAGGGCATGGATATAAGCAGGAGGAAGAAAATCCGCGCGCGTGGACAAAAGTTGGCCGAGCTTGATATAGGTCGGCCCCATTTTCTCCAGGTCTTGCGCCAATTCATCTGCCTTTGCCTCGCCCGCCGTTGTCTCCGCCAACGCATCCAGTTCCAGCGCATCTTGCAGCCCGGCATGTTTCACAACATCCGACCGTCCATGCTTAATCAAAAGCAGGGCAATGTCCTTATATCGTTTCAGATGTTCCGGCTTTAGAGAAATTTTCATGTATGACTCCTTGTTGGCAGCAGCCGCTTCCGCCACAGGTTTCGGAAAGATAAACCTAGCCAACTGACAGATAATTGGCGGCATACCAGTAGGCATCCATCTTGTGGAGCAGTTCCATAGTGAGCGTCTTTGTATTTGTTTTCCTGTTTCGCAAGCAAATCACGGTTTCGCCTTTCACATTCGAAAGGCGTCGCTGATGACTGAAACCGAACTAAAGCGAGCTGGATAGTTCCATGGTGGACTTTCCGGCCTCCATGAATGGCTGGGTGAGATGGTCGATGTGCTCCTGTGCTTCCCGCAGGTTGGTGACCATTTGTCCCGGTGCCATCGGGGCCAGCCGGCTGTTCGTCGGCGCCAGTTTACCGCGGAAGGCCCACAAACCGACGATAATCCGCAAGTCCGCGTATTTTTCGCGCAACCGCTTGTAGAGATACCGGGCCCTCGCCACGGACCCCGGCGGCATAGCTGATACGCAAACCACGTGCGACTGCGGCTCAACCATCGCCAACATCTCACCCACCAGCGAAATGGCCGAGGAGACGGTCGCACAATATCCACGGTCTTCCAGCAGTTGTGCCAGCATCAGGCCGGCGATTTCGTCGGCCTCTTCACCGGCCGGCAGAACCAGCACCGTGACCGTGCGGCCCGCCGGCACCTGAATGCGTACCACAGGCGGCTGCGGCACCTTGCCGGATGGCTCCCGGGATTCTCCGGGCTTTCCGTCGCTGGGCGTCTGGACCCGTGGGGGTTCCTCGGGCAGCGAGCCAGGGGACAGTCGCTGTTGCTCGCCCAGCTCTTCAACGATCACCCGCAGACTCTTGTGGATGAAACGCTGCCGCCGGTCGTCCAACTTACCGCGGTGGCTGTCGTGCATGGACATCGTCAGCACGGGTATGAGCACCTTCTCGTACAGCGACTCCACCGAATACTCTTTAGCGTACTCCTGCGCCAGTTCGACGGCTTCTTCCTGGTCCAGAGACAACAACCGCTGGTAGATCCGCTCCGGCGGCTCCAGGACCGGCTCATCGCCCAGCAGAATATCCAGGAACTTCAGTTGCGGAACGTACTGGCCCATCACCACCAGCAACACCGTCAGCGGCATTGAAAGCAGCAGACCGATCGGCCCCCACACCGCGGTCCAGAAAACGGCCGAGACCAGAATGGCCAGTGCGGAGATGCCGGTGCGGGACCCGTAAAGCAGCGGCTCGATAAACTGGACAACGATCTCCAGCCCGGCGAACATCATCAGGGTGACCAGGAAGATGCTGTTGGTATGGAAAAAACCGAACGCGGTCGCCAGTGGAAAGGCCGCCCCGATCACCGGCCCGACGTATGGAACGAAACGCAACACCCCGCACAGGAGCGCCCACAGCAGCACGTTGGGGAAGCCCCCTTCGGCCGCACCGAGCGTGATGCCGATGATCCATAGCCCCAGCGCTACCGCCAGCCCGTAGGCAGCGTTGACGAATAACTCCGCCAGCAGACATCGGCTGATACGGGCGGCGGCGTCATCGACCGCCTGAGTGGAAAAGTTGACCCGTCCGCGGCTGGTCAGGCGGATCATGCGATCGCGCAGATCCTCTCGCTTTAACAGCATGAAGATGGCAAACACGATCACCAGGCCGGCGGTGCCCAAAGGGCGCAACATCTGCATGAGGATGCCGGTAACGTTGGCCACGCCTGAAATGGACTCGGGGTAGTTGCGGACCGGAAGCGGGTTTTGAGGGCTTACCTGCGGCAGGGCAGGATCACCCGTGTGGGAGAAGAACGCCTGCGGCACCGGCGTGGCGTCTTGCATCGACGGGGCCGCCACGGGTTGAGTGCTCGACGGACCAGCCGCTTCCTTTACAGCCTTCTCGATGTTTAGAGTCGCCTCCCCAAACTTGCCGGACAAGCCGCGGAGGTCGACAATCTTCCGCCGTATCTCCTCGCGGAGGACCGGCAGTTTGTTGGCCATATCGACGAACTGGGCCTGTAGCACCCAGCCCAACAGACTTACCACACCCATCGCCAGCAGCACCGCCAGAAACACCGGCACCCCGCGCCCGAGGCGCCACTTCTCCAGCAGGCTGGCCAGCGGGTTCAGCAGAAATGCCAGCAGCACCGCCAGCGCCAGTGGAATGAGCACATCGCGCGCATAGTACAGCGATGCCACCACCACACAGGCGGCTGCGACTGCGACAACCGGCGACGACCTAATTGATCGGACAATTCTTCGCATCAGAACCTCATCCCTCCAGTCCTTCTCTCTCTAGTTGTCCCTATCAAATACTCCGTCCCCATTGATTTTGCGGCACCTACCTCACCTGGTAGCAAGCGTTGGTGCCGGATTCAGCGGCCGTTGGACACCTTGAGGGCGACAACCATAAAGATACCCGAGCCCAACAGCGACGCCCCCGCGGCGATCATCGCCGCCCAATGGGTTCCCAGGTGCGGCGCCAGGCCAATGAACAAGGCCGCGATCATCAATCCCAGCGCGCCCAGCAGCAAGGCCAAGGCCACTGCCAGCAGCCCTGCCATCAGGCAGGTCCGCCTGGCCGCCTTCCTGACGGCGGCCAGATAAACGTCCAGACCGACTTGACAGGCGGCAGCCGCTACGAGGGTGATTGCATCGAGAATTTTCACTGGCGTCTTCTCTGTAGCAGACCACCCACGACCACGCCTACGCCCAACACCGTCAACAGGGTGGCCAAAGGGTGTTCCTTCATCTTTGTGGTACAATGCTTAAAGCTGTGCTGGAGACTCCGCCCGACGGCTTCACCGGCCTCGCGGACCTGGTCCAACCGCTGGGTTGCAGACTCGTGCAGAGACTCCTTGGCACTGGCCACATAGTCCCCGGCCTTTCCCTGGAGAGCGGAGATGACGTCCTTCATGTCAGCCCGCAAATCCTTAACATCTTTCATTAATACATTCACTGCCTTTTCATAGTCATTCGTCATATTTTCTCCTTTCGAGGTTTTTAAGAACAAGAAATACCGCCGCCGCCTATACAATGGTCCTACGGCCTCAGAGCCGACGGCCATAATGATAGGTATCTCAGGGCTTGAGAATATTTTTGTTCATACCTCATCGAATGTTTTTATTTGATCTCGTCGCCTTTGGTGGTAACTTCGGTTTCTACTTTAGTACCCTCCTTGTTCAGATCTGTTGTTGTTTCCTTGACCTGAACCTTGTCTCCTTGCGTAGTCACCTCGGTTTTTTTGACTTCCGTTCCGCCAAATAACTTATCCTTCACCTCAGTCTTGGTTGAGACTTCCTTCTTTTTGCAGCCGCAGGTGGAAAAACTGAAGCAGGCAGTGAGGCCAAATAAGAGGGCCAGGATAACCGTTGGAATGGTATTACGATTTGTAGTCATGTCTTTTTCCTTTCAGAAAAATAAGTAGATAGAGATCTTTTCTTGCCAACAAAATAAACAACGCATGCAAAATATGTGCAGCCGGAAGAAACCGGCCGCACCTAGAAATATAAGAATAATGCTGAGTGTCATCGCCGGGTTCATTCAGCACCTCTTATCTTTCGATTCCTCCTGCCTATGGGCGAGCAGAAAACAACTTATCTGTCTCCATGATCGTCGTGGCGATCGCTGTCGTGTCGTTCGTGCTCTCCCGAATAATGATCCCTGCCATCGCGATCGTGATGTTTGTCGCCGCCGCATCCGGCCATTGCCATCAACAGGGTTACAACCATTACCACTAACAGGGTCATCATGCGTAACGTTACTCGTTTCATGTCTGGTTTCCTTATGTATGTTGCCATTCCTCTCCGGGGCCACCCTACGGGCAGCCGCAACCGGTTTATTTCTTGTTTTCCTTGTTTTTGCCTTTGCGTGTATCCTGGACCTTGGTCTGAGTTTTTCGTTCATCCGCCGGTCGAGACGGCGGGCCTTTCTTAAAGGCACTCCAGAAACTTCGTTTGCCAACCACGGGTGAATCTGGAATCTTAACCCGGTCAGCCCGATCAACCCGACCAATCGGATCGGCCCGATTAGTCTGTTCAACACGATTCGGTTGATCACCCCGATCCGTCCGATCCGTCCGATCCGGCCGCGTCGCGGAATCTTTGCGTTCTATAGGTAACGAAACGGTCTTCCGATCTGCCCCCGGCGATTCCCAACGGCTCCGTTCCTCACGGAACTTGTACACGTCAGTCGAATGTTTGGAGAGCTTCTCTCGTCCGTCATTTTTGATTTGCTCGAACTTAAAGGGTGCTGCCTTACCGGTGACGGCCGTTCGCAACGGCTCGGCCATCTGCTTGTTCTTTCGCTGCGGCTCCGGCAGCCTGGCTCGGCGGGTCTCCTGTTCCCGGTAGGTTCGCGGCGGGCGGAGATCTTTGTCAGCGCGACGGTGATCGTATTCCTGCCGCTGATGTTCCTCCCAGCGATTGTCCGCCCGACCGTAGCGCCAGCGGTTATGCTGATAAATCGGGTCATACCACGTATGGCGGCGTCCGCTTTCAAACTGCGGGTAGATGCCGATGCGAAGGTACGCGTCATCGTAGTAGTCGCCGAAGTAGTAATGGCTGTAACGCGGATAGGTGAACAGGTTGACCGACAGAACACCCATATCAATGATGATGCTCGGCGAGTACGTGTATCTCGACCGGGTGTAAACAGAACGCGGAAAATACACCGGCGCAAATAACACACCGCGGCGCTCCAGCGAATAGTCCCAGTGCCCCTGGTCGAAGACGTAGCCACGCGGGGTCCAGCGATAGTGAGACGGCACCCAGATCCAGCCCGGTTGCTGCTGCAGCCAATAGCCGGGCCGCCGGATATATTGGCCCTGGTCCCAGTACCAGCAGGCTGGCACCCAAATCGTATCAGGAGACGGTGGATTGCCCGGCATTTCTTCGTCAAGGGCCGGGGGTGACGGCAGATATTCGATCTGCCGAACATTGGATACCGGCGTCCAGAAACCGGATATCCACTCCCACCCATCGGGTACTTGGGCCCAATAGCCCGGTACCCAGTACATGTTCTGCGGAGCGGCTCGCCAGCAACCGCTAATCCAGATATAGCTATCCCGTTCCGAATCCCAGGCCCAATAGCCCGGTACCCAGACGAATTGCGCGCCTGCCGGCCTGTCGGTCGGCGGAATTTCCTCTATGTCGGCCGGCGGTTGGGGCGGGACCACCAGGCCTGCCTCGTACTGCAAATTGACCGGTTCGGCAAAGGCCTCATGTACCGGACCGCGGGTCAAAACCTCCGGCTGCTCCTGACCCGGCGCCGGCGGAGCGGCACCATAGGGTGAACCATCTTGCGCTGGGAGCGGATGGCAAGTTGCCCATGACAATACCAGAAACACGATCATTCGTTTGGTAAAATACGGTTGTCGCATAATCTACACTCCTGACTCAAGTTTTGCAAAATGGCGATCAGGCATACTTTGGAATGAAAAAACTCATTCCTCGGCCTATTCCTGATTTTTCTGGATTGTCGTTTCGACCTTATCCTTCGCTTGTTGTCCCAGGTCTTGTACCTTATCCACCGTTTTGTCCTTGTCCTGTTGGATTTGGTCCTTGTCCACCGATACCGTGATGTGGGCATTATTGGGGTCGCTGTCCGACGAGAAATGGAACCATCCCAGGTAGAAGCCCAGGACGGCGACAGCGCCTACAATCAGAACGAGCACGAGAAACATGCGTACCATAAATATACTCCTAATGGATGGAAAAAAAATTTGGCTGAATCAGGGGCCGGCGGCTCAGAAGCCGCGGGGGATGCGCCCCAAGATCAGGAGCACCAGCACGATCAGCAATATCAGCCCTATGAGGCCGCTGGGAAAATAACCCCAATTACGGCTGTAGCCCCACCTGGGCAGGCCGCCTAAAAGCAGTACAATCAACACAATCAATAGTATCAATCCCATAATAAACTCCTTTCGGGGTTCTCAAGAACAACGGAAACCGCTGCCGTTGACGTCACGGGCGGTCCCGCCTGTATGGTTCAATAGACCGTGATGTCTCCGGCCTGGTGGTTCTTCATTTCCTGTTCCGCTTCCAGCCAGTTCCGTTCACATTGGCCTTGCCGACAACCGGTTTTGACGTAAATTTCATAGGCCCGCCTGGCAATGTCTTCCTGCCTGGGCATGGTTGCCGCTGCCGCCCTGCCGCATGGATCGTTATGGGCCGGTTGGGGGCCAAACGGTTGAGTTGTTTTGGATGGAGCCATTGGCTTGATCATGGAATTTTCCTTTCCTGATTACTGTGTGATGATTCGATCCTCGAAAATCATCTCGTCTTTGTCATATCGGCCCGAAAAGCGGTTGGCCCGCGGGCGCCGATTCGTTCCCACACTTCCCAACGATGGATCGGACAATCTTTATCGGCCTCAAAACCCAGTCGAACGCTTCCAGCGTTAATCGCAAGCACTGTAACTTTGAGCATATTTTTGATGCCGCTGGGGCGTCCGACGACCACAGACTCCTGGCTTTTTCTCGTTAAGACCAGCATACTGGTCCTCCATTCTCATAATTGGTTCATGTATTTGCATTCATCACATTATACTTTTAAATTGTGTCTTATAACTAAGGTTTTGCAAAATGGATATCCGATACATAATTTTTCGCAATTACCAACATTCTATACCGACACCAGGCATAGTTCACTCGCCTGGCGGACCTTGCCCAGCGCCTTCTTCTGAATTTGCCGCACCCGCTCCTTGGATAAATCCAAATGCAGGCCAATCCGTTCCAGCGTCATGGGCTGGCAGTCCTCCTCATTCAGAGAAAAACGCTTCTGCAGGACAAACTGTTCGGCTTCCGAAAGATCCGCCAGATTGTCGCGCACGATCGTGCCCAGGTCCTCAGCCTGCTCCTTAAATTGCTCTTGCCGCCGCCATGCTACATGGTTGTCCCGATCGAATGCCATTTCACCGGCGAGCGTAAAGCGGCTGCGCCATCGCAGGTGCGTCTTGGCCAGACGATAGATACTTTGCAGGATCGCACGGCAGGCATACGTGCTGAATCGGTAGCCCCGTGAACAGTCGAACCGGTCCATCGCCCGCAGCAAGGCCAGGCTCCCCTCGCTCACAAAGTCTTCATACTCGAGCCGGTAGTAAAGGGCACGGCGCGCCATCGACATCACCAGTCCCATATTCCAGTTGACCAGCTTGTCTTTGAGGGCACGCTGCTGATCGTCCCAGCGCAAAAGCTCCAGAACCTCTTTCCGGCTCCAGAGTCTTTTCCGCAGCAATCGCTCCCGAACTTTTTCCTGCTGATAATGATAATAATTCAACTGCAGAAAAATCGTTTTCTCCTGTTCCGGATCCAGCCGGCCATTCGCCTGCGCCTCGATCCGGCGGTCCAGAATTTCCGACATTTCGGAAGGCTTGTCAAAACAGTCATTCCGAACATAATATTGGCCGGTCATCAGCATGCCCCGCAACTGTTCCGCCTGGGGATCCGTGAGCTTACAACATACGATTCGTCTGGCCACTTCTTTGTCGATATCTTCATCCTTGTTCATCGATTCATCCTTATTATTAAAACTCTGATTTTCATCCTAAACTCTTTATTATCCTGATTTCTCATCAATTCATCCGGTTTTACTCCTTTATATCCTTTATAAACTTTCCTTCTCGACAGGCTCTCAAGCTGCGGAGAACCACCTTTTTTTAGCGGCCCACAGACTCATCAGCCCGGAACCGGCCAGCAGAAGTGCGCCCGGCGCCGGGATGACCGGAGTGGGACTGCCGCCGCTGAAGCCGTAACTGCCGAAGTCGGAGCGGTCGCTGCCGTAGTCCTGGGCAGTGTTATTGTTGGAGATAAGGTTGTCTGTCAACTTGACTGCTCCATTCAGTGCGAAGGCTCTCCCGCACAGAATCTCTGCCCTGGGGTCAAGGGTAACGCTCGCATAAGCAAGAATATTTCCTGCAAACGTAGTGTCTGTACCCAAAGTCGCGGAGCTGCCGACCTGCCAATACACATCACTAAACGGAGTTCCATTGATGACGTTAACAGAAGAGCTGCTTGCGGTCGTGAGCGCGCTGCCTATCTGGAAAATGAAGTCCGCATCAGGGTTGCCCTGAAAATCGAGGGTGAGTGCTCCTGTCAACTGAGCCGACGAGTCAAAGTGATAGACACCCGGCGTGAGCGTATCGTATCCCGCTGAACCCAGAACAATACCAGTATAGTTGTAAATGAACGGCGAGCCAGCCAGCGTATTGTACGCAGTCGTTGCATCCGCCAGAGCAAGCTGTGCGACCCCATCATTTATGTGTATTGTTCCTCCGCTCACGGTCCCGTCAGGATAAAAACCAGTGACCGAAGTTCCTGGCGTTACACCCAAATTCCCGTAGATTTGAGTGGTCGGGTTCGGATCGCTATGGCCATTAGTCACTGTCTCGTGACCCAGGACGGCGAAGCTCTGCGCCGAACCCAATAGAGAGGAATTGGCCCATCCTGTCGATGCGCCATACAGAAGCATGGCAAACGCTGCGAGAATTAAAACCTTGCTTTTCATTTTCAATCTCCTACTAAAAGTTTTTGCTCTTATACCTATTCATACAGGTGTTTCGTCGATTTTAACGCCTCTTCCAAAGGCAATTTCCGCCCGTTCCCACGAACAGGCCCTGGAACACACAGATTCCTATCGTAGCTTTCTGGTTTCATCGGGTTTGGCCGCGTAATAGCCCCGCCAGCCCGACAATAATCGCAACAATTCCGCCGATCAGCAGCCATATCGTCTTGTCGGTAGGCGAGCCGGTAAAAAAGCGGGAAACATCCGAACTGAACGAATCGGACGCCGCCACGCCATAGATTACCAGTACGATACCCAGGACAAGAATTGCCATCATCGCCAGCATAATTGGTTTATTCATAAAAAAGTCTCCTTATCACTAAAGTTTTGCAAAACTTCAGTTATCATTTTATTGCCTGGTCCTGTGAGATGTTCATATGGCTCTTCGTCCGCTGATGACTCTAAGTAAAACGACCACGATGGCGATTACCAGAAGAAGATGGATGAAACCGCCCATGGTATAGGAAGAGACCATTCCCAAAAGCCATAACACGATCAAAACCACAGCTAATGTATAAAGCATAACAAACCTGCCTTTCGTTTTTGGGGTTTGGCATTCACCGCACACGGCCATGCCGTTTGGCAGTCCAAACCCGCCTATTCATTTTCTCTATCCACTCGAAACAATTTTTCAAAGCCTGAGCACCTCGGGATAAACGTTATTTTTCTGGAGTTGTCTTTTCACTGGTTCCCGGCTGCATCATCTTGGAACACATCGGACAAGTCTTCATCATCTCTTCCATTTTCTTTTTCATCTTTTCCATGTCAATCTTGATCTCTGCTTCTTTCACGAGATTCAAATCTTTGTCATACTTAAGCAGTTGACAACCCACGGCAACTACCACGGAGCCGTCTCCCGTTGCGACCAGCATGGGTTTGCCCATCTGCATCTTCATACCGCACATCGGGCAGCCAGGACTCATCTGGCCCATCCCCATCATGCCTTTTGGCATGGTATCTTTTTTCACCATACCGGGGCCATCCTGTGCAAATACAAAATATCCCCCCATCCCCAGCAGAACAATTCCAATCGTGGCAATACTTACTCGTTTCATCTTGTTTTCCTTTCATTTAATTCTTTTAATTCTTCAAGCTATCTGCCCGCGGCATTTCTACCGCCCAATCAAAAGGGCAATAGCGGCCGCCTGTCTTTCCCATTCTCAACTTTCAAAAAAATATGTTTACGATAATGATCTATATGCAAGCTACGAACAATACTCTATGGGGAAAATCCTGGTTTTGTGTAATCAATTTCCTTAGGTTTGCCGGCTCTGTGAAAAACGCGTTGCCTGGTACGGGCGATTCCTGGCTGCATTACCTGGATAGAAGCGTCGCCCGGCCCTGGTTGAGTTGTTCCTGTTCGGCCTGCAGCCAGTCCTGTTCACTTTGGCCTTGCGGGCAGCCCTTCTCAAGATAAATTTCATAGGCCCGCTGGGCAATGTCTTCGTGAGTAGGTGCGGCGGCTGCGATAGGCCGGGGATGCGGAAGGTTATGTATCTGCTGGGACATTGACACCTGGTCCGCTTTCGGCTGCTGGGGCACCGGCATTTGCGGTAATTTTCCGTTATTCATATACTTACTCATAAACGAATCCTTTCTTTAGAGTTCCGATGAGCGGCAGTAGATCATCTACACGTGCTTCTTCCTGCCTTATTTTCATAGTAGATCATAGCCGCACAACTTTGTAAATCAGCGTAGAGCCTGATTCTGGTGTAAGCCAAATGGACTATTTATCTGTAGGTGAAATTACCTACACGAATGCCGATTCGCAGTGCCGGGGTTTTGCCAGATACAGATTATACCAAATCCCGGTTGACAATCGGTCTTATTTTGTTATAATAAAGGCTGAGTTTTCTTGTGTTTTCTTGCAATTTTTTGCTTTGGATTTCGGAATAGGCGGGCAGGAAAGGTGAAAAATCAAACGAAAATAATAAAAGATGTAACCACCAGGCTGGAGCATGCCCAGCAGATGCTGCATGTGAGCGAAGACAAATACCGCCAACTGGTAGAGAATGCCGACTGTATTATTCTGCGTATGGACAAGGACGGGAAAATAACCTTTTTCAATGAATTCGCCCAGAAGTTCTTCGGTTATCCCGAGCGGGAAATCCTGGGCAAAAAGGTGACAGGGACCATCGCAACTTTAAAAGA
>CAZOMV010000006.1:0-91979 GCA_964580995.1 uncultured Pirellulales bacterium
GGGGGGGGGGGGGGGGGGGGATCGGGTGGGGGGCGCGGCGGACGGCCGGCGGGAGGGGGTGGAGATCGATTGTCATGGCGGGCCGCGGATTGTGCAGCGGATTTTGCTGGCGCTGCAGAGGGAGGGGGCGGAAATGGTGGGCTGGGAGAAGATGATGGAGGGGCGGTCGATCCGGGAGGAGGTGGAGCTATGTCTGCCGCGGTGTAGGACGCGGCTGGGGGTGCTGGCGATAGCGGCGCAGGAGGAGCGGGGGCTGGGGACGTGGGCGGCGGAGTTGGCGGGACGGCTGGAGAGGCGGGAGTGCGAACCGGCGGCGGCGCGGCGGGAGGTGGAGGAGGTATTGCGGAGTTACGAGCTGGCGGAGCGGCTGCTGCGGCCGGCGGCGGTAGTGGCGGCGGGGGCGGTGAATGTGGGCAAGAGTACGCTGTGCAATGCGCTGGCGGGGCGGCGGCAGAGTATCGGGTCGGAACTGGCGGGGACGACGCGGGACTGGACGGCGGAGCTGGTGGATATGGAGGGGGTGCCGGTGAATCTGATTGATACGGCGGGGCGGCGGCAGGCGCAGGATGAGCTGGAGCGGGAGGCGATTTTGCGGGCGGAGCGGCAGACGGCGGCGGCGGATTTGGTGCTGGTGGTGGTGGAGGCGGGGGCGACGGCGGCGGAGCAGGCGGAAGCCCAGCTAGCCATCTTGCCGGCGGGGAAGCCGTATATTCTGGTGGTGAATAAGATGGACCGGTTGGGAGAGTATGGGCAGGCGGACGGCTGGGTGGGGGTTTCGTCGCTGAAGGAGGAGAATCTGGAGCGGCTGCGGCAGGCGATAGCGGCGAAGCTGGGGTTTGAGGGGTTTGAGGCGGAGCGGCCGCTGGTGTTCACGCGGCGGCAGTATGAGTGGCTGCGGGCGGGGCTGGGGTGTGCGGAGGCGGGGGAAGTGGCGGAGAGGCTGCGGCGGGTAGTGAGCGAGGGGGAGTAATAAGATTGACCGGGTGGGAAGCGGGGATTATCATGGTGTGTTGGAATTTTTGATCGGAGATGGAATCTATGAATAAAAAAGTGAAAATGTCCAAGGAGAAGATTGCCGCGTTTTGTAAACAGCATCATATTCAGCAATTGTCGATATTTGGTTCGGCGCTGGGTGATGATTTTACGGAAAACAGCGATATTGATGTGCTGGTGGAATTTGAAAAGGGGCATGAGCCGGGTTTTGCGTTTTTCGATATGCAGGTGGAATTGTCGAATCTGCTGGGGCATAAGGTGGATTTGAATACGCCGCAATTTTTGAGCCGCTATTTCCGGGATACGGTAATGGAGCAGGCGGAGGTGCAATATGTGCAAGGACAAGGATGAAATTCGTCTGCAACACATGTTTGATGCGGTAGTCAAGGCGATTGAATTTACCAAAGTACGTAAGCGGGAGGAGCTTGATAAAGATGAAATGCTTGCTTTGGCTTTGGTTCGACTATTAGAAATTCTGGGTGAAGCTGCCAAAGGAGTGTCTGAGCCGATACGAAATAAATTCCCAGCTATACCGTGGAAATCTATTGCGGGAACCAGAGATCGTTTAATACATGGTTACTACGATGTTGACCTGGATATTGTCTGGAAGATTATTACAGAAGACCTCCCGGCCTTGAAAACACAATTGGAAAAGGTTTTGGCCAATCAGCCTTGAGTTCCTATGGAAGAGAATACTGAGAATACGAAGCTGACGCCGGCGATGCGGCAGTATATGCATTTTAAGGAGCAGTATCCGGGGGTGGTGCTGTTTTTCCGGATGGGGGATTTTTACGAGACGTTTTATGAGGATGCGAAGCTGTGTTCGCAGGTGCTGGGGATAGCGCTGACGTGCCGGAACAAGGGTGGGGAAAATCCGGTGCCGCTGGCGGGGGTGCCGTATCACGCGGTGGATGGGTATCTGCACAAGATGATCAAGGCGGGGCATAAGGTGGCGATCTGCGAGCAGATGGAGGACGCGGCGCTGGCGAAGGGGGTGGTGAAGCGGGATGTGGTGCGGCTGGTGACGGCGGGGACGCTGACGGAGGATTCGCTGCTGGAGGAGCGGCAGGGGAATTATCTGGCGGCGGTGTGTTTCGGGCGGAAGGCAGGGGGGAAAGGAGGGGGAGCCGGGGCGGAGCGGGAGCCGGCGGGCCTGGCGTGGGTGGATTTATCGACGGGGCAGTTTTTCGCGGAGACGGTGGAGAGCCGGTATGTGCTGGATGAGCTGGTGCGGATCCGGCCGGCGGAGTGTCTCTTTAGCGAGGAGGCGGATGATGTCCCTGTTAATTTCGGCGAGCAACTCCGGGATCTGACGGGGGCGGCGGTGACGAGGCGGCCGGGGTGGGTGCTGGAAGGGCGGCAGGGGCTGGAGATTTTGAAGAAACATTTCGGGACGGCATCGCTGGAGGGATTCGGATTTGCGCAGGCGGGGGTGGCGGTGGCGGCGGCGGGGGCGATCATCGATTATTTGAACGAGACGCAGAAGACAGCGCTGGGGCATATTTCGCAGTTGCGGAAGGTGGTGCGGGAGAAGTTTCTGCAACTGGATCAGACGACGCTGCGGAGCCTGGAGGTGGAGCGGACGATCCGGGACCATGCGGCGGCGGGTACGCTGCTGCACAGCATCGACAAGACGATGACGGCGATGGGGGCGCGGAAGCTGCGGGTGTGGATCTGTTACCCGCTGAACGATCTGGGGGAGATCGAGCGGCGGCAGGACGCGATTGCGGAGCTGGTGCAGGCGGAGGAGCTGCGGGGGGATTTGCGGAAGTGCTTTGCCGAGGTGGCGGATATCGAGCGGATCACGACGCGGATCAGTACCGGCCGGGCGATGCCGCGGGATCTGCTGAGCCTGGGATTGACGCTGCGGCAGTTGCCGGGGATCAAAAAGATCCTGGACCGGTGCAGCGCGGAATTGCTGATGCAGTTGGCGCGGCAGTGCGATACGCTGGAGGCGACGGCGGATTTGATTGAGGCGGCGATTGATCCGGAGGCGGGGCTGACGTACCGGGACGGCGGGGTGATCCGCAGGGGGTTTGATGAGGAGGTGGACCGGCTGCGGAGCATCGGCCGGGACGGGAAGAGCTGGCTGGCGGAGTATCAGCGGAAGCTGGCGGAGCAGACGGGGATCAATTCGCTGAAGGTGGGGTTCAATAAGGTGTTCGGGTATTATGTGGAGATTTCGCATGTGCACCGGGAGCGGGTGCCGGCGGAGTTTGTGCGGAAACAGACGATCAAGAACGCCGAGCGGTACATCACCGACGAACTGAAAAAGTACGAGTCGGAGGCGCTGACGGCGGAGGAGCGGTGCAAACGGCGGGAGGAGGAGCTGTTCGGTCAGGTGTGCCAGCAGGTGGCGGCCCAGACGCTGCACTTGCAGCAGGTGGCGGACGCCCTGGCGAAGATCGACGTGCTGGCGGGGATGGCGCAGTTGGCACGGGAGCGGAACTACTGCCGGCCGGAGCTGCACGAGCAGAAGGAGCTGGTGATTGCGGAGGGGCGGCATCCGGTGCTGGAGGCGCAGTTGGGCAGCCAGTTTGTGCCGAACGATGTGACGCTGGGGGATGGGCACGGGGACCTGGGGATTATCACGGGGCCGAACATGAGCGGCAAGAGCACCTATATCCGGCAGACAGCCCTGCTGGTGCTGCTGGCGCAGACGGGCAGTTTCATCCCAGCCAAAAGTGCCCAGATCGGGCTGGTGGACCGGATTTTTACACGGGTGGGGGCCAGCGACGAACTGACGCGGGGGCAGTCCACGTTTATGGTGGAGATGACCGAGACGGCCAACATTATCAACAACGCGACGGAGCGGTCGCTGGTGATCCTGGACGAGATCGGGCGGGGCACCAGCACCTATGACGGTCTGGCGCTGGCGTGGGCGATTACGGAGCATGTCGCCGCTCAGGTGAAGTGCCGGACGCTGTTCGCGACACATTATCACGAGCTGACGGAATTGGCGGATCTGCTGGGCAACGTGAAGAATTATAATGTGGCGGTGCGGGAGTGGAAGGAGGAGGTAGTGTTCCTGCACAAGATCGTGCCGGGCCGGACGGATAAGAGCTACGGGATCCACGTGGCCCGCCTGGCGGGGATTCCGCGGCCGGTGCTGAAACGCAGCCGGGAGATCCTGGAGGAACTGGAGAACAATTTCGCCCGGGAGGCGCATGTGCCGCAGCTCGGGGGCCGGCTGGAGCGAAAACAGGACCGGCAACTGCTGCTGTTCGACAACAGCCCGTCCGATCCGCTGCTGGAGCGGCTGCGGCATACGGATATCAATAATCTCACCCCCCTGCAGGCAATCAATCTCTTGCAGGAGATCAAGGAGGAGTTGGAGGGACGATAAAATCGTATGAGTGTTTCAGTATTGAGTCGGGAATATATACCTGACACAACTTTTTTCTTAATCAAAGAAAGGGTAAAGGTATTATCATGAAAAAGAAGCCGGTAAATATAAATCTTCTGATTTTGTTGGTTATAATTGCCATTCCTTTAGCATTTCTATATGGTATTTGGGTATTTTCCATTATAGACTATTTTAATCCAAATGACCCTACAACATTTATACGCATATTTAGTATTGTCGCTGCATTCTTAATAACGGTATTGTTTCTTCCCATTAGCAAGAAATTTATCAAGGTTATCCTCGCTATAATTCTGTTTACTATTTTACTTTCCGGCATTTTATTATATTTATATAATCTCTTGGCGTCGTGTGTTGGATAACGTACATTATTTTGCACAAATATATCGGACGTAATATGAGTCCTTCATCGGATTAATAGGAAGACGGTAAATTGGTAACCCTAGGAACCAGATGGAGGACCATAAAATGATTGTAGAGCAACAAAACGTATCGGAACCAACGGAATTTGAGTAACGTATTTCACATTGATCAGCAGAAGATTACCACGCACCTGGGGGAGATCGTGCGGTGTACGGATATCAATAATCTCACACCCTTGCAGGCGATCAATTTGTTGCAGACGATCAAGGAGGAGTTGGAGAACAGATAAGATGACTGATTATTCCATTAAAAGATTCAATACCTATTCCGAAGATGAACTTATTTCCGCATTGAAAGATGTAGCGAAAAAACTTAACACGGAACATGTTCCTAGTCGGACATTTCAGAAATATACAGGTATATCAGTCGCTACTATTGAAAGACGATTTGGGACTTGGAAAAATTTTTGTGAAAAAGCTGGCCTTAATCCAGTTTACAATCGCACCGGTAATGAAAACGAACTTTTTGAAAATTTGGACAAAGTATGGCAAAAGTTAGGCAGACAGCCAAGAGCAAAAGAGATGAAGCAACCATTATCAGGTATTTCTTGCTCTCGCTATCTAAGAGAATTTGGTAATTGGTATGAGACATGCTTGAAATTTCTAGCTTGGAAATCCGGTGTATCTATCAAAGAGATTGAACAAGAATCTAAAGAGCCTCTTTTGGTAGAGGATGATACGAATAAACATAAAACACCTCGTGCTATTTCTTTGTCCTTGAGATACCAAGTTTTGAAACGAGATAATTTCAAATGTGTAAGATGCGGAAGAACTCCAGCAAGAGATGTTGGAGTTGAACTTCACATTGACCATAAAATTCCGTATTCGAAGGGCGGAAAAACAGAATTGGAAAATTTGCAAACCATGTGTTCAGATTGTAATCTGGGCAAGGGAAATAGACACTCTGAATAGCCGCCCCCAAAAATACTTATGTCAGGATAAAGGTGTCACAGAATTAGAAAATAAAAGGCGTCCGGTATCTGTGAAAACAGCTCAAATCCTCCAAATATTTTTGATTCTATTGAGGCTGAGGACTTCGACGGATTCGGCTAGGGGGTATGAGGTCTGGCCGGGGGATTTATTCGGTTTTGAATTGGCTGATTTTGATATCACCGCCCGGCATATGGGCGATCAGTTCCAGTTGGCCGCCGAGGGCGTGAATCAAACGCTGGAGGGTAGTTATCTGGATGTCTTCCTGGGATTCCAGTTTCGATAGGGTCGGCTGTTTTATGCCCATCGCTTTGGCGAGATCTTCCTGGGTAAAGCCGGCTGCTTTGCGTATTTCGGCCACCAACATTTCGGCCATCATCTCTTTCGCTTTCGCCCTGGCTTTTTCGAGATTCTCCGGCTTCATATTATTTTTAAGGTTTTCAAATTTATGTGCCATTATATCCGTCCTTCCTCTTTAAGTTGTTTAAGATGTTGACTATATAAACGGTCTGCCAGTGGAATCATTTTTTCATAAAAGCGACTATCACCGGTTTTGTCGCCGCCGATCAGTAATATCGCACATCTTCTTGGATCAAAGGCATAAAACGTTCGCAAGGGTTGTCCCTGACATTGCGTTCGCAATTCTTTCATGTTTGCGTGTTTTGATCCATGAATGGTATCACTATAGGGACGGGGCAGTTGAGGTCCAAATTGCTCCAGAAGCTCCACGCTGGCGACTAAGTCAATCTGCTGTTGTTCCGATAAGGTCTGCCACCATTGCTCGAACTCATCGGTATATTCTACTTCCCACATCACTATATTATAGCTTATATACTATATTCGTCAAGAGCTATATTTAAATTTACTATAAAATTCTGAGGGGCTTGCAAAAAGTGGCAGATAGCTATACCATGAGGTTTTCATTATGGTAGTCATGGGATGTAAGTATCATAATGATAAGTACCTATGAAATAGAATCTATAGATCGAGAGATATCACTATGCGGCGGAGAACGTTTTTGAAGCAATCGACGATAGGGGCGGCGGTGATGATAGGTTCGAATATACCATTGGGAGCTGCGCTGGCAGAGGGCAAGCATATGGTAGCGGAGGATTTTCGGAAAAAGTTGGGGGAGTGCCTGGGTGGGCCCTGGCCGGAAGGCTGTGACCTGCGTCCACAAGTCCGCGAAACCATGCAGAAGGAAGGGTATCGCATCGAATCGGTTACTTATGAGGTGGAGCCGGGCGACAGGGTGTCGGCCCTGCTCCTGATTCCAGGCGGCGTCGATGCCAGTCATTCGGCCCCGGCCATCGCTGTCTGGCACCAGCATAACGGGGAATATCACCTCGGTAAGAGTGAGCCGGCCGGCCTGCTGGGCAATCCCATGCACCACACCGGCGCGGCCCTGGCCCGTCTGGGGTATGTCGTTCTCTGTCCGGATGCCCTGTGCTTCGAGGAGCGGCAAAGCCCCCAGCTAAAAGGAGATGCCTACGAGCGGTTCGAATTTCTCCGGTATGTGGTCTCCGGCAAGTGCCTGGCCTGGAAGAATATCCTGGATATGCGCCGGGCCATCGACTACCTGTGCAGCCGCGACGAGGTGCAGAAGGATAAGATCGGCTGTTACGGCCATTCAATGGGCTCCACCCATACCTGGCTGGTGGGGCCTTGGGAGCCGCGGCTGAAATGCCTGGTGGGAAACTGCTGCCTGCCGACCTATGCCGCGATTCATCGAAATCATCTCATCCACTGTTTTCCCAATTTTATCCCCGGCCTGTTCCAGTATGGCGACACGCCGGACATCGTCAGCCTGATTGCCCCCCGGCCGCTGCTGCTGAACTTTGGCGCAGAAGATGAGGGAAGTCCCATTCAGGAAGTCAGGGAGGGAGTGAAATTAATCGCAGAAGCCTATAGAAACCACAACGCCGAACATAACTTCAGTTATTTCATCGAGGAAAAGACCGGCCATGTCCTCTCTGAACAGATGTGGAACCGGACCCGGGATTGGTTCCATCAGCATCTGCGCTGAGTTTTATCCATTTGTGCAATCCCGATATATATCGGGACAAACCCTATGCGGCTTTGCTGGTCGGGCAGCGAAAAACAATTTAATCTGTTTTCGTATTCCAAATTTTTTCGATATCATTGAGGCCGAGGATTTCGACGGATTCGGCCAAGGGGTAAGAGGTCTGGCCGGGGTAGATGAGGAAGCTGGCTTGGGGCTGCAAATCTTCTTTAGCGGCCCAGAAGCCTTTGGCGGGTTTGGGAGTGTGGGAGTGTTTGAATTCGACCAGGATGGGAGGTTCGCCAAAGGCCGGCACTAACACCAGGTCGATTTCCGCGCCCGCCTGGGTTCGATAAAAAAACGCTTCCCACCGGCGGGGCATGCGATTCAGAATCTGTTCCAGGCAAAATCCTTCCCAGCTCATGCCGAGCACGGAATTTTTCATCAGTTCACTGAAGGAATCAATGCCCAGCAGGGTATGCAATAATCCGCTGTCCCGGAGGAAGACTTTCGGGGTTTTAACCAGGCGTTTTTTGAGATTGGCATGAAACGGCTGAAGCTGGCGAATCATGAAGGTTTCCTGCATGATGTCGAGATATTTTCGTATCGACTGCCGGGACAGTTCCAGGTTGGCCGCCAGTTGGCTAAGATTAATCAGTTGGCCCTGCAAGTGAGAGAGCATTTGCCAGAAGCGGCGTAGAGCGGCGGTGGGGATTCGGATGTCATAGCCCATAGAGGCCAAATCCCTCTGGAGATAGGTCATGATAAAATCTTCCCGCCACTGGATGGAAGCGTCCTCGGAGCTGGCCAGAAAGCTATCCGGGAAGCCGCCTCGAACCCAGAGCGAATCCATCTGGTCTGGCGAGATCTCGGCGAGCAGAAAAGGGGAAAGCTCGTGGTAGGCGATTCGGCCTGCCAGGGATTCGCCGGATTGCCGGATCAGGTCGGGACTGGATGAGCCTAATAATAAAAAGCGGCCCGGATGCCGATCCATATCTATGAGGCTGCGAAGCACGGGGAAAAGTTTGGGTTGAAGTTGTATTTCATCAATGATTACCAGTTTATCCGCATGCCTGGCCAGGAATCGCTCCGGTTCCGATAAAGCGGCATAATCCGCCGGCCGTTCCAGATCAAGATACAGATTCTCCGTCGGCCATTGCTCGGCAATCATTTTAGCCAGGGTAGTCTTGCCAACCTGTCTGGCTCCGATAATTCCCACAGCAGGAAATCTGCTCAATGACTGATTTATCTGTTTTTCCAGTTCTCTCTTAATCATCCTTGTTAATTGTACATCATAGTTTACAAATAACAAGGAAAAGTTGGAAAAAATGGGGGAATTTCGGGGAATTGGTGGTCGGGGTGGGAAAAGACACGGCCGATATGGCCGTGGCACGATTATAAATTTGTATGATGGATGGAGTTCGCCATCGCCTGTCCTGCGGACAGACGCTGCCACCCAGCCGGGACACATTAGGTAAGGGGATAGAAAAGTTGGTGGAGGGGGGATTTTGGGCTTGCATGGGCGGGGGGAGGTGGCTATACTATTGGGTTCTAATTATGGTAGTCATGTGATGTAAGTTGCATGATGATAAGTACCTATGAAACATGGCGTTCGGAAGGGCGCGCATGAGGTGATGTTGGTTTGTTTGATGCACTGACGAATAAATTTAATGATGTCTTCCGCAGCATGAGCGGTCGCGGCCGCATTTCGGAGAGCAATATCCAGGATGCGATGCGGCAGGTGCGTACAGCGCTGCTGGAGGCGGACGTTAATTTTAAGGTTGTCAAGGATTTCTGCGAATCGGTGGTGCAGAAGGCCCTGGGGGCGGAAGTGATCAAGAGCCTGCATCCGAGCCAGATGATGGTGAAGATCGTGCATGATGAGCTGACGAACCTGATGGGGCCGGTGGATAGCAAGATTTATTATGTCTCGCCGGGGCCGACAGTGATTATGCTGGCGGGCTTGCAGGGTAGCGGCAAGACGACGACGGCGGCCAAGCTGGCGAAGCTGTTGGTGAAACGGGGCAAACGGCCGCTGCTGGTGGCGGATGACTTGCAGAGGCCGGCGGCGATCGATCAGTTAAAGACGCTGGGGCAGCAGTTGGGGATCCCGGTGTATAGCGAAGACAGCAAGAACGGGGTGGCGGTGGCGCAGAACGGGGTGAATCAGGCCCGCAAGAGCGGGCAGGATGTGGTGATTCTGGATACGGCGGGCCGGCTGCATATCGATGTGGATATGATGAACGAGCTGTCGCGGGTCTGCGATACGGTGGCGCCGCATCAGATTTACCTGGTGTGCGACTCGATGACGGGGCAGGACGCGGTCAACAGCGCGAAGGAATTTAACGATAAGCTGGAGCTGGACGGGGTGATCCTGACCAAGCTGGACGGCGATGCCCGGGGCGGGGCGGCGCTGTCGGTGAAGGCGGTGACGGGCAAGCCGATCAAGTTTATCGGGATCGGGGAGAAGCTGGACAATCTGGAGGAATTTCATCCGGAGCGGATGGCCAGCCGGATTCTGGGGATGGGCGATGTAGTAAGCCTGGTGGAAAAGGCGCAGGAGCAGTTTTCTCAGGAAGAAGCGATCAAGATGCAGGAGAAGATGGCCAAGGGATCGTTTACCTTTGACGATTTTCTCAAGCAGATGCAGGCGATGAAGAAGATGGGTGGGATGAAGGATATTATGAAGCTGGTGCCGGGGCTGGGCAGCCAGATGGCGGGGATGCAGATTGAGGACAAGGAAATCAGCCGGATCGAGGCGATTGTGCATTCGATGACGAAGCAGGAGCGGCGCGACCCGGATTTGATCGATGCTTCGCGGCGGCGGCGGATCGCGCGGGGCAGCGGGACGGACCCGACGGATGTATCGGGCCTGGTGAAGACGTTCGGCCAGACGCGCCAGATGATGAAGGCGTTCAGCGGGCTGGGGATGATGGGCCGGATGAAGGCATTGAAGCAGATGGGCAGTATGGACATGATGAGCGGCAAGATGCCGGGGTTGAAGATTAAACAGCGGTCCAAGCGAAAGCGCGTGGAGCGCAAGAAGAAGAACCGGCGACGATGAAGCGATGGATGGCGATGGCGAAATTTGCGAACCTGAACGAATATCTGGAGTATGTCGGAACGTTTGTCAACAGTACCTTCGGCCAGCGGTATCGCCAGCAGTTCCGGGATGCGCGGGGGACGGCGGAGCTGGCGCTGCTGGCCTCGCCGAGCGAAGAAGAGTATCGCGATTTGCGGAATGCGGTGGCGGTGATGACGGACGGGCAGAAGAGCCATCCGGAGGAGCTGACCGACGAGCAAATCCAGGAGATTGCGAAGAAAGCCCAGGCGGATTGTGGAACCGTGGGCATATTTATAAATGGTTATGTGTTAGCTTGTAAGAAAGCGTAACGAAAGTAGTAAATTTTAAGGAGTACCGAATCAGTGGTAAAACTCAGGCTGAAGAGAATGGGCCGACGGCATCGTCCGTTTTACCGGATTAACGCGATGGATACCCGCAGTCCGCGTGACGGCAGGGTGATCGAGGAGCTGGGCTTTTATGATCCGCTGGCGCCCGAGGGCGACAAGCAGCTCAAGCTGAACGAGGAACGGATCCGCTACTGGCTGAGCCAGGGCGCCGCGACGAGCGAGACGGTGCAGGCCATCCTGGAGAAGAAGGGCATCGCCAAACCGTAAGCCATGCGAATCGATCTGCTGACACTCTTTCCGGAGATGTTTGGCGCGGTGTTCGGCCAGTCGATCCTCAAGCGAGCCCAGGACCAAGGGCTGGTCGAGATCGTGCTGACGAATATCCGCGATTACGCGACGGATAAGCATCGCAGCGTGGATGACAAGCCGTATGGCGGCGGAGCCGGAATGGTGCTGATGTGCGGCCCGCTGTTTGCGGCGGTTGAAGATCTGCGGCAGCGAGGTGAGCCGGTGGATGAAGTGATCCTGCTGTGCCCGCAGGGACAACGGTTCGATCAGCAGACGGCTGGTGAGCTGGCCCGGAAGAAGCGGATCATCCTGATCGCCGGGCACTACGAAGGGTTCGACGAGCGAATCCGGGAGCATCTGGTGAGCCGCGAGATATCGCTGGGCGATTTTGTGCTGACCGGCGGCGAGGTGCCGGCGATGGCGGTGGTGGACGCGGTGGTGCGGCTGCTGCCGGGAGCGCTGGGCGCTGCGGAATCGATAGTGGAAGAGTCGTTTTGCAATGATCTGCTGGAGTATCCGCACTATACGCGGCCGGCGGATTTTCGCGGCTGGAAGGTGCCGGAGGTACTGGTGTCCGGCCATCATGAAGTGATCAGGCAGTGGCGTTTGCAGGAGTCGCGGGAACGGACCCGCCGGAAACGCCCGGATTTATATAAGGAAAATAAACTAGAGGAAAAGCCATAAGCTCAGGAGTACGTTATGAGAAATAGTATGCTGGAAAAAGTGGAAGCGGCGCATCTGAAGAAGGAAGTCCCGGTCTTCAAGGTAGGTGATACGGTGGATGTGCACGTGCGGATTAAAGAAGGCGACAAGGAACGGGTGCAGATATTCAACGGGACCGTGATCGCCCGCAAGGGCAGCGGGATCAATGCGAAGTTTACGGTACGGCGGATCGTGAATAACGAAGGCGTGGAACGGATCTTTCCGCTGCATGGCCAGAATCTGATGGGCGTGGATGTGAAACGGTCCGGCTATACCCGGCGCAGCAAGCTGTACTTTTTGCGGAACCGGTCCGGCAAGTCGGTGCGGCTGCGTGAGAAATGGGCCGGCAGCGCGAAGTAACTCTGGGTGGGGGCGACACCACCCGGCCCGGCCTGCGCCCAGAGTGGGCAGGGTGGCTGGCGGATGCAGCCTGAGCGGTTATGCTGTGCTGGAATAGGAAAAAATATAACCCTGTGGATACGCCGCAGGGTTATATGGGGTTGTGGCTGGTGAGTAAGGAAAATCACAGGCAGAGGCTGGGGAAGGAAGGCGAGAAGCTGGCGCGGAAGTATCTGGCCGGGCAGGGATATAAGCATATTCAGAGCAACTATCTGACGGGTGAGGGGGAGATCGATTTGATTATGCGGGAGGGGCGGACGATTGTGTTTGTGGAGGTGAAGACGCGGCAGAGTGAGGATTTTGTGGCGGGGGAGCGTCTGGTGCATTATGCCAAGCAGCGGCATATGGCGGCGGCGGCCCGGCAGTTTATTCAGGTACATAAGCTGCATGAGTATCCGTGCCGGTTTGACGCAGTGATCGTGATAGCGGCGGAGGAGGGCAAGCCGGCGGTGCGGCATGAACGGAATATTTTTACCCCGCGGTTTTAAGCATTTTCAACGAATGACGTTGTGCGGAGAAGAAGACACGGCCAAGATGGCCGTGGCACAATTATGAGTCAAAATATTGGTATTTTAGTGCTATGCAGTTAATCGACAGCCATACCCATTTGTCCTACGAGCCTTATCAGGGGAAGCTGGCGGCGGTGCTGGAGCGGTCGCGGCAGGCGGGGGTAGTGGGGTGGATTCTGGCAGGAACGGACCTGACGGACAGCCGGCGGGGGATTGAGCTGTGCGGGGAGTTTGCGAATCTGTATTGTACGGTGGGGATTCATCCGCATGAGGCGGACGCGGCGGAGAAGGGGTATCTGGAGGAGCTGCGGAAGCTGGCGGGGGCGCCGTGCGTTTTGGCGCTGGGGGAGATGGGGCTGGATTATCATTATGATTTTTCGAAGCGGCCGGCCCAGCAGAAGCGGTTTGAGGAGCAGTTGGAGCTGGCGGGGGAACTGGGCAAGCCGGTGGTGATCCATTGCCGGGAGGCGTTTGCGGATGGACTGGCGATTTTGAAAAATCGGCAGCGGTCGGCAGGGGCGGCGGAGAACCGGGTGGTGTTTCACTGTTTCGGGGGGGATCGGAGTGAGGCGCGGGCGGTGCTGGATCTGGGGTGTTTTATTTCGTTCACGGGTACGATCACCTTTCGCAAGGCGGATTCGATTCAGGCGGTGGCCGGTTATGTACCGCTGGAGAGGGTGCTACTGGAGACAGACTGTCCGTATCTCAGTCCGGAGCCGAAGCGGAATGTCAGGCCGAACGAGCCGGCCTTGCTGGTGCATACGGCGGCGAAGCTGGCGGGGCTGCGGGGGGTGAGTCTGGAAGAAATTGCCCAAGTTACGACCCATAATTGCCGATACTTTTTTGGTATGGACGATATAATGGATAGTGCGTCCAAACTCGATTAAAAACGTAAAAATGAGGTAAGAATCGGTTATGGGAATGTCATTAATCACCGGCGGCGGCGGGTTTATCGGAAGTAACATGGTGCGGTTTCTGCTGGAACAGGGGCAGAAAGTGCGGGTTTTGGACAATTTTGAGACCGGTAAGCGGGAGAATTTGACCGAGGTCAAGGGCCGGATCGAGGTGATTGAGGGGGATATCCGGGATATGGATACCGTGCGGAAAGCGGTGCAGGGGGCGGAGGTGATCTATCATCTGGCGGCGCTGGGGAGCGTACCCCGGTCGATCAAGGACCCGGCGACCACGAATGATGTGAATGTGAACGGGATTTTTAATATGCTGATGGCGGCGCGGGATGCGAAGGCGCGGCGTTTCGTATTTGCGTCCAGCTCGTCGGTGTATGGACAGAGTGAGGTGCTGCCCCAGCATGAAGGGCTGCCGCTGGCGCCGATCAGTCCGTATGGGGCGAGCAAGGCGATTGGTGAGATTTATTGCCGGACGTTCTATGAGACCTATGGTTTGGAGACCGTCTGCCTGCGGTACTATAATGTGTTCGGACCGCGTCAGGATCCGACCAGCCAGTACGCGGCGGCGATTCCGCTGTTTGTCTCATCCTTGCTGCGGGATCAGTCGCCGACGATTTTCGACGACGGGGAGCAGTCGCGGGGCTTTACGTATATCGAGAATGTGATGCAGGCGAACTGGAAGGCGGCCAACGCCGCCAAAACGCACGGCGAGGCGATGAATATTTCGACGGCCAATGCGGTTACGGTCAATACGGTGGTGCAGGCGATTCAGAAACTGATGGGCAAGGAGCATATCCGGCCGACTTATACCGCGCCGCGGGCGGGGGACATCAAGCATTCGCTGGCGGATATCAGCCGGGCGCGGAAGACCATTGGGTATGAGCCGCTGGTTTCGTTTGAGGAGGGGATTCAGAAGGCAATCCGGTGGTATATGGAAAACCTGAAATAAAAAAAGATTGCGATATGGCCCGGAAAATCAAAACGGAAAAGAAGGAAGAACCGGGGAAAGCGCCGGCGGAGAAGCTCTCCGCCAATCAGATTATGCTGGGGGCGGCGCTGGCGATTGCCCGGCAAACCGAATTGAAATATCTGCTTTTGTATGTGGATTGTCTGGAAGACGATACGGATTTGAAAGCTCTGCTCTCTCAGGAACAGCCGGAGATTATCCTGGTGACGCGGGGGGAGGAAGCGTATGAGAAGGCCCAGCAGGTCAGTAAAAAAGTGGTTCGGGTGCCGGCGGTGAATTTGACGCGGATGGGTCAGATCAAGATTGCGGCGATGCTGAGTTTTTCGAGCCGGTTTATCGCGCCGGGCGACCGGTTTGTGTTTCTGACGGGGCTGGAAAAAGGGCAACTGGATACGATCCTGGTGATGGAGGTGGGCAGGGAATATGAGATGTTCCAGACGGTGGATCAGCCGCCGCTGACGGAGCATATTCGCCGGGCGGTGTTCGAGCGGGTATTCAATCTGGCACTGGAACTGGCATCGGAGGGCCGGGAGGGCAAGCCGGTTGGGGCGATTTTTGTGCTGGGCGATTCGGCGGAAGTGATTGCGCATTCGAAACAAAATATCATGAATCCTTTCAAGGGCTATGCCGAGAACGAGCGGAATATTCTGGATGATGCGATGACCGAAACGATCAAGGAGTTTTCGGCGATTGACGGGGCATTTGTGATAAAGGGGACTGGAACGATTGTTTCGGCGGGGACGTATCTGCTGGCGAAACTGCTGACCGAGGATCTGCCGCAGGGGCTGGGGGCGCGGCATGCGGCGGCGGCGGCGATTACCGCGGCGACCCATAGTATTGCCATTACGATCAGCGAATCCACGGGGACGGTGCGGATCTGGCGCCAGGGGGCGATGATTACGGAGATTGAAAAGGCCAAACGCAGCAGCAGCGGCGGGTGATCCCAAAGGCGAAATTTTAGCTGGGGTTGGCCAGGGTCTGGGAGCGGAGATCGTTGGCCCGTTCGATGAGCTGGTTGGGGTCGGTGGGCTGTTGGGGGGCCAACTCGAAATCCCACTGGTGTTTATCCACCAGGTTGACGGGGAGAAAACATTCGGCCACCAGGTCGATGACGGGCCACTGGTAGATGGGGGCCTGGGCCTGGCGGGAGGTTTTAATGGTTTGGAAGCCATCTTTACGGAGGACGACCTCATAATCGCCATACCAGGTGAAGGGCACGGTGAGGGGGGTGGAGCCGACTTCCTCGTCATTGAGCCAGACGGAGGCGCCCGCCGGCTGGCTGGTGACGGTAATGAGCCTTTCGACGCAGCCGGTCAGTCCCATGGCCATGAACGCGATTATACTCACAAATGCTGTTTTCATATTTTGTCCGGGCGTAGTGCAGAACATTCTAATTGCTCAGGCCGATGGTTTCCAGGGTTTTTCGATTTTTATCCAGGTGTTCGATCTGTTGGTCCACTTCGGGGGGGTTATGGAGGGTAGCGGCTTGGCCGGTCACATTGGCCTCCTGAAAGAGCGGGGAGAAGCCGGCGGTGCGGCTGATGAGCTGCAGGGAGGCGTAACGGATTTTGATTTTCAAATCGTGGCTAGATTTTTTTTCGGAAACCAGGGCAAATCCTGTCCCGCGATAAAGGGCCATCTGGCCATCCGCTTCCCAGAGCAAATCCAGATTCATATTGGCGCCGCTCAATTGATTGACTTTGGAACGTCCGCGGCTCTGCCAGAAGGTTCGCAAAACCAGCGTTTGCCGGACATGGCGGGCCACCGATTCCGAGGGAATGGTTTCTTCGTTCAGGAAAACACAGGTGGCCTGGCCGCGTTCGTCGATCCGGCTGAAGGTTTGGGTATAATCCTGCAGCATCAGTTGGTCCGGCTGGGCGAGGGGCTGAAGGTAAATCCTGGCATACGGATCGGTGGCACAGCCGGGCCAGGAGAAGGCCGCAAGGGCCAAAAGACTCCAGAGAAAGATTTCGGGGCTTGCATAAGATCCGGCCCTGCGGCCGAAGAGGCTAGGTTGTTGGGTGCTGTTTGCCATAAGTAAATCAGGATCCTTTATGTTACGATGAGGTGATTTTATCGGGAGATGTTTTTGCCGGTTCGATGCCGAGCAGGGCCAGGCTGTCGCGTTCGACGATGCCGCGGAGATGCTCACGCGGGACGGCGGGCAATACGGAATCCAGCGAAATTTTGTTGAGATTGTACAGGGTTTCGACCGCCATTTTGACCGTATGGTTGGGATAGTCGCTGGCAAAGAGGATTTTTTCGATGACGCCGAATTCGTAGGCCAGGTTGAGGGTGCGATAGGCCTGCCAGGGTTTTTTGATCAGGCCGGCCATATCGGCAAAGACATTTTCATGCTTGGCGAGAATGGCGAAGGTTTGGTCAACCCAGGGGCAGCCTAAATGGGAAATAATCATTTTCAGGCTTGGGAAGGTTTGGGCCACTTCGTCCAGCAGCATGGTTTGCGAGAAATTCATGACGGCGGAGGGGGGCAGTTTTTCGCCGTACAGGAAATAGACGGGCATGGCCAGTTCCTCAGCCACCTCGTAAACGCGCATGGCACGGGAATCGCAGGGATGGAACCCCTGGCAGGCCGGGCTGACGGTGATGCCGGCAAACCCCATCTGGTTTTTATACTTTTGCATTTTTTCCCGGCAATCCGGCAGGGTAGGGTCCACACCGGCGAATCCGATCAGGCGATCCGGATGGGCATCGACATAATCGTGAATATAATCGTTTGATATTTCAGTGTTTAAGAAATTACTGACAAACCCCAAAATAAACATGACCTCCGCCGGTTCGCTATCGGCAAGATGCTGATCCGGTAAAGACCGGTCAATATCGGCGGACGCCAGACAGGAGAAATTTTCCGCCTGCCCCAGCTTATCTCGGCTGGGCCAGATATGGCCATGGCAATCAATTATCATAAAACAATCCCTGGTAAAGAGATACAGATCGACCCGCCAGCCGGTTACGACCGGTCGATTTCGATAAGTAAAAACACATACGCTTCAAAACTTCCGTTTCCTTTTAAATATTTATTGGCAATTATGGTCATAATAGTATCTTACTTTCCCTTGCACTACAACAGTTTTTTAATGGCCCATGGAAATGTTGAATACGGGCGGATTTATTGTTCCGGGAAGAACATGCAATCGGCGAAGATATTCTGGAAGTCTGCCCGTCCGGCCAGTTCCACATATTCCATCTCCCGTGCCAGTTCTTCCCCCCGATACCGGGCTTCCCGGCTCAGCAGGACTTCCCGCGCGCCGGTGGAGGCGGCGTTGCCGATGAATAAGATCTTCTCCAGCGGCAGGTCCGGCAGCAGCCCGATCCGCCGCGCCGATTCCGGCCGGATATAGTTGCCGAACGCCCCGGCCAGATACAGGTGTTCGATATCCGTCAACGGAATTTTCATATGATTCATCAGCGTAACGATCCCCGCGGCGATCGCCGCCTTGCCGAGCTGCGCTTCCCGAATATCCCGCTGCGTTAGAACAATAGGCTTGCCATGTTTGCTCTGCTCGGCGTGAACCAGAATGAACGCCCCTCCCTTGTCCGTTTCCAGAACGCGCCGGCGTATTTTTTCCGGAAGATTGCCGGGCAACTCCGTTTGGGCCAGCAATCGGCCCGAAGAATCCAGAATCCCGCTCTTCAATAGCTCCGCCATGCTGTCGATCAGGCCGCTGCCGCAGATCCCGGTCGGGGCGACATTGCCGATGACCGAGCATTCGACATCGTCACGGATATAGATCCGTTCGATGGCCCCTGCCGCCCCGCGCATGCCGCTGGAGATGCGTGCCCCTTCAAAGGCCGGCCCCGCCGCCGTGCTGCACGTTACCAGCCGGTCCCGGTTCCCCAGAATAATCTCCCCATTGGTCCCGATATCAATCGCCAGATTCATTTTTTCACTATATTTCATCGCGGTGGATAAGCCCACCGCCACCGTATCCCCGCCGATATGCGCTGCCACACTCGGCATGACATACACATTTCCCTGCGGGTGAATATTGATTCCCAGTTCCCCCGCCGGAACGTTCACCGCCTCGGAAAAGGCGGCCACATACGGGGCCTGGGCGATCTGCTCCACCGGTACTCCCAGAAACAGATGCTGCATGGTGGCATTGCCCGCCACGGTCAGCTCATAAATATGCCACGGATTGACCAGCGATTTCTGGCAGATTTCGGATATCAGCTTATTCAGGCAGTCAATGATTCGATGCTGCAACTGGATCAAGCCGTCCGGATGAGCACGGGTATATTCGATGCGGCTGACCACATCATCCCCGAAGGTAATCTGCGGATTCGATTGCGCGGCGACCTCGACGGTTCGGCCGTTGACCAGATGGAGCAGGCTGGCCACCACCGTTGTCGTCCCGATATCCACCGCCAGCCCGAACATCGTCTCCGTCGTATCCCCCGGTTCCATCGCAAAAATCCGGCCCGAATGACAAACCGCCGTTACCGCGTAATGATGCTCGCGAAACAAAGCCGGCAGTTGCCGCAGCAGGGCGGTGGCAATCGTGGTCCCGCCCGACGCCGTGCCCGCATGGTCGCGGCAGCGAGGTTCCGGCCCGCCTGCCGTATCCGTTACCGCGTCGATCAGACGCTGGCTGTCACTCCGCAGGTCATCGAGCGCCGGCCCCGCCAATTGCAGGAAATGCTTGCATACCAGCGGCTCGATGCGGGCCTGGGATGAAATCCCTTCCTGCAGGATTTTCTGCTCGAAAAAACGCGAACCCTCCGGAATCGTAACGACCAGATCCCGGGCCACCCGATGCTGACAGGCCCGTACCGGTCGATCCAGCCCGTCGATGCTCACCAGACATTTCGCGCACGTACCCGCCCCCCCGCACACGCTGTTCAGAATAATCCCCGCCCGCTGCCCCGCCTCCATAATCGTCATATCCACGGGCACTTTCGTTTTGATCCCGTCCGGCTGAAACGTAATTTCATATAGCTGCATACATACGACCCATTATTAGTGAAATTTTATCGATACATCGTGCAAATCACGGATATTCAACCTTATTATAGCGGAATTCAACAAAAAAACGAGAGAAATTCAATGGGTTTAGTTATTAAAATCAACAGCAATTTATTAATTTGTCAAAAACAGTATTTTGTTACCTTGGCAAAATTAGTATAATTCCCATCTATGAGTATAGTCTCTTTCGTTTTGCTGAATGGCATTTTGCTTATAGGTACAAGGAGGACAAAAACGTGCTGTCTTGTGTAGTCGTTCTGTTTCTGGCTGCCGTTTCTGACCTGGGAGAGTTCCAAACGGATAAGGTGTCTATCTCGGTGAATATTCAATCGAGTATTTATACCTACCAAATTACCAATCGGAATACTTCCCCTATGGTGTCCTTCGAGATTCCCGAACATGCCGCCTATAATTTTATCGCCCCTAAAGATTGGAAAGCCGAAGAATCCGAAGGAATATTCAAAGCCTGGACCGATGACTTTCTCCAGGGCATTCGGTCGGGAGAGAAAGAGGATTTTTCCATGCGAGTCAGCAGCAAAGGAGCGGTGCTGGGGCAGGTACCTGCGGTAATCCGGTTCCATTCCGGAGAAAGCATAACCGTACCGGCAGTCTGGGCACCCGTGGCAGAATCCCGGAGTTATATCTTTCTGGTAGGGGGAGTCATTCTGGCCATATTCGTATTTCACATTTGGATCATCGCCGCGAAACAGCGGAAAAACAAATAATCGATTAGCGGTTTTGGATTTGTTCCTTCGTGGGAAAATAATCATTCACCAGTACCGGAATCATCTGACTTAATACCTCTTTACATGCTTCGAAAGCGGCTTGCGTATCCCCGTTGGCTGGAAGAAGGGCAGCTACTTCAATTTTACTGAAAAATACATGCCGATTGCCCGGTTTGCCGATAATCCATCGCACCTGTTCGCGATCATGACGAAATAGGCCTTCTACGCAAAAAACATAAAGGGTAAGGGAGGATTGTTTCTGCTGGTCCAGGATGAGTAATTTTGCTTCGATGGGTGAAACCGCCTGGCCTGATTCCGGAATATCAATCGTTGTGGTGGTTAATCGCCGGACAATCGCGCCTGCCTGCCGGGAGCACACCTCCGGAGTATGAGGAACCTTATCCCGCGGATCGCTGTAATAGGTTATGAATAGTACGATTTGCTGAGGTGATTTTAACTTATCTTTTCGTTGGAACGTGATATAGGTATATTCTTCGGTACCAATTTCTTCCGCGGAGACGGGGGAATCATGGAAATCCCAGTCTTTTTGAAAGAACAGCAAGGATTGGGGATCAAAGGTTTTTAAGGAACGGCGAATCGCGATAGGTTCTTTCTCATAATGAGAGGCTAAAACCTTCAGGACAGGCGGAAGCAAGGTGGCTGCCAGAATGAGCAGGAGAGCTGCCAGGAGAAAAGGGCCGGAAAGCCAACTGCGAATCGAGAAGTTCTTATGGTTTTGTTCAGACATGCGGTCTTTCTCCTTCGATACAATTTTCTTCTTCCTCCTCCTCTGCTACAAAAAGAGGCAGCTTGAAAGAAGAGAAAAACGCAAACAAAAGATAACAGAGCAGCAGAGCACTTACGGCGGATAGGTTTCTGGGCAATCCATTGACGGGAGATGCATGAGTATAGATAACCGCCACCCCCCAGCTAAAAAGCCGGAAAAAATTACAAAATAAAACAATCGGGATCGACAGAACAGCTACGAAAAGAATCCGCCACCATGATCGGATGCGGGAGAATAAAACAAAAATACCGATAGCCAGATAGGTTGGCAGCAAGCGAGCGCCCCGGTTTGATTCGCCCACGGCAATCTGGCCGGTTTTTTCGCCGGTTGTGTAAATCAGATCTGTCCCGACCACCGAAGTTTCAATTCCCGGCAGAGCATCAAGTGCTTGCGCCGTGGCGGAAATCGTATACGTTTCCGGGCGAATGATTAATGCCGCATAAATTCGGCTGCCGATGGGTATCGCAAGCAGCAGGAGAAAAATCATCGGCAGCGATAGTTTCAATACCTTCCAGCCGCAAATCGTCCAGACAATTCCCGCCACCACGGGAATGATCGCCACATCGCGTGCAAACCCATAACTAAAAGGCCATGTGGCGGCGGCCAAAAGAGACAGTCCGGACAGGATCGGGAAAATTCCCCAGTAAGACCCCTGAGTCAGATTTTTGCTAATCTCCCCTCTGCGCAACCACAGTAAGAAAAGAACCGCCAGGGGGGTCAGGACGGTATAGGCAGTTTCACTGGACCGTGGGGCTTGTCTGATAATATGGGATACTTGCGTCCAAAATACCCATATGGCTAATCCCAGCAAAACCACCGTTTTGCCGGCGTAAGGTAATATGTCGATTGGACGGAATGCAGGTTTATTTTGCATCGAATCTATTCCTGACCTTGACAAATAATGTTATAAAACTCTAAACGACTCAGGGTACATAAAAGGCCCACGCCGATTGTCCGGTACTGAATGTCTTCCAGTGGGAGAAAAACAGGTCGGTAGTAAATCTTTGGGCACCAATGAAAATTTGGGAGGTATTTTCCCATTCTGTAAGATCTTGGATAATCTTTATTTTTTCCTCCGTGGAAATAATTTGCGGCTTCTCTTCGTTGGGATCCGTTTCGAGGTTGTATTCGCATATTTTATCCAGATAGGGCCAATATATCACCTTGCGATTTCCTTCCACAAAACCGATGGGGCTAGCCGTGTACCAGGATGAAAAATAGAACCTTCGATTCCAGTCCGAAGGAAGAAAAGCGTCTTTGCCTTCAAAACCGGCCTGGCAAATGTCGAAACCAATGAGTTTTAAAATCGTGGGCGTAATATCCAACTGGGAACAGGGCCAGTCGATTTTCTGTCCTGGTTGAATGTGTCCGGGCCATCGCATCACCCAGGGAACTCGGATCACTTCCTCATACGGAATCCATCGGCCGTTATCGGTATGACCTCGAAAACTGGTGCCGTGATCACCTATGACACATAAAATAGTGTTTTCTTCCAGATTCCGTTCCTTTAGGGTTTTTACCAGTTGTTCCAGAAAATAATCGGTATATTGCAAAGATTGAACAAATTTTTCATATGGCAGTTCTTTGGGTTTACCAAAATGGGCGGGTACATGATACGGATCGTGAGAAACCGTGGTAATCATCATTAGAAAAAAAGGATTTTTCTTTTGTTCTTGAACCCATTGCATCGCCGGTTCGATGATACGGCAGTCATCTCCCGCCAGCAACCCGATATGGGCCGATGGATCCTCCAGATTTTCCCGGAACCACGCCCAATCGAAGGCAAGATTGCTGAAAAAACCCGGCGCACATTCGAAGCTGCCTCTGGACATTTCAAAAAATGCGCTGCGATAACCAATCCGGGCCAGGAGGGAAGGGAGGCCTTCGTATCCCGTTTGCGTCGGTATCGCCTCCACATAGTTGGCCTGAATAACGGGCGTCGTGGAAGTTAATGCCGTCCAGAAGGCCTTGGTGGTATGAGAAACAGGAACGCGGGTCAAGCGAAAAGTAACTCCCTCCTGGGCCAGTTGTGCCAAATAAGGAGTGGTACCCATCTGCGGATTCTCTAATGAAGTAACCGAGTAAGAAACACTTTCCAGCAGTACCAGAACAATATTCGGTAATGGATCCGGATGAGTTGGGAGAAGCACCACGTTTCGCTGACCAATGGCAGGGATATTTCGAGTTTGAATGGGAGGTATGCTGCTATTATACATATTTTTACATGAAGAAACCAGCGCATACCAGTGACTGCTGAACCCCAGTACTTCACGAGTGAATCCCCAAGAAGTATCCGACATGACTTTCCGATGGACGGCGAATAACACCAATACCATCGGAAGTACAAACAAAACCCGGCGAGCGTGATAACCCCGGCCGGCGTTACTACTTGCCGGGTGGTGCAGGCACCGCACGAAAAAAACGAGAATTCCGACGATACTAAGAACCAGCATGATCGCTACTACCGGTTTTGTGGC
Source organism: uncultured Pirellulales bacterium (assembly GCA_964580995.1). Taxonomy (GTDB): domain Bacteria; phylum Planctomycetota; class Phycisphaerae; order Sedimentisphaerales; family SM23-30; genus JAKJEP01. The sequence goes on from CAZOMV010000006.1 coordinate 23,872, forward strand.
TAGGTGATGAATGACAAGCGGTAAAAGCTCCCACAGATCAACCATCAGTATTTTTACCACACCCGGCTGCAACTGAACCCCGCTCTTGATCAGCCACCCGGTATTGAAAATGGACCATCCGGAAACCAGGGTAGCAATAATCAATGCACATCGACTTGTGAATTTGCATGGTTTAAGGAGATAAAGACACCGGATCAATAAGTAAATGATCGCAAAAAACAAAATATCAGGATAGATAACATAAAACAAATCAGACCATATATGCTGCGGTTTACTTCGCAGTACAATGGTAAGCTTTCCCAGAATAATACCAACCAGACCGATGAGTAATAATTGAAATTCGACTCGGGGAAAATATTGTTTGAGCCTGTTGAATTTATTGGCAATGATATTCATTTCTTTTCAGGAACATAATAGGTCCAGGCGGACTTTCCGGCACAGGTGGTCTGCCAGTGCGAATACAGCATCATTTTGCGCAATTCGCTGTCTTTAACGATAATTTGCGACTTCTGTTTCCATTGCAAAATCTCATTAATAATATCCTCCGCCTCGCCAGCCGGGGTATCATTGGGATTCTTTTCCCCCGGATCCGCCGCCAGATTAAACTCACAAATCTTGTCCAGATAGGGCCAGTACACCGCTTTTCGATCCCCTTCCACAAATCCGATCGGGCTGTTGGTGTACCACGAGGAAAAATACAGCCGCCGATTGGCTTCCGAGGGCGCAAAGGCATCTTTCCCTTCAAACCCCGCCTGGCGGATGTCAAATCCCAGCAACTGTAAAATCGTCGGAGTCACATCCAGTTGCGAACAGGGCCAGTCGATGGTCTGACCCGCTCCAATATGCCCGGGCCAGCGCATCACCCAGGGGACTCGAATCACTTCCTCATAGGGGATCCACCGTCCGTTATCGAACTTTTCCCGAAAACTCGTCCCGTGATCCCCCATTACGCAAAGGAGCGTATTCTCATCCAGCCCCTGTTTCTGCAGTGCCTGACAAAGCGTTCTCAGAAAATGGTCATTAAAACGGATGGTCTGCAAGTACTTGTCATACGGCTCCTCTTTCTTTTCTTCTTTTTCAAACCATTCCGGAACATCATAGGGATCGTGCGAAACCGAGGTAATCATCACCAGCAGAAACGGTTTCCCATTTTCCTGCCGGACCCACTTCATCGCCGGTTCGATCATGCGGCAATCATCCCCCGCTAACAAACCGATCGTAGCCGCCGGATCTTCCAGATTCTCCCGAAACCACGCCCAGTCAAATCCCAGATTGTAAAAAAAACCCGGGCCGCATTCAAAGGTCCCTTTGGACATCTGAAAAAATCCGCTTCGGTATCCCGCCCGCGACAAAATGCTGGGCAAACCTTCATAACCCGGCTGGGCGGGTATCGCTTCGATGTAATTGGCCTCAATCACCGGCGTACTCGAAGTCAATGCCGTCCAGAAAGATTTGGTCGTATGCGAAACCGGCACCCGCGTCATCTGGAATTCGACACCTTCCGCCGCCAACTCCGCCAGAAAGGGAGTGGTATTTAGCGCCGGATCGGCCAGCGACGTCACCGAATACGAAACGCTTTCCAGCAGCACCAGCACCACATTCGGCAGCTCCGGGGCCGGTACCTGCGGAAGCGGAATCGTCCGCCCCCCGGCCCGGACCAGCGCCCGGTTCCCCGGCGAAACCGGTTCTTCTTCATGCAGGTCCGTCAGGGCCGAAACCAGGGCATACCAGTGGCTGCTGAAACTGAGCACTTCACTGGAAAAACTTCGCTTGGTATGGGAAATAATCTTCGGATGAACCAGCACCAGACAGATCACCACCATCGCAAAAATAAAGGTCCAGCGGGTATGATAGCTGCGCGCCAGATTCAGCGGCGCCGGATGATGATACCATCGGACAAATAGAATAATGATCGCCAGGATCAGAACCGCCAGTAGAAAGGTGATACCCGGGCGCTCCGCCAGATGGCTCAGCACCAGCGGCAGCAATTCCCGCAGGTCCAGCAGGAGGATTTTTACCACCCCCGGCTGCAATTGTACCCCGCTCTTAATCAGCCACGCCACATTAAAAATCGACCACGTCGAGATCACCATCGCCAGCACCAGCACACACCGCGCCATCCACCGCGCCGGCCGGATCAGGTATAACAAGCGAATGAACAAAATCATGATGGCGAAAAACAGAATATCCGAATACACCACATAAAACAGCTCGGATAGCAAATGCGGCGGTTTGTTTCGCCAAAGAATACAGAATTTCCCCACGAGCGTGCACAGCAGACCGGCGGTCAAAAGCAGAAATTCCACCCGCGGAATCCGCCGCCTGGATTCCCGCCCCGTCCCCAGCTCTCCATTCGCTGGTTTTTCCCTTTTTGTTGTATTTGTTTCTTTGGCAGAGTTCATATTGCGGATAGTTCCCTGATCATGCTTTCTAAACAGCTCAGAATTTATCCCTACCTTACCAGCAGTTCCCGCTCATGTCAAAACACTTTTTCTCTATCCAGCTCTAACATCCTCATATTTCCCTACTTATCCCATTATGAACGGAACCGCCAAAAGTCGATATGGACTTCCCAAAACAGCTCTGGCCCCCCCATAACAAGGGATCGACGAGTTTTTGACGCTGGCGTCAAAAAAGGTTGCATGGCTGGCTCAGGCCGTTACAATACCTCCCAACCGGCCTGGCCGGATGGTCAGACGCATAAAGTAAAAACAAGGCAGCAACGCAGATAGGTAACTGGAAGAGCGATGAATATATTTTCGATGATATTGACAGTGGGCGGCTTGTGTTTATTCGAGGTCATCAGCAGCATTGATAACGCGATTATTAATGCGGAAGTGCTGGGTACGATGCAGGCGCGGGCCAGGCGATGGTTCCTGTTCTGGGGGATTCTCTTCGCCGTGTTTGTGATCCGCGGGATTCTGCCCTGGCTGATCGTATGGCTGACAACCCCGGACCTGGGACCGATTGGTGCCCTGATCTCAACCTTCAGCAGCGATCCGAAGGTCCACGAGGCGATGGAAAGGTCCGCCCCGGTGCTCCTGCTGGGCGGGGGGATGTTTCTGGTGCTGCTGTTTTTCCACTGGCTGTTTCTGGAACCGAAACAGTACGGCCTGATCGGGGAGACGTTTTTCTTCCGGCAGGGGGTGTGGTTTTACGCGGTAGCCTCTGTTTTACTGGTGGTCATTACCTGGTTTGCCATACACGTCAGCCAAATGGCAGCCTTCGGGGCGGTAGTGGGATCAAGCGCGTTTTTCATCACCCACGGCTTCAAGCAGAATGCCGAGGCCAGCGAGCAGAAACTGATGGATTCCAGGGGGATGATGAGCGATGTAAGCAAAATCTTCTATCTGGAGGTGATCGACGCGACCTTTTCGATCGATGGCGTCCTGGGGGCGTTTGCCTTTACGCTATCGGTGCCGCTCATTTTAATCGGCAACGGCCTGGGTGCGGTTGTCGTGCGGCAAATCACCGTCGGCAACATCGAGAACATCAAGAAGTATTGCTATTTGAAAAACGGCGCCATGTATTCCATTCTGATCCTGGGAACCATCATGGTGCTGGATGCCCTGGGTATGCACATCCCCAGTTGGCTCTCACCGGTGGCTACCTTTGTCATTGTGATATACTTTTTCTGGAAGTCGGTTCAAAAGAAAAAGGCGGCGGATCTTGGCAAGGTTTAAGCCTTCGCCGCTGCCAGTTTTTTCGGCACCTTCTTCAGGGCCTGTTCCAGATCCTTCAGCAAAAGATCCGTCTTTTCGATCCCCGCCGACAGCCGGATCGTGTTCGGACTGACGCCAAACCCCGTCCGCCGCTCTTCCGGCAGATACAGCATGGTTGTCAGATGGGGAATGCAGATCAGCGATTCCGTCGCCCCCAGGCTCACCGCGTGATAAATCACCTTCAGCTCATTAATGAACGCCTTGGCCTCTTCCTGCGTCTCGCCCAGATCAAACGCCAGCACGCCGCCAAATCCATCCCGCATCTGCCGGCAGGCCACTTTGTACCCCGGGTCCGTCGGCAGACCGGGATAATACACCCGCGACACCAGCGGCTGGCCGGCCAGGAATTCCGCCATCGCCTGCGCATTCTGTGCCATCTTTTCCGCCCGTATATCAAACGTCTTCAAGCCCCGTTCCAGCAGCGACGCCGAATACGCGTCCAGCGTCGTGCCGATCGCCTGCCGCGTAAACCACAGCTCATCGTACTGCTCCTTGGACCCCGCAATCGCCCCCGCCATCAAATCATTGTGCCCGCCCAGCCCTTTGGTCGCGCTGTGAATCACCAGGTGCGCACCCAGTTGCAGCGGCTTCTGATGAAACGGCGTGGCGAACGTGTTGTCCACGATCACCAGCGCCTTGACCCGGTCCGCCGCCTTGCGGATCTTGCGAATATCCACAATCTTGCACAGCGGATTGCTCGGCGTCTCGCAAAAGATCATCTTCGTATTGGACTTGATATGTTTTTCAATCCGGTCGCTCTCCGAGGCGTTCAGCCAGGTAATCTCCACCCCCATCCGCTCCAGAATCAGTGACACCTTGTAATGGGCACCATAGATATCATGAAACAGGATCAAATGATCGCCGCGGCTCAGATACGTCAGATAGATCATCGTGCACGCCGCCATCCCGGAGGTGCTGATGACGCAGTCTTCCGCCTCCTCCATCGCCGCGATAATCTTCTCCACCGCCCGCACCGTCGGATTGTCATCCCGGTGATACGTATAGCCGTCAATCTCCCCGTCGGTGATCTGGCGCAAAACCTCAAACGAGCTGTACTCGTAGTTTACTGCATTGACGATGGGCGTTACCATCGGCCGATTGCCATAAGGTGTTAAGGGATCATGTGTCATAGTTTTCATCAACCTCACTAAAGTTGTTCAACATTTATAAAATTGACGGAACCGCCAAAAGTCGATATCGACTTCCAAAAACAGCTCTGGCTCCCCGATAACAAGGGGACGACGAGCTTCTGACGCTGGCGTCAAAATTAGTAAACAAACTATTATGGGTAAATGGCTGGAAATTTCAAACAAAATTTAGCGGTGACAATGTAAGTATCTTTAAATAAAGGACATATCAATCCACCCTTGGGAAGTGGTACTGGCCGCCGACCGCTAGGGCGGGTTGCCCAAATAGAATGCGTGCCTGAACAAGGCCGTCTGGGGGTATCCAAGCCCCGACCCTGAGAGAAGGGGGCGAATACACCATTGCCTTGCATAACCGATAACCAATACCTGATAACCATTTTTGCAATTCGTAACTCGTAATTCATAATTCGTAATTTCTTCCCCCTCCCCCGAAATAATCCCCAAATTCCCTTTGCATACCGCCCCCCACCCCCTTACAATACCCCCAGAATCTCCGGGCTTCGCAACTGGACTGGCTAAAAAGGTGAAAATATTGGGTTTATTTATAACCAAAAAGGGTTTTCATGGAATTGGATGAATTGTCAAACAAAGGAATCGGCTGTGTGATTAAAGATGGAATAAAAAAATTTGTTTTATAAAACTTGTAAACTACAAATGCACCGAAAACCACAAAGAAAAACACCTGCTCTTCCATTCATGTCCCTTCGTGAGCTTGTGGTTAATAAGATATTTTATTATGGCAGAAGAAACACCTGAATATATTTATCATTACACTAGCATAGATATTCTAGCCTTAATTCTAAAACATAGAAAATTAAGGTTCAACCGTATTGACAAGGTTGATGACATGAGGGAGTGTTTTGAGATTAAGCCGTTTAAGTTTTACAATTACTTATTTGTAAGCAGTTGGACACATTCTCCCGAAGAAAGTATTCCATTGTGGAATTTGTACGGCAAACAGAATCGCGGAATTAGAATAAAAATGCCCGTTAATATGTTTCTATACCGCGAAATATTCGTTCCTGAAAAACATTCGAATATTGTAAATAAACAAGGAAATTATCAATCGCTTTTTAGCTACCAGGAATTGTTTGAAAATAATTGCCATATTGTTCCAACATATACCAATAAAGATCAATTTAGTGGTAGAGTAATATATACTGACAATATTACACGGGAATATCAAGGTGTCGTTCAAACTAATGGCAATGAACATATTGTTAAAACACAAAACCTAGGTTTCTACAAACATATAGATTGGGCATTCCAAAATGAATATCGCTTTGTTTTATTTATACTTCCAAGTCCCCCGTTGATTCGAAATGGGCAATTGCAAGCAAATATGTTTCCTCAAGCAGTTAAAACTGCGATTGAAAAAGGTGATAAATTGGAGTTTGATGATTATTATCTAAATTTGTCCCCTGAAGTACTGAACAATATTGAAGTAACATTAGGACCCCATTGCAATGAGGGCGATAAAATAATTATAGAATCATTAATCAATAATTATACGACTGATGGTTCGGTCATTATGAGTAGTCTTACAGGTAAAATCAGAAGATAAAGAATGTTGTGATTCACAAAGCAGTAGAATTTTGTTGAATAAGCCATAATATTAGAAATAACTATTTGTTAACGGAACAAAAAATAAAATGGAAAAAGACCTGATCATCCGGCTGCACAAGAATTTTGAAGAAAGCGTTTTCAAACAGCAGGGAACCGACATGGATTTCTGGCTGGCCCGCGATTTGCAGAACCTGCTGGGCTATGCCCGGTGGGAAAATTTCGCCAAGGTTATCGAAAAGGCTAAAACGGCCTGTAAAACCGCCGGTTTTAACCTGACCGACCATTTTCTTGATATCACGAAAATGGTCTCTCTTGGCTCCGGGGCGGAGCGGGAAATCGAAGATATCGCCCTCACCCGCTACGCCTGCTACCTTATCGCCCAGAACGGTGACCCAGCCAAAGACCAGATCGCCTTCGCCCAGACCTATTTCGCCGTCCAGACCCGCCGACAGGAGATCATCGAGCAGCGAATCGCCGAAATCGAACGGCTCCACGCCCGCCGCAAACTCACCCTCTCCGAAAAGGAACTTTCCAGCATCATCTACGAGCGATTATCCGACGAAAAATCCTTCGCCCGCATTCGCAGCCGGGGCGATACCGCCTTATTCGGCGGCCAAACTACCGACCAGATGAAGCAAAAGCTGAATATCCCCAAATCCCGGCCCCTGGCCGATTTTCTGCCCACCATTACCATCAAGGCCAAAGACTTCGCCAACGAAATAACCAACTTCAATATCAAGCGGGACGACCTGCGCACCGAACCCGGCATCACCAAAGAGCATGTCAAAAACAATCAGGAAGTCCGCAAACTCCTGGTCAGGCGAAATATCAAGCCCGAACAGCTCCCCCCAGACGACGATGTGAAAAAGCTGGAAAGGAAACTGGCCTCCGAACAAAAAAAACTCCTGACCAACACCGAACCGCTGGACCCACCCGCCGATCAAACTCTCTAATTTGACGGTACCGCCAAAAGTCGATAGGGTAGAATGCCCGCGGCGCGAAAATGGGCCTCTCGGCCCTACGGGGGGAAACCGGTGTTCCATGCTCTCCGAGCTGGAAAAATTCTCCCGACCCATCGTCCCACCCTCCAGCCAAGAGGCGGTGAGCCAGTCTCTTTCCATTCTTAGTTATTCTGGTAATTCGTAATTCATAACTCGTAATTTTCTTCCCCCCGTCCGACCTGTCCGAACTCTTTGTTTTGAACTTTCCCATTTCTGAATTTTGACATTGTTTAGATTTTAGATATTGGAATTTAGAATTTGCCTTTCCTGCCTATCTTCCCTTTGTCAATCCGGGCAACCTGGGCAATCCCCAGTCCCGCCCCTCTCCCAGCACCCCCTCAAATCGAAAAATAAAGACTTACAGCCGTTTTCCAAATCTCAAAATAAGGACTTACATCAATTTCCCAAAACCGAAAATAAGCACTTACAATCCCCTAAAAAACGCTGGTCCGCCCAAAAACCGCTTTTTCCCACTCATGTTTTACCTATGTTTTGCCATACTTTTACAATGTTTTACCCATGTTTTACATCACTTTCTTCATCTTTTGCTATACTTTGTTCGACATTTACCAACTCAACCTAACCGTTACAAATTACCAAATTACTTACCCATCTTACCAAAAATCTTACTCAACCGTTACAATCGTTATAATCCCTACTTTATTATCGGACTATCACTTTCAAAGCAAAATAAAGACTTACATCAATTTTACAAAATTGAAAATAACGACTTATGACAATATTACAAAACCAAAAATAAAGACTTACGACAAATTTTCCAACCGAAAAATAACGACTTACAAAAACAAGAAGCGACCAGCCGGAGCGTCGCAATTATTATTGTCCGGTCCTTCCGTTTTATGTCACAATAAAGCGCCTATCAGAAGCGTCAAATATCCATTTATCCCCGCGTCGGTAATCAGGGCTTCTCGCCCTCGCGGCGCGAGAATGGCCCTTGCCTGCCTCTTTCAGTTCGCCGTTTGCCGGCGCCGTCTCACTTGCCGCGCCGAAACCTCGCGTACGCGGCTACTTATACTTCCGACCAGGCCGCTATGACTATGCAAAGAGATATTTCCCGTCGATGTGATTTCCCCAATACTGCGAATCTTCCGGTACCGGTTTTCCAGCAGATTCTCCACCTTAAATCGCCGTAACTCCCGTAATGTCAAGCTGATATATCCTTCCAGATTCTGCGCCGCCTCATGCGGATTCCGATGAGCACCGCCCAGCGGTTCCGGCACCACCGCATCGATCACCCCCAGTCGCGTCAAATGCCCGCACGTAAGCCTAAGTGCCTCCGCCGCTTCCGACGCCTGCTCCCCGTTCTTCCACAAAATCGCCGCACATCCTTCCGGCGAGATCACCGAATAATACGCATACTGCAGCATCGCCATCCGATCACCCACCCCGATCCCCAGCGCCCCGCCCGACCCGCCTTCTCCTATAACTACGCATAGTACAGGCACTTTCAATCGTGACATCTCCATCATATTCACCGCGATCGCCTGCGCCTGGCCCCGCTCTTCCGCCCCAATCCCCGGATACGCACCGGGCGTATCAATCAAACAAATAATCGGAAGATTAAATTTTTCCGCTAACTTCATCTTCAGCAATGCCTTACGATATCCTTCCGGATGCGCACAGCCAAAATTACACGCGATCTTCTCCCGCGTGCTCCGCCCTTTATTATGCCCCACAATCATCACTTTTTCCCGCCCGATCCGGCCAAATCCCGTCACGATCGCCTCATCATCATGAAAACACCGGTCACCATGCAGCTCCCGAAAATCCTTTACAATCATCTCCAGATAATCACGCAGCAACGGCCGTCGCGGGTGACGCGATACCTGTACCGTTTCCCACGCCGAGAGATTTTCATAGATTTTCGTCGTCAGCTTGACCAGATGGCTCCGTAACTGACGGATTTCCGGTGAGTAATCGATCCCCTTGGCTATCTGGAGGGATTTCAGCTCGTTGATCTGACTTTCCAGTTCCGCCAGCGGCCTCTCGAAATCCAGACACCCGTTGCCGTTTATACCATTGGCCACTGCCAAACTCTGACCTTCTTGTTCTGTCATATTCTTCGGTTCTTTAAAGCAAGAATCCCCAGAGAAGCAACTTTAATAGGCTCCCTGGGGTTTCCGTTTTTTCGCTCCCAGTTTCGTAACCTTCCTTGTCAATATCCATACTCCTGTACTCGTCCATAAACACACAGGATAATTTACTACGATGTATGATAGTTAAATCTACAGGAAATAGCAAGAAAAAATTTGACAGAACCCTTTCCGCCAGATACCTTTTTACTATTCCCGGCTGTCGGATTATGATTTACATAATTTTATGAATACAAAAGACTTAGACACAATATCCATTATTGGACTTGGCCTCCTTGGCGGCTCCCTGGGGCTGGCCATTAACCGCGTTTTCCCCCGTGTCAAACGGCTGGGCTACAGCCACCGACCCGCCACCAGAGAAAAAGCTCTCCTCGCCGGCACCGTCGATCACGCCTTCTCCACTATTCATCAAGCCGTTCAAAATGCCCAACTCGTTATCCTCGCCAGCCCTATCGGTACTTTCGCCTCGATCATGCAGGAAATGGCCGATGCCCTCCCCGACGGCTGCCTGGTAACTGATGTCGGCAGCACAAAAACCCTGCCCGCCCGCTGGGCACGCGAAAAACTCCCCAAAAGGGTCCAATTTCTCGGCTCCCACCCCATGGCCGGTTCGGAACAGCGGGGTGTGGATTACGCCCGCGCCGATCTCTTTGACGACGCTTACTGCATTATTACCCCCACCGCCGCCGCAAAGCCGGATACGATTGCCTTTTTACAGGATTTCTGGACGCAATTGCGGATGCACGTTTGTCAGCTAACCCCGCGCATTCATGACCAGGTTCTCGCCCGTATCAGCCACCTGCCCCATATGCTGGCTGTCGCCCTGGTCAATTGTTCCGACGCCAAAGAGATCCTCATGTGCGGCAAAGGCTTTCTCGATACCACCCGCATTGCCTCCGGCCCCGAAAGTATTTGGCGGGACATAGTTTGCAGCAATCCGGACAATATTGACGCCGCCATCGTCCGACTTATCAAAGAGTTGACCCGAATCCGCAAGGCACTCAAAAAAAATAACGATCAGGCCATCCTCGACATCCTGACGCAGGCACGAATCAAACGCAACGACTTGGTGGAAAAGAAATTACAACGGAAGGAATTACCCGTCTAATGAATCATCGCATTGAAATTTATAATAAACCCGACTTCTTCGACGTCCACGGCGAAGAGGTAAAAGCCAGCATTAAACAACTGGGAATCCGCACCATCGAAGCGGTCCAGGCCATCCGGGTTTTCCTTATCGAAGGAAATCTCAATCCCGAATCCCTCAATCGGATTGCCCGCGAACTGCTGGCCGATCCGGTTAGTGAAGAATATCACATCGGCCAGATGGCTGCCCCGCCCGGGCTGGCCCAGGCGACTCTCATCGAAGTGTATCTCAAACCCGGTGTCACCGATCCCGTTGCCGCCTCCGCCGGTATGGCCATTGCCGATATGGGCATAACTATCGAAAGCGTCCGTACCGCTCGTAAGTATCTGATTTTAGGGATGCTTAACGAAAAGCAGACCCAAATGATCGCCGAACGGGTCCTGGCCAACGACTGTATCGAAGAAGTGATTGTCGGTGCGGACCGGGAGCCGCCCAGCCCGCATCTTCAGCCCTATCAACTCAAAAAAAATACCCTGCCCATTCGCCATCTCGACGAATCCGCCCTGCAAAAGCTCAGCAAGGATTACGATCTGTTCCTGAACCTGGCGGAGATGCGAACGATTCAGGACTACTTTCGCCGTCTGGACCGAGATCCCTCCGATATCGAGCTGGAAACGCTCGCCCAGACCTGGAGCGAGCACTGCGTCCACAAAACCTTCCGCGGTATTATTGAATTTACCGAATTCGACGGGCCGGAAAATACCACCCAGCCGCAAACCATTAATAATCTTCTTAAATCCACCATCGCCAAAGCAACCTTCGACCTTAATAAACCCTGGTGTATCTCCGTCTTTCAGGATAATTCCGGGGTGGTAGAGTTTGACGAGGAGTTCGGAGTCTGCTTCAAGGTCGAAACTCACAATCATCCTTCCGCCATCGAACCATACGGCGGTGCCGCTACCGGTATTGGCGGCTGTATCCGCGATCCAATGGGCACCGGTTTGGGGGCCAAACCCATCGCCAATACGGATATCTTCTGTTTCGCCCCGCCGGATATGAAAATCGAGAACCTGCCCGCCGGTGTACTCCATCCCCGCCGCGTTATGAAAGGGGTGGTCAGCGGGGTACGCGATTACGGCAATCGCATGGGTATTCCCACCATCAACGGCGCTATCCTTTTTGATGAGCGATACTTGGGAAATCCACTGGTTTTTTGCGGCAACATCGGCCTGATCCCCAGGGATAAATGCTTCGGCGAGACGAGAGAAGGTGATTTCATCATGGTGATCGGCGGACGAACCGGCCGCGACGGAATCCACGGGGCGACCTTCAGCAGCGGCGAGATGACCCACGAACACGAAACGCTCTTCTCGCATGCTGTCCAGATCGGCAACGCCATCACCGAAAAGAAAACTCTCGATACCCTGCTCCAGGCCCGCGATGAAAACCTTTACAACGCCGTTACCGATTGCGGGGCCGGTGGACTGAGCAGTGCGGTCGGGGAGATGGGCCGCCAGCTTGGCGCAATTGTGGACCTCGAAAAAGTGCCTTTGAAATACAGCGGCCTGAATTATACCGAAATCTGGATTAGTGAGGCTCAGGAACGGATGGTAATCGCCGTTCCGTCCGACAAGCTGGAACGTGCTCAGAAAATCTTCGCCAATGAAAATGTGGAAGCTACCGTTATCGGCCGTTTCGGCAATGCCGGCCGGCTCGAGCTTCGCTACAATAACGAACTCGTCGGCCAATTGGAGATGGATTTCCTGCACGACGGTCTGCCGAAATATACCCGCAAGGCTGTTTGGCAACCCCCTTTGATTTCCGAACCGGATCTGCCCGTCCAGGCTGATTATACCGCTGATCTCAAAGCGATTCTTTCCGATTACAACGTAGCCAGCAAGGAGTGGGTCGTCCGCCAGTACGACCATGAGGTGCAGGGCGGGTCAGCCGTAAAGCCTTTGGTCGGCGTTGGTAACGACGGTCCCGGTGACGCTTCTGTCCTCCGCCCGCGGCTGGACCGGGATCGGGGAATCGCCGTTGGCTGCGGCATATGTCCTCAATATAGTGAAATCGACCCCTATTGGATGGCGCTGGCGGCGATTGATGAAGCCATCCGCAATGTCGTTGCGGTGGGCGGCCGTCCTGATAAAATCGCACTGCTGGATAACTTCTGCTGGGGCAATTGCGACAAAACCGACCGTCTGGGCGGCCTGGTCAAGGCGGCGCAGGGCTGCTATGACGGGGCTATGGCCTTCGCCGCTCCCTTCATCTCCGGCAAAGACTCGTTGAACAACGAATTTGTTACCGATAGCGGCCAGACCATCCACATCCCGGGGACCCTGCTTATCAGTGCCATGACCCTTGTGGACGATGTAAATCATTGTGTTACCATGGATGCCAAAAAAACCGGTAATCTGATCCTGATCGTCGGTGAAACGAAAAATGAGCTGGGCGGTTCCCAGTACTATAAACGCCAAAAGGAACTAGGCGCTAACGTTCCCAAAGTGAACCTCAAAACCGCACCCAAAGTGGTGCAGGCGGTAGCGGAAGCGATCCGGCATGGCCTGGTGGCAAGTTGCCACGATTGCAGCGAGGGCGGTCTGGCGGTTGCCCTGGCGGAAATGGTTTTCGCCGGCGGGCTGGGAATCGAAGCGCGGCTTGACATTGTTCCAGCCGCCAAAGACGTTACCCGTACTGATCAGCTTCTTTTCAGCGAGAGTACCACCCGCTTTCTACTGGAAATTCAGCCAGACCATTTTACCAAAGTCGCCCGTATTTTGAGTGATGTTCGTTTCGGGGAGATCGGCAAAGTAACCGGTGATTCCCGGCTGATCATCCGCGATGCCGCCCATGCTGCTGTGATTGCCGCGGAACTGGCTGACCTGAAAGAAGCTTGGCAAGCACCTTTACGTTGGTAACGAAATTTGAAAATAGTATTTTAATTATTACATAGTTGAGGAATTATGTCGAATATAAAAGTTCTGGTTTTACGCACGGCGGGGACCAATTGCGATCAGGAAACCTGCCACGCTTTTCAACTGGCTGGCGCGCAGGCGGAAGCCCTGCATGTCAACCGGTTGATCGAACAGCCCAGCCTGTTGGACAATTATCAGATTCTTGCCCTGCCCGGCGGTTTCAGCTATGGTGACGATATCGCTGCCGGGAAAATCCTGGCCAATCAATTGATCCATCATCTCCGCGATGCCGTCCGGCGTTTTATCGATTCGAATAAACTGGTGCTGGGTATCTGCAACGGTTTTCAGGTGCTGGTCAAGGCCGGTATCCTGCCCAACCTGCCCGGCCAAAACGGCTCCGCCCAGGCCACTATCACCTATAACGATTCCGGAAAATACGAAGACCGCTGGGTCCATCTTCAGCCGGCCACCGATAAATGCGTTTTCATTCAGCCCGGCCAGCGGCTGTACCTGCCGGTTGCCCACGGGGAGGGCAAGGTCTGCTTTGCCAGCCCGGAAATCCTGGAGCAGCTTAAAGCCCAGGGACAGATCGCCTTCCGCTACGTGGACGAAAATGGCAACTTCGGCGATTTCCCCGTTAATCCCAACGGCTCCACCGACCACATCGCCGGTCTCTGCGACCCCACCGGGCGTGTCCTGGGCCTCATGCCCCACCCCGAACGATTCGTTCACAAAACCCATCATCCCCGCTGGACCCGAACCGATATCTCCCAGCCCGACGGCCTAACCCTCTTCACCAATGCCGTCCACTTCTTTCAATAATATCTCTATTGTAACGCATGAGGATAAGGGCACCCGGCTTCCTGCCGGTGCGGGATTCTCCCGGATTCCCAGGATAATTTACCAAGGCATGCTGTTTTCATAAGGTGTCAGATTCAAAAGAGTTATTCGCTGGTATCCGAAAAATTTTTCCTGTTTATGGAGTTGATTATGAATTTTTTGGTTCATCGTTGTTTTGTAATTGACATTATATCATAATGGTGTTAGATTCAAATTAGCAAATAAACATTTTAAAACATCAAATATCTTTTTGACGGAACCGCCAAAAGTCGATATCGATTTCCAAAAGCAGCTCTGGCTCCCCAATAACATGGGGTCGAAGAGCTTTTGACGTCGGCGTCCTTTTTAGTAACATTTTTCTTTGCGGAAGATTGGCAACACGTTCTGGCAGTATTCGCAGGAAGCCGATTTTTCCTGGGAACTATGGTATAAACGGTTGGCAAGGAATGGTGTAAAGAGTTTGCGAAAAAAGTACGGTGCTAAAGGCATTTTTTAGGGAGGGGTTTGTAACCGTAAGAAAGGAGGCAGATGATATGATTTGATCGAAACGTATGGGCTGGTTTTTCTATTGTGTCATTTTTTATTGAGGAGAAGGTAATTATGAGTACAAGGAAAAAAGATGTTATTTTTATAGTGTTGATGTACATTTTAATGGGAATTCCGGCGGTGGCTTTCTGCGATGAACCCAATATCCCCGTCTATGATCCCAACGATCCGAATAACTGGTTTCCCAGCTTGACGGATGCCAAGCTGAAGCTGTGGTTGTCGGCTTATGATCTGAAGCAGCAGGGCATGAAGGAAGGGGAGGCGATCCTGCAGTGGGTCGATAGAACCAATTTTGGTACCATCTTTTCACCCCGAGAGGGGATGATGGAAGAGCCGCGTTATGGGGAGATACAGATCAATGGGAAGCTGCGTCCGGCTGTGCATTTTCAATCGTCCGGGACGCCTTTAACGCCCGGCAACCGCGACCGGTTGTGGCAGGTCAACAACAAAGGGGCAACCAATCCGCTGAACAGCGGTCCGGGTGAAGCATTGACCGTTATCGCCGTTTGGGCGAATGCTGATAGCAGCGGCGCCTATAGTGCCACGGATCAGCCAATTATTACCTTCCGAGGCACCAATGCCGCTCCGTGGATGCTGGGGCAGGCAGCAGGCAGCCAGGTGGATTATGGTATTTACTTCTTTAGTGGCGGAACCAAGTATCCCAGCAACGGTCCGGTTTGGCCGGGTGACACCCTGGGTGTGGCTCTCATGCAAATTGACAGCTCCGACGTGCTGAATTTCTTTCAGGATACCAACGGGGATGCATTAGTGGCTTTAACGCCGGGCAACACCCAAAATACCCATGTCGGCAGAGCCGGGCCGGAAATCTCGCCGGAAACCGAAGGGGCAGGTATCGGCTGTCATGACCAGGATGGTCAAGGTGAATTGGAAACATTTACGGGATACATCTGTGAAATTATTGTGTACGGCCGAGCTATTTCCGCACAGGAACTGACAGACATACAGGCCTATCTGACGGATAAATACTTTAGAGAACCATTGCAGCCGAATGCGGCGGATACCAGTCTGCGGTTGTGGCTGTCGGCGTATGATCTGCAGGACCAGGGAATGAGTCCGGGCGATCCGGTCCTTCAGTGGGTGGATAAAAGCAGTTACGGGACTATTTTCGCACCCCGAGATACGGTCGCCGCGGAAAAACCGGGATATGCGGAAGTCCTGATCAACAGCGTGGATATCCCCTGTCCGGCCCTCTGGTTTGATCTGGCGGAGGACGGCAGTCCCGACCGGTTGTGGCAGACTACCAACAAAGTCTCCAATAATCCGCTGGCGATTGGAAATGGCGAAGATCTAACCGTTATCGGGGTTTGGGCCAATTATCTTTTGCCGGGCGGCGGATCCCCCTATAATACCATTATTGCCATGCGCGGTACGGGTAGCTGCCCCTGGTATTTGGGGCAGGGAGCGGGCGGCCATCTAAGCGATGGTATCTACTATGTTACGTATGCGGGACAGGTGCAATGGACTTGCGGCGGTCCGAACTGGCTGCCGGAGACCTTCGGGGTCGGTATGATGCAGATCAGTGCCGCGAATGTGCTCAATTTCTTCCAGGACTATGACGGAGATTCCCTCGTAACTTTAGAGCAGACCAATACCCAGGATGCTTCGGTGGCGGTCCGCAACGGGCCGAGTATCGCACCGGAAGGAGCCGGTATCGCCTGTCACGATCAGGACTGCTGCGGCGAAGGCGAGAGCTTTTCCGGATACATCAGTGAGATTTTCGTGTACAAGAAGCTGCTCAGTGAACCGGAACTATCCGATATTGAGCAGTATCTGAACGAGAAGTACTTCTCCAGCCGGGGTTCCTATTGTACCCAGTATCCTGCGGCGGATTTCAATAACGATTGCGTTGTTGATCTTCAGGATTTTGCCCAATTTTCGCAGGGTTGGCTGGAATGCAACATAGAACCGCAGAGTTTGTGTCCATAAGAGTCTGAGTTCCTCTTGCTGGGGATGAGGTTGTTATTGCAATCTCATCCCCGGTATTTTACTCCAAACGGGGAACCAGAAAGACAACCTGAAGGTTGAACTCAAAAGGGGTTAGGCGGAGTAGGTGTTGATTTTGAAGATGTCGTCGGAATTTTTCCGGGCGTTGGGTTTGACGGGCTGGTTGAGATCGGCTGTGCGGGGATAGCCCAGGGGCATCATGGCAACGACCTTGACCTCGGGCGGAATCCGGAGGATGGATTTGATGGCGGTTTCGTCGAAGGCACCGATCCAGCAGGTGGCCAGACCCTCTTCCACGGCGGCCAGGGAGAGATGGTCCAGGGCGATGGCCAGGTCGATATCGACGCTGTTGGCGTAGCCGCCCATTTTTTTGTAGGCTTTTTCCGGGTAGCCGCAGGCGACGACGATGAGCGGGGCCTCGGCCATCCAGGACTGGCTGCAGGAAGCGGCGGCGACCTGCTGGCGCAGGGGGGGATCCTGCACGAGGAGGAACCGCCAGGGCTGGAAATTACAGGCAGAGGGGGCCAGGCGGAGGGCATCGAGAACTTTTTGCAAAGTTTCATTGGGAATGGGTTTGCTATCGTAGGCACGAACACTGCGACGAGTTTTGATGGCTTGTAAAACGTCCATAAGCGGTATCCTTTCAAAGAGTATGGTCCAACTATTGGCAACTCTACTGCGGTTCTCGATTGCAGGAGAGCCAATATAGACGCCAGCGTCAAAAGCTCGTCGTCCCCTTGTTATCGGGGAGCCAGAGCTGTTTTTGGAAGTCCATATCGACTTTTGGCGGTTCCGTCAATATAGGATACTATACGGAATGGGCGGCGTTCGTGCAATTGTTTTTGCGGCGGTATGGGGGGGCGGATGGCTGGTCAGCGGAGGCGGGAGAAGAGGAGGAGGGCGGCGGCCAGGGCGGCCAGGGCGGTTAATACGGCCAGGGTGATTTTCAGCCAACTGTAGGGCCGTTCGCCCTGGACCTCGCCGGTGCGGGCGTTGACCAGGAAGCGATAGACCCGGCTGCGGTAGCGATAGGCGCTGATCCAGACGGGCAGGAGGACGTGCTTGAAAGTGAGGTCTTCGAAGCGGGTATTGACCGAGTCGATACGCTGTTCGTCGCCACCGATATCCTGCCTGACCAGAACGCGGATATAATCATCCATAATGGCGGTGGCCTGGGCGAATCCGGTTGCCAGGTCGATCTGGTAGCTTTCGGCGCGGAAGCCGGTGAGGTATTCGTTGGAATAGGGGATGAGGTTTTTGAGGTCCCAGGGTTCGAGTTTTTCGGTGTATTTTCGCGGCAGGCTGGCGCTGGCCAGGACCAGGACGTCATCGAAGGCGTGGCGGACGGTGCCACTGACCGGGTTCCAGCGGGTTTTGCGGACGGGGCGGGTGTGGTGGACGGTACGGCCGTTGACACGGGTGGTGTAGGATTCTGTGACCCAGTAATAGGTGCCGCGCTGGCCCTGGTAGGAGCTGGTGGTGCGGCTGTCGTAGGTCCAATAGGGGACATACATACCGGAGCAGCGGTTTTCGCGGAGGGAGAGGCGTATGAGGTCGGAGGGGGCGAACCACCGTTTGGCGATCCACTGGCGGAAAAGGCCGGCGGCCTGTTTTTCTTCCACGCGGAAGGGGAGGAGGGATTTGGGTTTGAGGCGTTTGGCGGAGCGGGCGGAGGCGACGATGTTGGAGCCGCAGTAGGGGCAGGGCTGGGAGGTGATGTTGGCGGCGGTGGTGATTTCGGCGGCGCATTCAGGGCAGGTGACGGTCAGACATTCTTCCAGTTCTTCCTGATGGGACATCCGGGCCAGGTGTTCGCGCAGGTCCAGTTCCTGAACGGTTTCCTGGGATTTGGCAATGGTGTTTTCCTGACCGCAATAGGGGCAGTGCTGGGCGCCGGTGCCGGGCTTATAAACCAGTTTGGCCCCGCAGCGGGAGCAGGGGAAACGCGGCTGGGACTCATCCGGCGGCCTGCTTTCTTCGGTCATCTCCTCGTTGATACTCTCGTTATTTTCCAGCGGCATGTACCTCCCTGCCTGTTACGCAATGGCTATCAATTCCTGGGGCTGGTATCCGGCAGCGGCGGGGGGGCGGAGCCGAAGAGGCTGGCCAGCTCCACGACTTGGCCGGCGGGGCGCCACTGGGGCATCCCGGTTTTCCAGACGAGGGTTTCGGGGGTAAGCTGTCCGCTTTGGGCGTGGCTTTTCAGGGTTTCCATGTCCAGCGGGCCGGTTTGCTGGTTGTTGACGGCGATAAAATAGAGTTTGGTTTGCGGCAGGGGGGGCGGCGTGTTGGGGGAAGACGGCTGGCCGTTGTGCATCGACTGGGCCATCTGATTGCCCATGGCAAATCCCATACCCATGCCCATGCCGCCGGCTGCCAGGCCGCCGGGATTTTTGGCGGCGTCTTCCAGGGCGTTGGCGGACTGGAACTGGGTGTATTGGCTGAGATTGCCGATCACACCCATGCTGGTGCGTTTGTCGAGGGTCTTCTCGACCTCTTCGGGCAGGGAGATGTTCTCGACGAGCATCTTGCAGACTTCCAGGCCGTAGGAGCCGAAATCATCGTGAATCCGTTTGGTGATGAAGGCACCCAGCTCATCATAATTGGCGGCCAGGTCGAGGATGGGGATTTTGCTCTCGCCGATGAGATCGGCGAAGCGGGAGACGATGAGGTTTCGCAACTGGTCGGTGATTTCCTCGGTGGTGAACTGGCCGTCGGTGCCGACGATCTGGCGGATGAAGGCGGCCGGGTCGGTGACGCGGATTTCGTAGGTGCCGAAGGCCCGCAGGCGGATGGGGCCGAACTCCGGGTCCCGCAGGGTGATCTGGTGCTTGGTCCCCCATTTGAGGTCGGTGAAGCGGCGGGTGCTGACGAAATAGACCTCCGCCTTGAAGGGGCTGTGGAAGCCGTACTTCCAGCCCATGAGGGTGGAGAGGATGGGCAGGTTTTCGGTGTCCAGGGTGTAGCTGCCCGGGGTGAAGATGTCAGCCAACTGGCCCAGATTGACAAAGGCCGCCGCCTAGCCTTCGCGGACGATCAGTTTGGCGCCCATCTTGATTTCGTTGTCATAGCGGGGGAAGCGATACACCATGGTATCGCTGGTGGGGTCCAGCCATTCGATGATATCGATGAACTCGCCGCGTAATTTGTCGAATAAGCCCATAGCCTATACCTCCATCACATTATTATTTACGGTTCTGCCGATTACTGTCGTATCCTACAGCCAATTATTACAACTATTTTTGCTATTATATCAAATTGACACCATATTTGAAGCATGTTTTTCCACTTTAGCGGCAAGTTTTCAAAGGCTTGTAAATCAGAAAATGGGCCGAAAACGCCGGGTTTCTATTTCAAAATTTAAAAATAGCCAAAAACAGCCTATTTTTAAATTTACAGAGGGAAAAGATCGATAGTAAGATGAGTATTAAAATTCTTCGTATGGTTGGTTAAGAAAAAGACTTGTTACGAAATCGGGTATATGATGGATAAATCAATTCATAAGTCGGCTATAAGCGGTGCCGCCGAATATCGATATGTAATGGGCTAAAATCTGGTCATCCTGTTAGGAGTTCCAAAATGGGAAAAAAGCTGAGACCAATTTTTATCCTTGTTACAGTTATGAGCGTGATTGCAAACAAAAATGCCGATGCCGAGATTCTTTACGAGGTTATCAATCTGGGAACGGATTGGTTTATGGGGGAATATTATAATGTCCAGGCTTTATCCATAAACAATAATGGGCAAATCGCTGGCGGAACGCAAGCTGTAGGAGGGGGCAGCGGTTTTGCCATATTATTTGATTCTTCTGGAAATACCAACAATATGAAACTAGCACCAAAAGGAAGCAGTGCTAAATCGATTAATGATTACGGACAAATTATTGGGTATAGCAAGAATAGTACCGGTATTGAAAATGCCACCCTATTTGATTCGACGGGAAATGGGAATCACATCTATCTTGGGGCGGGCCGGGCTTATTCGAACAATAATCTTGGGCAAATCGTAGGGGTATCTGTAAGCGGCGCCACGCTTTTTGATCCTACCGGCAACGGCAATAATGTCAGTTTGGGTAACGGTACTCCTTATGCGATTAGCAATAACGGCCATATTGTCGGAACCGTTAATAAAAAAGCGGCTCTTTTCGATATCAGCGGAAATGGCAATACCATCCTCCTGGAAGCGAGCTATACGAGTGATGCTTATTCAGTCAACGATAGCGGGCAGATTGTCGGATATTCTAATGGATATGCCACAGTCTTTGATCCTTCCGGCAATGGCAATAATATTACCCTCGAGTCTGGGTACTACAGCGCTGCCTACTCGATTAATAACCTGGGGCAAATTGTCGGAGTGAGCGCGAGTAATCCGGGACCGGCGACCTTTTGCGCCACGCTTTTTGATCCTACCGGCAATGGCAATAATATCGATCTCAATACGGTTATCGATCCATCATCGGGCTGGTATTTTTATCGAGCACTGGACATAAATGACCTTGGCTGGATAGTTGGTATTGGCTATTCTCCCAGTGGTTTGGGGCTTGAAGAAGGATTTCTTTTAAAACCGATCCCCGAACCTGCCAGTATCCTTTTCCTTGGTATGGGTATTGCAAGTATTATGGGTAAAAGGAGATCGACTTGAAAAAATTTTAACAGGTCGATTTTGAACAAAAGACTATCAGATAATCTTTACAATATAAAGCTTTATTTAATTTGCAGATCCTGGGCCAGGTTTTCAATCATCTGGTTGAGGTTTTGCTGTTTTTCCTGCGACTGTTTTTGCAGTTCGGGGATGCTGCCGGGGCCTTTGGTGATTTCTTCGAGGCGGGATTCCTGTTTGGTAAGCTGCTCGATATATTTGCCGCGGAGTTTCTTCTCATCTTCGGTGTTGCCCAGGCTCTTGAGGTTTTCGCGCAGGCGCTGCTGGTCGGCGAAGAGGCCTTCGCGTTCCTGCTGAAGCTGCTGGATGGATTGTTCCAGATGAGCGATTTCGGCTTTGACGACTATAATCTGATCCAGTTGCTGGCGGGTCTGGTCGCTGATGTATTTATCCCGCACAAAAACTTCAATCAAATCGGGCGTGACATTGGTCACAGCCAGGCTTTCCCAATTATCCCGCATTTCCTGAACCTCAAATTCCGTCAATTCGCCGGCGGCAGCGGAAACCTCAAAACGGAGGAAGTTATCCGTTTTTTCGATCGGCTCGACCTTGCTCAGCAGCTTCCAGTCGGCATGGGCGGGGTGCTCGATCACGACGGTTTTGTTTTTGTCGTTTTTATTGTCCAGGTTATAGACTTTGGTTTCGATGATGGCCCGGTGCATCTGCATGGTCCCGCGATTGATGATGACGCGGTCCACCCGCTCGCTCTTGCTGCCGAGTTTGGTATTGACGTGCATTCCCAGATCGACGGCGTAGGTGATGTAGCGCTGCTCGTCGGGCTTGACCGTCTGGATCATGGCCTCGCCGACATAGCTGTCGCCCTGCATGACGGTGAGAGGGCCGCCTTCCAGGGTCAGGCCGGTGGTGTTTTTGAGGCGGACGGCAGCCAGGGGATTTTTGGTGCGGGTGGCCTCGTTGTAGAGGTCCACACCCTGCCCTTCCAGGTCTCGTGCCACAATGGGCAGCAGGGCGGAACGGTTCCGCTCGACGGTAACGGGGTGGTCGATCTTATACTCGAACAAATCGCCCACCTCGCGGGTAACGGTTTCGGCCTCCAAATCCCGCATCCGCTCTTCCAGATTTATCTCAGAACTATAACCATCTATACTCCCCCCTCCTCCTCTCCCCGCATAGCTTTCGATTGCGGGTGTTTCCGCCGGTGCCGGGGGGGCCATATCCGCCATCTCCAAAGACTTCATTGCTCTGGCCAGTTTGGCTCTGGCCGGTTTTTGGGCAGGTTCACCCGCCATCCGGCCGGCTTCGGGTACGCTGGGAGCCAGGGCCATTTCCTCTTCCACCTCGACATGGGGCCGCATTTTGAAGATGGGATCGTAGAGATTCTGGACAAAGGAGATGGGCAGGCCGCTGACCAGGGAAAGCTGGA
Source organism: uncultured Pirellulales bacterium (assembly GCA_964580995.1). Lineage (GTDB taxonomy): Bacteria > Planctomycetota > Phycisphaerae > Sedimentisphaerales > SM23-30 > JAKJEP01. The sequence continues at coordinate 46,819 of CAZOMV010000006.1, forward strand.
CATTGCTCCAGTCTTCCTCGCTGATGTTGTCCACAATGGCCCAGCCCTGCAAAAAGGGTTTGGCGTCCTTTTCCTGGGAGTCCGGCAGGAGGATCCGATAAGTGGCTTTCCAGACCGGCATCTCGGTCACATAACTAACGACCAGTTCCTTCTGCTGGTTACCGGAGGTACTGATACTGAGGATTTTTTCGTCCCGCCGGTGCTGCTGGAATAAGATCTGCATATACCGCTGGATATCCTCCTCCAGCCGCTGGTCCAGAAACCGGACGGATACGATTTCATCGGTGCGGAAGCTGCGGAGCTGGCCGGTGGTATCAAAGATGCTCAGGTAGAAGGCAGGGATTTCCAGTTCTCCCTCTCTGCTGATTCGCTGTTCGATTCCCCCAACCATTCCTTGAATCTGTTCCGAACCAACGGTTAGTTCGATCTGACAGCCTTGTAATTGGCCTAAGATTTGAGGCAGTCCCACGGGGCCGCGCAGATCGAAGGTATAATCGCCCAAAAGCTGCTCAAAGGTCTTGGTGCTGTCATAGACGATGCCGGTGATGGGGGATCCGCTTAAGTCGATTACGGTCAGGCTTTTAAGCAGGTCGTTCATCTGTTCTTTTTTGAAATGGATCTCGACGTTTTCCCCGCCGGTCACGGTTCCCTGCCGTTCAAAGTACCCCACCCCGTGCTTGTACAAAATGACCTTGCGAATGGGCAGTGCCCCATTCTTGCCGGTTTGGGACGCCTGAGCGACCAGGGCGAAAACCATCGTACCTGCCAACATGCCTGCCAAAACGAGCCGATTCTGCGTTTTCATTGCTTCAATCCTTTCCATATAGTTCGATAGTAAACCGGTTGTTATTCGGACTTATTGTAATTAAAATCGACTGCCCGGGTTGAAAAAAGTTCCCTGAAAACCAGGATTTTACAAAACTTTTACCCCATGTGCCGGTTTATAACCCAAAAAGGCATCTACAATAATAGCAAATACCATCCAAATCGGACCTCCAACCCTGCCTGTGAATTTTATCTGCCTCAATTATAGGCGATATCTGATCAAGTCAAGCCCAATTTTGACCGATCTGCTTAAAGGTCGAAATAGAATAGTTGAAATTGATAGAGCATAGAACATAAGACATCTAATGAACTGTCCGCAAAACTGGTCTAGTAATCGACAATTAATAGGTTAAGGAGTGTCATGGTATGACAAGCAATGTTGTAGGAAGTATCAACCCGGCTTTGATCAAGGCTTTTGTCAAGTCAACCAAGAATGTTTTCAGCACGATGGCTGGTGTTGACATAGAACTGGGAAAACCCACGGTCAAAAACGACCCCACCCCCAGCTATGATGTCTCCGGAATCATAGGCTTTTCCGGGGATATCGCCGGGTCTGTGGTCGTCAGTTTCTGTACGGAAACAGCCGTTACGCTGGTGGAAGCGTTTTGCGGCGATAAACTCAGTGCCGATTCCGATGACTTTGCCGATGCGATCGGCGAACTGTGCAACATGATCGCCGGCAACGCCAAAAAAGAATTCGGGCTGACCGCCAATATCAGTATTCCGACAGTCATTATCGGGCATAATCACACAGTGGCCCGATTGCGGGATGTTCCCTGTATTACCATTCCCTGTTCGTGCAGCGCGGGAAATTTCGCCGTGGAAATCAATATCAAACAACTAGTCTGCGTAGGGGTCTGAGGAGCCAATGAATGAAAATCTTGCTGGTAGATGATTCTAGAACCATGCGGAATATCTGGAAAAAAGTGATAACAACTATCAACAACTCCGAGGCGGTCGAAGCTGGGGACGGTCTGGAAGCGTTGAAAGCCATCCAGGACAACGGCCGATTTGATTTGATGCTGGTGGACTGGAACATGCCCAATATGGATGGATTGACCATGGTGAAAAAAGTCCGTGAGACCAATAAAACCACACCGATTATTATGGTTACCACCGAGGCGGAAAAACCCCGAATCATCGAAGCGATCAAGGCCGGTGTCAATAATTATGTCGTCAAACCTTTTACCCCGGATACGCTGCTCGGGAAAATTGACGAAACCATGAAAAAAGTTGCCCAGCCAACTGGATAAATGACGGACAAACGATTAATCCTATCGGCGGGGAAAAAATAAAGGATTTAAGCCATGCCGATAACATCCAATAAAATTTTTAAAGTGGATATCAGCGAAGACAAGCTCACTGCGCTTTTGTCGCTCAACACCGGGGTTTCCGCTCAGTCCGTCGCCACGGCGGATATCATCGGGCAGGTAACCGAACTAAAAATTATATTGAATAATGAAGGCAAAGCCCGGATTGCCGAGTTTACGCAGGCCCTGGCGGAAAATGTCATTCCCGAACCAGTCGTTGTCGCACGCGGCACGGCCCCGGAAAATGATAAGAACGGGTTTATCAAAAAACTCTACGAGAAAAAAGAAGAGACTTCCGAGCAGGATACCGTGAAGACCAAAAGTTTTTACGATCAGTCCCAAATCATTACGGTTGAAAAAAATCAGGAAATTCTGAGGGTGGTTCCGCCCGTTGCCGGCAAGGATGGCAAGGATGTCTTTGGCCAGAAGATTCCCCGCAAACTCGGACGGGAGGCACAAATCAGCCTGGGGGTCAATGTCGAGCAAAGAGGGGACCTGATCATCGCCGCCTGCGCCGGCAAACTCGATTACACCAACAATAAAGTGGCGATATTTCCCAAGCTGGAGATTCCCGGGAATGTGGATTTTGCGGTGGGGAATGTGGATTTCAGCGGGGAGGTTCTGATCTATAAAAACGTGCTGGATCTGTTCAAGGTGAAAAGTTCCTCCAACATAACGGTGCAGGGTCTGGCGGAAGCGGCTGAAATTACCGCCGGGCAGGACCTGATTGTTCAGGGCGGCATAGCGGGGAAAGAAAAGGGGGTGTTCTCAGCCGGAGGAAACCTGAAAACCAAGTACATAACCAACGCCAAAGTAAGGACCGGCGGCAATATCGAGGCTCGAACCGAAATAGTCAATTGCGAGTTGACCTGCGGCGGAACCGTCATTGTCGAGAACGGGCCGCTGGTTGGCGGGAGTGTCATTGCCAAAGGGGGGGTGAATGTGAAACAGCTCGGTTCCGAAGGGGGTGTGAAAACCCTCCTGGATGTCGGCTTCGATGCCGCCTTAAAGCAGTTGTGTATGGAGACGGCCCCTGAAATCACCCTGCGGCGCCGCAAGGCGGAAAAAGTCCGGCAAGCCGTCACGCCTTTATTGCAAAATATGCGATTTCTCAACCCCGAACAAAAAGAAAAAGCGACGGAACTGCTCTATCAGGTGGAAGAACTGGAAGACAGCGTACAGGAAATGATCCAGCAATTACGAAAGAAATATGAGGAAACGCTCCAATCGGCAGTGCAGGAAGTCCAGATTGCCGGTACTATTTACAATGGGGTTACGATCCGGTTCCCCCGGGTCCAGACGACGATCACCGAGCCCCTGGCCGGCCCGTTAAAAATCGTTCCGCGTGAAATCCACGGGCTTTGGAGAGTGATGGCTATCGATTCCAGATCCAGTACCGAACACGAACTGAAATCGGGCGCCAATGTCGATCCGTTCTGGGAAACTCTCCATCAAATCCTCTTTGCGGATAATTCCGGCAAGAAACAGTAGGTCAGCACCCGCCCCATTACTGTTTTAACAAAGCCTTGATATCCGCCTCGGTGATCTGGCAGGATTTCTTGTCGAGCCGTTCGCTCAACCAGCTCATCACCCCGGGTGTGTAGGGAGCTTTACCCGCCTTGATCAGGGCAAGCATCTGTTTTTCACGCCGGCTTTGCTCCATCGCTTTTTTCAAGGAATTCTTCTGTCTGGTTACTTTGGCTACTGCCAAACGCTTATCCAATCGATCACGTCTTTGACCCATTTTATTATAAATCTCCGTTATTTCTAGGGTTACAGCATATCATCGCATTGTAAAGACCCGTATTATACCAATATTTTTCTGGGGATCAAACTTATTTTAACCGGTATGACACTTTTACGTTTTGGCTTTTGTTTCATCAATTTTACTTGAAATTTTCCGATCCACGTCCTATAATAACTACACTCATTTAACCAGTATTATGGATAAAGTCGATTTGACGAGCATCTCTTTCATTGTTGCTGAAGTTTTGCCATTGTGTAAACCATATTTCATGAATTGAATACTGTCCGGCACGAAAAGGCTATGTGATAAATGGTTTGGTATGGTTGTAATGAACCGTTAACTCAGTGATGACATCACATGCGTATGTTATGGTGTCAATACAAACATTTCTACTGAAATCCAGGCTGACAGAACGGATTACCCCCAGATAATAGTAAAGGAGGTGCGATGGCATAAACAAAATAAAGCAGCATGTGTAGAACGTTGGAATGGAGTGTGAAAAGGTAATACCTAAGTAAGGAGAAAGAACATGAAACAAAGCAGTATATGGTTCGTAAGTTTGATATGTTTATTGATATTGGGCTACTGCCATACTGGGTTGGCTCAGCCGCCCTCGGCAGGAATGGTATTGTGGCTCAAAGCGGATGCAGGTCTAATCGGGTATGATCCCAATCTGGTTACGGACCCGAATAATCCAACGGATGGGCTTACCGGACCGGCAGCGATTGGTGATTTTGTGGGAGTCTGGGAAGATCAATCTACTAACGCTAACGATGCCTGGCGGAAATTTGGCCTTCCGATTCTGGTGAACAGGGTATTTCCCAATGGCGAGCATCCGGTTGTGGATTTCTCCGGCGCGGACGGATTTGTTTTGGAGGATGCGGCTTCCCTGCGGCTGGATAGGCTTTCCATCTATGCGGTAGTACAGGTAGATCAAGGGGCACTGAGCCAAACTATTATGGCTAATTATACGGATACTGCCGGATATGGTGTGGGTATGGACGACGGAACGGCAGGTCATGTCAAATGGTTTTCCGGGGGTTATCCCAAAATACTGACAACCCCACAGGCGGTCGATCCGAACAGTCCGGTCATTATGACAGCGATCTATCGTCCCAAAGTCGGCCAGTTCTCCAAGCTGATTTATTTCAATGGGCTACCGGTTGTGAAAGGCCCTGAAGGCGGCTTGACGTACAATCCTGATTCGACGGCAACTGTCGGAGTACTGGATTGGGGACGTCAATTCTTTACCGGTCAGATTGCGGAACTTCTGGTTTATAATGCAGTGGATGCTCAACAGCAAACGGATGTCCAGAACTATCTGAGTACAAAATATGGTATCGCACTGGATCCGGCTGCCGAAATCCCGATGCCCGATCCGGATGTGATCCATTTGAGTGCCAATACCGTATTTGCGTGTGGAGCAACCGGCGAGGTGATTGTTAACGAACGATGGACCACTTATGCCCCGCATCCAGCTTGGTCTGTTTTTGTCCGGGATGGTGCCATACCGGGGAATAGTTTCCTGAATAAACAGGATGGCATTGCTCCTGATCGTACCATCGATGTTCCTCTGCAAAAAGGAAACAGTTATATCTTTACCTTTGGTGTTTCACATGGTAATACTGATTTGGGCTTTACCTACTATGGTTTGAACATCTTCTTCGACAAATTCGCTCAGGATATCGAAATTGGCCCTGATATTTCCGTGTTTGCCGCTAAGGATACTACCGGACCGGCTGATGGCAATCCGCCTTATAATGCCAATGGGGCAAACCAGACCATGTGGTATGCTTTGGCGGAATGGCCGGGAACCGGCAAACTGAAATACATCGACGAACTTAGAGGTCTGCAGGTGACTTTGAGCAATTTTGTCATCTATTCCAGGTCCGCCCCTCTCGATGGGCCGATATCGGGTGGTTGGGATTTTATCGAAACAGGATCCACTGCCGGCCCCTTTACTACCGATGGCTTTGATGATGTGATTGGCCAGTACACCCTGACGCTGGAAGATGCGGTTCTGGTTTGCAGCGATGTCCCTGCTGACCAGATGTTCGCCATGGACTTCAACAAAGATTGCTATGTGGATCTGGAAGACTTTGCCCGCTTTGCCCAGGAATGGCTCCGCTGCATCGATCCAGCCAATCCGGTGTGCGATGAGGTTCAATAGTTTATTCTGGTTCTATCGTAGAAAGTTGGCTGCGATTTCGTATTCTATAGAGAGCGATGATGGGACAGGTCCAAAAACCTGTCCCATTGTCTGTGCCAAACAGATTTTACAGAGAGAGTAAAATCAGGGGGATAATTATTGGTAAAATTGGATGGTATGGTATTAATTTGTTGACAAATATAGCCGATATTTGCTATAATGACATAACTGACGACAACGGCGTGAATTAGAAGTTTTTTATGAAGTGGAGAAAACTCGATGCGTAAGAAATCCCTCCCCCTGGCGTTATCCATGATTTTGGCACTGTCACTAGTGTCGGCCTGTGTTTTCGCAAGTGATTCGGACATAATAATTAACGAGATCATGTACAACCCGGCGGATACCAATACGGGCGGGGAGTTTGTGGAGTTGTACAACCGCGGCAGCGAGGCGGTGGAGGTGGGCGGCTGGTGGCTGGAGGACTCAACGCAGGTGATGTTCACTCTGCCGGAAGATACCAGCATAGCGGCAGGAGGATATCTGGTCTTTTACGGGGAGGAGGCAGGGATTGATTTTTATGGTTTGGATACGGCTATCTCCTACGGACCCTATGTCGGTGGATTGAGCGGTAGCGGGGAACGGATTGCCCTCAAAAAGGCTGACGGCACGATCATTGACGAATTAACCTACGATGACAGCCTGCCTTGGCCGACCGAGGCCGATGGTTTCGGCCCGTCGCTGGAGCTGATTAGTCCGGCACTAGACAATGGCTTGGGTGGCAGTTGGGGTGTCGGCCAGCCATATACCCCCGGGGTGGCCAATAACCCGGCGTCGGCTGCCGGCGGCGATATTGTAATTACAGAGATTCAGTACAATCCCATCAAGGGCGGCTATATTCAGAGCATCGATCCTTTCTGGAACGGGACGACCTATTGGAATGAAGGGGATGATACCACAGGCGAATTTATTGAGATCTACAATCAATCCAATCAGGCCATCGACCTTTCCAATTGGAAACTGCTCGATGAGGACGGGATTTTGTATCAATTTGCCGCCGGCACCAGCCTGGCCAAAAAGGCTTATTTGGTGGTCTGTTCCGACTCAGCGGCGATAGCCTCCCGTTTCGGCATTGCCAATGTGGTGGGGAATTTCACCAATCCGGGCAACCAGCTTTCCAACGGCGGCGAACGAATCCTGCTATTGAATGCCGCCGATGCCATTATCGATGCGGTGCATTATCAGGATACTCCTCCTTGGCCCATTGCTCCGGACCAGAACGGCGTATCGCTGGAGTGTCTGGACCCCACCGTGGATAACGGTGTTCCGGCCAATTGGCGGAGTTTCCGGGGAACCTATACCCAGACGACCGTCGGCGCTTATACCTATTTGAATCGAGGTACACCGGGAAAGGCCAATTCGGTCTCCGCTAGCGGCCTGCCGCCTTTTGTGGATATCAGCAAATTTAAACATTCGCCCAAGCGGCCGACCTCTGCCGATTCGATCACCATCACCGCGGAAGTAAGTAGCGGGGAAACAATTAGCAGCGTGACGCTGCACTATGAGGTATTTGTGGCGCCGTATCAAACGGCGATAACGACACTTTCCGTGCCGATGGCGGATGATGGCCTGCATGATGATGATCTGGCTGGTGACGGGAAATATGGAGCCATCATTGACCCGCTGGCCTCTCAATCGCTGCTGCGGTACAAGGTCACTGCGGCTGATGGCAGCGGTCGAAGCTGGACCTATCCGGACGTAAAAGAACCCAATCCCAACCGGGCAGCGTTTGTGTATGACGGGGAAGAGGACACCAACCTGCCGGCCTATTTCCTGATTCTACCGCAATCGACCCTGGATGCCCTTACTGCCAATATCTGGACCCATACCTATTACGAGGCCACGCTGGTAGTCGATGGGGTGGTGTATGATCATGCCGGCGTGCATTACCGGGGACGTGGATGGCGCGGTCATCCCAAGAAGAGCTGGCGAATTGCCTTTAATAAAGGAGAATATCTGCGGGATATGAGCCGACTGGATCTGGCGATGCATTTTCCGGTCCTGCAGAAGATTGTGCATGATCTGTTCTGGACGATGGGGCACGGCTGCCTGGCTTCCGAACCGGTGCGGTTGTATACGCTCAAGGATGGGGTATTTGGATTGTACGGCCTGATGCTGGCCCAGGAAGCCCCCAATACCTCCTGGCTGGAATCCCACGGGTATGACGATAATGGCGAAGTCTTTAAGGCCAGTTGCGCGCCGTCTTTCGGCAGTTGCCCGAACTGGTCGGGGACCTATATCGCCGATCTGGATTACTACAGCGATGCCACGCTGTATCCCAAAATGTATGAGAAGAAAGGGGATCCGCTGGGTTCGTTCGATACCCTGATCGATTTGTGCGACAAAGTGGCCAATACCTCCGAACCGAATATTTATTCGACCTTGGGGGAAAATATTGACCTGGATGACTGGCTGTATAAATGGACGGTACACGTGGCGGGGAACTACGGCGATTTCATCGGCTCCAATTATTATGTGGTGAATCCGGCGGAGGACGATTTGAAATGGCAGCTCCGTTATTTCGATTTTGACATGTTTTTCGGGTGCATGGGATTGAATTTCCAGGATGTGATCTGCTGCCCCTATGATCTGAGTCCCTACAATTATTATGCCAAATGGCAGCAGCGGGTCTTCAGCAATCCCGCCCTGGAGCAGCGGTTCCTGACGATCCTGGCCGATTCGCTGCAGAATTACATGACTATCGACAAGGTTTATGCCATGTTCGACTACTGGTTTGAGCGGACGGCGATCGACCGGGCGGACGAATTGGCCCTGGGATGGGGCGGTCCCGGCCCGTATGTGGTGGCGGAGGCCAATATCACCAAGGGCAAAGAATATTTCGCCGACCGCTATGGCTGGCTGGTGAATACGTGGCTGCCCAGCCGGGGCTATACCCCGCCGGCCAATACCCACCCCGCGATTACGGTGGCTGACCCGGTCTGGACCGGCGGCGGCATCCAGATCACCTGGCAGTATGAGGATCCGGACGGCGATCCCAACTGTTTTGTCGATCTGTACTGGACGGATCTGCGCTGGTCCCATCTGGAACCGATTCCGCTGGCGGTCCATCTTCCCGCCAGCCAGGGTTCGTTCCTCTGGACGGATTCCTTCCCGGATAATGAATATCTGAGCCGCGGTATCTATATTCATGCCGTGATTCGAGATGGAGTCAGCGACCTGGAAGGCCATGCTACCAGCAATGGGTCTCTGGCGGTACCGCCGCAAGACTGCGGCGAAGTGTGGGAGCGGGGGTATGGGATCACGGAGGATTTGAACGCCGATTGCCATGTCGATCTGAAAGACCTGGCACTGGTAGCCGCCGACTGGCTGGAGGAAAATCTGCAGCCGGCCGTGCAGCAGTGGGACTATAACGCCGATTTCAGCATCACCAACGGCAATCCCAACGGGGTATGGTCCTACGGTACCATCACCCATGATACCGGGGTATTCCAACTTTACTTGAATCCGGTTTCTTCTTATCCAAATATCCGTTGGGAAAGTACGGGGAACGGTGGTCCGGACAATGATGGCTGCGTTACCAAAGATATGGGAGACGGAAGTTATCATACGAATTGGCAGCCGGGGCAGTCGTGGTACCCGTATATGACTGGTATGATGACTCCGATTAGTGACCGGACGCGCGGAACGGCGGCCCGGTTCACCGTGCCGGCCGATGGACAATATGACATTCAGATTGATTTTGAGAACCGGGTGATCTCCGGTTTTGATACCTATGTGTATGTGAATATCAACGGCATTGAAGTATGGGGCGATATGGTTACCGGTTACGCAAGCGGGCCGGAAAATTTTGCCTCTTATGGAGTAATCGGGCTGGCTTTAGCGGCAGGCGATACCGTCGATTTTTACGACTTCAGTATCTACAATGAGCCGGAACCGCATGGTGGCGGCGATCATCTGGTGGGAGTCAATGCGAGTATTTCGACACCGGAAGAATATATGATTTGCGGCGGGGAAGGATTTGTGTATATGCCGGCCGATTTCAATCAGGATTGCTATGTTGACTTTGATGATCTGCTTTCGATCGTGAACCAGTGGCTGGCCATCAACGATCCGGAAGATCCGAATTTTCAGCCGAACTGGTGACCCCGGCCATAAAAATGGAATATCGGACTTGATTTTCTGATGGTTTTGCTATAAAAGTTCCGACAATAATTATCATTACTAATTATTTTCAGGATATTTATAGTGAAACGATACAGTACCATCCTTGTTTGGCTCGTTGCGGCCCTGCCCGGCTGGGCCGCAACCGGCAATCCCCAGCAGAAAATCCAGAACCTCCTCCACCAGCCCGACCAGAAAAAGACCCAGTTCTCCATCCACTTTGTCAATCTCGAAACTGGTACTACCGTTTTTGATTACAACCCCGATAAGCCCCTGATGCCCGCCAGCAATATGAAACTGGTGACTACGGCGGCGGCGGTCAATCAGCTCGGCGCGGATTTTTCCTACCAGACGACGGTCGCTCTGCTGGAGGATAATCTGGTCATCATTGCCGCCGGCGATCCGCTGACCGGCGATCCGGCCCTGGCGGAAAAAAACCAGCAAAGCATTCTGCTGATCTTCGATCAGATTTGCCAGCAGCTTCAGCAACGAAATATTACTTCCATTGCCGGCGATCTCATCATTGACAATACCATTTTCGATGATGTGCGTTTCCACCCCTCCTGGCCGGCGGATCAGGCCAACAACTGGTACGCCTCAGAAATTTCCGCTCTCAATTTTAACGACAACTGCCTGGATCTCTATATCGTTCCCACCCAGCCCGGCCAGCATGTCCAGTTTTATACCGACCCCCCAACCGCGTATGTCAATATAATCAACCATTGCAAAACCAAAACCGCCAAGCCCAACACCTCCTGGGCCGCACGGACACCAGGAGCAAATGATCTCACCCTCAAAGGCGAATGTTACGCCAAACAGAAAATCTTTGTCACCCTCGACCGGCCTAGCGCCTATTTCGGTTTTCTGCTGGCGGAGTATCTCCTGGCCCATAATATCGAAATTAAGGGAAAGCTCATCATCAAGAAAATCCGCGATGATCTGGGCCATCCGCCCGTGAATCTCGACCTGCTGCTCATCTGGCAAACTCCGCTGCAGGAGGTTCTGATCCGCTGCAACCAGCGCAGCCTCAATCTGGCCGCCGAATGCCTCTTTAAAACCCTCGGCGCCTATCACAATCTCCCCCCCGACTTTGTCTGCCAGCAAGGCTCCTGGACCACCGGCAAGGCCGCCGTTGAAAAATTTCTAACCGGTCTGGATATCCCCGGCTCCCAGTTCCAGATCGACGACGGCTGCGGTCTTAGCCGCAACAACCTGCTTTCCGCCCGCTGCCTCACCACCATTCTCAAACACATGCACCGCCATCCGGCGGCGGAGATGTTCCGCCAGTCGCTGGCCACCCCCGGCAAGGGCACCCTCCGCAAACGCGACGGACTCAACGGCAACGGCCTGGAAGACCGGATTTATGCCAAAACCGGCTATATCTCCGGCGTACGCGCCCTCAGTGGCTACTGCCAGACCCCCTCCGGCCAATGGCTGGCCTTCTCCATCCTGACCAACAATTCCAACTATAAAACCAAACAAATCATCGACCAGATCGTCAAAGTGAATATGGAGTAATATAATTATTATTTTCCGTATTGACATTCCAGACCCCATCTGTTACTATATATAATAACGATATGTTAACTAATAACTTTCAGATTTTGGAAATCCTATGGAAAACGTACTATCCGGTCAGTCGATAAAAACGCTTAGAATGGAAGCCGGGATTAGTTTGCGGGAACTGGGCAGGATGACCGGCATCTCCGCGGCGTACCTGGTCTCGCTGGAAAAGGGCACCAGCAGTCCCACCATTGCCACCCTGTCTAAAATTTTAAAGGCCCTCGGTTCGGATCTGGCCAGCTTCTTTGCCAAAAACTCCGGCGAACCGGAAAAACCCGTCTTTTCCGCCGCCGACCGCCAGACGATCCAGGATGCCCACCGAACCTATCGCTTCCTTCTGCCCAAAAGAAGCGATATCCGCTTTGAGATGATGAATGAAACCATCCTCCCTTCCGAAAAAGAGCCGGAATGGGAAGTGCACGATTGCGACGTGGCCGGCACCATTATCGCCGGCGGCCCGGCTGTCCTGGAAATGGAAGGCGTGGGGGCCTGGCCGGTCAAAAAGGACGATTCCTTTTACATCAGAGCCAGGCAAAAACACCGCTTGGTTAATAAGGGAAACCGGATACTCAAACAAATAACCGTCATGTATCCGCCCCGCTATTAATTTTATAAAGGAAATAATCATGGCAACCAAAACCACACACAGAAATTCGAGTAGGGCAGAAAAGCTGGCCATCGACGGGGGTGAGAAAGCCGTCGATCAATTAGGCCCATTCCCGACCAAAATCGGCAAAGAGGAACTGCTGGAGGTTCTGGACCTCTGGCAGCTTTCCGCCGGGAATATGGAAAAAATTCGGGAACTTATCAATACGGATCCCAACCTGAAAGGCCCCCATCTGTTCCGCTATTACAATCCCCGCCCCAGCAAGGTGGCCGCCGCGGAAAAAGCCATGAAGGAATGGATTGGCTCCGGCTACTGCATGGCGACCAATTCCTGCACCTCGGCCCTGGTCGCCGCCTACCGGTCCCTGGGCATCGGCATGGGCGATGAGGTAATCGTCCCGGCCTATACCTTCTTTGCTACCGCCGCCACCGTTGCCGCCTCCAATGCCATCCCGGTCATTGTCGATGTGGACGACACCCTCTGTATGGATGCCAAAGCCGTCGAAAAAGCCATCACCAAACGAACCAAAGCCATCGTTCCCGTCCATATGCGCGGCGCTCCCGCCCAGATGGACGCCCTTATGGAAGTAGCCAACAAACACGGCATTCCCGTCGTCGAAGATGTCGCCCAGGCCGCCGGCGGCTCCTTCCACGGCAAAATGCTCGGCAGCATCGGCAAAATCGGCTGCTTCAGCTTCGACTACTACAAAATCATTGTCAGCGGCGAGGGCGGCTTCTATACCACCGACAACGAACGCCTTTACACCCGCGCCCTGAACTGGCATGACTGCGCCGCCTGCTGGCGGCCCGACCGCTTCGGCCCCGAAAAGGAAAACGAGGACCTCTTCTGCGGCGAAAATTACCGCATGAACGAATTGGAGGGTGCCGTCGCCCTGGCCCAGATTCGCAAAGCCGCCGCCATCCTGGCCGGCCACCGCGCCGCCAAGAAAAAAATCAAAGACGCCATCGAAAAACGCAAGGGCCTGAGCTTCCGCCGCCTGACCGATGAAGCCGGCGATGCCGGCATCTGCCTGATTCTCTATCTGCCGGACGCCGGCATTACCCAAACCGTCCTGCCCGCCTTGAAGGCAGAGGGTGTTCCTTGCGGCGGGATTTACGACTCCAAGGTCAGAGACTGGCACACATTCAATTACTGGGAACACATCCTCCAGTACAAGTCCGTTTCCCCCGACCGGCTCCCCTGGAGCGGTGTCCCCCAGCCGGATCTGCCCAAATATACCAAAGACATGTGCCCCAAATCCCTGGAGCTGCTTTCCCGAGCCATCCTGATTGACATTGACTACCACCTGCAGACGGAAGACTGCGCCAAAATCGCCGCCGCCATCAACAAAGTTCTGCGGGCCTATCTGGCCTGATTCTGGATTTGCCTCCCTAAAAATAAACGGAAGTTGTTCTAAATGGAGACTATGGTGATGTTAGGAGAAGCCATGAAAATTATGCCATCGATAGCGTTGTTTTGTTTAGCTGCCCTGTCGTCCCGGAGGATTCTGACAGTCAGTTTCATCCTGGTATTCGGTTGGGTCTTCGGAATCGATCCGGCCGGAGCCGATGTCGAAGTAGGCGATGCCTTTACGCGGAGCGGCAACGGCACGTGGACAATCGGCACACGTGCGGCGGAGATGACCTTCCAAGCGCAGGATGGCAAACTGCTGATGTCGAACTTCACGAACAAGCTTACCGGCCAGGCCCGCGCGTATATTGGCGAGAATAATGCCATCAGCCTGTTAGACGCGCGGGTTGGTGACAACAACGGGTTGAAGGCGGAAAGCCCCTGGATGGTTCAGAAGGCCGAGACCGTCAAAGTCAGGGCGGGCGGCAGACAGGCGGTTCAACTGAATCTGACGATGGGGCAAGATGCGGTGCAGGTGCACTGGCACGTGTTGGCTTATCCGGGAAGTTCAGTATTCCGCTTGTGGACGGAAATCGAGAATCTCGGCAGCGAACCCTATGTCAGCCTTTCGCAGGATCTCTATACCTTGGGTTTCCAGATGGACGGCGATACCTTCACCAACTACTGGCTGATCGGCGGTGCCACAAAACCGGACCTGGGAGAGATGCGTGAGGCCCCCATCGCCGATTCCTATCGGCAGGAGATAGCGTGCAAGGCGACCACGGAGTATGTGCCATGGATGGGATTCCGCCGCCGCACGGAACAGGGAGACGGCTGCTTTATATTCCTCGACTACCTTGGGAACTGGTCGCTGCTCGCGGAACGCCAGGGATCGGGGCCGGTTCGAATCACAGCTCGTTCGGCCGATCTGATGAACTGTCCCATTGCTCCGGGTGAGAAGTTCCAGCTTCCGGTCCTCTTCGTTGGCGTGTTCCATCGAGATTTGGAAGATATGGGACAGCGCCTCTACGACTGGCAGTACAGCTATATGTGGGACTACACGCACCATGACTGGTATGCTTTGACGGCGATGAACGCTGACTACACGGACAAACAATACAACCTGCAGGAAAGCTTCGCCGGCCGCCTGGGGTATCTTGATATGGGAGTAATGGATATGATGCGCGTCACGGGGACCGACATGCTTTGGGACGACGCGGGGTGGTCCGAAAGTCCCAGCGTGTGGTCGGGCAGCGGGGAAGGCCCGGATTTCTACCAGACGGCGCGCTATCGCTTGCGGACGGATATGAAGTGGCTTTTGTGGATTTTGGGACGGCCGTCAGCGGGGTTGCTGGACGGCAAGGCCGGTGCCTGGGGTGACTTCCAGTGGCGAACGGACGCCATGGGGGATTTCGACATGCGTTCGGATACGGCTTTTCGCAGGCAGATTACGCGGTTCCTGGAAGCAAACCCGGGCTGTTCCTTTCACACGTGCTCGGGGGGAAGCACCTATTCGCACTCGTGGGAGATTCAGCGGTACTCGGATTTCAACTATATGGCCGATGCGCGTGGCGGAGATTTTGTAAACTATTACTTGTCATACCTCGAAACGCCTGACAAGTGGATGGACTCATGTGCCGTGTTTCGCATTATGCCTTCCGGCGAGATGGTGATTGGATGGCAACCGGAGACTCGCAGTCGGATCCTGGCTGCGGTTCCTGCGATGGGATTTGGCAGCGCCGCCGCAAAAGAGGAGGAATTGGTTTTTGCCAGACGGACCGTGGAGATCTACCATTATCTTCTCCGGGAAGGGGTGGCGGGGCGATGGTCTTATATGTTCCACCCGAAAGTGACGGGTGATCGCGAGCATTACTATCCCCAGCGGACCAGTCATGACCGAACGAAGGCGATGATTATTCTTAAACATTTGTCGTCCGGAGACGTAACCATTTATCCCAAAGAACTGCTTCCGGAACACTCCTACGTGGTCGGTTATGAATCGCACCAGGGCACGGACACCCGCACCGGCGCAGACCTCATGGCCAATGGCATCTCGATACGCAACCAGGCGGTGGGCGAGATGATTTATCTCGGCCTGCCGAACCGGCCCGGCAGCGGCACGGACAAAACTCCCCCCCTGCCGCCGTCGCGAGTGCTATCGCGCAGGGAAACCAACATCGGACAAAGCGGAATGGGAATCTACTGGTCGCCGGGTCGCGATGATAACTGGATTAGCTGCTACGAGATCCGCAGGGGGCAAGACCAGCTCTGGAAGGTGCCGGCGGGAACGTATTTCTTCGATCACTTTCCGCGCTGGGACAACGGCGAGAAGTATTTCGTCCGAACGTTGGATGGCGACGGAAATGCAAGCCCCTGGACGGAGGCTGTTTCCCTGGACGACGAGCCGCTGTGCTACTCAGCTCTTGGCGGACATTCCTCGGCGAAGGATACCGACGGCTGGAGCGCCGAGGTTTCCGTGGATGGACAAACGTTTTCTGCGATGAGTTTCGTTCCACCGGCGGGAACGCCCTTCATCGACTTCAGTCCGGGCTTCGCGGGAGGTTCGAATCAAATTGGCGGGCTGGAGGGTTACTGGGAAGGGGCCCAAACTGCACGGGTTGGACGCGGATGGCAGGAGGCCTCGCATACCGCTCTTTGCGTTCGAACCTGGACCGCGCCTCAGGCCGGCACGATCCGCATCGTGGGCCGGGCCATGAAGGAGCATTATCGCAGGAATAGTGGCGGACCGCTGCGCGTGCGGGTGCTTCATGGCAACACGCCCGTGTGGCCCAGGAACGACTGGGCGGTGATCGATGTTCCGAATTCACCCGGCTGCACCCACGATTTTGCCCTCACCGTGGCCAAAGGTGACGCCATTCGCTTTGTACTCGACAAGGGCACATCTCCCCAGCGGACGGAAAACTACGCCTCGGGCAGCACCTCGGACGACATGATCGCCTGGATGCCGACTATTACGTATCTTCAGGAGTCAAGACAGCATCAGGAAAGCGTCGTGCGCATCCTCTGCGGATCCAGTAAGCCTTACCTCGATACCAACGGAATGGAGTGGTCCGCGGATCAGTTTTTCACGGGTGGCGTAGCCGTAGCAAACACTTTCATGTTTGAGGGTGTAACACCGACCGCGACGGACCAGGCACTATACCAGCATGGGCGAAAGGGAAACGACTTCCGCTACTCTATTCCGGTCAGGCCGGGCCTCTACGCGGTAAGGATCAAGCTGGCCGAACCCGAATATGAGTGGTTTTTCGAGCGTCCCATGAACGTGGCCATCAATAACAGAGCGGTACTTACAAACTTCGACATCTGCCATGCCGCCCGAGGGTGGAAACGCGCATATGACCGGATATTCCACTCGATCGTGCCGGACGCCGACGGGAACATCATTCTCCAATTTTCCGGCGGCTGGGACCCGCTACAAAGGACGAATGAGGCAATTGTCCAGGCGATTGAAGTGCTTCCCGAATCAAAATCGGTTACTCGCATCGACTGCGGATCCGACTCCTCGTTTGTGGATTGGAACAGTTTCGTCTGGGATTCGGATCGGGCTTTCCAGGACGGCACGACCCTTATTTCGGATGCTCCCGTCAGCCAGGCCTCGCCCACTCTCTACGATCAAGGACTCTATCGGACGGCCCGCGCCGGAAAATCGTTTGGGTACACGATAACCGCGTCGCCGGGATTCTACACCGTGCATTTGCAGTTCGCCGAAATGTGGCTTGCCGAGGCGGGTCAAAGGCCTATGGATATCGAGGTCAACGGCCGCGTTATTCGAAAATCCTGGGATCCGGCGGTCGCGGCGGGAAGCACGAAAATGGCTGCCGACGTCCGCGTGGACGGGATTGTACCCAATCAGGACGGACAAATTGTTATCCGAATTTCCGCCGTCGGTACGAATGATGCAATCCTGCAGGGAATCGAAGTTGAATAGTCAATGGAGACGAATCAATGAAAACCTATCATGTAAAACTTCTTTTATTTGTTGCGGTTTGCGGTATGACCCTGGGGTGCTCAGCCATCCGAGCCGCCGATACTCCTGTGGTTGAATCCCCTTTCGACGCCCTCCTCGAAAACATTCTTTCCGTCACGCAGGGCTGGGGGGAACTAGGGATCAACACCGCCGTCCGCTCCACTAACCAGCCGCCCGTGACCCTGCGTATCAAGGATAAAGAATACACCCACGGCCTGGGCCACCATGCCGTCGGCGAAATCGTCGTGGATTTGGGCGGCCAATTCCAGACCTTCCAGGCCGAGATTGGCATCCAGTGGCAGGGTGGAAATACGTCCGCTTCCGTCATCTTCCAAATCTACGCCGATGATAAAAAAGTCTTCGATAGCGGAGTGGTTCACGAAAACGATCCGCCCCGGCCCGTAACCGTTTCGGTAAAAGGTGCTGAAGTGTTGCGGCTGGTCGCCAGCGATGCCGGTGATGGCATCAGTTATGATTGTGCCAACTGGGCCGACGCCCAGCTTATCCGCGATCCGGCGGCCAAGGAGCGTCCTGCAATGGCTATCGACATGGCCCCCTTTGCCATCGTTGCCTCGTGGGATCCGAAAGTCACGACGGGCACGAAGGCCGGCCGGGTGGAGGAATTTCCCGCTGAGGATGTCGTCCCGTATCAGGAACTCCTCCCCGCTGCCGACGGAACCTATCCGGTTCCGGTGCAGGACGGTGCCGGCTGTATCGGCCTGCAATGGGACGAAAACCGGCTGCTGCGGCAGGTCATTCTCCGCTTCTCGGATAAGGCCCCTCTGCTGCCCGCCGAGTCGATTCAGTTGCAGTTTTGGTCCGGCACCTCAGCCTGGCAAGGGCAATGGCAGGTACTGGAACTCACGCCGAAAAAGGTTGACTACAATCTGGTATGGTCCTTCGGCTACCAGCAGATGGCCAGCGGAACGCAGAAGGTTCGCTGGGTGTTCTCCGAAACCAGCCAACCCATCGTCCTGACGGGCATCTCCGCCTTTACCCGGTCGCGCTGCGAGACCGTCGGCATCCGCATCGAGTCAACCCAACCGAATTCACAAGGTAAGGTGGAAATCGACCCCTACAACGGCTATGTATTTGATCGAAGAAGTGATGTATCACCTCATCACCGCACGTGGGATACTTCAAAACCTCTTACACTCAACGTTCTCTACAACGTCCCCGAACCATTAAAAGTCGATCGCACCGTCCTGCGGTTCCGCCTGCCCGATACCGCCTTCGGCGTGGCCATCGAGGACCTGCTGGCCAATGACTGCGTCTATGTCCCGCACGCCGACCTCTTCGTCACCCGGCTGCCCGCCCCCATCACCGCCGCCGATTACCTCAAAAACATCGCCGGCCAGCAAACGGTGCTGGAGCAGGTTCGATCTCAGCCTGACCAGGATTTCGCCCGGGCCTGGTCCGCCGTCCACAATCCGGTTCAGAATCTCGGCCCGACGATGATCTCGCTGGCCAACGACAATCGCAAATACATCGTCGGACGGGAAGGCGCCATCTTCTTTGACCTGCATGACCGGCCCGACGATCCCCGCGGCGCCCGGCCCGGTACGATTTACCAAATGTCGTACAGCCTTCCCTGGACCTGCTCGCCAGTCTTCGGCAGCGGCAAGGATCTCCCAATTACTCGCCATCTGGAAGGCGGCTGGCTGCCGATTCCCGTTACCACCACCACCGATGGTCCCGTCGAATACCGCCAGGTAACCTACGTCATCCCCCTGAGCGACCCGCTTCCCGATGTCCCCTTCTGGTATCGTGAGTTTGCCATGTGCGTAGCCGACTACCAGGCGAAAAACACCGGAAACGCTCCCGTCCCCGTAAAAATAGTGCTCGGCTTTGGCAATCCCCCGGACAAGCCCATCCAGTTCCAAAACGTAAAAGAAGGGCTGCTCGTCATCCAGGGCGACCGCATCGCCGCCCTCATCGACACCCGCCCGGCCGCCCCCCTGACCGTGAAACAGGAAGGGGCTAGCGTTATCATCGCAGGTGATCTTCCCGCCGGTGCCACCGCTCGGCACTTCGTTTCCTTACCCGCCTGGAAAGTCGATCCCAAAGCCTGCGCGTCTCTCCTTGTCGATGAAAGTACCGAAGCCCGGGTCAAAGCATATTGGACCTCACTGCTCGAGCCGGCCATGCAGATCGAGATTCCCGACCCGTTCCTGAGCAATATTATTAGAGCCTCCCAGGTCCACTGCCTCATGGCCTCCCGCAACGAAAACCGCGGCACCATGATCTCCCCCTGGGTCAGCGGCGCCCAATACGGCCCGCTGGAAAGCGAGTCGAACCCAATCATCCGCGGCCTGGACATGACCGGCCATACCGATTACGCCCGCCGGGCTTTGGAGTTCATGCTGAGCTTCTGCAACCAGCAGGGCTTCATCACCACCGGCTACACCGTCGTCGGCACCGGCCAAACCCTCTGGACCCTCGCGGAATATTACCAGCGTTCCCACGACCGCGCCTGGCTCCAGCAGGTCGCCCCGGAAGTCGTCCGCATCTGCCAGTGGATTGCCCGCCAGCGGGAGAAGACCAAACGCCTCGACGCCCGCGGCCTAAAAGTACCCGAATACGGCCTGATGACCCCCGGCGTCTCCGCCGACTGGGACCGTTACGCCTATCGCCTCTTCAACGACGCCCACTACTATGCCGCCCTGGAGTCCTGCGGCCGCATCCTGGCCGACATCGACGACCCCGCCGCCCCCGCCATCCAGCAGGAAGCCCGCCAGTATCGGCAGGACATCCTGCGGGCCTTCCAGACGGCCCAGGCCCGCACCCCCGTGGTGAAACTGCAAAACTGCACCTGGGTCCCCGCCGAACCTTCCCTCCTGTATTATTACGGCGATCTCCAGGACTATTTCCCCAATGAAGACGCGGGCCGCGCCTCCGGCTACACCGTGGAACTCAGCTCCAATCACCTGGTGGCCGTCGGCGCCCTCGACCCGGCCTCCCGGGAAACCGACTGGATGCTCGACCATCTCGAAGACGTCCATTTCCTCCGCGACGGTTGGGGCGATTATCCCGAGGCAAAAAAACGCACCGACATCTTCTCCCTCGGCGGCTTTGCCTGCGTCCAGCCCTATTACGGCCGCTTCGCCGAAATCTACGCCCTCCGCGACGAGGTCAAGCCCTATATCCGAACCTACTTCAATACGGTTTCGGCGCACGCCGGCTCCGAAAATCTCACCTTCTGGGAACACTTCGCCAACCGCGGCATGTGGAACAAAACCCACGAGACCGGTTGGTTCCTCTGCCAGACCCGGATTATGCTTGTTAATGAGAGTGGCGATGAACTCTGGCTGGCCCCCTTCGTCCCCAAACACTGGCTCCAGGACGGCCAAAAGGTCGCCATCCGCAACGCCCCCACCCGCTTCGGCCCGGTCAGCTACACCATTACCTCCAGCATCGCCGCCGGACGGATCGACGCCGTCGTCCAACTGCCGGAAAATTGCTCCGCCGGAAAAATCGTCCTCCGCCTGCGCCATCCCGACGGCAAACCGATGCAGTCTGTCACCATACAGGGCCAGTCCCACCCGGACTTCAACCCGCAAAACGAAACTATCACCTTCGCGCCGGTCGAGCCTACCCTCACGATCTGTGCGAAATATTAACGGAAAATATATGATACGATCCACTTGGCTCCTTTAATTTCGGTTGGTATTGATCTGGCTTAAACGGATGGCCGGTCAGTTTGGAAAAAAGTAAAGACTACCAGGGTAACGTTTGGAGAACAGTATGTTTCCTAATCGCTCAGACAGAAAATCGTGGAGAATGACGCTGTGGCTATTTCTAGGAATTTTTTTGTATCCTTATTCCACAGGCTTTGGCAATACGGAAGATGTATCCCGTACCGAGTATTTGGGCGATCACCCGGGCCTGATTGCTTTCGAGCGGCAGGGCTGGGGCCTGTTAGGATATGATGCGGCGGCGCATAGCAGCACGCAAACGCCGGTACCGATTCAAATCGGTAATCAATCCTACGAAAAAGGCCTGGGCGGGCATGCGCCGGGTGAAATCTTTATCCTGCTGGGCGGCGATTATATTCGCTTTGAGGCGGAAGTGGGGGTACAAGCCGGCCAACAGGCCGGAACGGTGGTTTTTCAGGTGTTTGTGGATGACCAAAAGGTTTTTGACAGCGGGATCAGGCGGAGCAATGATCCTCCCGTGCCGCTGGCGGTTGACTTGCAGAATGCCCGGAAACTCCGGCTCCTCTGCCTGGATGGCGGGGATGGGATCAGTTGTGATATGGCCAATTGGGCAAACGCCTTGCTGGTGCGTGACTCCGATGGTTCTTCGTCTGCGAATTACGATCAAAAGGTCGATATCGGCCCGTTTGCCCAGGTCATTACCACGGATTATCTCCGTATGGATGGTACCCATCACCAGCGAACCGAAACCTTTCCCGCGTGCGAGCTGTTTTTCGATGAAGAAATTTTTCCGGATTCCCGTGGCCTTTATCAGGTACCTATCCAGAAAGCCGGTATTTTCGGCGATCCCAGCCGGAAGGGGATGGTCAGTACCGGCCTGATGTGGCTGGAACGCCGGCATTTGAATCGGCTATCGATTCAGTTCGAGAAGCCGGAAGATATTCCCGATTTGAATCAGATGGTGGTGCATCATTGGGTTATGCACAAGCGGGGCGCTTCGCCGGGCGGGTCCCGCTGGCAGGGCCGTTGGGTTCCTTTGGCGGGGAAATTGACCGTGCAGGGGGATACGCTGGATTTTGCCATCGACTCGAAAGAAACTGCCGCTCGGAAGGACGGCAGTTTGAAAATCCGCTGGGTTTTTCCGGCGGAAGGTGACACCCTGGGGATACGGCGGATGTCGGCCTATACCCAGTCCCTCTGGGCGGACGAGAAACTGGTACTCCTGGCCGAACAGCCGGCCCCGTGGAAAACCGTTCATATAGACGCCTATAACGGAGAATTCATCCAAAACAAAGATGCCAAATATTCGATGGATTGGGATCCGACCGCTGCTTTACCGTTTCAGGTGCGATACAGCGAGTCTCTGCCCTGGAAATCGGATCGCACTATCTTACGATTAAAATTAGATGACGAAACCGGATTTGGTGTGGCGGTCGATGATGTGCGGGAACGGGGTCCGGTGTACGTCGAAGATTTCGGAATCTTGGTAAAAAAGGCTGACGATCCCATTACCCTGGACGAATATAAAAATCGGATCGGTGGTCAAAAAACGGTTCTGGAGCGCGTTCGGCAGATGCCGGACCAGTCTTTGGCAAAGGCGATGGCTGCCGTTCATCGCCCGGCGGCCGATCTGGGACCGACCATGCTGTCGCTGGCCAATGAAAATCACAAATACATTGTCTATCGGGATGGAACTATCTCCTTTGATAATCGGTCCCAGGCGGTGGTTCCGCCGGGTCTGGCCCATTTTCAAAATCTGTTAACTCCCATGTTCGGCTCCGGGAAGCCCGACGGCATCCAACGGGAAATGGACCAGGGCGGCTGGATTCCCATTCCGGTTCTCGAAATCATGGAAGGAGGGATCCGCTATCGCCAGAAGAGTTATGTGGCACCCTACGATTCCAAGGGGGCTCCGGCAGGGATGGCCCGCTGGATGAACGAAAAACCCCTGGGAATGTTTGAATTTACCGTGGAAAATCCCTCGTCCCAGGCCGGGGACTGTTCGCTGCAATTCGAGATGAAGCAGTTTGCCGACGCGAAAACCTCTCATCCGATTCCATTGGAAAAAATAAAGGAACGTTTCCTATGGAAAGAGAAAGACCAATTGTACGGTGCGGTTTTTTATGGTGAGAATCAGCCGATACCACCCACGGTACAGGACGGCAAATGGATGGTAAAAGGAACGTTAGCGCCGGGTGAGTCCGTTCAGGTAATCCTGTTCATTCCCGGCTGGAATATTTCCGAACCGGATTTGGCGGCGTTGGCACTGGACCGGGATCTGGCCCAGGCGACTCGTGATTATTGGCAAGACATAATGAGTGAAGGCATCCAGCTTACGCTGCCGGATGGCCAGCTCCAGAATCTGATTATGGGCAATATGGTTCATTGTATGCTGGCCTCCCGCAATCTTGAGGGGAAAATCATTGTTCCCTGGATTTCCAGTTTTTCCTACGGGCCGCTGGAAAGCGAAGCCCATTCGATCATCCGGGGCATGCAATACCTGGGACAGTTGGATTATGCCCGGCGCAGTCTCGAGTATTTTATGCAAAACTATAACCCGGAAGGTTATTTGACGACCGGTTACACCTATATGGGAACGGGCTGGCATCTGTGGGCGCTGGGGGAGTATTATCAGCTATCGCAAAACAAAGTCTGGCTGTCGGAAAATGCCCATGCCGTCGAACGGGTATGTAACTGGATCATGGCCCAACAGGCCAAGACCAAAAAAATGAATGCCGCGGGCCAGCCAGTTCCCGAATACGGTTTGATGCCGCCCGGCGTGATGGCCGACTGGGAGCTGTATGCCTATTATTTTTATTTGAATGGCTATTTCTATGCCGGTCTGAAATCCGCCGCCGAAGCCCTGCACTCGATGGGCTGGCCGACAGCCGGTCCCATGCTCAGCAGCGCTGAAAATTTACAAAAAAATATTCTGCGATCCTTCAAATGGGTGCAGTCACTGGCTCCCGTTCAGAAGCTGAAAGACGGCACGTGGGTTCCCTATTATCCCACCCAGGTGTATTGTCCTTCCCCCCTCAACGATTATTATCCCAACGAAGATTTTGGGCGGAGCTGGTGTTACGATGTCGAGCTGGGCGCCCATCACCTGATTCCCCAGGGAGTGCTGGACCCCCAAAGCCAGGCCAGCCGCTGGATGATGGATCATATGGAGGATGTGCAATTTCTGGCGGATGGGTGGACCTATTACCCGGCGGCCGAATCGGAGAAAGACTGGTTCAATCTGGGTGGATTTGCCAAGGTGCAGCCCTACTATGCCCGGACGACCGAGGTCTATGCCCTCCAGGATGAAGTCAAACCGTTTCTCCGCTCCTACTTTAACAGCGTGTGTTCCCTGCTCAACCGGGAAGACCGTTCCCTTTGGGAGCATTTCCACAACGGCGCCTATAACAAAACGCATGAAACGGGCTATTTCCTGTATCAGTCGCGGCTGCTCCTGCTGATGGAGCGGGATAAGGAATTATGGCTGGCCCCGTTTGTGCCGCAGCAGTGGCTGGAAGACGGTATGACGATTTCGGTGGATCGCGCCCCCTCGTATTTTGGGGAGGTGGGATATACCATTGCTTCGCATGTGAATCAGAATTACATCGAAGCCGCGGTAAAGGTACCCGCCGGAAAATTGCCGGAACGTATAGTACTGCGCTTGCGTCATCCGCAGGGAAAGAAGATGCAATCGGTTAGGGTGAATGGTAAAGAACACCGGGACTTTGATGCGAACCAGAACCTCATCCGTATCCAGCCGGATCAGGATCCGGTTACGATCCGGGCCCAATATTAAGAAAAGGAAATATTTTATGGCAACAATCAGTGTTTGTGCGGAATGTTTTTTTACCGGCTTGCCTTTTGAGCGGCGTATCGAAAAAATCGCGAAAATCGGCTACCGCCATATCGAATTCTGGCACCCGGAAGGCACCTTCAACGGCCGGGACATCGATTTCTCCCAGCCTAAAAACGCCGCCGCCCTGAAACAGGCCGCCGCCGATAACGGCGTCACCATCAACGATTTCGCCTTCAGCGCCTGGGACGGCTCCATCGGCGGCAATCCCGCCAGCCAGGCCGACCACCCGAAATACTGGCAGCAGATTCAGAATATGCTCGATTTCGCCCGCGCCGCCGGCTGCCAAAAAGGCATCGTCCTCTCCGGCCTGTCCCAGCCGGGCCTGACCCCCGCCAAAATGCTCGCCAACCTCCGCAAGGCCTTCACCAAAGCCGTCGCCCTGGCGGAAAAGGCCGGCATCACCTTGGTCCTGGAGCCGCTCAACACCCTCGTGGACCACGCCGGGTATTTTCTGGACGGCACCACCGAAGCGGTCAATCTGATCCGCGAAATCAACAGCCCTAACTTCAAACTGCTCTACGATGTTTATCATATGCAGATCATGCAGGGCAACATCCTCAGCTTCATCGAAAAGAACATCGGCATCATCGGCCACTTCCATTCCGCCGGCGTCCCCGGCCGTGCGGAACTCTTCGACACCGAGGTCAACTACCCCGCCATCATCAAAAAACTCGACGCTCTCGGCTATAACGGCTGCTTCGGCCTGGAATATTTCCCAAAATTGGATCCTGAAAAATCGCTGACAAAAACGCTGGAGTATTTGCGGTAAACCTGCGTAAAATGGATAAGTGCCAAAAAGATCGGAGATATACATGAATACGTTTCGAACCGTATCGGTTATGGTAATGATGAATCTGCTTACCTTGGGTCCGGTCCAGGGCAAAGGGCTGGGAAAAAGTGAGGACGTGGAATTTCAGTCTGCCCATGACCAGACCATGCAGCGCTATATTTTGCGATTGCCCGAGGATTTCGATAAGGATACCAAGCACGACCTGCTGATTGCCTTGCATGGGCATGGCGCGGACCGATGGCAATTTGCCGAAACGGATTTTCCCCAACCGGTAGCGACCCGGGACGTTGCCGCCGACCGGAACCTGATCTATGTATCTCCCGACTATCGGGCTTCCACCTCCTGGATGGGGCCGGCCGCCGAGAAGGATGTGGTGCAAATCATTCGGGAACTCACGATCCGTTTTCAGATCAACCGGGTTTTTGTGTGCGGCGGCTCGATGGGCGGCTCATCCGCTTTGACCTTTGCCGTATTGCACCCGGAATTAATTGCCGGTGTGGCCGCCATGAATCCGACGGCAAACCATCTGGAATACGAACAATTTCAGGATGCGATTGCCAAGTCCTTCGGCGGGACCAAAAAAGAGATTCCCGGCGAATACAAGAAACGCAGCGCTGAATACTGGCCGGAAAAGGTTCGTTTCCCCGTGGGGATCACCGTGGGCGGCAAAGATACCATCGTGCCTCCCGACAGTGCCATACGCTGGGCAGCGATTTTACAGAAACTGGATAAAGAGGTCTGTTTGATCCATCGGCCGGAGATGGAACACGACACCACCTATAACGATACCCGGCAGATACTGGAATTCGTAATCGACAAGGCCAACCAGAAAAAACCTTCCGCCTCCTCCGCAACCCCAACAGGGGCCGAAAAAGAGAAGGATACTCCGGTTCAGGAAAACGCCCAAAAACCTTGACGGAACCGGTTTCTGCCTATACTTCCAACTGCTCATCAATCGCCTGCTTTACCTTGCGGGTCATTTCGATAAAATCGACCTGCCGCCGGGTCAGTTCCTGCAAGTTGGGATTCATACTGATTTTTTGCTCAATGTCCCGCAGCTTATGCTTGTCGTCCACCTCGATCGGCTGGTTTTGCCGTTCCAACTCATGGATCTTTTTCGCCTGCCGCTGGTACTCCTCAATCAGCTTCTTCGCCTCCTCATCCCCGTTCACCGCCTCCTGGGATTTCTTCATCAAAACCGTTCGTTCATGGGCGGCCATCAGCTTGCCCAGCCGCCGGGCCAATTCCACCAACTGTTCCATTGCTGCTCCTGCTATTTATCCAATAAGTCTTGCCAAACAAACATTTATACCATCCCCGCCTTTTTTTGTCTCTATAAAACTTGCCCTGAATAAAATCAACCCACATTGCCGATTGTAGTATTGACATTCTGATAAATTTTGCTACGATAAATATATAGATTACGGCATATTGGTATTTCTAAAATTCTTGTGAAAAGGACCTTCTGGTCTACGCGGTTATCTGAAAAGCAGCTCGGAAAAGGCTTTTTTCTCTAAAAGGAGTTTCTCCGCATGAGAGTGCTTGTGAAAAGAGGCCATTCACTCATCAATGACCTGCGGTTTGAGCAGGGCCCGATCTACATCGGCCGCCAGCCCAAAAGCCAGATCTTTCTGCCCGACCGTGCCGTTTCCCGCCAGCATGCCGCCATTTTCACCACCCCGGACGGTACCTGGATAGTCCAGGATTTGGACTCCGTCAACCGTACCGTGGTCAACAGCCGGCCGATCTCCAAATGGCCCCTCCATGAAGGGGATGTCATTACCATTGCCGATTTCATGATTGAGGTCCATTTCGAGCAGCATACTGCCAGGGGAGAGGATAAACCCCTGGACCTGGGCGACACCATGGCCGGTTCCCAGGCGATGCCTTCATCCATTTATATTCATAAGGCCTCCCGCGGTCATGAGCATGTAATACGGCTGGCCCCCAATCGGATTACCGATATCTATTACCTCTGCGTCTCCCTCTGTAAAAAGGACGACCAAGAAACCCTCCTGACCGAACTGAACCAGAAGTTACTCAAACAGTTCAATGCCTATCATATCTGGACCGGCCTCCGCGAAACGACCTCCGGCCCGCTCACCTCGTATGGCGGATTGTCCCGCGGCGGGAATCTGATCTCGCTGGAACAACTGGTCGGGAAAAATATTATCAAACAAGCCGTTCAGGACGAAAGCTATATCCTCTTGCCCAATATCGCCGATATCGCCGGTCCCGGTGAAATCGCACCCGGCGGACTGGAAAATCTCCGCTCCGCTATGGCCGCTCCGATTACCGCTCCCGCCGGCATCTATGGGATTATTTACCTCGATAACGGCGCCGACCAGGAGGCCTACTCCCATCAGGATCTGGATTATCTGACCCTGGTTAGTACCCAGGTCGCCGCTTTTCTCGAACATATCGGCTGATAACCAAAAGAACCTCGCAAAGTAGGCCGCTCCCCCAGCGAGATTTCCATTAAACCGGATGCCCTTTTTCCCGATAATAATGTATATGGTATTTCGACTGGATATTTTTATAGGACTTTAGACTGGCATTGAAAGTTGAATTCACAGAATAAAAACACGATTATATTCATCCTGTCCATCGGGGTCCTGATCGCCCTGGCAGGGGGGCTGTATTGGAACCCCAGGCTGGCAATCATCCTGGTATTGGTGCTCAGCGGCATCGTCGCGGAATGGGTTTTGGCCCGGTTTCTCACCGAACGGCCGTTCCGATCACTCCTCCGGGACATCAAAAATATCCGGCAGGGAAAACTCTCCGGCCCGGTCCCCAGCTCCGATTCCGGTCTGGCCGAAGAAATGACATGGGAGTATAATCACCTCTTCTCCGCTTTCACCCAGGCCCGCCAGGAAATCGATCGCGCCCTGGCCGCGGGAGAAAGAAGAGAATATTGCAACAAAAAAGATTATCACCACACCATCAAACATCTGGAAAAAACCGCCAATACCGATAAATTGACCGGTCTCTCTAACCGGGGGCGTCTATCGCAATTTCTCCAGGAGTCTTTTGAAAAAACCCTGGCCTCCCGTTGTGATCTGGCCTGCCTGATGATCGATCTGGATAACTTCAAGGAAGTCAATGACACCTACGGCCATGCGGTGGGGGACCGCCTGCTGGTGTTTCTCGGCGACCTCTTACGCGCCTTCTCCCGCGAACAGGATCTGGCCAGCCGCTATGGCGGGGACGAATTTGTTCTCCTCCTGCCCGATTGCGATTTCCCGGATGCCAAAAACGTCGCCGAACGAATTTGCCGGGTATTTGCCAATGAATCCGCCAACTATCTTCTCCAGGGCCAATCCTCGCCCGCGCCCGGCCAAATCATTCCCTATCTGAGCATCGGCCTGGCCTCCGTATTCCACAACCATTGCCAAACCCCCCAGCAGCTCCTGGACCTCGCCGACAAAGCCTTGTATCGCGCCAAACAAAACGGCCGAAACTGCGTCGCCACCTCCAGCTAAACTTCACTGCGGATTATGGGGGTTTTCTGCTGTAAAATTCCATTCTTCTTTGACGGAACCGCCAAAAGTCAATATGGACTTCCAAAAACAGCTCTGGCCCCCAATAACAAGGGGTCGAAGAGCTTTTGACGCTGGCGTCATATTTGGTCAACATGCCCGTAAGTAAGGGGGTAAAAACCTTCGTTTCTGCCCTTTACCTCGAATTTGGGAGTCAATCCAAATTTTTTCTACTGAAAAAACCAAATTTTACTTGACTATACATAGTATGTGTTACATACTATGTATAGAAAGTTAATAATTGTTGGAGTTATTAACCATGAAATTTGAACGACTTGCTAGGGTATGCTTTGCATACCATCCTCTCTTTCGGAGATTTTAATTATGAAATTCGAACGTGAATTACTGAAAGGCGTTGCCCCAGTCATCGTGCTGGAGATTCTATCCCGCGGCGCCATGTATGGTTATGAACTCAGCCAGGCCGTCGAGCAGCGCAGCGGCGGCATTCTCACCCTGGGCCGGGGTACGCTGTACCCGCTGCTCTATAACCTGGAGGCCAAGGGCCTGATCGAAGCCCAGTGGCAGGACAGCGACACCAATCGCAAACGCCGCTACTATTCCATCACCGGCAAGGGCAAGGAAATGCTGGCCGCCCAGAAGCAGCAGTGGCAGCAGCTCCAGGCCGGCGCCAACCTGGTATTCGGCTTCGCCAGCCCAGCCATAGCAACCACATAAAATATTGTGATAGATCATACCCGCACAGGCGGGTATCCAGAATATGTAAAAAATCATTCTTGTATTACTTCGCGATCTTCATGTTCTTCGTGGTAACACTATTTAAACCATGAAGTTACGAAAGACACGAAGTAGTACGGAGGCGCAAAAATGCCTGGTAAAGAACAACCACCGAATTCATTGCCAGCCAGTGTAACCGAATATATCAATCTGGTTATCCGCAAAATCAAATACCGGCACAAGGTGCGGCAGGACGTCCGCCAGGAACTGACGGACCATTTTACCGATGCCCTGGCCGAATACCAGACAGACCCCCAGCGCCAACAGGCCGCCGAAAAACTAATCGCCGATTTCGGCGACCCCAAAACGCTGGCCACGCTGATCCGCCGCGGCAAGAAACGCTGCCGCCCCCTCTGGAAAAAATTCATCATCCGCAGCTTCCAGGCCGTAGGCCTTTTCATTATTCTGTTCTGCTTCTATACCTGGTGGTTCCTCACCGGCAAACCATCCATCTCTGTCGATTATGTCGCCCTGCTAAATCAAACCAGCCGCCCGGAAGTAGCCGACGAAGACAACGCCTGGCCGCACTACGAAAAAGCGATGGACCTATATGTAGAGCCGGACGAATCCATAAAAGATACCGTTCGTTATACAGATCGAAGCAACGAAGAATATAAATCGTTCTCTGAATTGAACCAGGCAGAACAACAAGCCCTGCTGCAATGGATCCAGCAAAATGAACCTGCTTGGCAGGCACTCAAACAGGCCAGCGAAAAACCTTATTGCTGGAGAGAAATCCGGGCCGATTCTCAGGATCAATGGTTGATTAATCTATCCCTGCCCAGATGGGGGCATTTACGCAATTTACTGCGATCGCGAATCTGGCAACTACAAATTTCTCCAGAGAAGGGGAATGATCAAAAAGCTTTAGAATCATATTTGATTTTCCTCAAAGTGGGAAGACATCTTCTGAAGCAAAATTCTACCATAATAGAACAAATGGTCGGTTTGGCCATTAGCAATATAGGTTACAAGGGAATCATCTCGATTTGTATAGAACAACGAATCGCAAAAGAGGATTTACAAAATATCCGAGAACAACTTGTTCATTTTTACTCTGGCGGGTATCCAATGATGGATGTGAGAAGCGAAAAATATATTCTTTTGGATACGATTCAACGCGTATTTACGGAGGGGGGAATAGGCGGGGGGCACATTATCCCGGCGGAAATGATAAAAATTATGGACGGAATGGACGGATTAGATAAAAAAGTGGATGATGCTGCTGAACTATTCGTAGTAACCGCCCTCGGAATGATCCATGCAGGGCGTAATGAAACGATAGAATTGGCGAATACTTTTTACGATGATATCGAAAATCTGACTGAACTAAAACCGTATGAACTTCGCCAAAATAATATTGATCAGAAATTTCATGATTTATCGCCATATAAATATTACCTCTTGCGCC
This sequence comes from uncultured Pirellulales bacterium, assembly GCA_964580995.1. Taxonomy (GTDB): domain Bacteria; phylum Planctomycetota; class Phycisphaerae; order Sedimentisphaerales; family SM23-30; genus JAKJEP01. The sequence continues at coordinate 78,524 of CAZOMV010000006.1, forward strand.
ATTTTACGCCGGTCTTGGGAAGAATTGCGGAATATTCTTTTCGAGGAAAGGCAACCTACGAAGCAACCCTGACGATATTAGCCCTGCGTCAGCGGCAGATAGAGAAGGGGGCATATCCGGAAACATTAGCGGAGTTGGTGACGGAAGAGTATTTGCGGCAATTGCCGGAGGATCCCTATAGTGATGGGATTCTTCACTACGAAAAACGGGGAGAGAATTTTGTTTTATACAGTCTGGGATCGGATTTTGATGATGATGGCGGGGTTCAGAATCCAAAACTTAATTATGAATGGGGTGATTATGAAAGAAGCGGCGACCGGGTCTTCTGGCCGGTATCGGATAAGCAGCTAAAATGAACCACGATAGTAATCAGAAATTGCCTGATCATGTTTTGGAGTATATCAACCTTGTTGTCAAAAAGGTAAAATACCGGCGGAAAGTCCGCGAAGATGTCCGCCAGGAACTAACGGACCATTTCACCGACGCCCTGGCCGAATACCAGACGGACCCGCAGCGCCAGCAGGCCGCCGAAAAACTGATCGCCGATTTCGGAGACCCCAAACTGCTGGCCTACCTAATCCGCCGCGGCAAAAAACGCTGCCGCCCGCTCTGGAGAAAAGTAGTAATCCGATCCCTTCAGGTGCTGCTGGGTATTTATATGATAGGTGTAATTTATAATGCCTGGGTTATTCATACGTGGAAAACGCACGAGGGGGATTTTATGGAAAAATTCAACCAGGTAAGCCGGCCGGTAGTAAAGGAAGAAACCAACGCCTGGCAGCATTATGAAAAAGCGACGGACCTGTATGTGGCCCTGCCGGAAGAATATAATATGGTCATCAATACAACCTCGAACTATGAGAAACTGGATGAACCGGCAAAAAACGTTTTGCGAAAATGGATCCATGAGAACGAGCTGGCCTGGCAGGAAGTGGTTCAAGGCAGCCAATTGCCCTATTGCTGGACTGAATTCCAGACGGGCTTACCTCCGCAGAAAAATATGGAGGAATTAATGAAGCCACTGGGAAAATATCGTACTCTGGTACGATTGGGAGGCTGGCGGATGCGCTGCGATGTGGCGGATAACCGGAGTGAAGACGCTCTGGACGAATGTATCGTAGTAATAAAAATGGGACGTCACATACTCTCCCAGCAGTTGCTGGTAGAAAAGCTGGTGGGGATTGCCCTGAATGCGGTTGGATGTGCCTTTATAGATGAAGTATTGTCAAAATCTCAGGTTGAACTAAAAAAACTGGCCCAAACCCAGCAAATGATGGAAGACCTTCCTATGAATGAGTCCATGATGGATATGCGGGGAGAGGTGTACTATTCCCTGGCATTCCAGGAGCAAATGATTCAGGCAACCCAAAAGAATCCTTTAAAATGGTTAATCCCGGCCCAAGTTATTCTTACCGGCAGCGTGGAGGAAACCGAATCAAAACTGGTCGAGTTTTATGATCAAATTTGGCTGGATACTCCCTATCAAAGCCATATGCAGGAAGAAAAAGGCACACATTCGGCTTCGTTCCCGTCGAGTATTATCAATTTTCATTTAAAATTATTGGGTCCGGCGGTTGCGAGGACAAGTGTAGCATTTTACCGAACCAAAACCTTTCATGAGGCGACCGTAACGATACTTGCCCTGCAGCGGTGGCGGCTGGAGAAGGGGGAATATCCGGAAGACTTGCCAACGCTGGTGACGGCCGGCTATTTGCAGCAGTTGCCGGAAGACCATTTCAGCGACGGAATCCTGCACTACGAACGGCGGGGGGAGGATTTCATCCTGTACAGTGTGGGTGAGGATTTCGTCGATAGCGGCGGAGTGGAAACCTGGGAACATAATAACCATCAAGGCGATTGGATCCTTTGGCCCCTATCGGCCAAATAACGAAAATACCATTTGTCTGCCGATGAACGCCGATTTTCTTTTTGTGATTTACTTTGTCATTTTGCGATTTTATTTTCGTTTCCCAGCCCCGCACGTCAGTAAGGGGGTCGATTATCTTGTTCCCCGCTATGCACCCACCTCCTCTCTTGTCATTCCCGCGCACAGGCTGTGTCGTAATTAAGAAAATGGATATTTTCTAGTTTACAGAATGTCTAATATTGAATGTAGGAGCTAGCTTCTGCGCCTGTTTGTGATAATCCGTAGAGTTCAAAAACATGCAAAATTGAATTACGACACAGCCTGGCAGGCGGGAATCCATCTTCTATTCCTCTGACATTCCACGCAGCGCCCAACGGAAGCGTCATAGTTCATTCCAACCTCGCGTCGGTAAAGGGGCCTCTCGGCCCCACCTTCCTGCCTTCCAGCAGGGAGGTGTTCTTCCCAGCAGTACCTGCGTCCTCTGTATTCCCCGAAATCGCAGACAATCTCATAGGCACCCCCCATAAATCAGACTATCACCCCCCTGTCATTCCCGTGCAGGCGGGAATCCATATCTTCCCGTCCTCCGCCCTCATACCACGTCCCCATATACTATATACCATCTGCCACCCGCCGGCCATTACCGTGTAGGGTGTGCAACTGGTTGCACACGCGGTTCTTTATTCCCTCGCCCGCCCGTTATTCCCGCCATTCCCACGCCGGCTTGCCCCCGCCAGCCGGGTAGGGTCGGCAACTCGTTTGCCGACGCGATCCAATGTATGTCCCCATATGCAACGAATGCCTATGGGGCAGACACCGGATTAATATGGGGACATCAATAATTGAGTGCCATTCCCGCGCACAGGCTTTGTCGTAATTCAATTTTACGTGTTTTTGAACTCTACGGATTATCGCAAACAGGCGTAGAAGCTAGCTCCTACATTCAATATAAGACATTCTATAAACTGGAAAATATCCATTTTCTTAATTACGACACAGCCTGTGCGCGGGAATCCATCTTCCCATCTTCTGCCCTTCAAAAAATAATCGTGCCACGGCTGTGTCAACCGTGTCTCCCATCCCCTATCCCCATACTTCTCTTCACGGGGGGAAACCGGCATTCCATGCTCTCCGAGGCAGGCACCGGCCTGCACCATAATCGCCGCGTACATTTGCCCCCCTCGCCGCTCCCGCCGGTCGCTGCCCCCAGCCAGAACCGCAGTTTAAAACCGCTTGGGACGCAAGGATATATCGCATCAAAGCTGCCGCCAAAATCCTCTTCACGGGGGGAAACCGGTGTTCCATGCTCTCGGAGCCGAAACCTCCTATAAACCGTCCAACCCTCCGACCCCATGAGGCGGTGGGCCATTTTTTTCTTCTCACCTGTTCACCTGACCCCCTGCTCACCTGTTCTCGCGTAGCGTATCCGACCCGTCCGATTTGTCTGAGCTGATAACCAATAACCGATAACTGATAACTATTTTCTAATTCGTAATTCATAATTTGTAATTTCTTCTTGCTGATAACTTGGCTAATCTAGGAAACCTGGATAATTTTGTCCCCCAAAAATTCCCGCCTTAATCACAATGACACGTGCAAATATCATTCACTTTTACCACACTTTTACCCAACTTTGCGCGCCTTTTGCTATACTTTTACCTCACTTTCTTCATGTTTTACTATACTTTGTTCAACATTTACCAACTCAACCTAACCGTTACAAATTACCAAAATTCTTACCCATATTGCCAAAAATCTTACCAAACCGTTACAATCGCTACAATCGCTACTTTATTATAGGACTATCAATTTCAACGTAAAATAAAGACTTACAGCAATTTCGCCGCAATAAAAATAAAGACTTACAATCGTTTTTAGAAACCCGAAATAACGACTTACAGCAGCCTACGGACATCGCCCCAGTTTCAACCCCGATTTCTGCGCATAAAAATGCGAAGCAGAACGGGAGGGGTCGTACTGCTTCGCCAATGGAAGGAGGAGAAAACATCTAATTTATTTTATTCTTCTATAATATAGACGCAAAAAGTCCTCGGTTTGTTTCATAAAAAATCCAAATTTTGTAAAAATTTTACCAAATTTTCAAAATTTCCCCGTATTTAATTATCGGTCCTTACTTGTTTTATCTTCAATGGCAGACAATTATCCCCCGATTTCCGCAGCCGCTTCCACGAACTGGGCCAGGTCGATTTTAACACTTCTGCGGCGTCTGGTCCGGATTTCCGGCTCGTGTTTCCGGTCGGTTAAGGCCACCTGAAGTGCCTCCTGGGCGGTAGGAGCGAATAAATCGGCCCCGATCTCTTCCCACAGCCCGTCCGCCCGGTTAAATACTCCCCCGGAAAGCATGATTCGCATATGGGGCGCCGCCGAAATCCCGCGTATGGTATCGATTAATTTCCGGATATCCGGCGCCCCGGACGGTTTTGTGCCGTAAATAAAGAGAATATCAGGCTGTTCTTGCCCTACCAGGCTAAGAATCTCATCATTGGGTACACCACTGCCGATGAATTTCACTTCCCACCCGTCCGATTCAAACAGATCTGAGCACATCTGTGCCCCCAGCTCCTCCTGCTCGTCATTTGCACAAGTTATGATAATTTTTTTCCCACGAATTTCTCGCCTCGGCAATTTGCTCTGGAGCTGATCCACCAGCGTCCGATTTATCCGCGTTGCCATCTGCTCCGTAATTCGATTAATCTGATTCTCCCGATACAGTTTTTCCACTTCGGTCATTACCGGCCAGAACAGACTGGTATATAAGATGTTAACAGGAGTACCGGTCTGTAAAGATTCCCCTAATATCTGGCGGCAACCCGCCCTGTCGCCCTCAAGCAGTCTGTCCATATAACGAATCATAATTTTTTCAAAATCCATAATATTCAACCTCAAAATTTATCTACAAGTAATCGCACAACACACTATTCTTCCCAATTTAACATTATATATAGCCGGCATGTTAAAATAGGCAATATATAGCATATCGAAATATGTGCCTAAAAAACTTTACTAAATATCCCAAATTATCTATATTAACTTTTTATTACCATAATAATTATCAAAATCATGGTTTGGGGTAGAGAAAGAGACATTCGATTTCAGTATTAACCGGTTTTATTACGGGTAACGCTTGCGGAATGTGAATTTACGCATAGAATAGTAAGAGGTATAGCCGAAAGAATGCTTATAACCAAAACAGGCAATCCCAATGGTTTCAAACTATTTACAAGTCACTGCGATAGCAAAGGTTAAATCGCCGCGAATGATATTAGGATTTAGCGGCTGGATGGATGGGGGGGAGGTATCGACAGGGACGGTGACGTATTTGGTGAATCAGGTTCGCGCGGCCAGTTTTGCTCAGATAAATCCTTCTGATTTCTATATTTATAATTTTCCAGGTCCAATGGAACTGTCTGCCGTATTTCGACCCTATGTCAGGATGGAAGATGGGCTGATTAAGGATTATCAGGAGCCGTCCAATCAATTTTACTATGACGCGGTAAACGACCTGATTTTTTTTATCGGGAAGGAGCCGAATATCAATTGGCATGAATATGCGGAGGCTATCTTCCAGGTAGCAGAGCAATATCAGGTCCGCGAGATTTATTTTATCGGTTCGGTTGCCGGCCTGGTGCCGCATACCCGGGAGCCGAAATTCACCTGTTTTGTCAACCAGTCAAACCTTAAGGTGAAACTGGCGGGGTATAATGTAACCTTTTCCAATTATGAAGGCCCAGCCAGTATTGTAACCCATATTTCCGATTATTCGAGTAAGCGGGAAATACCTATGATCGGGCTGGTGGCGGAGATACCAGCCTATGTGCAGGGTCGAAATCCCAAATGCATCGAGGCCGCGGCCAAGCGGCTGGCCAAGCTGCTGGAGATCGAAATCGATTTCGAGGATTTACGGATTATTAGCGAAGATTTGGAGAAAAAGCTGGACCAGGCGATTCAGAAACGGACCGAGCTGGCAGAGCATATCAAGAGGCTGGAAGAGAATTACGATAAAGAAGTATTTGACAACGAGATGGGTGAATTGAAAAATTGGCTGGTGCAGCAGGGGATCCGGCTGGATTAGGGGCAAGTACACGTTATTTCAGGCCCAGTTCTTTGAGCATTTGTTCCTTAGGCACGTCGGGTATGCCGGGCAGATTGCCCGTTGGTTTGGGCATGGTGCGAATTAGGGCGATTATCTGGTTATGATATTTTTCCTTTTTTGCTGCCTGACGTGGGGAAAGATTATCGAGCATAGGAATCGGGGTATCCAGCCAGGTGCGGTAATAATTTTCCACCATTTTCCGCATATCTTCCTTGGCCTCAATGGGCAAATCCGCCGGTTGGAGGGGTTCCGGTCGGCTTCCGCGTTTTACTTTGGATAATTCATCCCGGTAGTCGCGGGTGGAAACGGAGGTGAAGGTTACACCGGGTATTTTTTCCAGCCATTTTCTGGATTTTTCATGCCGTTTTTGCGAGTTGGTTTCGACCAGCAGTTCCTCTTTCTCAAACCACAACCGGCCCAATAGGGTACGCTGTTCAGGGGAACCAAACTGCCCGAAACCCTTGCGAAACCAGATGTAACAATTTTCATGATCATCAAAGTCTAGAAAATCCAGGGATTTTAGATTTTTATGTACTTCACTGCGGTTCTGGATTTGGTAGCGGGCGGTATGAAATAACATCGGATCGCCATCGGTATTATTCAGAATGGGCAGAGGGGCGTTGACGATTTCGGTATCATAAAAATCCCATAACCAGCCCAGAATATAGGGATGTTGATGCAATTCCTCCTGACTCAGGTTGATATTCTGATAATCGTAATAATCCAGTACCCTCGGAAAAGCACCGAAGGGCAGGACCGGACCGACCAGCGTGAAGAAATGAAAATCTCCGGCTGGGAAGACCCGGGCGGGTACAATCATTCCGGATTCAATACAACTAGCGAAACCAAAATCAGTTACAACATAATCCGGGCCTTTCAGCAGATTCTCAAATCGTAACTGGCCCTTTTTTTTGTTCCGAACTTCCACCCGATAAAAACTCGGCGCTGCCTGGATTCGGGCCTGAATCAAGTCCTGGGCGGCAGGGGGGAAAGTGTTGTCTGTAAGCCATTTTTCGGCAATGGTTTGGCTTTTATGTGAAGACCGATAGCAGGTGGTGAACCACTCGGCATAGGCATCTATAATCATTATATTTTCATATTCTTCAAATAGATAATCCGCATCTACGTCTTTGCCGAAGTATTGCTGGGTGGCACGTTTGCTGCGATAGCGTTTTTCAATTTGAAAACCATCATCGATATCCGTCCGGATCATGCCATCGATCTCTTTCCATCCCTGGATATCATCCGGGGCTGGCGGCTGGTCCCATAAGTCTTCTTCGTCAAAATCTTCCCCGCTATCATCCTCATCGGAAGAATCTAACTCGCCTGTTTCCAAACAGCTATAAAAATGATCTTCCATTTCATCCAGCAACTGGGCCAGCTTGGAATCAGGCTCTTCCAGCTTGCATTCGATGCTGAGGTGAGACAAGGTTGCATTGGCAATTCGATATAAGTCGTTATCAACAAAGAATATCTTTGTGGGGATGCCTTTTTCAGGGAGTTTATTTTCGGGTAGGTCGGGTGCGTCTGCCTGTGCCTGAAATACCTGCACAAGTTTATGCCAGATGGCATTGGTGGTATCAACCTCAACTGGAACTATCCCGATAGGTCCTTTCTCCAGATCAATCAAGATTAACATCGCACTTCGCGTATTGGTATCTTCAAACGAGGGAATCATCATTGATCCTACGATCCAGGCGCAATTTCTTTTGGGTAAAGCAGATAACGTAAATGACAAGGCCGAATCCACGGTCGGTTCCGGTAAGACGGTCTCCAAAGTTTGGAGGTGGTTTTTCCATTTTACGTTCTGGGTTGACAGGTTGGGATTCTCTATCTCGCCGGTGATGTCAACCGTGAAAATTTCCATGTCCGATGAAATGTCGCTGGGATCGAATTTATCCTCCCTGGCGAGTTTGATGATGGCGTTGACGATATACAATAAGTTTTTAACTTCTTTATCTTTAAGTAGTTGTGTTCTGTAGCCCGGTTCAGCAACCATGAAATCCGGAAACAATTCGTGCTTTTGGATGCGGCAATCGGTTTTTTTGATCCATTTTTTGCTTTCCGGTTCGAGTTCGCTGAAGGGGACCATTTCATATCCCATTATGCTGGCTTTACGCATAACTTGTTTAATTTGAGCGGTTTGTGCGTTTAGAGAGCGGAAGTGCTCAAGCCCATCGGGGCCGCAGAAGATATTCAGGCCGTAGGCTTCGCCACCGGAGCCCATGATTGTAACTGTAAACGGGAACTGGTGTTCGGGAAGATTGACCTGAAAATAGTACAGATTGTCATACTGATCGTGCAGGGCCATTTTGTGCAGTTCCTGGGTGGCCTGGATCAGTAACTTACCGTAATAAGGGTATTTAAGAAAACCCATGATGCTGTTTCCTCCGATCATAGTACCTTACAAATACCAAGCTATTTTAAGCAAAAATCTGAGAAAAACGAGGTAAAAACACATATTTTTCCAAAAAAATGCAAAAACAGGAATTTAACTGCCTGGAAAGTGAAATGGGCGGCTGGGGAGGGGAAACGGCTGTAAGTCGTTATTTCTGGTTTATGAAAACGATTGTAAGTCTTTATTTTTATTGCGGCGAAATTGCTGTAAGTGCTTATTTTGCGTTAAAATGTATAGTCCGATAATAAAGTAGCGATTATAACGGTTGTAACGGTTGAGTAAGATTTTTGGTAAGATGGGTAATAAATTTGGTAATATTTAACGGTTAGGTTGAGTTGGTAAATGTTGAACAAAGTATAGTAAAAGATGAAGAAAGTGAGGTAAAAGTAGAGCAAAAGGCATGCAAAGTTGAGTATAAGTGTGGTAAAAGTGAATGGTTTGGACACGTGGCAAGGTAGGAAATTACGAATTACGAATTACGAGTTACGAATTTAAAGAGGGAAAGATTACCCAGGTTGCCCAGCTTGAAATTGGGAAAATAGGGAGAGTGGGGAACTCCGGCAAAAAATAAAAGATCAAAGTGAAAAAATAAAAATGACAGATCAAAAATCAAAAATTGAAAGAGAAGAATTTTAACAAAAGATAACGAAGGCAGGGAAGGAGTGCTGGCCGCACGGCAGATTGGCGTTTCGGCTGGAAGCTGGGGAGGCAAGTCGGTAAGAGGCAAAGAGAAGAATATTTGTCCGCCGATAAACGCCGATGAACGCAGATAAGAAATTATAATATATTAATTAATAAGTACTTAAGATATTTTTAAACACGAATGGGGGCGAAGGGAAATATGAAGAGTGCCGGCCAGAGGCTGGCGGCACGGGGGAAAGGCTAAGGGATAAAATATGACGCCAGCGTCAAAAGCTCGTCGACCCCTTGTTATTGGGGAGCCAGAGCCGTTTTTGGATGTCGATAATGACTTTTGGCGGTTCCGTCAAATATGGGTAAAATTTTTGTGAGGTAATATAAGCGGCGGAAAGTGGTTATATAAAGTTTCGAGTAAATATAAGTTTTTTAACAAACAAAATAATATTTATATTTGACTATTATAAAATATGGGGTATAATTGAGAAAGTGGGATAATAGAAAAAACAACCACGGATTACACGGATGGCACGGATTAAATGATTATAAAATAAAGAGTTATGGTTTTGGTCGTATTTGGGCAGGGAAGTGGAGGATGGTGAAGGATGAGGAGGCAGGGAAAAAATATTGTTACTGTAAGGCGTTGGGTATTAGGGGATTAGGGGAATTCGGAATAATTTTTGCGGATTTTTTAAAAAAAAGTCGGTAACAAAAAGCCTTTTGAAGCAACTGAATAGGTAAGGAAAGCTATGTTTAAGTTTGTAAATGGGAAATGTCAGTTAATTGTATATTGGGTATTTCATCACTGGAATACCCAATATATAAATCTGAAAACTCTGGGAGATAAAAATGAAGGCAAAGCCAGTATTTCTGTGTGTTATGTATTTATTAATCCTTCCGATTTTAACAAGGGCAGATGATTCCTGTAATTACAGCAATGCCCGTGAGGTGCTTGAACAATTTGTAAAATCGCGGGAAAATACAAAGTCTTATATCGCAAAGGCTAACGAAGAATGCATTTACACTTATCCTGAATTCAATGGAGTAGGTAGGAGTTATACAAATATCGAGTTGCGAACCGATGGAGATCGATGCAGGACTATTTCCTCTACCTGGGGTGACATCAATGTGAGATTCAGAAATGCAAAGGAGCAACAGGCTGATTATTATAGCACCCTATGGGATGGTGAAAGAGCGTTTTCTGTATGCAAGAGCGTTTTATCGGGCAATGGCCTTACACAGGCACTCATTACTAATAAAAGCGATCCAGGTGATGAAGAAAAAAAAGTGTCAGTTGACTATAAAGCTTCGTGTTTTGAGGAGGCTAATGGATATCATCGTGGCGATCTGACTCGGCTTGATAAGCTGTTTTTGAAACCCACCACAGAACTTAAGTTGCAGGACAAAAAAAGTAATCTTCGGGGAGCAGATTGTTATGTTATTGAAGCGGATGTGCCGGAGCGAGGGAAATATACTGTCTGGTTTGACCCTGTTCATGATTTTAACATTGCCCGTATCCAGGTTCAGCGAGAAGCAGGAGATATTATTGGAAGAAGGCCACTGGACCATAATTACACCACAAATGAACTCTATGAAGTGCTTGAATTTGAAAAAGTAGGAGAGGCATGGTGCCCGAAAATCTGTAAAATTGCGAATAAAACTGAATCTCCTGATTATCAAAGTAGTTACGAAAGAAATTTAACTTATTCAATGATTATGCTTAATCCGGACCATGATGCACTTGGGTCTTTTCTCCCCGATGATATCCCCGCTGGGACTACTGTACTATTACGTGCTTTCCCACTAAGCATGAAGTTTGTTTGGCAGGATGGCAAGGTGGTGGACAAGGCGGGTAAGGTGGTGATGAGCTGTTATGATCCGAATGAGGCGGGGGCGGGGGCGAGTGACATACGGAGAAGGACAGGCCCAAAGGTTGAATCTGAAGTAAAGCGGTAGAAAATGGACGAGATGGACTTTATGGACGGTATGGACGAGATGGACATAAGAAAAAACCTGGATTCCTGCTTGCGCAAAGAAGATGGTGGGTTAAGAACCCACCCTACCAGAATGACCGGCGGGGGAATGGTATAGGGGGACGCATATTAGGCGATGCGAAAAGATGGTATGCACAGCATACCCTACCTGGCTGAACTGCCTGGCGACTTGAATCGTGATGGGATGGTAGATATTAGCGATATGATGCTTCTATCCCAGGATTGGATAAAACAGACAAGTGGGTATGAATAGCAACGAAGCTTGCTCCAAGAAAAATCCAAGGAAAAAGAAAGGGAACGCTTATGAAATTCTCAAAAAGATTTACTTGGGTAGAATTGCTGGTGGTGGTGGTTGTGTTAGCCTTGTCAACGCTTAGTCTTACCTGTATTACGAATACGGCACGAGAGAAATCTCGTCGGATTCAATGTGCCAATCAGTTAAATACGTTGGCCCGGTCAATCTATATGTATGAATGCGAATATAAGGACCAATGTCCAGTGGTCTGGCCTTCCGGCTCCGAAGGGAGCTTCGGGATGGGGCTTTATAATCGTAGAAATGGGACAGAGATTACCCGGTGGTGCAATCCCCAATTTCAGGATTGGGCCAAGCAGCCTACGGTGGGCGGCTGTTTGTACTTATTAGTGATTTATGAGGTTGCTGATCCAAAAGACTTTGTCTGTCCAGGGGCTAAAAAGGATACGCCAATGGATTTTAATGTGGCTAGGAAGGTGGCACGGCAACACGGATGGGAGGTGAAAGACTGGAAGGATTTACGAGATTTTCAATCCCTGGTGAATTTGAGCTATTCGTATAACGATCTGTGGTCGGGATTAATCGATGCGACGGCTCCAGCAGATTTGGCTATTCTGGCCGATAAAAGCTGGGCCTACGACACCGAGACGGGCGAGCGAAATGAGAAGGCGGGAGAATTTCCTGTGCCAAATTCCGATGGCAGCTGGAATGATGCCCAGGGGCAAAATACCCGGCATGGCAATAGTCGCAATCATGGCACACATTATCAAAATATATTGTTTGCCGATGGACATGTTGGAACTTGTGAAGTGCCTACCGTAGGATTAAGAAACGATAATATTTATACCTACTGGTCAAGTGATACGGATTCAGATCAAAAAAGGATTGGTCGCTGGGATCAAGGCCATGCAAAGAAAAAAAGAGAGGATTCGTATTTGGGAAATTAAAAAAGACAAGTAGGTGATATACAACATAACTTTAGAAAAGAAAATAGTATGATTCGTTCCTCAAAGTTTGAGTGTTTAGGCATTATTTATATCAGTTTGATTATGGTTTCTAATCTGTGGGGTAATCACTCTAGTTTTTTAACACCCGAAGCTATTTATGACGGCTGGATGAAAAGCTACGGCCATATCCGTAGCATGGAGGTAGCTTATAAAAAGACCATCCAAAAACTGGAAGGGTCCGAAGATTATGACTTTAGCTACCTGCATAAATACGAAATAGTGGAAAAACAGGAGGCGGGGCAAAAATATCACTGGAAGCAATTATCTGATGATAAAGAGATAGCAGACAGAGATATCAAAGAAATAGCGAAAGTCGCGGAGTATGTGTGTGATGGTTCTGTAAGCACTCAATATTATGAAAATTCCAAGCAAGCGGCTATTAAAAAGGGGCCTGGAAGTTATAGGTATCACAATGACTTTCGTATATTATTGATTGCTAACATTTTGCCGGGGGAAGATGTTCCTCAATTTGCTCATAACGCAGAACTCGAAATTGCTGGTAATCTCATGAAGGTTCAGCCAAAGCTGGATACTATAAATGGCCAAGATTGCCATGTATTAGAAACTACATTTAACAATGTTATTAGCCGGATTTGGGTCACTCATAAATGCGGCATGCTTCCCATGAAACAACAATTAATAATAAATGGCATATTGCAACAGGAAGTTGTTGCCGGCGAAATTACATATGTTGACAGTCCCTATGGCAAAGTATGGTATCCAAAATCTGCCACTGTAATGCAAAGAACCAGTGAAAAATCAAGCATAACGTATAGTATTGAAGTAGATAAATTTATTCCTTATGCCGAATTTGATGATTCTGTTTTTACAATAGATCTGCCTGAGGGAACGCAAATCTGTGATGCTGATAGTCGCGTGTTTTATACCAAAGGTTTGACAAAAAAGGTTGCTCTGCCTAACAAACCTGTTTCATTATCTGGCAAGAAATTGCCGGAGATGGCGGCGTTGCATTTGCCGGTGGATCCGAACGCGATGGGGGAGCAGGCGGTGCTGTTGTGTTTCTGTGATATGAATCAGCGGCCGTCGCGGCATGGGGTGGAGGAGCTGGTGAAGAGGGCGGGGGAGTTGAAGGGGAAGGGGGTGTGGGCGGCGCTGGTGCAGAGCGAGCCGATGGGGCAGAAGGAGCTGGAGGAGTGGAGGGCGAAATATGAAATACCGTTCCCGGT